>NZ_JBWKFZ010000002.1:0-140468 GCF_056433985.1 Streptomyces sp. NPDC044106
TCCAGGCGCTCGCACAGGGCCAGGAGTTCGTCCACTTCCATGGCGGGGCCGACCTTGCAGGCCACCGGGTTGCTGACCTCGGCGAGCAGCGCCACATGGGCGCCCTCGACCTGGCGGGTGCGCTCCCCGATCCAGGGCCAGTGCGTGGAGCCCAGGAAGAGACGGCCCTTGTCGTCGGTGCGCACCATCGGCGTCTCGTAGTCCAGGAGCAACGCCTC
The DNA here is from genome assembly GCF_056433985.1 of Streptomyces sp. NPDC044106. Classification (NCBI taxonomy): domain Bacteria; kingdom Bacillati; phylum Actinomycetota; class Actinomycetes; order Kitasatosporales; family Streptomycetaceae; genus Streptomyces; species Streptomyces sp. NPDC044106. Next base: position 219 of record NZ_JBWKFZ010000002.1, read on the forward strand.
ATGGCTCGTCCACACCACAGGACCCACGACGTCGCGGCCCGCGGCGCGGTCGCGCCAGCCCAGGTTCTCGACGATGTCGCCGGCCGCCATGTATCCCGTGATGATCCTGAGCGGGTCGGGGCGGCGGCTCTCGGCGTCGGGTTCGGGGCCGTTGACCATGTGGCCGCGGAAGACGGGCAGTTCGACGCCGTCGACCATTTCGGTGGGCTTGGAGCGGGGTTTGGCGAACTGGCCGGCGATGCGGCCCACCCGCAGCACGGGCTTGCCGGTGATCAGTCCCAGTGAGCCGGCCAGCAGGTCCAGCAGGGCCGCCTTGCGGGCCACGTGGCGCGGGGTGCACTCCTGGGGGTCCTCGGCGCAGTCGCCGGACTGCAGGACCATCGCCTGCCCGGCGGCGACCTTGCCCAGCAGGGTGCGCAGGGTGGCCAGGTCGTCCCCCTGCACCAGCGGGGGGCGGGCGGCCAGTGCCTCGCCGACCCGGTTCAGCTGCGAGATGTCGCTCCAGTCGGGTTGCTGCAGAGCCCCGCGGATACGAATCTCCCGTATAACGTCTTCCATTGACGTACTCCGATCCAGCGGTAATGTAGTGATTCTCAGGCGGTAAAACCCTCACCCGCGGCGGAATCAGACATAGCTGTCCCCTTTGTGAATGGTGTGTGAATCCAAGGGGGCGGACAGCAGTCGCCGGAAGCCCCCCGTTGACTTTGAGCGATCCTGCCTTGTTCAACGAATCAAATCAACACTGTTTCGATGTTTCGCTAATGAACGCGATGTGGCACGCGAATTTGAGAGCGCATGCCGGTAAGCCCTCCGGGCGCAAATTCTTAAACATTCCAAGAGCGGGACTGGAAAGTTCCCGCCATAATTCATCGATGGCGGATCGGCGCGCGACGGGAATCGGAATGGAAGATTCCAGTCGCGCGCGTACGCCGTCCGTCAGAGCGGCACCGGCGCCTCCGTCCCGGCCCTGACCAGGCGCCGCAGGTACTCCCGCAGGCTGAATCCCGGGGCCGACGCGTCCTCGGGCGTCAGGGCGGCGCTCTGCGCGAGGAGCCGCCGGGCCGCGAGATGGTCGGCGGGACGGTTCACGGATTCGACCGCCTGGAGGTATTCCCCGCGGAAGAGGAGAACCGAGAACGCGTCGGGGTCGTCGCCCAGCGCCACCGCGGTTTCGTGACCCTCGTCGAAGCCCGCGATCTGCACGGTCGTCGCGAACTGGTCGCTCCAGAACCACGGCAGTTCGTCGTAGGCGCGGACCGTTCCTGTCAGCCGCCGGGCGACCGACTGGGCGTGCCCGACGGCGTTTTGCACGGATTCGAGCCGCAACCGGTTCCCCGAGCGCACCTGGGGGAATGCCGCGCAGTCACCGATGGCCGAGATGTGCGGGTCGCCGGTCAACAGATGGGCGTCGACGGTGATGCCGCCGTCCACCGGAAGTCCGGCCGCGGCGGCCAGCTCTGTGCGCGGGCTCACACCGACACCGACCAGGACGAGGTCGGCGGGCAGCCTGCTGCCGTCGGCAAGCTCCACCGCGCTCACGCCCGAGCGGCCGTCACCGTGCAGCGCCGCGACGCCCTGGCCGAACAGCAGCCGGGTGCCCTTGCTCCGGTGCAGCCGCGTGAAGTGCTCCGCGGTCCGCGCGGAGACCACCCGGGCGAGCGGGCGGTCGAGCGCCTCGACGACCGTCACCTCGACGCCCGCTTCCCGGGCCACGGCGGCGAATTCGAGGCCGATGAACCCGGCCCCCACCACCACGGCCCGGCGGGCCCCGGCCAGCGAGGCCTGCAGCGCGACGGCGTCCTGCGCGCTGCGCAGGGTGTGCACGCCGCGCAGCCCGGCGCCCGGCACGCCGAGCGTGCGCGGCTGGGCGCCGGTGGCCAGGACGAGATGCCCGTAGTCGTACGCGGAGCCGTCGGCGAGGCGCACCGTGCGCGCGGCCGGGTCGATCTCCGTGACGGTGCCGGCGACCAGGTCGATCGACTGGCGCACGTAGTACGTCGCGGGCCGCAGCCACAGCTGCGACTCGTCGGCCTCGCCCTTGAGGTACGCCTTGGACAGCGGCGGACGCTCGTAGGGGAGCGCGTCCTCGGCGCTGATGAGCGTGATGCGTCCCGTGTAGCCCTCCTCGCGGAGGGAGGCCGCGGTCTGGTAGCCGCCCTGGCCTGCCCCCACGACGACGACCGACTCGGGGTGGGTGCTGTCCGTCATCAGTTCTGCCGCTCGGGGAGGTGCACGATCAGGCCGTCCAGCGCCTCGCTCGACTTGAGCTGGCAGCTCAGCCGGCTGTTGGGCTTGCGCGGGCAGGCGGTGAAGTCGAGCATCTCGTCCTCCCGCTCCTTCGGCGGCTCCAGCTTGTCGAGGGTGGTCTCGTCCACGTAGACGTGGCAGGTGGCGCACTGCATGTTGCCGCCGCACTGGGCGACGATGCCGTCGATGTCGTTGAACACGGCGCCGCGCATGACGCTGGTGCCTTCCGGGACGTCGATTGCGGTCTCGTTGCCGTCGACGGCGACATACGTGATCTTGGGCATGGCGGAGCTCCTCGATGGCATCCGGACGCACGCGAGGGCGCGCCGTGGCACGGATGCCTGGCAAGTGGAAAGACGGAAGGTGGAGATGTGCTGCCCGGTGGCCGACGGGGGACACGACACCCCGGTCAACTCACCGACACCATCCGGCCGTTCGGACACGCGACGTCCTGGGCCAGGGCTCGGCAACGGGTCGGAGCGTACCAAACTAGTTCCGGCCGGACCAGGAGCCGGTGGCCGGGACGCGACCCAGGGCGCGACTGGACGCGACCCAGGACGCGACCCGGGAGAGGTCTAGGGCCGGTTGCCGCGTCCGCGGCGGGGGTCGGGGAGGCGGTGGGTCATGAACGGCCTGCTGGTGGTGAACTCGCGGAACTTCACGGCGGCGTCGGAGAGGTAGGTGTCGCGGTTCCACACCAGGGTGAGGACCCGGTGGCAGTCCGGCGCGTTCAGGTGCACCCAGGCGACCGGGACCTGGGAATCGGTTCCGGCCTGGCGGGAGATGGCCGGGATGAGCCCGATGCCGAGCCCCGCGCTGATCATGTCCTGGCTCGCGCCCGGTTCGTCGCCCTCGCAGGAGATCAGCGGCGTGAGCCCTTCGGACGCGAACAGCCGGTCGAGGAGCGTGCGTTGCCACTGGCCCGGGCGGGTGGTGACGAAGGGTTCCGCGGCGATCTCACGGATCGTCACACTCTCCTGGCCGTCGAGCCAGTGGCCGCGCGGGACGGCGAGCAGCACCTCTTCGCGGGCCAGCTCGATCGAGTCGAGGTTCGCGCCGGTCAGCGGCTGTGAGGCGACGCAGAAGTCGACCTCCCTCGCGCGCAGCTGACGGTCCATCTCCTCCGCGTTCGACTGGTAGAGCCTGACGTCGGCGCGAGGGTAGGCGGCCCGGAAGCTGCCGAGGAGATGGGTGATCGTCAGGAGGGTCTCGGAGGCGACGCCGACCCGGCCGAACGCAGTGTCGCGGGCGTCGCTCAGCGACCTGCGGGCGTCTTCGAGCTCGCTCAGGGCGCGGTCGACGTGGCGCAGGAAGACGGTGCCGTATTGGTTGAGCCGGATGCGGCGGCCCTGCCGGTCGAAGAGCGGGACTCCGAGCTCGCCCTCCAGGCGCGCGATGGTGCGGCTGAGCGAGGGCTGGGCGACGCGCAGCTCCTCCGCGGCGCGGCTGATGTGCTCGTAACGGGCGACGGCCTGGAAGTAGCGCAACTGCAGAAGATCCATGATCCACCTTCACTTATGCCTTCAGGGGCATCATCACATGGCAAAACCGGTCTTGGAATGCATAAGGAATTCTCTCTACGGTCTTCATCGAGGTCACCGCACGGATGGCGGGCAACGGAGCCCGGCATCCGCACACGCGAAGCGGCGGCCCCACCGTCCACCGCCCACCCACAGAAACCGTCCCCCCAGGAAGGTCGCATCATGAGCGCTGCGGATCTGGCCCGACTCCAGTTCGCGGCCACGACCGGCATCCACTGGCTGTTCGTGATCCTCACCATGGGGCTCGTCCCCATCGTGGCGATCATGCACACCCGGGCCGCGTTCACCCGTGATCCCGCCCAGAGAGCAGTCCGGGAGCGTATGACCCGCTTCTGGGGTCAGCTCTACGTCATCAACTACGCGGTCGGCATCGTCACCGGCCTCGTCATGGAGTTCCAGTTCGGACTCAGCTGGAGCGGCCTGAGCAAGTTCGCGGGCAACGTCTTCGGCGCCCCGCTCGCCCTCGAGACCCTCATCGCGTTCTTCGCCGAGTCCACCTTCCTCGGCATGTGGATCTTCGGCTGGGGCCGGCTGCGCCGCGGTGTGCACGTCACGCTCATCTGGCTCGTGGCCCTGACCGCGTACGCCTCCGGGTACTGGATCCTGATCGCCAACGGCTTCATGCAGCACCCGGTCGGCTACGAGGTGCGCGACGGAGTCGCCTACCTGACCGACTTCGCGGCGCTGCTCACCAACTCCAGCGCCCTGGTCGCCCTCCTCCACCTCTCGCTCGGTGCCCTGACGACGGGCGGCTGCTTCGTCGCCGGCATCAGCGCCTACCACTTCCTGCGCCACACCGAGGAGCGGGAACTCTTCCGCACCTCCCTGAAGCTGGGCCTCTGGGTCTCGACGGTCGCCTCGTTCTTCGTCGTCGTCGTCGGCGAGATGCAGCGGCCCATCATCGAGCGCACCCAGCCCATGAAGGACGCGGTCCTGGAGAACAGCGGCGTCGCCGAGTTGCAGGCCCAGCTCGTCAAGGAGCACGGCCCCGGCAACTACGTGCCGTGGCAGGACACGATGCGGATCTCGATGGACGCCATGTCGCTCATCGGCAACACCGTGTCCACCATCACCGCCATCGCCCTGATCCTTCTGTGGAAGGACCGGCTGATGCGCTGGCGCTGGGCGTCGTGGGTCATGGTGGCGACGATCCCCTTCCCCTTCATCGCCTCCGTGGGCGGCTGGATCGTCCGCGAGGTGGGCCGCCAGCCCTGGCTCGTGTACGGCCAGTTGACGGTCGAGGACGCGCTCTCCAACGTCGGCAGGACCTCGCTGCTGCTGTCCTGCGTCCTGTTCATCGCCATCTTCGTGGCGCTGGCCGTGACCAACTGGACCCTGATCACCCGCTTCGCCCTGCGCGGCCCCGACGCCACCCAGCTCGGCGTCAACGAACCGCTCCCGGACGACGTCCCCGACGGGCCGGAGGGCAGCGCCGACGAGAAGCAGCCGGTGCCCGCCTTCTGAGCCGGAACCGCCCGGCACCCCCGCCATGAACTCCCCTGCTGTAACGGAAAGTTGAGCGAGATGAGTCTGGAGACCGTCTGGCTGGCCCTGCTGGGCCTGCTACTCGCCGGGTACTTTGTACTCGGCGGCTACGACTACGGCGCACAGATGCTGCACCCCTTCCTCGGCCGAAAGGATGAGGAGGAGAAGCGCACCAGCGGGAACGCCGCCCTCGACGCCATCGCGCCGTTCTTCCTGGGCAACGAGGTCTGGCTGGTCGCCTTCGCCGGCGTCCTGTTCGGCGCCTTCCCGCACCTGGAAGGCACCCTCCTGTCCGGCATGTACCCGTTGATCGTGGCGATCCTCGCGGGGCTGGTCCTCGGCAACGCCGCGGTCCAGCTGCGCCGCCGCTCCCACAGCGCGCGGGGCCGCCGGATGTGGGACGCCCTGATCGTCGTCGGCGGCGGCGTGCCCGCCGTGTGCTGGGGCCTCGTCGTGGGCCTGCTGCTCCACGGCGTGCCCCGCCGCGCCGACGGCAGCTTCCACATCGGCCTCGGCGAGGTCTTCACGCCCTTCGTGCTGGTCTGCGGCGTCACCACCCTGCTGCTCTTCGCCGCCCACGGCGCGACCTTCGTCGCACTCCGCTCGGGCCCCGAAACCGGCGCCAAGGCACGGAAGATGGGCGCGAGCCTGATCACCGGAGCCGGTGTCGTGGGAGCGCTCGCGCTGCTCCTCACGCTCTTCGGCGAGGGCGCCTCGATGACGAACCGCGCGACCTCGGCGGTCATCACCGCCGCGTTCGTGGCGGCCCTCGCCGCGGGCTGGTGGTACCTCACCCGCGGGCACAACGTCCTCGCGTTCGTCGCCACCTGCGCCGCGACCGCGCTGCCCGTGCTGCTCCTCGGGGCGGGCCACTACCCGTACCTCCTGACCACCGGGGCCGGCGCCGGTCTGGACATCGACCACGCCATCACCGACGACGCCACGCTGAAGATCCTGAGCGGCTTCGGGGTCCTGGTGATCCCGACGATCCTCGCCTACCAGTTCTGGAGCTGGTGGGCCTTCCGGGGGCGGACGGGCCAACGTCACCCCAGCTACTTCTGACCCCCGGAAAGCGACGAGAGGGACCCCCACGATGAAGCCCGTCGAACGCCGCCTGATGCGGGAAATCCCAGTGCTGCGGCGCCATATGACGTACTCCTCGGTACTGGCCCTGGCGGGCGCCGGGCTCATCGTCACCCAGGCGGTCCTGCTCGCGACCGTCCTCGCGGACGGCTTCGCCGACCACGCGCTGCGCGTCGGACCGCTGGCCGCGCTCGGCGCCGTCATGGCGGCGCGCGCCCTGCTGACCTGGCTCCGCGGCGTGCTCGCCCAGCGCGCCGCGGCCGACGCCAAACGCACCCTGCGCGACCGCGTCACCGGACGCCTTGAGCACACCAACCCCCTGCGGCTCGCGGCCCGTCGCCACGGCGAGACCGCCACCCTGCTCACCCGGGGCCTCGACGCCCTCGACCCCTACGTCGTCGGCTACCTGCCCACGATGGCGGCCACCGCGGTCGTCCCCCTCACGGTCGTCGCCAGCGTGTGGTGGACCGACTGGACATCCGCGCTGATCATCCTCATCACCCTGCCGCTGATCCCCGTGTTCGGCGCTCTCGTCGGCATGCACACCGCCCAACGGACGGCCCGCCAATGGCGGTTGCTCTCCCGCCTCGGCGGCCACTTCCTCGACGTGGTGGCCGGACTGCCCACCCTGCGCGCGTTCGGCCGCGAACGCCACCAGACCAAGGTGGTGCGCGAGATGGCCGACGCCCACCGGCGGGCCACCATGCGCACCCTGCGCGTCGCCTTCCTCTCCTCACTGGTCCTCGAGACCGTCGCCACCCTCTCCGTGGCGCTGGTCGCCGTACCGGTCGGACTGCGGCTGCTGCACGGCGACGTCAGCCTGCACACGGCCCTGATCGTCCTGTTCCTCGCCCCCGAGGCGTACCTCCCGCTGCGCGCCATGGGCGGCGCCTTCCACGACAGTGCCGAAGGCATCGCGGTGGCCGAACGGGTCTTCACCACCCTCGACGAGGAGGACGCGGCACCGGCCCCCGCCGACCGCGCCCCCGCCCCCGACGCCCGCACCGCCCGACTGCGCCTCGACGACGTCACCGTGCAGTACCCCGACCGGGCCGCAGCCGCCCTCCACCACGTCAGCCTGACGATCGAACCCGGCGAGCACGTCGCCCTGATCGGCCCCAGCGGCGCGGGCAAGTCCACCCTGCTCTCGCTGCTCCTCGGCTTCGTCGCCCCGACCTCCGGACGGGTCACCGCCGATGGCACCGACCTCGCGGACATCGGCACCGACGACTGGTGCGCCCAGGTCGCGTGGGTGCCGCAGCGCCCGCACCTGATCGCCGCCTCCGTCGCCGAGAACATCCGCCTCGGACGCCCCGGTGCGAGCGACGCGGAGGTGCGCGAGGCGGCCCGCGCCGCGTCCGCCGACCTCTTCGTCGAGGAGCTGCCCCAGGCGTACGACACACCGCTCGGCGAGCACGGCGCCGGGCTCTCCGCGGGCCAGCGCCAGCGGATCGCCCTGGCCCGCGCCTTCCTCAAGGACGCCCCCGTCCTCCTCCTGGACGAACCGACCGCGCACCTCGACCCCGAGAGCGAGGCCGCCGTCACCCGCGCCACCGTCGCCCTCATGCGGGGCCGCACCTCGATCGTGGTGGCCCACCGCACGAGCCTGCTGCCGCACGCCGACCGGATCATCACGGTCCGGGCGGGCGGCATCCACCTCCCGCCGGCCCCGGCGCTCCCCGCCCACCCCGAACTCCCGCCCACGCAAAGGCTGGTGGCCTCATGACCACGTACACCGAAGCCGCCGCCCCCGGGCGCCCCCGCGGGCCCCGCCCCACCGTCCGCCTCCTGCACCACCTCCTGCCCTACTGGCGCAGGCTGCTGCCCGCCGCGCTCGCCGCCGCAGGCAGCGAACTCGCCGCCGCCGCCCTGATGGCCACCGCCGCCTGGCTGATCACCCGCGCCGCCGAACAGCCGCCGATCGCCGCGGTGAGCGTCGCGATCGTCGCCGTACGCGCGCTCGCCCTGGGACGCGGCGCACTGCGCTACATCGACCGGCTCCTCGGCCACGACGGCGTGCTGCGGGCCGTGGCCGGCTTCCGCGCCCGGGTGTACGAGGCGCTCGTGCCGCTCGCCCCGGCCGGCACCCCCGCCTTCCGCAGCGGCGACCTGCTGACCCGGCTCGTCGACGACGTCGACGCCGCCCAGGACCTGCTCCTTCGGGTGATGATCCCGGCCACGGCGGCGTTCGTGGTCGCCGCGACCGCCACCGGCATGGTCGTGGTGCTGCTGCCGGGGGCCGGAGTGCTGCTCGGTGTCCTGCTCGCCGTGGCGGGACTCCTCGTGCCCGCCCTCGTCCTCGCGCTGTCCCGGCGCGCGGGCCGCGCGGAGAAGGCGGCGCGCGCCGAACTCTCCGCCGTCACCGTCGACTTGACCCAGGGAGCCGCCGACCTCGCCGCGTACGGCGCCCGCGGCCGCGTCCACGACCGGGCGCGCGACGTCGCGGCCCGGATCGCCCGCCTCGAACGCCACAAGGCGCTGACCACCTCGCTCGCCCAGGCCGTGGTGCTCGTACTCCAGGGCGCGGCGACGGTCGGCGTCACCTGGCTCGCGCTGCGCGCCCACGCATCGGGCGACCTGCCCGCCGTGCAGCTCACCGTCCTCGCGGTGCTCGCCCTCGTCTCCTTCGAGGCGCTCGCGCCGCTGCCCGCGGCGGCCCGCCGCTTCGCCGAGGTGCGCGCCTCCGCGCAGCGCCTCGCCGACCTCTTCGACACCCCCGCGCCGGTCGCCGACCCCGCCGACCCGGCCCCGCTGCCCGCCGAAGGGCCGCTCGACGTGGTCATCAGCGACCTGCGGGTGCGCCACACCGCCGGCGGGCCCCCGGCCCTTGACGGGGTGAACCTGCGGGTGCCGAGCGGCCACCGCGTCGTGCTCCTCGGCCCCAGCGGGTCCGGCAAGTCGACGCTGATCGCGGCGCTGATGCGGTTCGTCCCCTACGAAGCGGGCAGCGTCCGCGTCGGTGGGCGCGAACTGAGCGACTGCGCGGGCGCCGACGCCCGCCGCGCGATCACCGGTATGACCCAGGACGCGCACGTCTTCCACGCGAGCATCCGCGCCAACCTGGTCCTCGCCCGCCCCGACGCCACCGACGCGGAGCTGCGCGACGCGGCCCGCAGGGCGCGCATCCTGGACTGGATCGAGTCGCTGCCGGGCGGCTGGGAGACGGTACTCGGCGGGGACGGCGCCACGGTCTCCGGCGGTCAGCGCCAACGCCTGCTCCTCGCCCGCGCGTTGCTCGCCGACCCGCCCGTCCTCGTCCTGGACGAACCCACCGAGGGCCTCGACCCGGACACCGCGGCCGCGGTGCTCGCCGACATCCTCGACGCCACCCGCGGCCGTACCACGCTCCTGGTCACGCACGAACGGGCGGGCCTCGCCGCCGCCGACCGGATCCTCACCCTGGACGAGGGCCGGATCCGTTCCATCAGCCACGAGGACCTCGACGGCGTGCCGGACGCCCTGCCCGCCATGGCGCTCTGACGGCGCCGCCCGACGGCCGTCGTGTCCCTCTTGCCAAGCTCCGGCCGGAAGCCGAGGATTGTCCCTTCCCGGACGGCTCCCGGCTCCCTCGGGCGGCTTCCCGGGTGTCATTCGACCTGCGTGACGTGCGTGAGGAGTCGGGGCAATGGATTTCGGACTCGTACTGCAGACCGACCCGCCCGCCTCGGAGGTCGTCGGCCTCATGAGGCGCGCGGAGCGGGGCGGCTTCCGCTACGGCTGGACCTTCGACTCGTCCGTCCTGTGGCAGGAGCCGTTCGTCATCTACAGCCGCATCCTGGAGCATACGACGCGACTGACCGTCGGCCCCATGGTCACCAACCCGGGCACCAGGACCTGGGAGGTCACGGCCTCCACCTTCGCCACGCTCAACGACATGTACGGCAACCGCACCGTGTGCGGCATCGGGCGCGGTGACTCCGCGATGCGCGTCGCCGGGCGCAAGCCCAACACCCTGGCCAGGCTCGGCGAGTCGATCGACGTCATCCGTGACCTCGCCGAGGGCCGCGAGGCCGACGTCGGCGGGCAGACCCTGCGGCTGCCGTGGGTGCGAAACGGCAGGCTGCCGGTGTGGATGGCGGCGTACGGCCCGAAGGCGCTCGCGCTCGCCGGGCAGAAGGCCGACGGGTTCATCCTGCAGCTCGCCGACCCGTATCTGACGCGGTGGATGGTCAGGGCCGTACGGGACGCGGCGGCCGGTGCCGGGCGCGATCCGGCGGACGTCAAGATCTGCGTGGCCGCGCCCGCCTACGTCGGCGACGACCTCGCGCACGCCCGCGAGCAGTGCCGGTGGTTCGGCGGCATGGTCGGCAACCACGTCGCCGACCTGGTCGCCAGGTACGGCGAGCACTCCTCGATGGTGCCCGAGGCCCTCACCGCGTACATCAAGGCGCGCGAGGGCTACGACTACAGCCACCACGGCCGCACCGGCAACCCCGACACCGCCTTCGTGCCCGACGAGATCGTCGACCGGTTCTGCCTCCTCGGACCCGTCGAGGCGCACCTCGAACGGCTGCGGGAACTCAAGGAGTTGGGCGTCGACCAGTTCGCGGTGTACGCGATGCACGACGCGCGCGAGGAGGTCATCGACGCGTACGCGGAGTCGGTCGTCCCGGTCATGACCTGACCACCCGGCCCGCGCGTCGACTACGGCACGCGAGCAGTCCACTCGGGGGTCGTGAACTTGCTGCGCAGGAGATCCTCGGCGCGCGCCAGCTCCTCGTCAGTCACCCTGCCCTCAGCGAGTCCGTAGCGGGAGCGGAAGGAGTCGATCATGCGCTCGATCACCGTCTCGCGGGGAAGACCGGTCTGGCGGCGCAGCGGATCGACGCGCTTCTTGGCGCTCCGCGTGCCCTTGTCGGACAGCTTCTCCTTGCCGATGCGCAGCACGTCGAGCATCTTGTCCGCGTCGATGTCGTACGACATCGTCACGTGGTGCAGCACGGCGCCCGCCCCGCCGCCCACCGCCACCATGCGCTTCTGCGCGGCGCCCGCGATCTTCCCCGCGTCCGTCGCGATGTCGTTGAGCGGCTGGTACCACGCCTTGATGCCCATGTCGGCGAGAGCGCCGAGCACCCAGTCGTCCAGATAGGCGTAGCTGTCCTGGAAGGAGAGCCCCTGGACGAGGGCGTCAGGGACGGACAGGGAGTACGTGATGGTGTTGCCCGGCTCCACGAACATCGCGCCGCCGCCGGAGATCCTGCGCACCACCTCGACGCCGTGCCGGGCGGCGCCCTCCGCGTCGACCTCGTTGGACAGCGACTGGAAGCTGCCGATGATCACGGAGGGCGAGGCCCACTCCCAGACGCGCAGGGTCGGCGGGCGCCGGCCCGCCGCGACCTCCTGGGTCAGCACCTCGTCGAGCGCCATGTGCAGCGCGGGCGGCTGCGGCCCCTCGTGGACCAGCTGCCAGTCGTAGTCGGTCCAGTCCGTCGCGTGGGCCAGGGCGCGGCGGACGGCGACGCCGATGCCGTCCGAGGTCAGGCCGTACATGACGGTGCCCTCGGGGAGCGCGGCGTCGATGCGGGCGGCGAGACCCGCGGCGTCCGTGTCGGAGGGCGCGCCGTCCAGCGCGCCGTTGATCGCGTCGAGCGCCTCGTCGGGTTCGAGGAAGAAGTCACCGGCCACGCGCGTGTTCCGCAGTGCGCCGCCCTCGACGTCCAGATCGACCACGACGAGCTTGCCGCCGGGGACCTTGTACTCACCGTGCACGTGCTTCCTCCATGCCCGAGGGGCGCAGCCGCCCTCGGCTCACTGTTCCGAATCGTCCCCCCACGCTAACCGAGTAGGGGAATGTCCCTTTCCGCGCGCCATATGGGGGCAACACGCGCCGCACGGCGCGGCCCCGGAGCCGGTCCGGCGGAAAGTGGGGACAGCGGTCGGCACCGGCACCGCGCCACGTGCCCGAGGCACTCGTCCACTGGAGCCCACCCCATGCGCATCTCCGTCGTCCTGTTCACCTCCGACCTGCGGGTGCACGACCACCCGCCGCTGCGCGCCGCCGTCAAGCGCGCGGACGCCGTGGTGCCGCTCTTCGTCCTCGACCGGACCATCGGCGGCATCGGCGGCTCGGGCCCCAACCGCGAGGCGTTCCTCGCCGACTGCCTGACCGACCTCGACCGGCGGCTGCGGGACCGCGGCGGCCGGCTCGTCGTGCGCGCCGGTGACCCCGTCGACGAGGTGCGGGCCGTCGTCCGGGCGACGGACGCCGACGAGGTGCACATGGCGGCCGGAGTCAGCCGGTACGCGCACGCCCGCGAGAAGCGGCTGCGCGCGGCACTGGAAGCGGACGGGAAACACCTGCACGTCCACGACGCCGTGATCACCGCGGTCGAGCCCGGCGCCGTCACCCCCGCGGGCTCCGGCCACTTCGCCGTCTTCACCCCCTACTACCGCCGCTGGTCGGCGCAGGGCGTGCGGGCCGTCCTCGCCGCCCCGCGCACCGTGCGCGTACCGGACGACGTCCGCTCCGACCCCCTGCCCGCCAGGGACCGGGTGAAGGGGCTCTCGCCGGGGCTCGCCAAGGGCGGTGAGAGCGCCGGCCGCGCGCGGTGGAAGGCGTGGCTGCGCGACGGCATCGACAGGTACGACAAGACCCACGACGACCTGGCGGGCGACGCCACGTCCAGGCTCTCGCCGCATCTGCACTTCGGCACGCTGTCCGGCGCCGAACTCGTCCGCGACGCGGGCAGGCGGACGTCCCGGGGCGCCGAGGACTTCGTCCGGCAACTGTGCTGGCGCGACTTCCACCACCAGGTGCTCGCCGCGCGCCCCGACGCGGCCACCGCCGACTACCGCACGCGCGGCGACCGCTGGCGCTCCGAGGAGTCGGCGCGCGAGGACATCGCCGCGTGGCAGGAGGGACGCACCGGGTACCCGATCGTCGACGCGGCCATGCGCCAGCTGCTGCACGAGGGCTGGATGCACAACCGCGGCAGACTGCTGACCGCGAGCTTCCTGGCCAAGACGCTCTACGTCGACTGGCGGGTCGGCGCCCGCCACTTCCGGCGGCTCCTGGTCGACGGCGACCTCGCCAACAACCAGCTCAACTGGCAGTGGGTGGCGGGAACCGGCACGGACAGCCGCCCCAACCGGGTGCTCAACCCCGTGCTCCAGGCCAAGCGCTACGACCCGGACGGAGCGTACGTACGCCGCTGGGTGCCGGAACTCGGCGAGCTGCGCGGGCCGGCGGTCCACGAACCGTGGAAGCTGCGGGCGGCGGAGCGGGCGCGCTACGACTACCCCGAGCCGCTCGTCGAACTGGCCGACGGACTCAGTCGCTTCAAGCAGGCCAGGGGTATCGCATGACGACGCCTCTCAAAGACGGGCTCTCAGGCCGAGGCGATCCTGTCCACCAGGGACAGCGCCGTCGACAGCGCGTCGGTGCCCGGCGACAGCGCGGGCGGACTGCCGATGAGCGGCCGTTCGGTGAAGCCGGTGTCCAGATGCGGTGCGCGGAAGTCGTGGACCGCGACGGCGCGCGGCGCGAGTTCCTCCGCGAGCACGCCGAGCCAGCCGCTCAACGCCGCCTTGGAGGCGGTGTAGTCCGCGCTGCCCGCGAGGCGTCCGGCGCGGTCGGGCCCGGTGACCGCAAGCAGGAACCCCTTGTCCGCCGTCACCGGAGCCGCGCCCCGCAGGACCGCCATGGGACAGAGCGCGTTCACCGTGAGCAGGTGCCCGGCCGCCGCGTTCGACACGTCCTCGACGGCGCCGAAACCCGCGGCCCCCACCGTCACGAGGACCCCGTCGAGCCGCGGGAACAACCGCGCAGCCCACGGCCCCAGCGCGGTGCACTGGTCCAGGTCGCACGCCTCGAAGCTCCGGGCGGGTACGTCGCCGAGGTCCTGGGCGAGAGCGGCGAGCCGCACCGGGTTGCGGCCCGCGAGCGCCACCCGCGCGCCGCGCTCCGCCAAGGCGCAGGCGGCGAGCCCGCCGAGGACGCCGGTGGCACCGACCACCAGGACGTTCGCGCCCGTGATTTCCATAGTTCTGCCTCCAAGGCTCCAAGAGTTGCCCAACACCGGGTACTCCGGACCGGACGGGCGTCCCGGGCCGTCCCGCGACGCGCGCAGCCCGCACCGAGCGCGTACTCCTCGTCCGGAGGCCGAAGTCGCTCTCAGACTGGTGACAGTCCCCGAAGACGACAACTCGCAGCGCTTGTGCGTCGTATCGTCGCGGGATGGGCGCTACAGGGCAGCCGGACCCCTCCCGGCGGAGCACGGACGAACCCGCACTGACCACGGGGTCCGTCGCCCGCAGACTGGGCGTCGCGCCGACCACGCTGCGCACCTGGGAGCGGCGGTACGGCATCGGGCCCGCCCACCGCCGCGAGCAGGGCCGGCACCGCCGCTGGAGCGCCGGGGACGTGGGCCGCGTGGAGGAGATGTGCCGGCTGACCGCGCTCGGCGTACCGCCGGCGGAGGCCGCGCGGCTGGCCCTGCGGGAAGCCGGGGCCGAGGTGCCGCGGCCCCGACGCGGGAGCGACCCCGGCGAACTCTCCCTCGGCACCGTCCGTCAGGAGTGCCGCGGCCTCGCCAGGGCGGCGGTGCGGCTCGACGCGCCCGCCGTCGACGCGCAGCTGCGGACCACGGTGACCGCGTACGGCTTCACCAAGGGGTGGGAGGAGGTCATGGCCCCCGCCCTGCACGCCATCGGCCGCAAATGGGCGTCCTGCGGCGAGCGGTACGTGGAGGTCGAGCATCTGCTCTCCTGGCACGTCTCCTGTGTCCTGCGCCGCGTCCCGGACCTCGAGGACACCGCCGCGGCCGACGCCCCGCCGCTCACGACGGTGCCCCTCGCGCCGGTGCTGCTCACCTGCGTACCCGGGGAGCAGCACACCCTCGCGCTGGAGGCCCTCACCGCGGTCCTCGGCGAACGGGGCCTGCCCACCAGGATGTTCGGCGCCGCCCTCCCCGCGGAGGCGCTGTACGAGGCGGTGCGGCGCATCGGCCCCTCGGCCGTGGTGCTCTGGGCGCACTCGCGCAACACCGCCGACCGCGCGCTGGTGCACCTCGTCGCGGAGGCGGAGTGGGGCGTGCGGGGCGCGCGTACGCATCCCACCGTGCTTGTCGCGGGGCCGGGCTGGTCGACGGGGGCTGGGGCGTACGCGCCGGGGGTCGAGCGGCTGACCGGGCTGCGGCCGGCGGCGGACCGGATCGAGTCGTTGTTCGCGGCGTGAGCGGCGTGAGCGGCGGGCGGGGGCGTTGGGATGCGTACGGGCGGCTCAGACCGTCGTGGGGAAGGCCTGCTCGGTCCAGATGGTCTTGCCGGAGGGCGTGTAGCGCGTGCCCCATCTCTGGACGAGCTGCGCGACGATGAACAGGCCGCGCCCGCCCTCGTCGTCCTCGCCGCTGTGGCGCAGGTGCGGTGAGGTGTGGCCCGTGTCGGCGACCTCGCACAGCAGGGTGCGGTCCCGGATGAGGCGTACCTGGATCGGACCGTCCGCGTACCTGACCGCGTTGGTCACCAGCTCGCTGACGACGAGCTCGGTCGTGAACGACAGCTCTTCGAGGCCCCACCGGTGCAGCTGCCGGGTGGCCAGGTCCCGGGCACGGCCTGCGGCGACCGGTTCCGCGGACACCTCCCACTCGGCGACCTGCGCGGTGTCGAGTTCGCGGGTGCGGACGAGCAGCAGGGCCGTGTCGTCCGCCGTCGAGCCGCCCGGCAGGAGTTCCGTGACGGCCCGGTCGCACAGTTCTTCCAGGGACGCGTGCCGGTCGCCGAGCACCCGTCCGATGGTGTCGAGCCCGTGGTCGATGTCGCGGTCCCGGGCCTCGACCAGGCCGTCGGTGAAGAGAGCCAGCAGGCTGCCCACCGGCAGCTCGATCTCCAGGGACTCGAACGGCAGGCCGCCGAGGCCCAGCGGCGGGCCGGCCGGCAGGTCGGGGAAGGACACCTGCCCGTCCGGATCGACGACCGCCGGCGGCAGATGCCCGGCCCTGGCCATGACGCAGCGCCGCGAGACCGGGTCGTAGACCGCGTAGAGACAGGTCGCCCCGGTGGTCACATCGGTGTACGCACCGTCGGAGGCCCCCCGCTCGCCGCCCTGCTCCTCCGCCGACTGCCCCACCAGATCGTCGAGCCGCGACAGCAGCTCGACGGGGTCCATGTCCATCTGGGCGAACGCGCGCACGGTCGTACGCAGCCGACCCATGGTCGCGGCCGCCTGCAACCCGTGGCCGACCACGTCCCCGACCACGAGCCCGACCCGGGTCCCGGACAGCGGAATGACGTCGAACCAGTCACCGCCGACCCCCGTCACGTCGTCCGTGGGCAGGTAGCGGTAGGCCAGATCGACCGCCGACTGCTCGGGCAGCCGCTGCGGCAGCAACTGGCGCTGGAGGGCGAGGGAGGCGGTGCGCTCGCGGGTGAAGCGGCGTGCGTTGTCGATGGACACGGCCGTGCGGGCGACCAACTCGTCGGCCAGCGCCACCTCACCGCTGTCGAACGTGGCGGCCGGCGCCTCGCGGAGGAAGGTGACGAGCCCCAGCACGCTGTTCCCGGCCCGCAACGGCACGACGAGGACGGTGTCGTCGAGCACGAGCCCGCCGGAGGAGAGACAGCGGTCCTGCGGGGACCCGGGTGGATAGGCGATGGGGCTGTGGCGAGGAGGGCGCAGGACCTCGGCGTCTTCTGTCTCCTTCGCCGGGCAGCGGGCGACCCGCACCAGCGACATCGCCGCCGCGCCGCTGGTGGCCGGTGCCTCGCCATCGAGGACCGGCTTCGCGAGGTCGACCGTGACCGTGGTGGCGAACTCCGGTACGGCCACCTCGGTGATCTTCTCGGCGGTGGCCAGCACGTCGAGGGCGGTCCCGATGCCGCGGCCCGCCTCGACGAGCAGGGCGAGCCGCCGCTGTGCCCGGTAGCGGTCGGTGATGTCGAAGGCGTCCTCGCACACTCCGAACACGTTCCCGTCGGCGTCCTGCAGCCGGTAGTAGGCACAGGACCAGAGGTGGTCCGTCTCCGGGTCGCTGGGCGGGCGTCCCTGGAAGTGCAGGTCCAGGAAGGGCTCGCCGGTGTCCAGGACATGACGCATGACGGCGTCGAGAGTGGGCGGGTGCCCCCTGGTCACGAACTTCCCCTCCGAGTACAGCTCATCGGCCCGAGCACCGCGGAACTCGGCGAGTGGCCGCCCCATGTCCCGCTCGTACGCCGTATTGCACCAGGTCAGGCAGAGGTCGGTGTCGTAGATGGCGAGGCCGACGGGGGACTGGGTGGCAAGGCCGTGCAACAGGGACTGCCGGGCCTCCCACAACCGGAGATCCGCCAGCTCAGTGATGACGAGGACGCGCAGCGTCGAGCCGTCGTCCCTCCCTCGCAGGGCGCAGACCGCCATGGCGACGATCAGCTCGCGCCCGTCCCGGTGCCGGGCCACGCGGACCTCGTCACCGCAGGACCCGGGGGAGAGGGGGCGGAGGGCGGGCGTCGTGCCGGGTGACGACAGGAACGTGGTCAGGGGCCGGCCGACGATCTCCTGGAGCCGATGGCCGAGGAGCCGCTCCGCCGCGTCGCTCCACCCGATGACGGTGTCCCGGGCGTCGACGACCGCCGTGGCCGCCCTGGTGACGTCGAGGGGCCCACGAAAGTCGGTGCTCTGCTCCGCGTTCCATGCAGTCATGCCGCCACATCAGCCTCGTTCATTGCTCCAGAATCCGCCGTCCCCGAAAGGGGCACAACTGCGGTACGCCCGATCACCCCTGATCCACCACGTAAGGCCCTCCCGGACCGTGCGGCTCAGGCGGCCCCGGCCCTCGCCTCCTCGTCCAGGCGCCGCAGGCAGTCCTCCCACCGCCGGCGCCGCTCGGCGAGGGACTGCTCCCACCAGGCCGTGCCCCGTTCCCCCAGCCCCGTCTTGGCGAGCTGCACACGCGCCCGGGCGGCCCCCCGCGCCTCCGCGTCGTCACCCGCGGCGGCAACGGCCCTGCGGGCCGCCATCAGATGGCGGACCAGCCGCTCTCTCACGTCGTCGGGCACACGGGGATCGGTGGCCCGCCACCGCCGCCCCTTGACGACGATGAAGTGACCGTCCTCGGTGTACTGCACGTTCTCTGCCGCCACGAAGCCATGATGCGGTGCGGAAACGGCTGCGGCGCGACAGCGCGACGGAACCGAATTGAGGCACGCAGTCGCGCAACCCCGCACCCCCCTCGCAGGTCAAACGCTCGTACGTATGGCAAAACCCGATGGGGGAGTTCACGTCTTGAAGAAGTTCACGGCAGCGCTGGCCACGAGCATGGCGGTCTGCGCTGCCGCACTGGTCGCCGCGCCCGCGGCGCACGCGGGTGGCGGCAGTGCGAAGAGCCGGACGGAAACCGTGGTGGAAGGGGGCAAGGTCTACGCCCTCTATGAGCACATGTCCTCGCGCTTCCGCCCGGAGGACGTCACGCTCAGGATTCACGCGAAGAACGACAGCAGGGTCCTCGCCGATGTCCGCCTCGACGGCACCGAGGCATGTCCCGACACGGAGGACTGCTACGAGGACACCTTCAGGTCCGAGCCGGTCACCCTGCCCTCCATGGGCGCCTACGTGATCGACGTCGTGGCGAGGGAGGGGCAGCCGGACGAGGTCGTCGAGCCGTCGACCGGCTATCTCAACTACGGTCTCAACCCCAAGCTGACCCTCACCAGCAGCCGCCCGTGGATCTCCTACGACAACGCCGACCTCACGGTCTCCGGGTCCGTGGTGGCCGAGGACCCCCGGACCCACGAGGTGAAGCCGTTCGCCGGAGTGGGCCTGTACTACCGCGCCCGCGAGGCCCACGGCGAGGGATGGGTGTGGACGGACGAGGCGGGGCGCTTCACGTCCTCCCAGCACTTCGACGAGTACAGCACCGCCACCACCTACGAGTACATGTTCGACCAGCAGTACGAGTCGCTGACCCTGCCCTTCCGCAAGCAGCCGCTGAAGCTCACGGTGGACACCCCCACCGGCACGGTCACCGCCCCGTACGGCAGCGACATCCCCGTCCGCGGCAAGCTCACCCGTATCGCGGACGACGGCACCGAGAAGCCGCTGGCCGCCGAGGTGCGGATCGGTGACGGGACCGTCGTGAGCGGTGCGAACGGCGCCTTCTCCACGGCGTACACCGTCAAGCAGGGCGGGCAGGTGAGCGTCCTGCCGACCGCCTCGAACTGGTTCACGGCATCGGCCCCGCACTCCTTCACGCTGGCCACGCCCCCTCGGACGAGCGCGTTGTCGAACGTCAAGGCCGGGGTGAGCAAGTACCGCAAGGTCACCTTCACCGGAAAGCTCGGTGTCACGCAGGGCTCGTACCCGGCGGGGACCAAGGCGAAGGTGTCCATCGACCGCCGTTCCGCGGGCGGGACCTGGTCGAGCACCGGCACCTTCGACGCCGCGTACGGCGCGACCTTCACGGCGTCCTCGCCGAAGAAGGGGGATGCGGGTGCCCAGTGGCGGCTCCGCCTCGTGAACGCCGGCGTGAACGGCGCGGGCTTCGACCTCGGCCGCACGTACACCAAGATCTGGAACGACGGTGTCTCGCCCGAGGGCGTGCGCAAGGGGGCGACGCTCACGGCCAAGGGCGGCCTGATGCGGAAGGCGGGGTCCACCTGGCGGCCGTACGGCGGCCAGAAGATCCGCGTCTGGTTCAAGGCCGCGACGGCCGGCTCCGCGTGGCAGGAACTGGGCAGCACCAAGACGCTGACCGACGGCACGTTCAGCAAGAAGTTCACCGCGCAGCGCGACGGCACCTGGCAGATGCGCTACACCGACACGACCGCCTCCTCCTACGCGGACTACGGAAGCGAGGACTACGTCGACGTCCGCTAGCCCCTCGGATGCCGGGGCGGCGATGAGGTCCTGGAGCGCGCCACGCGGTAGCGGAGGTAGACGACCTGCGTGTTGAAGGTACGGGTCTCGACGAGTTCGAGATCCGTCCGGCGCTCGCGCCGGGGAAAGAGCGGAACGCCGCCGCCGACCAGCGTCGGGTAGACCCTGATCCGGTACTCGTCGATCAGCCCCAGCGCGGCCGCCTCGGCGGCGAGCGTCGCGCCGCCGATCGCGATGTCGCCGTCCCCGGGCTCCGCCCGAAGCCGTTCGATCTCCGCTGCCAGGCCGTCGGAGGCCAGGCGGGCATTGCCCCGCACCTCCGACAGCGTGGTGGAGAACACCACCTTGGGGAGCGCCTTCCAGAGCGCGGCGAAGCCGAGCAGGTCCTGGTCGGCGTTCTCCCAGTCCAGTGCGGCGGTGGGCGCCGGGTCCCGGTCGGCGGTCTCCCAGTACAGCATCGTCTCGTACAGCCGTCGCCCCAGCAGGTGGACGCCGAGTGCACGCACCTCGTCGCTCGCGAAGCGGAAGACCTCCTTGCCGGGCGCCGTCCAGTCGAAACGGCCGTCCGGTCCGACGATGTAGCCGTCCAGTGAAACGCTCATCGAACAGGTCACGCTGCGCATCAGAAGTCCTCCTCGGCGATGGATGCCACGGGCGCTCGGGCAGCGCACGGTACAGCTCGTCGGCCCCCGCTCCGGGCCGGAGGCGGGGACCAAGGGGTGCGGGGTGATCGATAGCCTCCTGGTGAGCGGGGAAGCCGCACGTCCGTCCCGCGCGCCCAACTCCCGGGCCAGGAGGGCGAAACAGCGAGGTGAGAGGGCCTATGTTCACGACGCGTCCCACTCTGCAGGGCACCTTCGGCATGGTGTCGTCCACCCACTGGCTGGCCTCCCAGTCCGCGATGGCCGTATTGGAGGACGGCGGCAACGCCTTCGACGCCGCGGTCGCGGCGGGATTCGTCCTGCACGTGGTCGAGCCGCACCTGAACGGGCCCGCGGGCGAGGTCCCGATCATCCTCGCCCCCGCGGGCGGCGAGGTGCGCGTGCTCTGCGGGCAGGGGCCCGCGCCGGCCGGGGCCACGGTGGCCCACTACCGCTCCCTCGGCCTGGAACTCGTGCCCGGCACCGGCCCGCTCGCCGCCGCCGTGCCCGGCGCCTTCGACGCGTGGATGCTGCTCCTGCGGGACCACGGCACGAAGCCGCTCGCCGACGTACTGAAGTACGCCATCGGATATGCGGAGGACGGGCACGCTCCCGTCGAGCGGGTCGGCGAGACCGTGGAGACGGTACGGCAGCTCTTCGAGCGTGAGTGGCCCTCGTCGGCCGAGGTCTACCTCCCCGGCGGCCGGTCCCCCCGCCCCGGAGAGCTGTTCGGCAACCCCGCGCTCGCCGCGACCTGGCGGCGCCTGACGGCGGAGGCGGAAGCCAAGGCGAAGGCGGAGGGCGCCCCGGCAGGTGACGCGCGGGTGGCGCAGATCGAGGCCGCGCGCGAGGTGTGGCGCAGCGGGTTCATAGCCGAGGCGCTCGTACGGCAGGCCGGACAGCCCACCATGGACACCAGCGGCGAGCGGCACGTGGGGACGCTCTCGGCGCGGGACCTGCGCGGCTGGACGGCCTCCTACGAGGACCCCGTCACGTACGACTGGGAGGGCTGGACCCTGTGCAAGGCGGGCGCCTGGAGCCAGGGCCCCGCGTTCCTGCAGCAGTTCGCGCTGCTGCCCTCGACCGCCGCGGAACTTCCCCAGTACGGGTCGGCCGCGTACGTCCACCTCCTGGTGGAGGGCTGCAAGCTGGCCATGGCCGACCGGGAGGCCTGGTACGGGGACGCGGGGGAGCGGGGCGCGGACGGCGTGCCGGTGCGGGAGCTGCTCTCGCCCGAGTACAACGCGGCGCGGCGGCGGCTCATCGGGGAGAAGGCCTCGTACGAGTTGCGGCCCGGGGCGCCCGGGGGGCTCGAACCGCGGCTCTCCGCGCACGCGCTGGCGGTGGCCGCGGGGGAGACCGCCGGTCTGGACCGGGGGGCCGGGGCGGCGGCGGGGGCCGGGGAGCCGACCGTGACCGTGGACGGCGCGACGCGCGGCGACACCTGCCATCTCGACGTCGTCGACCGGTGGGGCAACATGCTGTCCGCCACGCCCAGCGGAGGGTGGCTCCAGTCCAACCCCGTCGTGCCCGAGCTGGGCTTCCCGCTGGGAACGCGGCTCCAGATGGCCTGGCTGGAGGAGGGCCTGCCGAACTCGCTCACACCCGGGCGCCGGCCGCGCACGACGCTGACGCCGTCGTTGGCGCTGCGGGACGGGGTGCCCGTCATGGCCTTCGGTACGCCGGGCGGCGACCAGCAGGATCAGTGGCAGGTGCACTTCTTCCTCGGCGTCGTGGCGCGGGCCTCCGTACGGGGCGGACTCGACCTGCAGGGCGCGATCGACGCGCCCAGCTGGCACACGGAGGCGTTCCCCGGCTCCTTCCACCCGCGCCGGATGACGCCCGGCAGCCTGGCGGTGGAATCCCGGATGGACCCCGAGGTGGTGGACGAGCTGCGGCGCAGGGGGCATGACGTGGTGGTGGGCGGCGGCTGGTCGGAGGGCCGCCTGTGCGTGGTGGCACGGGATCCGAGGACCGGAGTGCTGTCGGCGGCGGCGAATCCCCGGGGGGCGCAGGGGTACGCGGTGGGGCGGTGACGCTGCGCTCGGCTCGCCCCGCGGCGCGGGGCGACGTGACCGCCCCAGGAGTTGTCCCCCCGTTCACCCCCCATTCTCCGCGGCCGAACGGGATGTCAGTCCGTCGTGCTCTCATGGAGACATGATCGAAGACTTTCTGACGCACGGCGTACGTGACGTGGAAGAAGCCGTCCGCAAGGCCGCGGCCACCGAGGTGACCCCCCGTTTCCGGCAGCTCGCCGAGGGCGATGTCGTCGAGAAGAGCGGCCCGCACGACATGGTGACCGTCGCCGACCGCCGCGCGGAGGAGCAGCTGACGGTGGACCTCGCCGCCCTCCTCCCCGGCTCCGTGGTCGTGGGCGAGGAAGCGGTGCACGCGGACCCGTCGACGTACGACGCGATCCGGGGTGACGCGCCGGTGTGGATCGTGGACCCCGTCGACGGGACGCGGCAGTTCGTGAACGGCGACCCCGGGTTCTGCATGCTCGTCGCACTGGCGGTGGGCGGCGAGGTCCAGGCCTCCTGGACGTACGCGCCGGCGCTGGACGAATTCGCCGTGGCGATCCGCGGCCGGGGCGCCTGGCTGAACGGAGAGCGGCTGACCGCCGGCTCGCCCGCCGCGGGCGCCGACCTCGAAGTGGCCACCTCGCACCCGGACTTCACCACCGAGGAGCAGAAGCGGGCCCTGCTCGGCCTCGCGGTGGACGGCGTGCGGCCCCGGCCGTGCGGGTCGGCGGGCCTTGAGTACCTCGCCATAGCCAGGGGAGCGCTGGACGCCGTCGCCTTCTCGTGGGAGCTGGCCTGGGACCACGCGGCGGGCCTGCTGCTCGTGGCCGAGGCGGGCGGCGCCGACCTGACGCTGACGGGTGAGCCCTTCCGGATCGGCGGCGGCAACACGCTGCCGTTCACCGCGGCCCGGGACGCCGCCACGGCCCGACGCGTCGCGGACCTGCTCACGGGCGCCGCCTGAGAAGCCGGTCCTCGCCCGCGCCCCGACGCCCGGCACGCACGCCCCGCACACCGACCACCGTGGCGCACGGAGCGTGAAGCGCCTGGTGTGGAGAGTGATCAGGCCAATCTTTGGCATGAAGTCGGCAAGCCCATGCATATGCCATTGAAAGACGCCGCACTCCGTGGCTAGCGTCACGCCCAGTGGTGAGCACTGAGCGGCCAACGGGGGCAGTCATGGACCGTCGAGGACAGCGTCAGGACGACACACGACTGCCGGACGGCAACACCCCGACCGGCCGCTCCAGTGACCGCGACGCGTGGGCGCTCGCCCCGGTCATGCTGCTGCGCCACGCCGGATTCCCCTGCTCTCTCCTGCGGGAAGTCGCCGATTCGGCGACTCCGAGAACCGCGGATGCCGTACTCGCCCGCTGCGATGAGGCACGTCGGATCGGACAGCGGTTGAAAGCGGTGCTGCGCGAGGAGCGCGTGGGCACGCAGGGAGACATCGCCTCCGGGGTGGGCATGCTGCGCCCTTTACCGCCACGGGATCTCGCCCGTCTGGAGACGGACCTCAGCCAGGCATCCCTGGAGACGGTCACGTGCTACCAGGACGCGGTTCTGGCCCTGGACAGCGTGTGGAGCGCTTTCGAGAAGGAGCACGCCGCAGCGCTGGCCCGCGGTCGCGAGAGCGTCGTACGCCTCTTCCGGGACCCCGCACTCCAGCAGGTTCTGCTCCTGTCGAACGACGCACGCTTCGAGGAGTTCACCGACTGGATCGACAGTGGCGGAGGCGGATCGGACGGGCACGTCAAGCGCATGACCGACCTGCTCGCCATGTACCTCCAGCGGGTCACGACGAAGAACGAGACGCATTCCCACTTCGGTCCTCTCGCGGTGGCCCGGGTGGCACCCGGCACCGCTGGGATCTCCTGGTCCACCGGTCCACTGCGACGCGTCGCCTTCCTGAGCCACTGGGCAGGTGAAGCGCTCGCCGAGGCGTTCAGCGGCCGTCCTGAGCTCTTCGAGACCGTGCGTCCTCGGCGGTTGCCGCTCGCGTTCGGCCAGGGTCCGCGGATCCGGCTGTACGCGTTCGAGACGCGCACGGGTATGCCGGACGACTGGCGCTTCGTCGAGGTGACGGCCGAGACGTTCGACGACGACCAGTCATGGCTGTGGGAACGCTGCGACGGCGAGCGCACGGTGGCACAGCTCCGCGCCGCCTGGCCGCGACGCGGCAGTACCCCGCCCCGCCGCACCTTCGACGAGGTACTGCGTGAACTGGTCAGCAAGGGCTGGCTGACAGCGCGCTGGGAGATTCCCGTCGGGACCGCCGATCCCCTCCGGACGCTGGACGGACACCTGGAGGGACACCTGGAGAAGGAAGCAGGCGAACGCGCGGTGGTGCGGTGGTTCGCCGACACGCTGCGACAGTTCGCCGACGGCCCGGCCGTCGACCGCGCAGCACTCCTCGGCCGCCTCAAGAAGACCTTCGAGGAGACCACCGGGACCGCGGCCAATCGCTCCCAGGGACTGCACTACGCAGACCGGAGCGTCCTCTACGAGGAGGCCTACAGCCCGGTCAGGGACATGGCCCTC
Source organism: Streptomyces sp. NPDC044106 (assembly GCF_056433985.1). Taxonomy (NCBI): domain Bacteria; kingdom Bacillati; phylum Actinomycetota; class Actinomycetes; order Kitasatosporales; family Streptomycetaceae; genus Streptomyces; species Streptomyces sp. NPDC044106. Next base: position 25,564 of record NZ_JBWKFZ010000002.1, read on the forward strand.
GGCCAGGACATCGAGAACGTCGTCAGCCGCGAGCTGTCCGTGGTCTACGACCTGACGCTTCTCGCCCCCCGGCTCCGGGTCCGCCGCGAGCAGGAGATCCTGCACGACTGGATGAAGGCACGCTTCGGCCCGGGAAACCCCGTCGCTCTCCAGCACTTCTACGCCGGCTTCTTCGAGGACAAGCCCCAACTCGCCCTCAAGTGCGAGGAAGTGGACCGGGACATCGCGGCGCTCGACCACGAGATCACTGCCGTACTGCTGGCAGGGGCCACCGGCGACCAGCACGAGACGGTCGTCGACCGGGGGCAGCTGGAGCAGCTGCTCTCGCGCCATCCGGCCACGCCACCCGCACTGTGCAATCCGGACGTCATGCTCGCCGCACGGGACGCCGACGCGCTCGCGGGCGGCGACTTCCTCGCCGTCGTGGGCGACTGCCATGCCGTCCGTGAGGCGCTCACCCACTCCAGCTTCGCCCCGCTGTTGCAGGCCGAGGCTCCGGACCTGCTCGACGAGGTCTACGCGCGGTACCAGAGCCTGCTGGACAAGGACGAGGTGCTGGTCGACCTCTCCCGCTCGCATCCCGACAAAACCGCCGCCCAACTGGCCTACCCCTGCCCGGACCTGGAGGTGCACGGGCTGTCCCCGAAGAGCCGGGACGCCGTGCTCCAGCCCCACCAGCTATACGTCGTGGCGACCGCCGAACGCCTGGAGCTCCGCGCCCGGGGAGTGGAAGGCCGGCTGAAGCTGCTCGCTCCGCTGGCGGGCGGACCCAGCATCCGCCAGGACCCGCTGTCCCCGTTCGCCTTCCCCCGGCACTTCGGAGGCGTCGGCATACGCAGCGTCGGACATGACCACCTGCCGCGCATCCGCTGCGGCCGCGTCGTACTGCACCGGGAGCGCTGGCGCATACCCGCGAACGCCCTTCGGGGGTGGAGCCCAGGCACGCGCCCGGCGAAGGGGGACGCGGCCGAGTTCGCCGCCGCCCGCAAGCTCCGCCGTGACCTTGATCTGCCCCGCCACGGATTCCTGAAGATCCCCGGTGAACCGAAACCGGTGTACGTCGACTGGGAGTCCCCCCTCATCGTCAGACAGGTGTTCCGCCTCGCCCGGCGGTCGGATTCTCCCCTGGAATTCAGCGAAATGCTTCCGTCGCCGGAACAGCTCTGGCTCGAGATCGACGGAGAACGCCACACGAGCGAATTGCGCTGTGCGGTCTTCTCCCGCGGTTCCGGCTGACGACTCCACTTCGAGGATGCCCCCATCATCATCGAGCAAAGGAACGACGATGCCGAAGAGCTGCGTAGTCCAACTTCCTTTCCCCTCCAGTCATGACCCGGACCCTCATCTGTCGAGCTACTACGACGATTACGACCGGCGATTCCGGGCGTTACTCCCCGAATACTTCATCCCGTCCGACGGGTTATGGGAGATGCCGTTATGGGTCGCCCATCTGACCGCCCTGCTCGACACCGCGGGCATCGACTCCGTCTTCCGCGACCTGTCGAGGACACCGGCCGAACCGGACGCCTGCTCCGAGCCGTTGATGGAGGCGACGACCCCCGGCGACCTGGTCCTCATGTCGCCTCTCGCCCAGAACTTCCGCCTCGCCCTGGACGTGGCCAAACACCTGGAGCACGCCGGACGCCGCGTCGTCCTCGGCGGGAACATGGCCCCGCTCGCCCCGGACGGCGCCGTCCACGCGGTACACCGCGGCCAGCTCGACGCCACCTTCGTGCGCAGGCTCGCCGGTCTCGCCTCCGGAGCGGGCGGGAACCTGGAGAAGCCGCTTCTCCCCGGACTGGTGTCCGAGCGGATCACCTGGGCACCGGACTACCGCCATCTCGGCGGCTACGAAGGCCAGGTCCCCCTGCTGCGGCTCAACGCCAGCCACGGATGCCTGTACCAGTGCTCCTTCTGCGGAGACGCCTGGAGCAAGCAGCTCACCCTCGTGGAGAAGGGCGCCCTCGAGAACGAAGTGGACGAACTCACCGCCCGCTTCCCGGACACCCGGCTCTTCTACATCGGCGACAAGACATTCGGCCAGTCACGCGAAGCGGTCGCCAACCTGTTGGACGTCTTCCGCGACCGGCCAGGATACCGGTTCATCGTGCAGACACATGTCATGCAGGTGAAGGACTGGATCGTCGACGCCATGCGGGAACTCGGCGTCGTCGCCGTGGAACTTGGCTTCGAGTCGGCCGACTCCCAGATGCTGAAGCGGCTCAACAAACTCTCCCGCGGCCTCGACGACTACACCACGAAAATCCATAAGCTGAGCGACGCAGGCCTGAAGGTCGTCCTCAACATGATGGGCGGCCTCGACGAGGAAACGGAAGCCGCGCACGGCCAGACCGTCGACTGGATGCGGGAGAACAGTTCGGCGCTGTGGCTCTTCAACCTCTACAACTTCGTTCCCTACCCGCTCACCCCGGACTTCCCGAGGCTGCGTGAGCGCATATTCAACTGGGACTTCGCCGACTGGCGGGAGGACGTACCCGTCGTCTACCGGCCGCAGCACCTGTCTCCCGAAGCGAGCTGGGACCTGTTCCAGGAGAAGGTCGCCGCCGCGCACGACATCATCCGCACCCCGATGCCCCTTCCCACGTCCTCTGCGCAGGAGAAGTGACATGAACGAGCTCCCCGACTTCGCAGCGCTGCAGAACAGCGTCAAGGCCGAGGACTTCGAGGAGGATCCGCTGCCCGGCTGGGCCGGCGTAGCGACACTCTTCGGCACCCCCACCACTCCCGCCGACCGGGTGGACGTGGGAGAGGACGGCTGGGTGGTGTCCGGCGTCCCCTTCGACGCCACCGCAAGCTCCCGGCCGGGAGCCGCGGAGGGACCCCGGGCCATCCGCCAGGCAAGCCTGGTCTTCTCCAGCTACCTGACCAGCCTGGGCCAGTGGCGCATGCTGGACACCCGCACCGGCCAGGCCTTCCGCTACCGCGCCCCCCAGGTCGCGGACGCCGGTGACCTGCACGTCTACCCGACGGACACCGTGCGGACCTTCCAGGCCGTCGCGGCGGAGAGCCGCCGTCTCAGCCAGTCCGCGCCGTGTCTGGTCTTCCTCAACGGCGACCACTCGTGCACCTTCCCCACCTTCGCCGGCTTCCGTGCCGGACGGCTCGACCGCGGCGCGGGCCGCGTGGGGTTCATCAACATCGACCACCACTTCGACTTCGGCAACTGGAGCACGCTGCACGGACCGCTGTACCACGGCTCCAACTCCCGCAGGATCAGCGAGATCCCCCAGATGCGCCCGGAGGACATGGCCTTCGTCGGCGTCGGCGACGTGACCAAGTACGACCAGTACCGGGGGCTGGTCGACAGCGGCTTCCACATCGTGCCGGGCTCCCGGATCACCAGGGACGGGGCCGCCGCCGCACTGCGCCCCCTCATCGAGGAACTCGGCTCCCGGTGCGACACGGTCTACGTCTCACTCGACATCGACGTACTCGACAGCGCCTCGGCCACCGGAACCGGCCATGTGACCATGGGCGGCATCAGCACCGGCGAACTCCTCGACGTCTACGAGGAACTCCGCGCGCTGCCCGTCGGCGCCGTCGACGTGGCGGAGGTCGCACCCCGCTACGACCCGTCGGGCAGCACCGCCCAGATCGCGGCACGCCTGCTCTTCGAGTTCCTGTTCCGCACCGAGTGCGTCCCGTCCGACTTCGCGCCCTGGTCCGAAAGCGCCTGTGACGAACCCCTGGAGCACCAGTGAACTTCACCCCCTCCGAAGCCCGGTTCGACTGCACCGCTCTCGTCTCCGGGCCCGCGGACCGGCGCGAGCAGGCACTGGACGACATGGCCGCCGCGTCCGTCGACGTCATCCACCGGGTCGGCTTCGCGGTGTTCCGCATCGGCCGCCTGCGGCTGGGCGTCGAGGAGAGCCGCCGCCTTTCGACAGCCCTGGCCGAACGGATCCGCGCCGCGCTGATCGCCCGTGGCGCCCCCGCGAAGATGCGGCTGGAGGTCGACCGGCCGCAGCAGACGTACGTCCCCGAGGGGTTCTCCACCCGGACCCTGCTGCCCCACCACGACGGACAGCACTGCTCCTACCTGACGCCCAGTCTCCAGGACGCGCCCGACTGGGATCCCGCCTGGCGGGAATTCGGCAGCTCCGGCTACACCACCACTCCCGCGCACAAGATGTACCAGGGCATCTTCCTCCCCGACGTGGGAGAAGGGCTGAGCGTCACGACGTACTACGACTGGCTCGGTGTCATCGACGACGTGCTCGACCGGCGTGACATCGAAGCCGGGGACGACCGGCCGGCCGCCGCGGCCCGCTGGCTCGGTGACAACCTGCGCCGGGGGCTGGAGCGTCAGCCGGAGCACGGCTGTGCCTATCCGTCGCTCGGAGCCATGCTCGGTCTTCAGGAACCTCTCTGGCACGGCCTGTCCTTCCACCACAGCGAGGCCGTGCTGACGAAGGAGGAACGGGTCCGCTACCCCGCCGCCGTGCCGCTGGCCCGGCGCTGCGCCTGCGGGGAGTGCGAGGGCGAGGCGGCACGCCTCTTCTGCCACCAGGTGCTGATGGCCACCGGCCTGACCTGGGCGCAATTCCGGCGCCGCTGGGAAGTACTCGCACCGGGCGAGCACTGCGACCTGCTGTTCGGCCACAACCTCACCATGCTCCACGGCGGCCTGGCCGGCGGCCCGGGGCGGATCATCGAGCCACTGTGCCTGGTCATGGACGAGCCGTCAGGACCCGACTACGAGCGATGGCTGGCCGCGTCCTGGCGGCGCGCCCTGCCCGGAGCGCGCTGATGCGGGGGGCGTCCGCCACTCTCGCCACCCCGGTCGACCTGCATCTGCACACGCGGCACTCCGACGGGGACGAGGCCCCGGCCGAGCTGGCCCGGCGCTGTGTCGACGCCGGGCTGCGCGTGGCCGCCGTGACCGACCACAACACCGTGGCCGGCGTCGCCGCGTTCGAGCAGGCCGTCGGCGGGCGCCTCACCGTGGTACCGGCCTGCGAGGTCACCGCCACCTGGCGCGGCGCGGAAACCCACTGCCTTGCCTACTTCATCGACCCCCATGACCTGCGGTTCCGGGAACGGATCGGTGGTGTCCACGACGCCGAACTGGCGTGGTGGCGCACCTGGACCGACCGCGCGCAGACCATTGGAGCGCCGCTCACCTGGGACGACGTGGTGCGACGCCTGGGCGGCCACCGGGTGGCCTATGTGGGCGACTATCTCGCCCTGCTCCTCGAGGCGGCGCACGACGATGCGAGGTTCGCCGACTACACGGCAGATGCGTACGACCGGCTCGTGGCCGACTGGTGCCGTCCCGGCAGGCCGCTCCATGTCGAGCACCCCGAGAAGCCCGACGTGGTCGACGTCCTGTCATGGATCGAGGAGGCCGGCGGGGCCGCCGTCCTCGCCCACCCGGGCCAGTTCGTGACGGACCTGGACGGACCCGAGTGCGTGGCGCTGCTCGAGCCGCTGCGGGAGGCCGGACTGGCCGGGCTCGAAGTGTGGACGAGCTGGCACACCCCGGCCGAGAGCCGCCTCCTCGCCGATGTATGCGACCGGCTCGGCCTCGTCCCGACCGCCGGGTCCGACTACCACGGGGTGCGGGTCAAGCCCTGGGCGCCGCGGCCCGGCCTGCTGCCCGCGCTCCCCGCGGACCCCCTGGCCGTCCTCGACGCGCTGCACGAGCGTCGTCCCGTCCGCACGAGCACCGAGGCAGGGCTGTGACCAGCGTCAACGACTCCCAGAGCAGCACGAACCCCGCACCGGGCGAGGCGTGGCGACTCGTGCCGATCGTCGTGCTCCGACAGGCCGGCTTCCCGATGGAGGCGCTCGACCCCCTCGTGGACACCGCCTCCGTCGACGAGGCTCACGCTCTCCTGGAGAGCAGGGACCGGCTGGCTTCGCTGGCGCGGGATCTCAAGCCCGTACTGCGGCAGCACCAGGTGCCCGGTTGCCGGCAGTCGGCGTCGCGCGTGGGCCTGCTGCGACCGCTGTCCGGCCGTGAAGTGCGGCGTGCCACCGCGGCACTGCCCGACGAGGCGGCGCACACCCTGCACACCTACCAGGCGTCCGCCGAGGAGTTCGCCGCGGAGCAGGAGGCGTACACGGCCCGGTACCGCACGCGCCTCAACCTCGCGAGAACCGCCGTGGCCGAGGCGTTCGGCGACGAGCGCCTGCGGCAAGTACTGCTGCTGTCGAACGACTCCGCGTACCCGGAGTTCGCCGCATGGCTCGACAGCTTCCAGGAAGACATGGGCCGGCACACCCGGAGGATGACCGACCTGCTCACGATGTACCTCCAGCGGGTGACGACGAAGAACGAGACCCACTCCCACTTCGGACCGTTCACCGTGGGCCGGGTCGGACAAGCGCCGGGCATCGCCTGGACCTCGGAACGCGAGATGGAGCGCCGGACGCTCTTCAGCCACTGGGCCGCGGAGAAGCTGGCCCAGAGCGCCGCGGAGGTCCCCGGCCTGTTCGACTGCGTACGTCCGCGCAGGCGCCCGCTGTCCTTCCTGCGCGAAGGACGCATCGACCTCTACGCGTTCACCACCCGCGACGGCCTCGACACCGACTGGAACTTCCAGCACCTCGGAGGCAGGGAGGCGGCAGCGCACGAGCAATGGCTGTGGCAGCGCTGCGACGGGGAACGAACGCTGCGCGAGTTGCGCGCGGAGTGGGACACCGCGTTCGGCTCCCACACCCCCGCCCCCTTCGACCAGGTGCTGAAGGAGCTGGTCGCGCGGGAATGGGTGGTGGCCGAGTTCGAGATCCCCGTCGGCGACCACGAGCCCCTGACCGCCCTGCGCCGCCAACTGCTCTCCGCTCCACCGGAGCAGGCCGCGCCGGTCCTCTCGGCCATCGGGCATTTCGAGGAGGACCTGGCCCGCTTCGCGACGCTGCCCCTCGCCGAGCGCCCTGCCGCGCTGGCCGCGATCAAGGCCAGGTTCGAGAAGGTGACGGGAACCCCCGCGAACCGCAACAGCGGCCTGCACTACGCCGACCGGAGCGTCCTGTTCGAGGAGGCCCACGGCGAGCCGGTCGACCTGACCATCGGCCCGGACATCGCCCGCTTCATCACGGACGAACTGTCGATCGTGTACGAGACCGTGCTCGCGCGTCCACGCCTGCGCATGCGGCGTGAGCTCGCCATTCTCACCCGATGGGTGGCGGAGCGCTTCGGCGCCGGTGTCGAGGTCCCCCTGGACCGCCTCTACTCGGAGTTCTTCCGGGACCGGCACGCCATCGAGGAGGAGTGCGCCGCCGTCGAGGCCGAGTTGGCGGCGCTCGACCGTTCGATCACCGACGCCCTGATGGGGGAGGGGGGCACGGACCGGCCGGAGGTCGTCGTGGAGAGGGAGCGGATGGAGGTGATCCTCGCCGACCGTCCCCGTAGACCCGCGGCGGTCGTCGACCCGGACGTGCTGTTCGCCGCCACGAGCCTTCAGGACCTGCGCGAGGGCCGGTTCACCGCGGTGATCGGAGACTGCCACGCCGTCCGGGAGGTCATCACCCACACCAGCTTCGGTCCCCTGATCCAGGAACGCGCGCCGGAGCTGCTGCCGCAGGTCTACGAGGGCTACCTGTCCCTGCTCGACGACGGCGAGGTCCTCGCCAACCTGTCCCGGGGCCACCCGGACAAGTCGTCGACACAGCTCGTCTACCCCTGCTACGACCTGGAGGTCTACGGCCGTTCCGGGCAGTCGCGCGACCGGGTGGTGCAGCCGTCCCAGCTGTACGTCGTGCTCCGTGACGGACGGCTGGAGCTGCGGGCCCACGGGGTCGCGGGAAGGCTGCGACTCATGGCGCCCCCGGCCGGCGGACCGAGCATCCGCCAGGACCCGCTCTCCCCGTTCGCCTTCCCGCGGCACTTCGGCGGGGCGGGACTGGACGCCCCCGCCTTGGCGCACATCCCCCGTATCCGCTGCGGCCGTGTCGTCCTGCAACGCGAGACCTGGCGGGTCTCCGCCGCCCGCCTGCGCGGTGCGGCCGCCTTCGAGGGACCCGTGGGGCGGACGGGCGGGGAGGAGGCCGCGGAGTTCGTCGCGGCCTGCCGACTGCGCTCCGAGCTCGGCCTGCCCCGGCACGTCTTCGTCAAGATCCCCGGCGAGCCGAAGCCGGTCTACGTCGACTGGCACGCACCGCTCCTGGTACGGCAGTTGTGCCGACTTGCCGCACGGAAGGACGGCACACTGGAGATCTCCGAGATGCTGCCCACGCCCGCCCAACGCTGGCTGAGCGTGCGCGGTCACCGCTACACCAGCGAGCTGCGGTGCGCCGTGTTCTCACCGGGGAGCACGGGGTGAGCGCGCACACCACTGTTCGCTTCGGTTCCGGCTACCACCGCATGATCGGCGCCGCGACCGCGTCGGCGGTCGGCGACGGCATGCGCTTCGCGGCCCTTCCGCTGCTGTCCGCCGCGCTGCTGCACGACGCGTTCCAGGTGTCCGCCGTCACCGCGGCCACCACGGTTCCCTGGCTGCTGTTCGGTCTGCCGGCAGGGGCGTACGCCGACCGGTTCGAGCGTGGTCGTCTGATGGTCGCCGCCGACCTGCTGCGCGCCGCGACGCTGATCGTCACCGTGGTGCTGCTCGCCTGCGACTGGCTGACCTTCTGGCCCCTGATGACCGCGGCGTTCCTGCTGGGTGTCGGGGAGGTGCTGTTCGACTGCGCGTCCTTCGCGCTGCTGCCGGGCATCGTTCCCAGGGAGAAGCTGGAGGCGGCGAACGGCAGGCTCTTCGCGGTCCAGACCGTGGGCCGCGACCTGCTGGGACATGTGCTCGGGGGTGTGTTCTTCGTGCTGGGCAGGGTGATTCCCCTCCTGCTCGACGCGCTCTCCTTCCTGGTGTCCGCAGCGCTGCTGACCGGCGTTCGCGGGCCGCGGCCCGAGCGGTCCGCGGTCAGGCCGCGGCTCCTGACCGACATCCGCGAGGGCCTGGTCCACGTGCTGCGTGATCCTCTGCTGCGCGCCCTGACCTTCTCCGCCGGCGTCATCAACGCCGTCTACCTCGGACAGATCGCCGTCTTCGTCATCCTGGTGCGCGACGTGCTCGGGCTCCCGGACGCCGCATACGGGGCGCTGCTTGCCGCCGGAGCCGCCGGGGGCGTCGCCGGCAGCGTGGCCGCGAGCCGTATGACCGGAGCGCTGGGCCGGGTCCCCACCCTGATCGGAAACCTGGCCCTCATGGGCGTGGGCGGCCTGGCGGTAGCGGCGACCGACAGCGTGTACGTGGTCACCGCGGGCTACTGCGCCGCCGGGTTCGGTCTCATGGTCTGGAACGTCGTGGCTGTCTCCCTGCGTCAGGAACTCATCCCGGACCGCCTCCTCGGCCGGGCAACCGGCGTGTACCGGCTGTTCGCCTGGGGGACGATGCCCCTCGGCGCGCTGATCTTCGGCTGGCTGAGCACGTCGGCGGGGCCGCGGACGGCCTTCGCGGTCGGCGGCGCGGTCACCCTGCTGATGTGTCCGCCCATCGCTTTCACCCTGCTGAAGGACAGCAGGATCACCGACGACCGCAAGATCCCCGAAGGTGCACATGATGAGTGAGAGATTCGCCGAGCTGGACAGCCTTGCCGAGCGGTGGGGCCTGAGCAGTCTGGAACTGGTGGGCAAGGGACTTGAGTTCTCCGTCTACCAGGCCCAAGGGCGCGACGGGCGGCCCGTCGCGGTACGTCTCGCGCACCGGCGATTCGACTCGAACGCCAATGACCCCCACGTGGACACCCGGACCCTGCTCCTTCAGGAGTACGAGATCGCGCGGCATCTGGCCGCCCATGATCTGCCGGTCGCGGAGGCGAAGGAACTCGTCCTGGCGGACGATCCGGACTCCCCTGACGTACTGCTCTCCGCATACGTCCCCGATGACGGGTCGGCTCTCGACTCCTTCGCGCTCGGGCAACTCCTCGCACGGCTGCACCAGGTGCCGCCGCCGCGGCTGCGGCCCGTCGCGTCGGAGGCGGTGCCCACGGCGAGCGCGATCACCGCACGCATCGGGCGCCGTTGGGCCGAGATCGGCCGCCTCGTCGATGACTGGCCCGAGCCGCCGGACCCGTCCCTCATCGCCGGCCGGCTCACCGGCCTCACCGAGGACAGCCTCCTCCACCTCGACGTCCGCAGCGACAACATCCGGCGTCGGCATGGGCGGGCCGTCGCCCTGCTCGACTGGTCGAATGCCCTGCTCGGCTCCCCCTCGCTGGAGTTCGGGCGCCTGACCGAGTACGCCAGGTACCCGGAGAACGAGCTCGACATGGCAGCGATCCGCAGCGGCTACGCGAGGACGGCCACGGTGCCACCCGACAGCGATCCGTGCCTGCACGTCTGCCGCCTGGACGCCGCACTGATGCTGGCTCTCGTCTTCCTCTCCGAGGCGCCCGACCCGAGCCGCGGACCGGCGGCAGCCGACCACGCACGAGAACTGGCGCTCAGGATGGGCGCGCGGCACGCGTGACAGCTCACTCGAAGGCGGGCTCCGGGAGGGCCGGGGCCCGCGGATCGGCGCCGGTGCTCCGGCCTATCCTGGCGGAAGTGGCCAGCGGCTGACGAAGGAGTCCCAAGGTGCCGTCCATGCTTGATGCCGTCATCGTGGGGGCGGGGCCGAACGGGCTGACCGCTGCCGTCGAGCTGGCCCGCCGCGGCTTCTCCGTGGCCGTCTTCGAGGCGAAGAGCACCGTGGGCGGCGGAGCGCGCACACAGGAGCTGACGCTTCCGGGGTTCCGGCACGATCCCTGCTCGGCCGCCCACCCGCTGGGCATCAACTCCCCGGCGTTCCGCTCGATGCCACTGGAGCGCTACGGGCTCCAGTGGCTGCAGCCGCCGCTGCCCATGGCCCACCCCTTCCCGGACGGTACCGCCGCCGTGCTGTCCCGCTCCGTCGCCGAGACCGCCGCCTCGTTCGGGCCGCGCGACGCGGGCGCGTACCGGAGGCTGATCGAGCCGTTCCTGCCCAAGTGGGACGTCCTGCTCCGGGACTTCATGTCCCTGCCGCTGAGCTCGCTGCCGAGGGCCCCCCTGACCCTCGCCCGGTTCGGACTCGTCGGGCTGCCGCCGTCCACATGGCTGATGCGGCGCTTTCGCGACGAGCGGGCCCGCACGCTCTTCGCGGGACTCGTCGCCCACGTCATCGCCCCGCTCGACGGCATCGTCACCGGCGGTGTCGGCATGGTCTTCGCGCTGGCCGCGCACGCCCGCGGCTGGCCCGTCCCGCGCGGCGGCTCGCAGTCCATCTCCGACGCGCTCACCGCGTATCTGAAGGACCTCGGCGGCGCGGTCCACACGGACTACGAGGTCAAGCGGCTCGACGACCTGCCGCCCGCCCGCGCCTACGTGTTCGACACCTCGCCGACCGCGCTCGCCAGGATCGCGGGGCTCGGCAACGCCTATGCGGGGTACCGGTACGGGGCCGGTGTCTTCAAGATCGACTATGCCCTGGACGGCCCCGTCCCCTGGACCGCCGAGGAGGCGCGGCGCGCCGGGACCGTGCAGGTCGGCGCGGACAGCAAGGAGATCGGCGCCGCGCTGCACGCCGCCTCCCGCGAAGGACGGGCGCCGGACGCGCCGTTCCTGATCACCGTGCAGCCCAGCCTGGTCGACCCCTCCCGCGCGCCGGAGGGCAAGCACGTCTTCTGGGCGTACGGCCACGTCCCGAACGGCTGGGAGGGCGACCTCACCGACGCGATCGAGCGGCAGCTCGAGCGCTTCGCCCCCGGCTTCCGCGACCGCGTCCTCGCCCGCGCCACGGCGGGCCCGCCCCAGCTCGCCGCGTCCAACGCCAACTACGTGGGCGGCGACATCGCCTGCGGCGCCGCGAGCGGCCTGCAACTGCTGCTGCGGCCCAAGCCGTCCCTCTTCCCGTACGCCACCCAGCACCCCGCGGTCTTCCTCTGCTCGTCCGCGACGCCCCCAGGACCCGGAGTGCACGGCATGTCCGGGCACAACGCCGCGAAGGCCGTATGGAAAGCACTGAGGAGCACACCGTGACCGCGCGCATCAGCCTGGTCCAAGGGGACATCACCCAGCAGCACGCCGACGCCATCGTCAACGCCGCCAACTCCTCGCTCCTCGGCGGCGGGGGCGTCGACGGCGCCATCCACCGGCGCGGCGGCCCCGACATCCTCGCCGACTGCCGCCGCCTGCGCGCTTCGCACTACGGCAAGGGGCTCCCCACCGGCCGCGCCGTCGCCACCACCGCGGGCCGGCTCGACGCCCGGCACGTGATCCACACCGTCGGCCCCGTCTGGTCCGCCGACGAGGACCGCTCGGAGCTGCTCGTCTCCTGCCACCGCGAGTCGCTCCGCGTGGCCGCCGAGCTGGGCGCGCGTACGGTGGCCTTCCCCGCGATCTCCACCGGCATCTACCGCTGGCCGCTCGACGACGCGGCCCGCATCGCCGTCCGGACGGTCCGCGAGTCCGCGGATCCCGCGCACTTCGACGAGGTGCGCTTCGTCCTCTTCGGCCAGGAGGCGTACGACGCCTTCACCGCGGCGGAGGCAGCGGCGCGGTAGGCCCGCGCGGGCGGCCGGGCAGCGCTACGTCGATGTCGCATTCTCGCCAGCCACCCGGCGCAGGAACCGCGATCCTTGAGAGCATGCACACCGACACGGAACGCTGTGTACGCGCCGTTCAGTCGAAGGACGCCCGCTTCGACGGCTGGTTCTTCACGGCAGTCGTCACCACCCGGATCTACTGCCGCCCCAGCTGCCCGGTCGTCCCGCCCAAGGCCGAGAACATGACGTTCTACCCCAGTGCCGCCGCCTGCCAGCAGGCCGGCTTCCGGGCCTGCAAGCGGTGCCGCCCCGACAGCAGCCCGGGCTCGCCCGAATGGAACCAGCGCGCCGACCTCGTGGCCCGCGCCATGCGCCTCATCGGTGACGGCGTCGTCGACCGCGAGGGCGTCCCCGGCCTCGCGCGCCGCCTCGGCTACTCCACCCGGCAGGTCGAGCGCCAGCTCCTCGCCGAGCTCGGCGCAGGACCGCTCGCGCTCGCCCGCGCCCAGCGCGCGCAGACCGCGCGGCTGCTCATCGAGACGAGCGAGCTGCCCATGGCGGAGATCGCCTTCGCCGCGGGCTTCGCCTCGATCCGCACCTTCAACGACACGGTGCGCGAGGTCTTCGCGCTGGCCCCCGGCGAGCTGCGGGCCCGCGCGCCGAAGCGGCCGGGTATCGCGCGGCCCGGAGCGGCGGGCGGCGTCCTCTCCCTGCGGCTGCCGTTCCGCGCCCCCCTCAACCCCGACAACCTCTTCGGGCACCTCGTCGCCACCGCCGTGCCCGGCGTCGAGGAGTGGCGGGACGGCGCGTACCGCAGAACCCTGAGCCTCCCCTACGGGCACGGCATCGTCGCCCTCACCCCGTACCCCGACCACATCGGCTGCCGGCTCGCCCTCACCGACCTGCGCGATCTGACCATCGCCATCAGCCGCTGCCGCCGCATGCTCGACCTGGACGCCGATCCGGCCGCCGTCGACGGCCGGCTGCGGACCGATCCGCTGCTCGCGCCGCTCGTCGACAAGGCCCCGGGGCGGCGGGTGCCGCGCACGGTCGACGAGGCCGAGTTCGCCGTACGCGCCGTCCTCGGCCAGCAGGTCTCCACGGCCGCCGCCCGCACCCACGCCGCACGCCTGGTCACCGCGCACGGGACGCCGGTCGAGGACCCCGAAGGGGGCCTCACCCACCTCTTCCCCGGCCCCGACGCGCTCGCCGCACTCGACCCCGAGTCGCTCGCCCTGCCCCGCAGCCGCCGCGCCACGCTCACCACGCTCGTGCACCGGCTCGCCGACGGCACCCTCGGCCTCGGCGTGGAGAACGGCTGGGACGAGGCCCGCGCCCGGCTCGCCGAGCTCCCCGGCTTCGGCCCCTGGACGGTGGAGGTCATCGCGATGCGGGCGCTCGGCGACCCCGACGCGTTCCTCCCCTCCGACCTCGGCATCCGCCGCGCCGCGAAGGAGCTGGGCCTGCCGCACACCCCGGCCGCGCTCACGGCGCGCGCCGCGGCCTGGCGCCCCTGGCGGGCCTACGCCGTCCAGTACCTGTGGGCCACCGACGTCCACCCCATCAACTTCCTCCCCGCGTAGGGGACGACGAGACGCGACGACGAGACGCAAGGAACATCCCGACCATGGTCACGGAACGCCTGCACACCCACATCGACAGCCCCTACGGGACGCTCACCCTCGTCGCCACCGACGGCGTGCTCAGCGGCCTCTACATGACCGACCAGCGCCACCGCCCGCCCGAGGAGACCTTCGGCCACCGCGATGCGACCCCGTTCGCCGAGACCACCGACCAGTTGGCGGCCTACTTCGCAGGGGAGCTCACGGAGTTCGACGTGCCGTTGCGGCTCGACGGCACGCCGTTCCAGCGCACGGTCTGGCGTGCGCTCCAGGAGATCCCCTACGGCGAGACCCGTACGTACGGCGAACTCGCCGAACTCCTCGGCAGGCCCGGCGCCTCCCGCGCGGTCGGCCTCGCCAACGGCAAGAACCCGATCGGCGTCATCGTGCCCTGCCACCGCGTCATCGGCGCCAACGGCAGCCTGACGGGGTACGGGGGCGGGCTCGACCGCAAGCAGCGACTGCTGGCCTTCGAGGGCGGGGCGACGCGGACCGGGCCCGACGTCCTGTTCTGACGACGTCTTCTTCCGACGACGTCTTCTTCCGACGACGTCCTCTTCCGACGACGTCCTCTTCTGACGAGGCCCTGGTCCGCGCCCGCGCCCGCGGGCCTCTGCGGCGCTACGGCCTGTGCCCGTCCTCCAACTCCACGGGCCCGCCGCCCCGGGCCAGCACGTCGAGGGCGGCGGCGACCCGGCGCCCCAGCGGTTCGGGCAGGTGCTCCGCGAGATCCTCGGGGGCCACCAGGCGCCAGGAGAGCAGCTCCTCCTCCTGCAACTTGACCGACTTCAACTGGTCGGCGTCGAGCACCCCGCCGTCGTACAAGTACGCCACCAGCGGCGGCCGGCTCCGCACCGGCCCCGGCGGCACCCAGTCCACCACGAGCAGCGGCCCGAGCCCGACGTCGAGCCCGATCTCCTCAAGGGTCTCCCTGCGCGCGCCCTGCCGCGGCGTCTCCCCGTCGTCCGACTCGACGGTCCCGCCCGGCAGGGCCCAGCCCTCACGGTAGTTGGGCTCGACGAGGAGTACGCGGCCCTCCGCGTCGCGGAAGAGCGCGGCGGCGCCGACGAGGACGCGAGGGAGTCCGGCGATGTACGTGGCGTAGTCCTGGATGGTCATCCGGAAAGCGTAGCCGCAGCCCGGCATGGGCCCGGCGGGCCGTCAATCGCCTTCCCTGCTGCGGGACCTGATGGCCCGTCGGAGGCGGCGGTGCCGGTCGGGGGTCTGCTCGGTGATCGCGTCGCCGACCATCGTGCGCACCGCGTCCCGCAGCCCGTGCAGCGCCTGGCCGCGTGCGGGTCCCGCGCCCGGGTCCGCGCGCAGTTCCTTCAGGAGCGCCCAGCACAGCGCCAGCATCACCACGACGAACGGCAGCGCCACCAGGATCGTCGCGCTCTGCAGCGAGTTCAGCCCGCCCGCGACCAGCAGCACCGCCGCGACCGCCGCCATCAGGACGCCCCAGGTGACGACCAGCCAGGTGGGCGGGTGCAGCGAGCCGCGGCTGCTGAGCGAGCCCATCACCAGGGAGGCGGAGTCGGCGCTGGTGACGAAGTACGTCATGACGAGGATCATCGCGACCCAGGAGGTGACCGTGCCGAGCGGCAGCGCGTCGAGCATGGCGAAGAGCGAGGCCTCCGCGCCCTCCTCCACCTTCGCGGCCATGTCCACCCGGCCGGTCGCGTCGAGCCGGATGCCCGTGCCGCCCATCACGCAGAACCACACGATGGTGGCGCCGCTCGGCACGAGGAGCACGCCGATCAGGAACTCGCGGATCGTCCTGCCGTGCGAGATGCGGGCGATGAACGTACCGACGAACGGCGCCCAGGACAGCCACCACGCCCAGTAGAAGATCGTCCAGGTGCCGAGCCAGCCGCTGTCGGTGAACGCGCCCGTGCGCGAGGCCATCGGAAGCAGCTGGTGGAGGTAGCCGCCGACGCTGGAGGGGATCGCGTCGAGGACGAAGACGGTCGGCCCGAGGACGAAGACGAACAGCATCAGGCAGGCGGCGAGCACGATGTTGAGGGTGCTGAGCCACTTGACGCCCTTGTGCACGCCGGAGAAGGCCGAGACCACGAACGCGGCGCCGAGCGCCACGATGATGATCAGCTGGAGGGTGGTGGAGTCCGTCACGCCGGTGGTGAGGTTGAGCCCCGTGGCGACCTGGAGCGTGCCGACGCCGAGGCTGGTCGCCGTGCCGAAGACGGTCGCGAAGACGGCGAGCAGGTCGATGAGGCGGCCGGGCCAGCCTGCCGCCCGCCGGGCCCCGATGAGCGGCACGAAGACCGCGCTCAGGCGGTTGCCGCGGCCCTTGCGGAAGCCCGCGTAGGCGAGGGCCAGGCCCGCGATGCCGTAGATCGCCCAGGGGGTCAGCGTCCAGTGGAAGAACGAGTACTCCAGGGCGGTGCGCGCCGCGCCGCCGGTGCGGGGCTCGCCGCCCGAGGACGGGGGAGGGTTCAGATAGTGGGTCAGGGGCTCGCCGACGCCGTAGAACATCAGGCCGATGCCCATGCCCGCGCTGAACATCATCGCGATCCACGCGAGGTTGGTGAACTCCGGCCGCGCGTCGTCCTTGCCGAGCCGGATGCCGCCGAAACGGCTGAGCGCGAGGACCACGCAGAGGACGAGGAAGGCGTCGGCGGCGATCACGAAGAGCCAGGCGAAGTTGGCGAGGACCCAGGCGAGCGCGGCGTCCGAGGCGCGTTCGAAGGAACTCTTGCCGATCGCGGCCCAGCCGACCACCGCGAGGACGGCGGCCACGCCGACGCCGACGACCACGTAGTCCGGCGTGCCGTCGGGCGGTGAGCCGTCCGCCGGGTCCCGGTCGGTCGGCGGCGGGTCCGGCGGGTCCTCGCCGGGAGGGGGCTGATCGATCATTTCCGTGCTCATGGCGCACCACTATGGAGCGATATGGCGGGATTTTTCGTCGGGGCGCGCCGTCTCGCGCCCCGGTCGGCCATGGGCAGCGGGCCCTGTCTGCGGTTATGGTCGCAGCGGCGCGACTGCCTTGACGCGAGCAAGGCCCGGAAAGCAAGGGGAAACCAAGGTGGCGGACGCTGCAGGGACGGCGGGACACGAGCGGCAGGCGCACGCTGGGCGCGACGGCGCACAGCGCGGGAACGCGCACCGCGTACTCATCGCCGCGGACAAGTTCAAGGGCTCGCTCACGGCCGTGCAGGTCGCCGAGCGGGTGACGGCCGGACTCCACCGCGTCGCCCCCGGCCTGCCGGTCGAGGCGCTGCCGGTCGCCGACGGCGGTGACGGCACGGTCGCCGCGGCCGTCGCGGGCGGCTTCGAGCGCCGGGAGGTGCGGGTCACCGGCCCGCTCGGCGAGCAGGTCACGGCGGCGTACGCGCTGAAGGACGGCACCGCCGTGGTGGAGATGGCCGAGGCCTCGGGCCTCCAGCTGCTCCCCGAGGGCGTCTTCGCGCCGCTCACCTCCACGACGTACGGCTCCGGGGAGCTGCTGCGCGCGGCGCTCGACGCGGGGGCCCGCACCATCGTCTTCGGCGTCGGCGGCAGCGCCACGACCGACGGCGGCGCGGGCATGCTCGCCGCGCTCGGCGCGCGCTTCCTCGACGCGGACGGCGAACCCGTCGGACCCGGCGGCGGACCGCTGGGGGAACTCGCCACCGCCGACCTGTCGGGTCTCGACCCCCGGCTGAAGGACGTTGAGATCGTCCTCGCCAGCGACGTCGACAACCCGCTGACCGGGCCGAAGGGCGCGCCCGCCGTCTATGGTCCGCAGAAGGGCGCGTCCCCCGAGGATGTCGAGGCCCTCGACGCGGCCCTCGCCCACTTCGCCATGGTCCTGGAGGAGTCCATCGGGCCCAAGGCCGCCGAGTACGCGCAGTCGCCGGGCGCCGGAGCCGCGGGCGGCATCGGGTACGGCGCGCTGGTCGGCCTCGGCGCGGGCTTCCGGCCCGGCATCGACGTCATGCTCGACGTGCTCGGATTCGCGCCCGCGCTTGAGCGGGCCACCCTGGTGATCACGGGCGAGGGCTCGCTCGACGAGCAGACCCTGCACGGCAAGGCGCCCGCGGGCGTGGCGGCGGCGGCACGGGCCGCCGGGGTCGAGGTCGTCGCGGTCTGCGGCCGCCTCGCGCTGCCTCCGGAGACGCTGGGTGCGGCCGGTATCCGCCGTGCGTACGCATTGACGGACGTGGAGCCGGACGTGGCGCGGTGCATCGCGGAGGCGGGCCCGATCCTGGAGGTCCTCGCGGAGCGTCTGGGCCGGGACTACTTGACCTGAGGGACCCGTAAGGGGCGCGGGAACTGCGCGAGCGACCGAAGAACGACCCGCAGCCGCGAAGGGCCCTGGCCGGGCAGACGCCCGCGCGAGACCGTCTGCGGGGCGGGGCTTCTTCGGCGGATGCGGGTCGTGTCGGGTTGTTCGCGCAGTTCCCCGCGCCCCTGAGGGGGCTGAGAGCCTGTCTTTGAACCCCCGTCTGCGCCCCGATGCCCGGCACGCGCCCTCGGCGCACGGAGTTTCAGGACAGGTGGCTCCGCCACATGACCTGGAACTCCGCACTCCGATCGCACGCTTCCCCAAGCTCTCGGCTCCGCTCGAGCAGGGGAGGCCCCAATCCACCGCTGCGCCCGCGCTTCGCGCGGACGACGGGGGTTCAAAGACAGGCTCTGACCGGCCTCAGCCTGCCGACCTGGCTCGCCGCGGCCCTGGCGGTAACCCTGGCCGGGCTCGCGGGCGGATCCTCGGCAGGGCCTCAGGAAGGGCGACAGGCCATGTGAGCCCGTCCGGCGATTGAGGACGAGCCCGAAGGGCGACCGGCGGCACGTGAAGGGGGGCCTGAACCATTCGGTTCAGGCCCCCCTCACACCGTTCAAGCGCCGCCGGCACCCGCGCCGCTACGGCAACTGCGCTGCCCGCGCCTCGCGACGGTTGCCGCGGAAGTTGTTCACCCGCCGAGCCGTGGCGAAGAGGGGGATCACCGCGCCGAGGACGAGCTGGAGCGCGCAGCCGGTCTGCAGGAGCAGCTGGCCGCCCGGCGCCTCGAAGGCCCAGGCCGCGAGCAGCCCCATGGCCGCGACGATCCACGAGAGCATGGCCACCGCGAGGGGGCCGCGCGGCTTCGGGTACTCGACGCGGCTGACCATGAGCCAGGCCGTGCCGATGATCGCGAGGAGCGTCGCCACGAAGGGCAGCTCCAGGAGCACGATCGAGACGACCGTGAGCGCTCCGAAGGGCGACGGCATGCCCTGGAAGGTGCCGTCCTTCACGGTCACGCAACTGAACCGCGCAAGCCGCAGCACCACCGCCAGCAGGACCACGATCGCGCCGACCGCCGCCACCCGCTGGTGGGCGTCGTCGGCGACCATGCCGTAGACCAGGACGAAGTACGCCGGGGCCAGGCCGAAGCTGATCAGGTCGGAGAGGTTGTCCAGCTCCGCGCCCATCGGCGAGGACCGCAGCTTGCGCGCCACGAGCCCGTCGAAGAGGTCGAAGACGGCGGCGCAGAGCATGAGGATCACGGCGGTGGCGGCGGAGTGCCGCGCCATGCCGCTCTCGTTGCTGCCCTGCAGGTGCGGGATGAGGATGCCCGTGGTGGTGAAGTACACCGCCATGAACCCGCAGGTGGCGTTACCGAGCGTGAGGGTGTCCGCTATCGAGAGGCGAAGTGAGAGAGGCATCTCCTCGTCCGCCTCGTCCTCCACCGCCTCGGGCACCCAGCCCGCCTGTGTCTCAGGATCAACCACGGTCAATGCGAGTCACCCCAGCCACGGTCTTCTGACCGACCTCGACGTCCACCTCGACACCCTCGGGGAGGTAGATGTCGACGCGCGAGCCGAAGCGGATCAGGCCGATCCGCTCGCCCTGCTCCACCTTCGACCCCTGCGGCACGTACGGCACGATGCGCCGGGCGACCGCGCCCGCGATCTGGATCATCTCGATGTCACCGAGCTCGGTGTCGAAGTGCCAGACAACGCGTTCGTTGTTCTCGCTCTCCTTGTTGAACGCCGGGACGAACCCGCCGGGGATGTGCTCCACGGACGTCACGGTGCCCGCCAGGGGCGCCCGGTTGACGTGGACGTTCAGCGGGCTCATGAAGATGGCGACGCGGGTACGCCCGTCCTTCCACGGCATGATGCTCTGCACCACGCCGTCGGCGGGGGAGATGACCCGGCCCTGAGCGATCTCACGCTCGGGGTCGCGGAAGAACCACAGCATGCCCGCCGCCAGCGCGGTGGCGGGTACGGCTACGGCCGCGGCGCCCTTGGAGCGGCGCGCGCGGGCGAGGCTGAGTGCCGCGGTTGCGACGGTCGGCAGGAGCCACGGCGATGCTCCGCGAGCAAGGCGTCCCTGGAGAATGCCGTCGCGTGGTGCAGAGGTTTGGCTGTGGGGCATGGATGACCTTCGTAGCGGATGATGCCGCGCAGTGAACAGGGGGACGGCGGCTTTTTCCGGATGCTATCGGTTGCGAGCCACAACTGGGCAAGCGAGGAAGCCGAGTCGGCGGCCGAAGAGTGTTGACAGGGTGTGATCTTCTTCTCGGCGAAAATGGCCCAAACCGGGCATCTAGCCCTGGAATCGATACTCTTCGAGTAGCCGTCGGCCAATGATCATTTTCTGGATCTCGGCGGTACCTTCACCGATCAGCAGCATCGGGGCCTCCCGGTAGAGGCGCTCGATCTCGTACTCCTTCGAGAAGCCGTAGCCACCGTGAATCCGGAACGCGTCCTCCACTACTTCCTTGCAGTACTCGGATGCGAGGTACTTCGCCATCCCTGCTTCAAGGTCGTTTCGTTCCCCCGAGTCCTTTTTGCGCGCTGCGTTCACCATCATCGCATGGGCGGCCTCAACCTTGGTAGCCATCTCGGCCAGCTTGAACTGAATCGCCTGGTGTTGGGCGATCGGCTTGCCGAAAGTGTGGCGTTGCTGGGCATATGAGACACCGAGCTCGAACGCACGCTGAGCGACACCGCAGCCACGCGCCGCGACATTGACGCGGCCGACCTCGACGCCGTCCATCATTTGGTAAAAACCTCGGCCGCTAACCCCGCCGAGCACACGATTGGCCGGAATTCGCAGGCCGTCCATGATGAGTTCTGTCGTGTCGACGCCCTTGTAACCCATCTTGTCGATCTTGCCGGGGATGGTGAGGCCGGGCCGGACCTCCCCGAAGCCGGGCTCCTTCTCGACGAGGAACGTCGTCATCGACTTGTGCGGCGCCGTGCCCTCGGGGTGTCCTTCGTCACTCCGGCACAGGACGGCCACCAGAGTCGACGTGCCACCGTTGGTCAGCCACATCTTCTGACCGTTCAGGACGTACTCGTCGCCCTCCTTCACGCCCTTGGACGTGATGGCCGACACATCGGAGCCGAGCCCCGGCTCCGACATCGAGAACGCGCCCCGCACCTCGCCGGCCGCCATCCGCGGCAGGAAGGTCTCCTTCTGCTCCTGCGTGCCGTGCTGCTTGAGCATGTAGGCGACGATGAAGTGGGTGTTGATGATGCCGGAGACCGACATCCAGCCACGCGCGATCTCCTCGACGCACAGCGCGTACGTGAGAAGCGACTCACCCAGACCGCCGTACTCCTCGGGAATCATGAGCCCGAAGAGGCCCAACTCCTTGAGGCCGTCGACGATCGCCTGCGGGTACTCGTCGCGGTGCTCCAGATCCGTCGCGACCGGGATGATCTCCTTGTCGACGAAGTCCCGGACGGTGGACAGGATCTCCTGCTGGACGTCGGTGAGACCGGCGGTCTGCGCGAGTCGGCTCATGGGTTCACTTCTCCTGGGACTTGAGCTCCGGGCGGCCGGGCTGTTCGCCGCCGCGCTCCTTGATGTACGTCTCGGTGGGCACCATCACCTTGCGGCGGAACACGCAGACGAGAGTGCCGTCCTGCTTGTAGCCCTTGGTCTCCACGTAGACGATCCCGCGGTCCGACTTGGACCTGGACGGCGTCTTGTCGAGGACCGTCGTCTCGCCGTAGAGCGTGTCGCCGTGGAAGGTCGGCGCCACGTGCTTGAGCGACTCGACCTCCAGGTTGGCGATCGCCTTGCCGGAGACGTCCGGCACGGACATGCCGAGGAGCAGCGAGTAGATGTAGTTGCCCACGACGACGTTCTTCCCGAAGTCCGTCGTCCTCTCCGCATAGTTGGCGTCCATGTGGAGGGGGTGGTGGTTCATGGTGAGCAGGCAGAAGAGGTGGTCGTCGTACTCGGTGACCGTCTTCCCGGGCCAGTGCTTGTACACGGCGCCGACTTCGAACTCTTCGTAGGTGCGGCCGAACTGCATGATGTCCTACGCCTCCGGGGCCTCGAACTTGGACGTGCGCTGCATGCCCGCCGCACGGCCCTTCCCGGAGATGACGAGCGCCATCTTCCGGCTCGCCTCGTCGATCATCTCGTCGCCGAGCATCGCCGAGCCCTTCTTGCCGCCCGCCTCGGACGTGTAGTACTCGTACGCGTCCAGGATCAGTTCGGCGTGGTCGAAGTCGTCCTGCGAGGGCGAGAAGACCTCGTTGGCAGCCTCGACCTGGCCGGGGTGCAGCACCCACTTGCCGTCGAAGCCGAGCGCGGCGGCGCGGTTCGCGACCTCGCGGTAGCCGTCGACGTTCTTGATCTGGAGGTAGGGGCCGTCGATCGCCTGGAGGTTGTTGGCGCGGGCGGCCATCAGGATCTTCATCAGGATGAAGTGGTAGGCGTCCGCCGGGTAGCCGGGCGGCTGCTCGCCGACGACCAGGGACTTCATGTTGATGGAGGCCATGAAGTCGGCCGGGCCGAAGATGATGGTCTCCACGCGCGGGGAGGCCTCGGCGATGGCGTTGACGTTGTTGAGCCCCCGCGCGTTCTCGATCTGCGCCTCGATGCCGATCTTGCCGACCTCGAAGCCCATCGTCTTCTCGATCTGGGTGAGGAGGTAGTCGAGGGCGACGACCTGCTCGGCGCTCTGCACCTTCGGCAGCATGATGCAGTCGAGGTTCTGGCCCGCGCCCTCGACGACCGTGACGACGTCGCGGTACGTCCACTCGGTGGTCCAGTCGTTGACGCGCACGACCCGCGTCTTGCCCGTCCAGTCGCCCTCGTTGAGGAACTTGACGATGGTGTGCCGGGCCTCCGGCTTGGCGAGCGGCGCGCAGGCGTCCTCCAGGTCGAGGAAGACCTGGTCGGCGGGGAGGCCCTGGGCCTTCTCCAGGAAGCGGGGGTTCGAGCCCGGTACGGCAAGACAGGAGCGCCGGGGGCGGAGTCGGTTGATGGGCGCGGTCATGCGGGGACCTCCAGAGGGTCGAGCTTGTTCGCTTTCCGGATCTCGTCGACGATACGGCCGATGATCTCGGTGATGCCGAAGTCCTTGGGGGTGAAGACGGCGGCCACACCCGCCGCCTTCAGTTCCTCGGCGTCGCTGTTGGGGATGATGCCTCCGGCGATGACGGGGATGTCGGGTGCGCCGGCCTCGCGCAGCCGTACGAGCACGTCGGGCACGAGTTCCGCGTGCGATCCCGAGAGGATCGAAAGGCCCACCGCGTGCACGTCCTCGGCCAGCGCCGCGTCGACGATCTGCTCGGGCGTGAGGCGGATGCCCTGGTAGACCACCTCGAAGCCGGCGTCCCTGGCGCGCACGGCGATCTGCTCGGCGCCGTTGGAGTGCCCGTCGAGGCCGGGCTTGCCGACCAGGAAACGGAGCCTGCCGCCGCCGAGGTCCTCGGCGGTCCGCGCCACCTTCTCGCGGACGAGGGCGAGCGGCGAGCCCTCCTCCGCGGCGACCGCCACAGGAGCGCTGGAGACGCCCGTGGGAGCCCGGAACTCCCCGAAGACCTCCCGCAGGGCCCCGGCCCACTCCCCGGTCGTCACACCGGAGCGTGCGCACTCCAGGGTGGCCTCCATGAGGTTGCCCGTCCCGGCGGCCACCTCCTTGAGCCGCTGAAGGGCCTTGCAGGGGCGCGGGTGGTTGAACGGCGGCTGGTAGCGGTTGTCGCGCCAGTGCGCCAGGGCGTTGACCACGCGCGCCTCGACCGCAGGGTCGACCGTCATGATCGCCGCGTCCAGGTCGGCGGTGAGCGGGTTCGGCTCGGTGGACTCGTAGGAGTTCACGCCGATGATCTTCTCCTCGCCCGACTCGATGCGGGCCCGGCGCTCGGCGTGCGAGGAGACGAGCTGCGACTTGAGGTAGCCGGACTCGACGGCGGCCATCGCGCCGCCCATCTTCTCGATCCGGTCCATCTCGGCGAGGGACTCCTCGACGAGCGAGGCCACCTTGGCCTCGATGACGTGCGAGCCCGCGAAGATGTCCTCGTACTCCAGGAGGTCGCTCTCGTGCGCGAGGACCTGCTGGATGCGCAGCGACCACTGCTGGTCCCAGGGCCGGGGCAGGCCGAGCGCCTCGTTCCAGGCGGGCAGCTGCACGGCACGCGCGCGTGCGTCCTTGGAGAGCGTGACGGCCAGCATCTCCAGGACGATGCGCTGGACGTTGTTCTCCGGCTGGGCCTCGGTCAGGCCGAGCGAGTTGACCTGCACGCCGTAGCGGAACCGGCGGTGTTTCGGGTTCTCGATGCCGTACCGCTCGCGCGTGACCTGATCCCAGATCCGCCCGAACGCCCGCATCTTGCACATCTCCTCGATGAACCGGACACCCGCGTTCACAAAGAAGGAGATGCGGGCCACGACGTCCCCGAACTTCTCTTCGGGGACCTGCCCCGAGTCGCGTACGGCATCGAGAACCGCGACGGCGGTGGACATCGCGTACGCGATCTCCTGGACCGGTGTGGCCCCCGCCTCCTGGAGGTGGTAGCTGCAGATGTTGATGGGGTTCCACTTGGGGATGTGGGCCACCGTGTACGTGATCATGTCGGTGGTCAGGCGCAGCGAAGGACCCGGCGGGAAGACGTGCGTCCCGCGCGAGAGGTACTCCTTGACGATGTCGTTCTGCGTCGTCCCCTGGAGCTTGGTGATGTCCGCACCCTGCTCCTCGGCGACCACCTGGTAGAGCGCCAGGAGCCACATGGCGGTGGCGTTGATCGTCATCGAGGTGTTCATCTGCTCCAGGGGGATGTCCTGGAACAGCCGCCGCATGTCGCCGAGGTGCGAGACGGGCACACCGACCCGGCCGACCTCGCCGCGGGCGAGGATGTGGTCCGGGTCGTAGCCGGTCTGCGTGGGCAGGTCGAAGGCGACCGAGAGGCCCGTCTGCCCCTTGGCGAGGTTGCGCCGGTACAGCTCGTTGGACGCTTCCGCCGTGGAGTGACCGGCGTACGTCCGCATGAGCCACGGCCGGTCCTTCTGACGCTCTGTCATGTTCCGCTGCTCCTCAGTGCGTTCGGCTCAGTGCGGTCAGACGTTGCGGAAACGGTTGATCGCGTCGATGTGCTTCTCCCGCATCTCGTGGTCGCGCACGCCGAGGCCCTCCCCGGGCGCCAGGGCGAGGACGCCGACCTTGCCCTGGTGGAGGTTGCGGTGGACGTCGTAGGCCGCCTGGCCGGTGTCCTCCAGGCGGTACGTCCTGGAGAGCGTGGGGTGGATCTTGCCCTTGGCGATCAGGCGGTTGGCCTCCCACGCCTCGCGGTAGTTGGCGAAGTGGGAGCCGATGATGCGCTTGAGGGACATCCACAGGTAGCGGTTGTCGTACTCGTGCATGTAGCCCGAGGTCGAGGCGCAGGTGGTGATGGTGCCGCCCTTACGGGTGACGTACACGGAGGCGCCGAACGTCTCGCGGCCGGGGTGCTCGAAGACGATGTCGATGTCCTCGCCGCCGGTGAGCTCACGGATGCGCTTGCCGAACCGCTTCCACTCGCGCGGATCCTGCTCGTGCTCGTTCTTCCAGAACTTGTAGTCCTCGGCGTTGCGGTCGATGATCGCCTCGGCGCCCATCGCGCGGCAGATCTCCGCCTTCTGGGGGCTGGAGACGACGCAGATGGGGTTGGCGCCGCCGGCGAGCGCGAACTGCGTCGCGTAGCTGCCGAGGCCGCCACTCGCACCCCAGATCAGGACGTTGTCGCCCTGCTTCATGCCGGCGCCGTTGCGGGAGACCAGCTGGCGGTAGGCGGTGGAGTTCACCAGGCCGGGGGATGCGGCCTCCTCCCAGCTCAGGTGGTCCGGCTTCGGCATCAGCTGGTTGGACTTGACCAGGGCGATCTCGGCGAGTCCGCCGAAGTTGGTCTCGAAGCCCCAGATCCGCTGCTCGGGGTCGAGCATCGTGTCGTTGTGCCCGTCGGAGGACTCCAGCTCGACGCTGAGGCAGTGCGCGACGACCTCGTCGCCGGGGTTCCAGGCGTTCACGCCGGGCCCGGTACGCAGCACGACGCCCGCCAGGTCGGAACCGATGATGTGGTACGGCAGGTCGTGGCGCTTGGTCAGCTCGCTCAGCCTCCCGTAGCGCTCCAGGAAGCTGAAGGTGGACACCGGCTCGAAGATCGAGGTCCACACGGAGTTGTAGTTGACCGAGGAGGCCATGACGGCCACCAGGGCTTCTCCGGGGCCGAGTTCGGGGATCGGCACGTCGTCCAGGTGGATCGACTTGCGCGGGTCCTTGTCGCGGGTGTCCAGGCCCGCGAACATCTCCGTCTCGTCCTTGTGCACGGTGATCGCGCGGTACGAGTCGGGCAGGGGGAGAGCGGCGAAGTCGGCGGACGTGACCGCGGCGGAGCCGCTCGCGGTCGAGGTCTGGGCCTGAATCGCGTCCAGGATTTCCTTCACGGTTTTGCCTCCGGCGAAGAAGCGTCTGAGGGAACGCTCTTGAGGGTTGCGTCGGGTGCTGAAGTTGCGGTGGAGGTGTGCCGTCGGTTCGGCGGAGGTGGTGCTCGGCGACGCCTTGGTGGGGCGTGGGAGGTGCCTGTGACGCAGGCGTCCGGGCGCACAAGCCGGGGCTTGCGGGGACAGCCGGCGTACGGAGGATCTCTGTACGCTGGCCGCCCGGACACCTTCAACGTATGGCACCGCGTGCCAACGGGCAAGACACTGGGTGCCATGAATTTTTGACCGATGATCGATCAGTGCAGGTCAGAGGGGGTGGCGGCACAGCGAAGGGGGCGCTACCGGTGGGTAGCGCCCCCTGAAAAGCCAAGGACGAAACGGTGCGAAAGGGTGACTATCGACGCCTACGAGCGCTCGCGCAGCGCCTTCTCGATGGTCCTCATGACCTCGTCGAGGGGCGCGTCCGTGCGGGCCACCGTGACCAGGACCTCGCCCTGCGCGGAGGCCGTCGCCGAGGCCGGGGCGGGCAGGGTGTCGCGGCCCGCGCCGATGCCGCTGCCGAAGGTGCGGCGGACGATCGCGAAGGCGCGGTCCAGCTGCGTCTCCACGTCACCCTGGCCGCCGGCCCGCAGCCAGCGCCGCAGGACGTGGTTGTGGGCGGTGACCACGGCGGAGGCGGCGACCTCCGCGAGCAGCGGGTCGTCGTTGCCGTCGTGGTGCGCGTGCTCGTCGAAGTGGCCGAGCAGGTAGCGGGTGAAGAGCCGCTCGTAACGGGCCACGGAGGCGATCTCGCGCTCGCGGAGCGTCGGGACCTCGCGGGTGAGGCGGTAGCGCTCCACGGAGACCGCGGGCGATGCCGCGTACATCTTCATGACTTCCTTGATGCCCCGGCACACCGTGTCCAGCGGGTGCTCGTGCGGCGGCGCCGCGTTGAGCACCGCCTCCGCGCGGATCAGGGTGTCGTCGTGGTCGGGGAAGATCGCCTCTTCCTTGGAGCGGAAGTGCCGGAAGAAGGTCCGGCGGGCGACGCCCGCCGCCGCGGCGATCTCGTCGACCGTCGTCGCCTCGTACCCCTTGGACGCGAAGAGCTCCATGGCCGCCGCCGCCAGTTCCCGGCGCATCTTGAGCCGTTGGGCGGCGGCACGGCTGCCCGCGGCACTCTCCGGAGCGTCGGGGCTTGCGTTGCGTGAGGACTTGGCGGCCTTGGACATGCCACGAACGTACTGCATGTGCGCGGCGAGGTGCTCCTGAGGGACGGGGCCGCCCGAGGGTCCGAGCAGCCCGCCCCAGTCCGTCCGATCGCCCAGGTGCCCCCCGGCCGGCTCAGCGCCGGGCATATTCGCGGAAGCCACGACCCGTCTTGCGGCCGAGGCAGCCCGCGGCCACCAGGTGTTCGAGCAGCGGCGCCGGGGCCAGGCCCGGGTCGCGGAACTCGCGGTGCAGGACCTTCTCGATGGCCAGCGAGACATCCAGGCCGACGACGTCCAGGAGCTCGAAGGGGCCCATGGGGTAGCCGCCGCCGAGCTTCATCGCGGCGTCGATGTCGTCCAGCGTCGCGTAGTGCTCCTGGACCATCTTGATCGCGTTGTTGAGGTAGGGGAACAGCAGCGCGTTCACGATGAAGCCGGCGCGGTCGCCGCAGTCCACCGGGTGCTTGCGGATCTTCGCGCAGACCTCGCGGACCGTGGCGTGCACGTCGTCCGCGGTGACCACCGTGCGGACCACCTCGACCAGCTTCATCGCCGGGGCCGGGTTGAAGAAGTGCATGCCGATCACGTCGCGCGGCCGGGAGGTGGCGCGGGCGCAGGCCACGACCGGCAGCGAGGACGTCGTGGTGGCGAGGATGGCGCCCGGCTTGCAGACCTTGTCGAGCGTCCCGAACAGCTGCCGCTTGATCTCCAGGTCCTCGGCGACGGCCTCCAGGGCCAGATCGACGTCGGCGAACGCCTCGTACGACCCGGCCGGGGTGATCCGCTCCAGCGCCCGCGCCGCGGCCTCGGCCGTCATCCTGCCCTTGTCCACGGAACGGGAAAGGGACTTCCCGATGCGCGACCTGGCGGTCTCGGCCTTCTCCTCCGTGCGCGCGGCGAGGACCACGTCGAAGCCGGCCTTGGCGAAGACCTCCGCGATGCCGGACGCCATCGTCCCTGAGCCCGCGACACCCACCGACCGCACCGTGCGCCCCGGCCCGCGCACCTCGCCCTCCGGCGGGGTCTGCGCGTCGCGCACCACCTCCGCGCCGCCCGGCTCGGCGTACGTGTAGAAGCCGCGGCCCGCCTTGCGGCCGGTAAGACCCGCCTCGCTGAGCTGCTTGAGGATCGGCGCGGGCGCGTGCAGGCGGTCCTGCGACTCCGCGTACATCGCGTCGAGCACCGTGCGGGCGGTGTCCACGCCGATCAGGTCGAGCAGCGCGAGCGGGCCCATCGGCAGCCCGCAGCCCAGCTTCATCGCGGCGTCGATGTCCTCCCGGGAGGCGTACTTCGCCTCGTACATCGCGGCGGCCTGGTTGAGGTAGCCGAAGAGCAGCCCGTCGGCGACGAAGCCGGGCCGGTCGCCGACGGCGACGGACTCCTTGCCCAGGGCGTACGCGAGCTCGGTGACGGAGGCGACGGCGGCGGGCGCGGTCAGCACGGACGAGACGACCTCGACGAGCTTCATCGCGGGCGCCGGGTTGAAGAAGTGCAGGCCCAACACCCGCTCGGGGCGCGCGGATTCCGCGGCGAGGCGGGTCACGGACAGCGCGTTGGTGCCGGTCGCGATGATCGTCTCGGGGCGGACGACGGTGTCGAGCTCGCGGACGACCTGCTGCTTGATCTCGTACGACTCCGGGACGACCTCGATGACCAGGTCGGCGTCGGCCGCGGCCCGCAGGTCGGTGAAGGTGCGGAAGCGGGCGAGGACGCCGCGGCGCTCCTCCTCGGTGAGGCGCTCCCGGCGCACGGCACGGGCGGTCGAGGCCTCCAGGGACTCGACGGCGCGGGCCACCGCCGCCTGGCTGATGTCGATGCCGATGACCTCGCGGCCCGCGCGGGCCAGGACCTCGGTGATGCCGGTGCCCATCGTGCCGAGACCGATGACGGCGACGGTGTTCAAGGGAGTGTCCATGCGTGGACTCCAGGAAGAGAGTGACGACTGAGGGGCGCGCGGGTGCGGCGGCTGCCTGGCTGCCGCACGGCGGCGGGGAGTGGTGCGTGTCGCGTCCCGGGCGGCGCGCAGGGCACGCCCGGTGAAGAAGCCGACCGGCCCTGTCCCGGGGCCACGTCGTACTGAGGTACATGAAGTACCGAACCGACCGGACACTCGCGGCGGCTGCGTCACCAGGCCACCGCGAGAAAAGGAACTGCTGCGAGGAGTGTGCCCCGCTCACATGAGGTTAACCGGCAAGTAATGAGCGCGCCAGCCCTCGCGAGTTCCCTCGGCGGCCCGATCTGTGTGATCTACGTCGCGACTGCTGGGTAAGGCTCTAAGGTCTGCCTTTCGGGTCGGGCCGGACTTGGGTGGCTTTGCCTTGGGTGGGGCTCGAGCGGTGTTCGGTGCGTGCAGCTGCAAGGCGGAGGAGGGTGGCAATGCGGAGCGTTGACAACCGACGGCAACGCCGCAGATGTGCGTGCCAGGCCACGCGACCCCGGACAGATCCGAAAGGCAGGCCCTAGGCTCGCGGCCATGGATGAGGAGTTGCGGACGGTGACGGAACGCTTACGGGCCGAGGCGGGTGGGGCCAAGGAGTACGACTGGATGGTCGCCACCGATGACCTCGACGCACTCGCCGAGGTGCTCGTCTCGCCCGGGCAGCCCCTGTGGGCCCGGGAGTTGGCGGCGGTCAGACTCGGCGTCGCCGGTGACCGCAGGGCCTTCGAGTCGCTCGTCCTCCTCCTCAACCACCGGGACCCGCCGCGGTGCGCCGCCGCGGCGCACGCCCTCGCGCGGCTCGGCGACCCGCGCACGGCACGCGCCGCTGCCGCCCTCGCGACGAACGAGCTCCGGATCGCCTACGCGCTCTACCCCGTGCGCCTGCTGACCGAGCTGCGCGCCCCCGAGTCGGCGCCCGCGCTGATCACCACGCTCCAGCGCAGGCTCGCCCCGCACGATCCGTACGGCAAGATCGCCCTCGCGTGCGTGGAGGGGCTCGGGGCGCTGGGCGACGGCCGGGCGAGGCCCGTGCTGATGGCCGCGCGCGGCCACCCGCGCCTCGCGGCAGCGGCCTCGGCGGCACTGGCGCGGCTGCCGGAGTGAGGGGGGCGGGCGCCCCTACTCCGACACCACAGCGAACGCCTCTATCTCCATCAGGAACTCGGGGGCGACCAACGCCGCAACCTGCACCGCCGAGGACGCGGGGAGCCGCTCCGGGTCCAGGAAGGCGTCCCGCGCGGTGCGCACGGCCGGCATGTGCGCCATGTCCGTCACGAAGTACGTCAGCTTCACGACGTCCTCGAAGGTCGCGCCCGCCGCCGCGAGACAGCGCCGCAGGTTCTCGAACACCTGCCGGGCCTGCGCCGCCGCGTCGCCCTCGCCGACGAGCTTTCCGTCCTCGTCCAGGGCCAGTTGCCCGGAGACGGCCACGAGGCGGCCCGTGCCCATGACGACGTGGGTGTACGCGGTGGCGGGGGCGACGCCCTCGGGGGCGCTGATGCGGGTCAGTCGGCTCATGACCCCATGGTGGACCACGGGTGTGACAACGCCCCGCGCCCGAAGGCCGCAAGCGCTCCGCGCACGGTGTCCGACCTGCCCTTCGTGGCGTGCGGCGGCTTCGGGTCGGGCAGCGCCTCGCAGACCGCGTCGACCTCGCCGTCGCTCTGTGGCACCTTGCCGTTCCTCAGGTACGCGGCCAAGTGCCGGTCCAGGCAGCGGTTTCCGCGCAGGGTGATGCCGTGGTTGCCGCCGCCCTGCTCGACGACCAGCCGGGAGCCGCCCAGGTTCCGGTGCAGGGCGATGGCGCCGTCGTACGGGGTGGCGGGGTCGTCGGTCGCCTGGAAGAGCAGGACCGGGGGCAGCTCGGAGTTGGCGGTGTCCGGCGGGCTCAGGTGGTGGGTCGGCCAGAACGCGCACGGGGCGTTGTACCAGGCGTTGTTCCAGGTGGCGAACGGCGCCTTGGCGTGCGCCGCGTCGTTGTCGTCGCGCCACGTGCGCCAGTCGCGCGGCCACTGCACGTCCCGGCACTGCACGGCGGTGTAGACGCTGTAGCCGTTCTCGCCCGCGGCGTCCACGGCGCCGATCCCCTCGTACGCCTTGACCAGCGGGCCCGTCTCCTTGCCGTTCGCGTACGCGGCGAACGCCTTCGCCAGGATGGGCCAGTAGCCGTTGAAGTAGGCGCCGGGCATGAAGGTGTCCTCCAGCTCGGCGCCGCCCACCTTCTTGCCCGCGGGCTTCCTGGTGACCGCCTTCCGCATCGCGTACCACTTGGCCTCGACCCTCCCGGGGTCCTTGCCCAGCCGGTACGTCGCGTCGTGCCGGGCGATCCAGGCCATGAACGCCTTGTGGCGGGCGTCGAACGCGTAGTCCTGGCGGAGGTTGTCGTCGTACCAGACGCCCGTCGGGTCGACGAGGGAGTCGAGCGCCATGCGGCGCACCCGGTGCGGGTAGAGCTTTCCGTAGAGCGCGCCCAGGTAGGTGCCGTAGGAGTAGCCGTAGTAGTTGATGCGCTCGGCCTTCAGGGCGGCACGGATCGCGTCCATGTCCTGGACGACGCTCACCGAGTCGATGAAGGGCAGGATGTCCCCGTACTTCGACTCGCACGCCCGCGCGAACTTCCGTGCCCTGTCGAGGTTGGCGCGCTCCAGCGCGGCCGTGGTGGGGACGGTGGCGGGGCGCACGGGGGAGAAGTGTCCGGGGCGGCAGTTGAGCGCGGGCCTGCTCTTGCCCACGCCCCGCGGGTCGAAGCCGACGACGTCGTACTGCGCCGCCACCTTCTTCGGCAGCGCCCCGGCGACGAAACCGGCCATGGCGAGCCCGCTGCCGCCCGGCCCGCCGGGGTTCACCAGGAGCGGTCCCTGGAAGCTCTTCGCGGTGTGCGGGACGCGGGACAGGGCGAGGGTGAGCTGTCTGCCGCCCGGCTCCTGGTGGTCGAGCGGGACCTTCAACGACGCGCACTGGAGCGTCGGACGGTCCTTGGTCGCGCACTTCTTCCACGTGAGCGAGGGGTGCGCGAGGAGAGGCGGGGCCTGCGTGCGGAGCTGTGGCGGAGGGGCGGCGCCGGGGGCGCCCGCGGCGGGTGGCACCGCCGTGACCATTGCGGCTGCCACAGCGGCGACTGAGCAGAGTACGACGGCGCGCTTCTTCATCCGGCCTCCCGGAGCGGTGGGTTCGGGGCGCAACAGGCCGTGGCCCCTGCCGCATGATCCCGGAAGCGTCACCGGGAAGTGGCCGCTCCGGGCGGGAGATGACCCGAAAGAGGCACGTCGGTCGAAGGCAGGCTCTCAGAGCCTGTCTTTGAACCCCCGCCTGCGCAGCGACGCCCGGCACGCGCCCTCGGCGCACGGAGTTCCAGGACAGGTGGCTCCGCCACATGACCTGGAACTCCGCACTCCGATCGCACGCACCGAACGCCGCTGCGCCCGCGCTTCGCGCGGACGACGGGGGTTCAAAGACAGGCTCTCAGAGCAGCGTGAGCTGGGTGGGTCCGGCGGCGGGCGCGGGTTCCTCGGGGAGGCGGATCCGTCGCGACGCCCCCGCGCGCGTGGGTCCTATGCCGAACTCCTCGGCCAGCTCGTGCACATGACGCGTGACGCGGCGCTGGTACCACTTCGGGGCGTAGGCCCCCTCCGCGTACAACCGCTCGTAGCGCCGGACCAGATGCGGGTGGTGCTGCCCGAGCCAGGCCATGAACCATTCGCGCGCGCCAGGGCGCAGATGCAGTACCAGCGGTGTCACGGAGGTCGCGCCGGCCGCGGCGACGGCCCGCACCGTGGCGCGCAGCTGGTCGGGGTGGTCGCCCAGGAAGGGGATGACGGGCGCCATCAGGACGCCGCAGCCGATGCCGTGGTCGGTCAGGGCGCGTACGACGTCGAGGCGCCGCTCCGGGGCGGGGGTGCCCGGCTCGACGGTCCGCCACAGCTCCTGGTCGACGAAGCCCACGGAGACGGAGATGCCGACCTCCGTCACCGCGGCGGCCTGCCGGAGCAGGTCGAGATCGCGCAGGATCAGTGTGCCCTTGGTCAGGATCGAGAAGGGGTTTCCGCGGTCGCGCAGCGCCTCGATGATGCCGGGCATCAGCCGGTAGCGGCCCTCCGCGCGCTGATAGCAGTCGACGTTCGTGCCCATGGCGATGTGGTCGCCGTGCCAGCGTGGCGAGGCGAGCTGTCGGCGCAGCAGCGCGGCGGCGTTGACCTTGACGACGATCTGGCTGTCGAAGCCGAGACCGGTGTCGAGGTCCAGGTAGCTGTGGGTCTTGCGGGCGAAACAGTAGACGCACGCGTGCGTGCACCCCCGGTAGGGGTTGACCGTCCATTCGAACGGCATGCGGGACGCACCGGGCACCCGGTTCACGATCGACCTGGCCCGGACCTCGTGAAAGGTGATCCCGCGGAACTCGGGGGTGTCGAAAGTCCGCGTGGTCACCGCGTCCGCGCCGAACAGTGCGGCATCGGCGGTCGCCCTCGGGCCCGGCCCTTCGGAGAGGTTCTCCCAGCGCATGACACCTCCTCGGTAGCACTGACCACAGAATAGAACACATGTTCCCTTGATCGTGCGAAGGCGGAACCCGGCCGTCGGGCCGTGCATGATCGAAGGCATGCTCGTCGAGTCCCTGTCCGTCGCCGCCCTGGTCGTGGTGCTTGTCTGCGCCGTCGTCCGCCCGTTCCGGTGGCCCGAGGCCGCCTTCGCCGTGCCGGCCGCCGGCGTCGTGATCCTGTCCGGGGCGATCCCGCTCGACGACGTGCGGGACGAGGCCGCCCGGCTCGGCCCGGTGATCGGCTTCCTCGCGGGCGTCCTTGTGCTCGCCAAGCTCTGCGCCGACGAGGGGCTCTTCCACGCCTGCGGCAGCTGGATGGCGCGCCGGGCCGCGGGTCGCCCCCGCCGGCTGCTCGGCGCCGTCTTCGCCTTCGCCTCGGTGATCACCGCCGCCCTGAGCCTGGACGCCACCGTGGTCCTGCTGACCCCGGTCGTCTTCGCCACGGCCGCGCGCATGGGCGCCCGCCCCGCGCCGCACGTCTACGCGAGCGCCCACCTGTCCAACACCGCGTCCCTCCTGCTGCCGGTCTCGAACCTGACCAACCTCCTCGCCTTCACCGCGACCGGCCTGAGCTTCACGCGCTTCGCGCTGCTCATGACGCTGCCCTGGCTGGTCGCCGTCGCGGTCGAGTACGCGGTCTTCCGGCGGTTCTTCGCCGCCGACCTCGACGCCCCGACGCAGGGCGCCGAGGCCGAGGAGCCGCCGGACATGCCGCTGTTCGCCCTGGTGACCGTCGCGGCCACGCTCGCCGGGTTCGCGGTGGCCTCAGCCGTCGGGGTCGACCCCGCCTGGGCGGCCGCGGCAGGGGCGGCCGTCCTCGCGGTCCGGGCCCTGCTGCGCCGCCGTACGACACCGGCGGCGATCCTGCGCTCCGCCTCGTGGCCGTTCCTGGCCTTCGTCCTCGCCCTCGGCGTCGTCGTCAGGGCCGTCGTCGACAACGGCCTCGGCGACGCCCTCGGGCGATTCCTGCCGGACGGCACCGCGCTGCCCGCGCTCCTCGGCACCGCCGCCGTCGCCGCCCTGCTCGCCAACCTGATCAACAACCTGCCGGCCGTCCTCGCCCTGGTCCCGCTGGCCGCGCCGTCCGGTCCCGGCGCCGTCCTCGCCGTACTCATCGGCGTGAACATCGGCCCCAACCTCACCTACGCGGGATCCCTCGCCACGCTCCTGTGGCGCCGCATCGCCCACCAGCACGACCACGACGTCGATCTGGGCCGCTTCACCCGCCTCGGACTCCTCACCACTCCGGCCGCCCTCGTCCTGTCGACCCTCGCGCTGTGGACCTCGCTCAGGCTCCTGCCGGGCTGAGAGCCTGTCCCGCCAAGCCCCCGACCGGGGACCCGATTTGGGGGGCCGGTACGCCGGGTGGTTGGCTTTCCACGAAGTCCCCGAGGAACACACATGCTGGAGGAAGTGCAATGGCGCAGGTCGAAGCGGTCGCGGAGCGGACCATCACGGCAAAGCCGGACGACGTCTTCGACGCGCTGGCCGACTACAACGGCACGCGCGAGAAGCTCCTCTCCGAGCACTTCAGCGAGTACGAGGTGCGCGAGGGCGGTGACGGCGAGGGCACCCTCGTCCACTGGAAGCTCCAGGCCACCAGCAAGCGCATCCGCGACTGCCTCCTGGAGGTCAGCGAGCCCACGGACGGCGAGCTGGTCGAGAAGGACCGCAACTCCTCCATGGTCACGACCTGGACGGTGACGCCGGCCGGTGAGGGTAAATCCCGCGTGGTCGTCACCACCGTCTGGAACGGCGCGGGCGGCATCGGCGGCTTCTTCGAGAAGACCTTCGCGCCCAAGGGCCTGGCCCGCATCTACGACGCCGTGCTCGGCAACCTCGCCGCCCACGTCGAGAAGTAGGCCCCGCGCCGGGCGGGCGGTCCGATCCGGGCCGGGCCGGTCCGTCCGCCCGGCCAACTCCCGCCCGACCACTCAGCGTTGCTCTCACGCTCACCGTTTCGAGTGGTTTTCTGTTCGGTCCCGTTGTACGCCGTAGGGCTCCCACCGGCGCTTACGCCCATGGAACCCCGCGCGAGGGTGACTCGTCGCGCTTGCTCGCTGTTGTCGCGTAATGCGAGAAATGGGCGGCGCAGGCGCGACGAGGGGAGCAGGACGTGGGCGGGACGACGCTGGTGAAGACCACCGGTCAGGACCAGCAGAGCCGGCAGGACGAGCGGAGTGAGCGGGCCGCGGGGGACGGGCGGCACCGTGAAGGGGCCGGCCCGCCCGCCGTACAGGGCGGTCAGGGGCGGGGCCAGGCGCCGCCACCGCCCCCGGACCCCACGGGCCACGGGCTCAGCCCCAGCCGCGTACGGATGGTCTTCGTGGGGCTGATGCTCGCCCTGCTGCTCGCCGCCCTGGAGCAGATGATCGTCGCCACCGCGCTCCCGAAGATCGTCGGCGAGCTGCACGGCCTCGACAAGATGTCCTGGGCGATCACCGCCTACCTCCTCACCTCCACCATCGGCCTGCCCATCTACGGCAAGCTCGGTGACCTCTTCGGGCGCAAGGGCGTCTTCCAGTTCGCCATCGTCGTCTTCGTCATCGGCTCGGCGCTCGCCGGCTGGTCGCGGACGATGGACCAGCTCATCGCCTTCCGGGCGCTCCAGGGCGCCGGTGCGGGCGGCCTGATGATCGGCGTACAGGCGATCATCGCGGACATCGTGCCGCCCCGGCAGCGCGGCCGCTACATGGGCCTGATCGGCGCCGCGTTCGGCCTCGCCTCGGTCGCGGGGCCCCTGCTCGGCGGCTTCTTCACCGACCACGTCTCCTGGCGCTGGTGCTTCTACTTCAACGTGCCCTTCGGCCTCGTCACCCTCCTCGTCGTCACCCTCGTACTGAAGCTGCCCAAGCGCACCGGCAGGGCCCGGCTCGACGTGCTCGGCGCGCTCCTGCTCGCCGCCGCCTCCACCTGCCTCGTCCTGCTCACCAGCTGGGGCGGTACCGAGTACGCGTGGGGCGACCGCGTGATCGTCGGGCTCGGCGTCGGGGCCGTCGTGGCGAGCGTGCTCTTCCTGGTCGCCGAGCGGTTCGCCGCAGAACCGATCATCCCGCTGCGCCTCTTCCGTGACCCGGTCTTCAACATCACCTCTCTGGTGGGCATGGTCATCGGAGTCGCCCTCTTCGGAGCGGCCAGCTACCTGCCGACCTTCCTGCAGATGGTCGACGGCGCGAGCGCCACCGAGTCCGGCCTCCTGATGCTGCCGATGATGGGCGGCATCGTCGGCGCGTCCATCGTCTCCGGGCAGCTCATCAGCCACACCGGGCGCTACAAGGTCTACCCGATCCTCGGCGGCGTCCTGTCCGTCATCGGCATGTGGCTGCTCTCGCGGCTCGAGGCCGACACCTCCCGGCTGCAGTACAGCGTCTGGATGGCCGTCCTCGGCGCGGGCATCGGCCTGGTCATGCCGGTCCTGGTGCTCGCCGTGCAGAACGCGGTGCGCCCCGCCGACCTCGGCACCGCCACCAGTGCCAACAACTACTTCCGGCAGATCGGCGGCAGTGTGGGCGCCGCGATCTTCGGCACGCTCTTCGCCGACCGGCTCGCCGACGCCCTGCGCGACCGGATCCCCGCCGGCGCGGGCAAGGCCCTGCCCGACGCCGAGTCCATCACCCCGCAGCTCGTCCACACGCTGCCCGCGCCGCTGCGCGACGGCTACATCCAGGCGTACGCCGACGCGATGCCGCGGATCTTCCTCTACCTGGTGCCGGTGCTCGTCCTCGGCATGCTGCTCGCCTTCTTCCTCAAGGAGACACCCCTGTTGTCCAGCACCACCTCCCCCAGCGCACCGGCCGACGAACCGGGAACCGTCCCCCACGCCCGCCAGGCGCCGTACGCCGCCGGGGTCCCGGTCTGCGGCACCGTGCAGCACCCCGACGGCACCGTCGTGCCCCGCGCGGCCCTCACCCTCATCGACGTGGGCGGGCAGCAGATCGGGCGCGGCGCCAGCGGAGAGGACGGACGGTACGCCCTGTCCACGCCGGGGACGGGCTCCTTCGTGCTGATCGCGGCGGCGGGCGGCCACCAGCCGCAGGCCGTCACGGTCACCGTCGGCGAGCGGCCCGTCGAGCTCGACGTGGTCCTCGGCGGGGCGGGCCGCCTCGCCGGGACCGTGGTGACCGCCGACGGCACGGCCGTCAGGGACGCCGCCGTCACCCTCACCGACGTCCGCGGCGAGGTCGTCGCCACCACCCGCAGCGGCCGTGAGGGCGGCTACGTCATCACGGAGCTGGTGGCCGGCGAGTACACGCTCGCGGCCAGTGCCCCCGCCTTCCGCCCCGCCGCGCTCCCCGTCACCGTGCAGGCCTCGCGGGAGACCCGCCAGGACGTGGAGCTCGCGGGCGGCGCCGTGCTGCGCGGCACCGTGCGGGCCGGCGGTGGGCGGCCCGTCGAGGACGCGCGCGTGACCCTGCTCGACGCGGCGGGCAACGTCGTCGACACCCTGACCACCGCGGCGGACGGCACCTTCCGCTTCGTCGACCTGTCCTCCGGCGAGTACACCGTGATCGCGGCGGGCTACCCGCCGGTCGCCACCGTCCTCCAGGTCGCGGGCGGCGGCCGCACGGAGCGGGACCTCCAGCTCGGGCACGAGGACTAGGGCCCGCAGCCAAGGGGGGCGTGCGCCGGTGTCCCCGCTGTGCGGGCAATTCCCGTATTGACCCGCACGGCAACCCGCGTCAGCCGTACGGTGGTTGGTGGCGGCCCAGATCTTGCGCCGCCGCGGGAAGGAGCATGAGCCATGGAACGAGGCACTCCAGGCGAGCCGGTGACGCAGAGTGCCGCGTCCGGACGCATTCCCCTGGCCGTGGTCGTCGTCGACGGAGCGGGCCTCGTCTCGCACTGGAGCGTCGGAGCGCGCCGCCTCTTCGGGTACGGCAAGGAGGAGGCCGTCGGCTGCCCGGTGGGTGATCTGCTCCCGGTGCACGGCGCGATCCAGGAGGACCGAGAGTCCTACGAGGCGTACGACGGACTCGGCCCCGACCTGGAGACCTCCCTCGACGGACGCATCTCCTACCCGGCCGCGGGCCGGGCGCGTCTCGCCGGACCGGGTGACGGGCGCGACCAAGGGCGCATCGACGTGCTGTGGTGGGCGTATCCGCTGATCGGCCCGGGACCCGAGCGGCTCCTCGTGCTCGCCGCCGACGCCGCGCGGCTGACCGCGGCGCA
This sequence comes from Streptomyces sp. NPDC044106, assembly GCF_056433985.1. Lineage (NCBI taxonomy): Bacteria > Bacillati > Actinomycetota > Actinomycetes > Kitasatosporales > Streptomycetaceae > Streptomyces > Streptomyces sp. NPDC044106. Next base: position 65,132 of record NZ_JBWKFZ010000002.1, read on the forward strand.
GGAGCCGGACGGCGGGCGGGGCGAGGGCGAGGAGCAGGCCGAGCGGATCGCGCCCGCCTTCGCCCTGCACACCGACTTCCCTGGCGCGGACGAGCTCGCGGCCAGGCTGCCCGAGATCCTGCCGAGCATGAGTGTGGACGAAAGCGCCCGTATCGTCGCCCAGGTGCTCGAACTGGGCTATCCCGTCCTGGAGTTCAGCAGGCACGACCGGGTGCCCGTCACCCCGGACTGGGGCGTCGCCCGCCGGGCGGAGCGCAAGGAACGCAGGCAGCGCGCCGCACAGGCCGCCGCGGGCGGGCTGCCCGCGGCCCCGGACGCGGCGGAGGAGGAGGGCGAGGACCTCGAGTACGCGGCGGTGCGCGAGCACCTCGAATTCCTCAACGAGGTCAGCGGGCGCATCGGCTCCTCGCTCGATCTGTCGCAGACGATCCTGGAGGTCAGCAGGGCGGTCGTGCCACGCTTCACGGACGTCGCGGGCACCTATCTGCGCGAGCAGGTCGTCGCGGGCGAGGGCTTCCCCGAGGGCGTGCCGGACGAGACCACCATGTGGCACCGGGTCGCCCTGGAGCACACCGACGAGCCGGGGCGCTGGGACGACGTGGTGCCGGTGGGGGAGTCCATGCCGTTCCCCGCGCACACGCCGTTCTTCCAGTGCATGACCTCGGGTGACCCCGTGCTCGTGCCGCGCATCTCCGAGGAGATGGGCAACGCCATCGCCTCCCAGTTCGAGAAGCGCGACATCCGCCCGCTGATCACCAACCGCTCCATGCTCGTCGTGCCCCTGAAGGCGCGCAACGTGGTGCTCGGTTTCATGATCCTGCTGCGGCACCGGGAGCGGCCGGTCTTCAACGACATGGACCGCGTCACCGGTGCCGAACTGGCTGCCCGCGCGGGCCTCGTGCTCGACAACGCCCGCATGTACACGTACCAGGAGAGCGTCGCCGACACCCTCCAGGACAGCATGCTGCCGCACATCCAGCCCCGGATGTCCGGCTGTGACATCGCCACCCGCTACCTGCCCGGCACGCTCCTCGGCCGGGTCGGCGGCGACTGGTTCGACTCCGTCAAACTGCCCGGCTCAAGGACCGCGCTCGTCGTCGGCGACGTGATGGGCCACGGGCTCAACTCCGCGGCCATGATGGGCCAGTTGCGCACGGCGGTGCAGACCATGGCCGCCCTCGACCTGCCGCCCGAGCAGCTCCTGCGCAACCTCGACGACCTGGCGCAGCGCCTCGGCGAGCACTATCTCGCCACCTGCCTGTACGCGGTCTACGACCCGATCGCGGGCGAGCTGCACCTGGGCAACGCAGGCCACATCCCGCCCGTCCTGGTCCGCGCCGCGGACGGCCGCAGCGAACTCCTCGACCTGCCCACAGGCGCGCCCATCGGCGTCGGCGGCGTGCCCTTCGAGTCGGTCGTGGTGCGGGTCTCCCCCGGCGACCGGCTCCTGATGTGCACCGACGGACTCGTCGAGGTCCGCGGTGAGGACATCGGCGTCGGCCTCGCCACGCTCACCGAGTCCGCCGCGCACCCCGCCGCCTCCATGGACGCCGCCTGCGACACGATCATCCGCGCGCTCAACACGCGGGGCGGCCGCAAGGACGACGTGGCGCTCCTGATGGCCAGGCTCAACGGCATCGCGGCGAAGGACGTCGCGGACCACCGGCTCGCCGTCGACCCCAGCGAGGTGGGCAGGGCCCGCGAGCTGGTCCGCTCCCAACTGCGGGCGTGGTCGCTGCAGTCCCTGGGCGACACCGCCGAACTGCTCGTCAGCGAGCTCGTCACCAACGTCGTACGGCACTCCGGCAGCGCCTGGGTCCACCTGCGCCTGGTCCGCTCCGGGACCCTGGTCTGCGAGGTCGAGGACGGCGACCAGACGCTGCCGACGCTCCTCAACGCGGGCCCGGACGACGAGTTCGGGCGCGGCCTGCACATCGTCAGCGCACTGGCGAAGGAGTGGGGCACGAGCCGGACGCGCCGGGGGAAGACGGTCTGGTTCGAACTGTCCCTGCCGCGCCGCTGAGAGCCTGTGTCAGCTCCCGGGCAAGGCGGGGCGCGCGCTCGTGCGCCCGGCGGGTACGTATCGAATGACCGGTGAAGGAATGCGCGGGTGCCTTGTCCGTGTGCCCCCGGCGCGGTAGACCGATCTTGCCGCCGGCTTCGGCGGCTCTCGTCGCGGACTGGGGAGCACGGACATGAGTGTCACGAGTCGGTACAGGGAGGCGTGGGAGGGGTTCTGGCGGGACGCCCCCGAAGAGCCGGGAGCTGTCTTCTGGGACGCCGAGCCCGCCCTCACCGCGGGTCTGCACCTCGCGCTCTTCGAACCGCACATGACCGCGGGCGGCCTGCCCGTCGTCGACCTCGGCTGCGGCAACGGCACGCAGACGCGGTTCCTCGCCGACCGTTTCCCGCGCGTCCTCGGCGTCGATCTGTCGGCGGCCGCCGTCGACCACGCCCGGCGCGCCGACCCGGCGGGGCAGGCCGACTTCCGCCAGCTCGACCTGGTGGAGAGGGCCGAGGCGGAGCAGCTGCACGCGGAGCTCGGGGACGTCAACGTCTACATGCGGGGCGTCCTGCACCAGTGCGAGCCCGCCGACCGGCAGCCGCTGGTCGACAACATCGCCACGCTGCTCGGCGAGCGGGGCCGCGCCTTCCTCTTCGAACTCTCGGAGGCGGCGCGCCCGGTCCTGATGGGCCTGGCGCAGAACCCCGCGGGTCCGCCGCCGAAGCTGGCCCCGGTCTTCGCGCACGGCCTCACCCCCGCCGAGGTCGCCGACGGGGCGGTGGACGCGTGCGTCGGCGCCGCCGGGCTCACGGTCATCGCCGGAGGCGAACTCCCGCTGTCGACGACGGAGTTCGCCCCGGACGGTACGCGCATCGAGCTGCCGTCGCGGTGGCTGGTGGTGGGGCGCGCGGGCTGACGGGAGGCGCTCAGCCGTCCACCTTGATCGTCTTCATGGTGAGGTGGGAGGTGAGGCGCAGGATGGCGGGCAGGCCGCTGAGCTTCTGGGTGAGGAAGGCCTCGTACGCGCCGTGGTCGGCCACGGCGGCCCGGATGAAATAGTCCGGACGCCCGTACATCCGCCGGAACTCGATCACCTCTTCGTACGAGGCCACCGTGGTCTCGAACTTCTCGGTGGTCTTGCGGTCATTGGCGTAGATCTCGACGTCGATGAGCACTTCGAGCCCGCGGCCCAGGGCTGCCGGATCGATGACGGTCCGGTAGCCGGTGATGACACCGGTCTCCTCCAGGCGCTTGACCCGCCGCAGGCACGGCGGCGGTGTCAGGCCCACCAGCTTGGCCAGTTCGACGTTGGTCAGCCGACCGTCCTGGCGCAGGTGAAACAAAATTTCGCGGTCAAGGGCATCCAGCCCACCTTCATTGCTCATACGAAGATCATAGGGCCACAAACGGCAACCATATTAGGCGGGCACTTGCCTAAAGTGTCCGCATGCACATATCCTCCGCGGTCGCCGACCGGCCCCAGCTCTCCGTCACCCCCTCACCCCCCGAGCGGTCCGCGGCGCGGAAAGCCTTCGGGGACTGCGCGTCCGTGGGCCTCGGGATGCTCCCGCTCGGTCTCGCCTTCGGAGCCCTCGTCATCCAGTCCGGGCTCGACTGGTGGTGGGCGGGGCTGTCCGCCGCACTGGTCTACGGCGGCTCGTTCGAGTTCCTGCTCATCGGCATGGTCGCCGCCGCCGCGCCACTGGCGTCCATCGCCGGAGCGGCGTTCCTGGTGCAGGGCAGGCACGTCTTCTACGCCCTGTCCTTCCCCCTGCACCAGGTGCGGGGCCGCCTCGCCAAGACGTACAGCACCTTCGCGCTCACCGACGAGGCGTACGCGCTGACCTCCACCGAACAGGCCCGCACCTGGACGGGCCGGCGCATCACGTGGCTGCAGCTCTACATGCACCTGTACTGGGCGGGCAGCGCCACCGTCGGCGCCCTGCTCGGCTCCCTTATCCCGCAGAGCGTCACCGGCCTCGACTTCGCGCTGACCGCGCTGTTCACCGTCTTGTCCCTCGACGCCGTCCGCGACCTGCGGGGAGACGTGCCCACCCCCGTCCTCGCCCTCCTGAGCGCCCTCGCCGCCCGGCTGTTCTTCCCCGGCCAGCTGCTCCTGGCCGCCTTCGCCCTGTTCACCGCCGCCCTCCTGGCCCGCCACTTCGCCACCGGCAGGAAGCCCGCCCATGTCTGACACCGGTTACGCCGTCACCGCGGTCCTCGTCTCCGCCGCCGTCACCTGGACGCTGCGCGCCCTGCCGTTCGCCGTCCTCGCCCCGCTGCGGGCCAGCGCCACCGTGCAGTACCTCAGTACGCGCATGCCCGCGGGCGTCATGGTGATCCTGGTCGTCTACTGCCTGCGCGACCTCCCCGTCACCGAATCACGCGCCGCCGCGCCGCTGGCCGCGCTGGCCGTCACCGTCGGCGTGCATCTGTGGCGCCGCAACGCCCTGTTGAGCATCCTGGCGGGCACGACCGTCCATGTGGCGCTGGCCAGCACGGTCTTCGCCCACTGACGGCTGCCTTCGCCCGCTGTCGCCGTCGGTCCGGTCCAGCAGGGCCAGGAAGGCCGCGGCAGCGGGCGACGGGGCGAACCGGCTCCAGACCAGGCGCTCCACCCGTACGGGCCCGTCGCGGACCGGCACGCTCCGCAGGCCGTGCAGTTCGGCGGCGAAGGACGCGGGCAGCAGGGCGATGCCCAGTCCGTGGCGGACCAGCCGGGCCATGAGCTCCACGCCGGCCTCGAAGGCGACCTCGCGCCGCAGGCCGGCCGCCGCGAACGCCTCGTCCGACTGGGCGCGGGCGACGGTGCCCGCGGCGAAGTCCACGAACACCTCGTCGGCGAGGCGGGGGAGGCCCACCTCGGCTTGGGTGGCGAGCGGGTGGTCCGGGGCGACGACGGCGACGTGCCGCCCGTGGGCGAGCTCCCTGTCCCGCACGCCCTGCGGCCGGAATCCGGGCTGGACGCCGAGGAACGCCGCGTCGAGGCCGCCGTCGCGCACCTGCTCGACGAGGTGCTCGCTGGCGCCGGTGCGCAGGCTGATCCGTACCTGGGGGTAGCGCGTGCGGTACTCCCGCAGCACCGCGGGGAGGTCGACGGCGGTCACCGTGGGGATCGATCCGACGGTCAGCCTGCCCCGGATCTCACCGGTGGCGGCCGCCACCTCGGCGCGGGCCCGCTCGGCCGCTTCCAGGGACTGGCGGGCGGCGGGCAGGAACGCCTCTCCGGCGACGGTCAGCCGCACCCGGCGGCTGGTCCGCTCGAAGAGCCGGGCGCCCAGTTCCTTCTCCAGGCGGGCCACTTGGTGGCTGAGCGCGGACTGGACGACGTGGCACCGCTCGGCGGCCCGGGTGAAGCTCGCGGTCTCGGCCACCGCGACGACGTACCGCATCTGCTGGAGATCCATCGATCCATCGTGAAACACGATGGATCGCATGACAAGCATGTGTTGGACCGATGGATGGCTGCTCGGCGATGCTGAACCCACCGGTCAAACACCGCCCCCGGCGCCCCCGGCGCCCCGAACTCACGGAGTCCGTCATGCGTGTGATCGCCTTCGACCACCTCGTCCTGAACGTCGCCGACATCGAGCGCTCGCTGGCTTTCTACACAGGGCCGCTGGGCCTTGAACCGGTGCGGGTGGAGGAGTGGCGGGCGGGCAAGGTCCCCTTCCCGTCCGTGCGGGTCAGCCCCACCACCATCATCGACCTCGTCACGCCGTCCGACGCGCGGCCGGAGGAGTCCGGCTCCAACGTCGACCACATCTGCCTGGCGGTCGAGCCGCTCGACTGGCAGGAGGTCATCGACTCCGGCGACTTCGATGTGGTGGACGGGCCCGGCGAGCGTTTCGGGGCGCGGGGCACCGCACTCTCGCTCTACGTGCGGGACCCGGACGGCAACACCGTGGAGCTGCGCTGGTATCCGCAGGACGCGTGAGGTCGCCGCAGACCAACCGCCCGCCGACCGACTTCTTTTGCGAGGCGACCGACTTCTTTTGTGCGGAGCGTTGACGAACTCCGGGCGCCCTCCTAGCTTCTACGCGTCGTACTTCGTACGTCATATATGAGACGTGATACGCGATACGTGAGATCTGAGGGTGCCCATGACGTCCGTGCCGACCCCGATCCCCTCGCGCACGCAGTTCGTGCTCGAAGCGATCAAACACCGCATCCTCACCGGCGAGCTGAGCCCGGGGCAGCCACTGGTCGAGACGGAACTCGCCGGTGAGTTCGGGGTCTCCAAGACGCCCGTGCGCGAGGCGCTCAAGACCCTCGCGGGCACCGGGCTCGTCGTGATGAGCCAGTACAAGGGCGCGGCGGTACGCACCGTGGACGCGGCCATGGCGCGCGAGGTGTACGACGTGCGGCTCCTCCTCGAACCCGAGGCGCTGCGGCGCACCGTGCGGCGCGGCGCGGCGCTCGACACCGCGCGCGACGCCCTGGCGCGGGCCGACGCCGCCGTGGACGCGGCCGAACGCTCCCTCGCCAACCGGGAGTTCCACCGCACGCTGTACTCCGCCTGCGGCAACCCGCTCCTCGGCCGCCTTCTCGACGAGGTGCGGGACCAGGCGGCGCTCGTCTCCGCCGTCGCCTGGTCGGCCGACCCGTCCTGGGCCCGCGAGGCGACCGAGCACCGGGAGATCCTGCGGCTCGCCCTCGCCGGGGACGCGGACGGTGCGGCCGAGGCGCTGCACCGCCACATCGCGTCGTTCGTGCGGCGCGCCTTCCCCGGGGCAGAGGACGCGGGGGCCGAGTGCACGGCTCTCGGCGCCGCCGTGGAAGGGGGGCTCGCGTGACGGCGTACGCCGCCCGGCGTGCCGCGCTCGCCGACGTGGTGGCGATTGCGGTGACGCCCTTCGCCGAGGACGGCTCCGTCGACCACGGCGTCCTGCGCGAACTGCTGCGCAGGCAACTGGACGCCGGGGTGCGGACCCTCACGCCGAACGGCAACACCGGGGAGTTCTACGCCCTCACCCCCGACGAGCGCCGTGCCGTCGTCGAGTCGACGGTGAAGGAGGCGGCGGGGCGCGCCGCGATCCTCGTCGGGGTCGGCCACGACGTGCCGAGCGCGGTGGAGGCGGCGCGGCATGCGGAGGCGGTCGGCGCGGGCATGGTGATGGTGCATCAGCCGGTGCATCCCTACGTCTCCGACGGCGGCTGGGTCGACTATCACCGCGCGGTCGCCGAGGCCGTCCCCGCGCTCGGCGTCGTCCCCTATCTGCGCGACGCGGCGCTGCCCGGCGCCCGTCTCGCCGAACTCGCCGACGCCTGCCCCAACGTCATCGGCGTCAAGTACGCCGTGCCGGACGCCGCGCGCTTCGCCGGGTTCGCGCGGGACGCGGGGCTCGAACGGTTCGTCTGGGTCGCCGGGCTCGCCGAGCCCTACGCCCCCTCGTACTTCTCGGCGGGCGCCACCGGCTTCACCTCCGGCCTCGTGAACGTCGCCCCGCACCTCTCGCTGCGCATGATCGAAGCGCTCCGGCTCGGCGACTACCGGGCCGCCATGGACGTATGGACGCGGATCCGCCGCTTCGAGGAACTGCGAGCGGCGGACGGCTCCGCCCACAACGTCACGGTCGTCAAGGAGGCCCTCGCCGCCCTCGGCCTCTGCCGCCGCGACGTGCGCGCCCCGAGCGGGCTCCTCCCGGAGGGGGAGCGGGCCGAGGTGGCGGAGATCGTGGCGGGGTGGTCCGTGTGAGCGGGGGGACGGACAGCGGCCCGGCGCCGACCGGGCCGGGCCGCGAGCCCGGCGCGCAGGACCCCCGCCCGCGGCAGGCGTCGCCCGGACTTCGCAGCGCTCAGTGGTTCGGGGACAGCGTTTCCGCGGGACTGCGGTCGTTCAGCCACCGGGCCAGGACCCGGCAGCTCGGCTACCTTCCCGAGGAGCACCTCGGCAAGCCCGTCATCGCGGTACTCAACACCTGGTCCGACATCAACCCCTGCCACTCCCACCTGCGCGACCGGGCCCAGGCCGTCAAGCGGGGCGTGTGGCAGGCGGGCGGGTTCCCGCTGGAATTCCCGGTGGCCACGCTCAGCGAGACCTTCCAGAAGCCGACCCCCATGCTCTACCGGAACCTCCTCGCCATGGAGACGGAGGAGCTGCTTCGCTCCTACCCGGTCGACGGCGCCGTGCTCCTCGGTGGCTGCGACAAGACGACGCCCGCCCTGCTCATGGGCGCCGCGAGCGTCGACCTGCCGGCCGTCTTCGTGCCCGCGGGGCCCATGCTGCCGGGGCACTGGCGGGGCGAGACGCTCGGTTCGGGCACGGACATGTGGAAGTACTGGGACGACCACCGCGCCGGCCTCATCGGCGACTGCGAGCTGACCGAGCTGGAGAGCGGCCTCGCCCGTTCCCCCGGCCACTGCATGACGATGGGCACCGCCTCCACGCTCACCGCCGCGGCGGAGGCGCTGGGCGTGACCGTGCCGGGTGCGTCGTCCGTGCCCGCCGTGGACTCGGGGCACGACAGGATGGCCGCCGCCTCGGGGCTGCGCATCGTCGAACTCGTCCGCCAGGACCTGCGGTTGTCGCGCATCCTCACCCCGGACGCCTTCGCGGACGCCGTCACCACCGTCCTCGGGCTCGGCGGCTCCACCAACGCCGTCATCCACCTGATCGCGCTGGCCGGCCGCGCCGGTGTGCGGCTCACCCTGGACGACTTCGACCGCATCGCCCGCACCGTGCCCGTGCTCGCCAACGTCCGGCCCGGCGGCCACAAGTACCTGATGGAGGACTTCCACTTCGCCGGTGGGCTGCCCGGTTTCCTGTCCCGGATCACGGACCTCCTGCACCTGGACCGCCCCACCGTCGCGCACGCCACCCTGCGCGAGCAGCTGGCCGGTGCCCGCGTCCACGACGACGACGTGATCCGCCCGCGCGAGCGCCCGGTCGCCGAGGAGGGCGGCGTCGCCGTCCTGCGCGGCAACCTCTGCCCGGACGGCGCCGTCATCAAGCACATCGCCGCGGACCCGCGGCTGCTCAGGCACACGGGCCCCGCCGTCGTGTTCGACGACTACCGCACGATGCAGCGGACCATCCACGACCCGGCGCTCGGCATCACACCCGACCACGTCCTCGTCCTGCGCGGCGCCGGACCCCAGGGCGGCCCCGGCATGCCCGAGTACGGAATGCTGCCCCTGCCCGACTACCTGCTCAAGCAGGGCGTACGCGACATGGTGCGGATCTCCGACGCGCGGATGAGCGGCACCTCGTACGGCACCTGCGTGCTGCATGTCGCGCCCGAGTCACATGTGGGCGGGCCGCTGGCCCTGGTGCGCACCGGTGATCCCGTGGAGCTCGACGTGCCCGCGCGGCGCCTTCAACTTCTTGTATCGGCAGAGGAGTTGGAGCTGCGTCGGAAAGCGTGGGCCGCTCCGGCCGTCCGCTACGAGCGGGGGTACGGCGCCCTCTACGCCGAGCAGGTCACGCAGGCCGACACGGGATGCGACTTCGCGTTCCTCGCCAGGCCCGGCGCCGTGCCCGACCCGTATGTGGGCTGAACCCCGGGGCGTCCGCCCGAACGGCTGCGCCTCCTCCTGCTCCTGATCCTTGCCCCGTCTCGATCCTCGCCTCCTCTTGATCGATATGTCGAACAGCGTACGAGAAGTGCTTCGCCCGTACCTCCGCGACCGCTTCACCCCGCACCCCCACGATCGGAGAAGTGTCATGGCCCACGCCGCAGCCGTGGCGAAGCCGCCGCCCGGCGCCACCGAGGCGCCGCCGCCCCCGGCCGGGAAGCGGCGCAGGACCGCCGCGACCCCGCGCCGCCTGCCGTACCTGCTCATCGCCCCCGCCGTCCTGCTGATGCTCGGCTTCATCGCCTACCCGGTGCTCAGCGTCTTCTACTACAGCCTGCGCCACTACAACCCCACCAAGCCGTGGCGCAACGGCTACGCGGGCCTCGACAACTTCGTCACGGCGTTCACCGACGACCCGGACTTCTGGCACACCCTCGGCTTCAGCTTCCAGTGGGTCGCCGTCGAGGTCGTCCTGCAACTGCTGCTCGGACTCGCGCTCGCCCTGCTGGTCAACCAGACCTTCGCCGGCCGCGCACTCGCCCGCGCCCTGGTCTTCTCGCCCTGGGCCGTCTCCGGCGTGCTCACCTCCACGATCTGGCTGCTGATCCTCAACTCCCAGACAGGGATCACCCGTTACCTCGCGGACCTCGGCATCGGCTCCTACGGCACGTCCTGGCTCTCCGACACCGGCACCGTCTTCCCCGCCGTCGTCGTCGCCGAACTCTGGCGCGGCGTCCCCTTCTTCGCGATCCTCATCCTCGCCGACCTCCAGTCCGTCTCCCCAGACCTGTACGAGGCGGCCGAGGTGGACGGCGCGAGCCGCCTGCGGCAGTTCCTCCACATCACGCTGCCGCACCTGAAGGACGCGATCATCCTGTCCACGCTGCTCAGGGCGGTCTGGGAGTTCAACAACGTCGACCTGCTCTACACCCTCACCGGCGGCGGCCCCGCGGGCGAGACCACGACACTCCCGCTGCGCATCGCCTCCATCGCCGTCGACTCCCACGACTTCGGCTACGCCTCCGCGCTCACCGCCATCGCCTTCGTGATCCTGCTCTTCTGCTCCTTGCTCCACCTACGGCTCAGCAAGTTCGGAGGGCAGGAGAAGTGAGCGCCGCCAGCGCACCGTCCCGTCGGCAGATCTACCTCCCCCTCGGCCTCTACCTCCTCTTCACCCTCATCCCCTTCTACTGGATCCTGCTCTTCGCCCTGCGGCCCAGCGGCTCCACCTCGCTCCTGCCCTGGCCCCTCACCTTCGAGCACTTCGACAAGGTGTGGAACGAGCGCGGCTTCGCCACCTTCTTCCAGAACAGCCTGCTGGTCGGCGCCGCCTCCATGGCGATGACCACACTCGTCGCCCTCGCGGGCGGCTACGCCCTGGCCCGCTTCGACTTCCGGATCAAGCGCGGCTTCCTGCTGGCGCTGCTCTGCTCGCAGTTCATCCCCGGCGCCCTCATGCTCGTGCCGCTCTTCCAGATCTTCGCCGAACTCCGGATGATCAACTCGCTCGCCAGCGTGATCGTCGCGGAGACCGTCTTCCAGCTGCCGCTCTCCATGATCCTGCTCAGCGGCTTCATCAAGAACGTCCCGTACGCCCTGGAGGAGGCCGCCTGGGTCGACGGCTGCGGACGCTTCCGGGCCTTCTGCGCCATCGTCCTGCCGATGCTGCGCCCCGGCCTGGTCGCCGTCGGATCCTTCGCCTTCGTGCACAGCTGGAACCACTTCCTGTTCGCCCTGATGTTCCTCAGCGACCAGGGCAAGCAGACGATCCCGGTGGGCCTCGCCACCCTCATGGGCGCCGACAGCGTCGACCTGGGGGCGCTCGCCGCCGGTGGCGTCGTCGCCGCCGTGCCCGTCGTGATCGTGTTCGCCTTCATCCAGAAGTGGCTGGTCACCGGGTTCAGCGCCGGGGCGGTGAAGGGGTGAGGAACCTGCGCGGCGGGCGGCGGCCGCTGCCCCTCGTCCTCGCGGGCGCCCGCGGCCACGGCGCCCGGCACCTGGAGAACATCCGCCGCCTCCAACTCGCCGGTCTCGTAAGGCTCGTGGGCGTCTGCGAACTGCGGCCGCTCGACGGCGGGGAACTCGCGGGCTTCGGCGCGGTACGGCAGTCCGCCGACTTCGCCGGGCTCCTCGACGCCACCGGCGCCACCGTCGCCGTCATCTGCACCCCCATCCCCACGCACACCGAACTGGCCCTCACCGCCACCACGCGCGGCGTCCATCTGCTCCTGGAGAAGCCGCCCGCTCCGTCATACGAGGAGTTCCGGCGGACGGCCGACGGGGCAGCCGCCGCGGGCACCGCCGTCCAGATCGGCTTCCAGTCGCTCGGCTCGCACGCCGTCCCCGCGATCCGCCGGATGATCGCCGACGGGGCGGTCGGCGAGGTGACCGGCGTCGGCGGTGCGGGCGCCTGGGTGCGCGACGAGGCGTACTTCCGGCGCGCGCCGTGGGCCGGACGCCGCCGCCTCGACGGCGCGGACGTCGTCGACGGGGTCCTCACCAACCCCCTCGCGCACGCCGTCGCCACCGCCCTCGCCCTGGCGGACGCCACCGCCGCCGAGGACGTCACCACGGTGGAGAGCGAACTGTTCCGGGCCCACGCCATCGAGTCCGACGACACCTCGTGCGTACGCGTCCGCACGGCGGGCGGCGGCCGGATCACCGTGGCGGCGACGCTCTGCGCGCAGAGCCCCGGCGAGCCGTACGTCGTCGTCCACGGCACCCGGGGACGCATCACCTTCTGGTACCGGCAGGACCGGGTGGAGGTGCGCCGCAGCGGCACGGGTTTGGCGCACACCTCAACGCACGGCAGGACCGACCTCCTGGAGAACCTGGCCGAGCACCTCGCGGGGCGCGCCCGGCTCCTCGTCCCGCCCGCCGCGACCGGCGCGTTCATGCGGGTCGTCGAGGCCGTCAGGACGGCGCCCGACCCGGCCGCGCTGCCCACACGGGCCTGGAGCGCCGCCCCGGGCACGAGCGCCGGGCGCCGCATCGTGCACGGCGTCGACGGCCTGGTCACCGCCGCCGCCGACACCCTCCGCCTCTACTCCGAGCTGGGCGCCGACTGGGCCCGCCCCGACGACCATCACCACGAGGTGAGTACGCCATGAAGCATTCCCTCGTCCTGCGCTGCGCGGGACGCCCCGTCGGCCGCTACGCCTACCGGGCCGATCTCGACCGGCCGCTGCCCCCGCGCCCCCACCTGCACCCGGTCACCACCCTCGCGGGCCGAGCCGTCACCGAGCTTGCCCCGGCGGACCACCCGCACCACCTCGGGGCGGGCGTCGCCGTACCCGATGTGGCGGGCCGCAACTTCTGGGGAGGCCGCACCTTCGTACGGGGGCAGGGGCCCACCGCGCTCGACAACCACGGCGTCCAGCGGCACCAGGGGTTCAAGCTGCACGACCCGGACGGCTTCCTGGAGGACCTGACCTGGTCGGCCGGCGGAGAGGTGCTGCTGCGCGAGCGCCGCACCGTAGCCGCCGCCGAACTGACGGCCACCGCCTGGGCGTTGGACTTCACGTTCGCCCTCACCAACGCCACCGGCGAGGAGGTGTCGCTCGGCAGCCCCGCCACCAACGGCCGCCCCGGCGCCGGGTACGGCGGCTTCTTCTGGCGCGCCCCGAAGGCGTCCGCGCCCCCGCGCGTGTTCACCGCCGACACCGAGGGAGAGACGGCCGGGCACGCCGCCCGCGCGGACTGGCTGGCGCTGGCCGGCGACGGCTGGACCCTGGTCTTCGCCGGGGCCACCGCGGCGACCCGGCGCGACCCGTGGTTCGTGCGCGCCGCCGACTACCCCGGCGTCGGCTCCTGCCTCGCCGCCGACGCCCGCCTGCCGATCGCGCCGGGCGACACCGTCGTACGCCGGGTGGTGACCGTCGTCGCCGACGGCAGCCCGGACCGCGACGAGGCGGCGGCGCTGGTGCGCAAGGCGGTGACGGCGTGAGCGGCGGGCCGTTGTCCGGGCACGCCCGCTCCACCCGGCCCACGGGTGACCTCGGTGACGGCACCTACCGCAACCCCGTCCTCGCCGCCGACTGGTCCGACCCCGACGTGCTGCGCGTCGGCGACGACTTCTACCTCACCGCGTCCAGCTTCGGCCGCGCCCCCGGCCTGCCGCTGCTGCACTCGCGCGACCTGGTCAACTGGACGCTGATCGGCCACGCCGTGGAACGGCTCGAACCCGCCGGGGCGTTCACCGTGCCCCGGCACGAGGGCGGGGTGTGGGCGCCCTCTCTGCGGCACCACGGCGGGCGGTTCTGGATCTTCTGGGGCGACCCCGACCACGGAATCTTCCAGGTCAACGCCCCCGGGATACGCGGCCCGTGGACCCGGCCCCACCTCCTCAAGCCCGGCAAGGGCTTCATCGACCCCTGCCCCCTCTGGGGCGAGGAGACCGGCACGGCCCACCTCGTGCACGCCTGGGCCAAGTCGCGGTCCGGCGTGAAGAACCTGATCACGGGGCATCGGATGAGCGCCGACGGGCGTGAACTCCTCGACGGGGGGAGCGTGTTGATCGACGGCGACCGGCTCCCCGGCTGGTTCACCCTCGAAGGCCCCAAGCTCTACCGCCACGACGGCTGGTTCTGGATCCTCGCCCCGGCCGGGGGAGTGGAGACCGGCTGGCAGGGCGCCTTCCGCTCGCGCGGCTTCGACGGCCCCTACGAAGAGCGGATCGTGCTCCAGCAGGGCGGCACCGACGTGAACGGACCGCACCAGGGCGGCTGGGTGCGCACCGCGCGCGGCGAGGACTGGTTCCTGCACTTCCAGCATCGCGGCCCGTACGGGCGGGTCGTCCACCTCCAGCCGATGCGCTGGGACGGCGAAGGATGGCCCGTGCTCGGCGACGACGGCGCCCCCGTCGACGTACACCCGAAGCCGGACCTGCCGCGGCAGCCCGCCGCCGCGCCCGCCACCGACGACGACTTCCCCGGCGGCCGGTACGGGAGGCAGTGGCAGTGGGCGGCCAACCCCAGGGACTGCCTTGCCACCGCGCACTCCGGGGACGGCCTCCAACTGGCGTGCATGCGCACCGCGACAGCGGACGACCTGCGCACCCTGCCGCACGTCCTCACCCAGCGCCTTCCGCTGCGGCCGTGCACGGCGGAGGTCCGCATCGACCTGGCCGCCCCGGTGCCGGGCGCCCGCGCCGGGTTCGCGGTGCTCGGCGACGCGTACGCCTGGATCGGCCTGGAGCGGGGCGCCGACGGCAACGCCGCCCTGGTGCACCGGTTCGCCGAGCGGGACGGCCCGGAACGCGACGCCGAGTACCCGCGCCCCGCGCCGGACGGCACGGCCCTGCTGCGCGTGGAGGTCACCGAGGGCGCCCGCTGCCGCTTCCACGCCGACACCGGCGACGGATTCCGCGCCTCGGGCGTCGTCTTCGCCGCGACGCCCTGGAACTGGGTCGGCGCGCTGTTCGGCCTGTTCGCCGCCGCGCCCGTCGGTACGGGCCCCGCAGGAACGGCCCTGTTCACGCACTTCCGCATCACCCACTGAAGAGCACGTGACAGTACTTGAGCGCTTCTGAGAACGCCTGCGAGCACCAGCGACCGACTCCTGCAGAAGAGAGCCGAAGATGACCATCAACGCACGCATACGCCCCCGCATGCAGACCCGCCCACGACCCCGCGCCGGCGCCGCGCTCGCGCTCGCCGCCGTCCTCGCCCTGGCCGCAACCGCCTGCGGCGACGACGGCAGTGGCGCGGCGGGTGACAAGGGGAGCGAGGGCTCCGGCAAGGGCGAGATCACCTTCTGGGACAACAACACCGCCGTCCGGCACGACGTCTGGCAGGAGATCATCCAGGACTTCGAGAAGGCCAACCCCGACATCGACGTCAAGTACGTCGGCGTGCCCGCGGAGAGCGTCCAGTCCAAGTACGACACCGCCATCCAGGGCGGCGGCCTGCCCGACGTCGGGGGTGTCGGCGCCGCCATGCTCGCCGGGATCGCCGCCCAGGACGCCCTGGAGCCGCTGGACAAGCGCCTCGAAGGCAGCGCGCTGAGCGGCAGACTCAACCCGGGCATGGTGGACAGCGTGCGCTCGGCGGGCGGCGGCACCCGGCTGTACACGGTGCCGACCTCCGCCAGCAACGGCGTCCTGTACTACCGCACCGACCTGTTCGCGGCGGCCGGCCTCGACGCGCCCACCACCTGGACCAGGTTCTACGCGGCGGCCGCGAAGCTCACCGACCGGGACGCCAACCGCTTCGGCTACACGATCCGCGGCGGCGAGGGCTCCATCGCGCAGGCACTCGACGCGATGTACGGACAGTCGGGCATCGGCTCGTTCTGGGACGGCGACGAGACCACCGTCAACCACCCGAAGAACGTGGCCGCGTTGAAGAAGTACGCCGCCCTCTACAAGAAGGCCACGCCGTCGGCCGACCTCAACAACGACTTCACCAAGATGAACGCCCAGTGGGACAACGGGCGGATCGGGATGCTCAGCCACAACCTCGGCTCCTACGCGGACCACGTGAAGGCCCTCGGCAAGGACAAGTTCCGCGGCCTGCCCAACCCGACGACCGGCGACGGGGTCCGCGTCCAGGTCTCCAACCCCGTCGACGGCCTCGGCCTCTTCAAGTCGAGCAGGAAGAAGAAGGCCGCCTGGAAGTTCATCGAGTTCGCGGCCTCGCACGCCGCCAACAGCAAGTGGAACGAGTCGGCGGGCGCCATCCCCGCCAACATCGAGGCCGCGAAGGACCCCTGGGTGAAGAAGGCCGAGACCACCGCGCTGGCGGCGGCCGCCCTGAGCGACGGCTCCACGAAGATCGTCCAGCTGCCCTACTACCTGCCCGACTGGAACACCATCAGCAAGGCGGAGAACGAGCCGGACTTCCAGAAGGTGCTGCTCGGCAAGATGTCCGCGAAGGACTTCCTCGACGACCTCGCCGAGCAGCTCGACAAGGCGCAGGCCGAGTGGCAGCAGCGAAACCGGTGACGGCTTCGGGTCCCCGGACGAAGAGCCCGCGCCACGACCGCACCGCCCACCCGGCCACAAGGAGCCCGATCATGCGCGTCCCCCTCGCACTCGCCGCGGCCTGCACGGCCCTCGCCCTCACCGCCCCGGTGGCGGCGGCGCACCCGGCGTCCGCCCCGGACGTCCTGCCCGCGCACGACGGCTGGGCGTCCCTCGACGGCGGTACCAGGGGCGGCGCGGGCGCGGACGCCGCGCACACCTTCACCGTCACCACCTGGGCGGAGTTCAGGGCGGCGCTCTCCGCGGGCGGCGAAGGACCACGGATCATCCGGGTCGACGGCGTGCTCGACGCCTCCGGCGGGGCGGACTGCGCCGCGTTCGCCGCCGGGGGCTACGACTTCGACGACTACCTCGCCGCCTACGACCCCGCCGTGTGGGGCAGGGACCGGCCGGTCGGCGGTACGCAGGAGGATCTGCGGGCCGCGTCGGCAGTCCGGCAGGGTGCGGCGATCCAGGCGTACATCCCCTCGGACACCACCGTCGTGGGCGTCGGCAAGCACGCCGGGATCACCGGTGGCAGTCTCCAGATCAAGGGCGCCGACAACGTCGTCCTGCGAAACCTCACCCTGGAGAGCCCGCTGGACTGCTTCCCGCAGTGGGACCCGACGGACGGCGCGCGGGGCGCCTGGAACTCCGAGTACGACAGCGCGGTGGTGTACGGCTCCACACATGTGTGGCTCGACCACAACACGTTCACCGACGGCGCCCATCCCGACAGCACGCTCCCCTCCTACTACGGGGAGCTGTACCAGCGGCACGACGGCGAACTCGACGTCGTGCGCGGCGCCGACCTCGTCACCGTCTCCTGGAACGTCTTCGCCGACCACGACAAGACCCTCATGATCGGCAACAGCGACGGCGCGGCCGCCACCGACCGCGGCAGACTCCGCGTCACCCTGCACCACAACCTCTTCCGGGACGTCGTCGAGCGCGCCCCACGGGTCCGCTTCGGCAAGGTCGACGCCTACGACAACCACTTCGTGGCCCCGCCGCAGGGCTACCAGTACTCCTTCGGCATCGGCCAGGAGTCACAACTCGTGGCCCAGCACAACGCCTTCACACTGCCCCGCCCGGTCGGCGCGGCGAAGATCCTGAAGAAGTGGAAGGAGGCTCCCGTCACGGCCGGCCACAACGAGGTGAACGGCAGGCGCGTCGACCTGATCGCCGTCCATAACGCGGAGTTCCCCGAGGACAGGCTCCGGTCCGGCGCGGGCTGGGCCCCGTACCTGCGCCCGCACGTCGACCCGGCGCGCCGGGTGCCGTACGTGGTGGGCCACCGCGCGGGGGCGGGCAGGCTCGGCTGATCAGGGCCGGAGGGCAGGGCTCGGGGCGGCCGGGTACCTGCCGACGGTGGCGTACCGACGCGTCCGACGGGGAGGTGCGGAAATTTCCCGGAATCCCGGCAACCTTTCTCGTGCCCCGCGGTGACCCCTTGGCAGACCGACAGACCGACAGACCGCCGAGGAGCCGCCCATGTCGCGTCATCCGCCACGTCTCTCCCGTCGCCCGGCAGCCCTGGCCGCCGCCCTCGCGACCGCTCTGGTCCTCGCCTTCGGCCTCACCGCGCCCGCGTCCGCCCGCCCGGCCACCGCTTCCGCGCCCCCACCCGTCCTGCACGCCGAGGGCAACCGCCTCGTCGGCGCGGACGGCGCCGCCCACCGCCTCCTCGGCGTCAACCGCTCCGGCGCCGAGTTCGCCTGCGTCCAGGGGCGGGGCATCTTCGACGGCCCTGTCGACGACGCCGCCGTCCAGGCCATCGCGGACTGGCGGGCCAACACCGTACGCATCCCGCTCAACGAGGAGTGCTGGCTCGGCACGGGCAACATCGACCCGCGCTACGGCGGTGCGAACTACCGGGCCGCCGTCGACGGGTTCGTCCAGCGCGTGCGGGCCCACGGCATGACACCGATCGTCGAACTGCACTGGACGCAGGGGCGGTACACCGGCAACTCCGCGGGCTGCCACGACGTCCACGCGAGCTGCCAGAAACCGATGCCGAACGCCGCGTACACCCCCGCGTTCTGGACCTCGGTCGCGCACACCTACAAGAACGACCCCGAAGTCGTCCTCGACCTCTTCAACGAGCCCTATCCGGACCGCGCGACCCCCACCACCGCCGAGGCTTGGACCTGCTGGCGCGACGGCGGGGACTGCCCCGGCATCGGGTACGAGGTCGCCGGGATGCAGGACCTGCTCGACGCGGTGCGCGCGACCGGCGCGAAGAACCTCGTCCTCGCGGCGGGCATCGCGTACGCCAACGACCTGAGCGGCTGGTCCGCGCACGCGCCGCACGACCCGGCGGGCAATCTCGCCGCGGCCTGGCACGTGTACAACTTCAACAGCTGCGTCGACCAGTCGTGTTGGACCCGCACCCTCGCGCCCGTCGCCGCCGAGGTCCCGCTCGTCGCGGGCGAGATCGGCGAGAACACCTGCGGCCACGGGTTCATCGACCGCGTCATGAAGTGGTTCGACGACCGCGGACTCTCCTACCTCGGCTGGACCTGGAACACCTGGGACTGCTCATCGGGCCCCGCCCTGATCAGCTCGTACGACGGCACCCCCACCCCCTTCGGCGCGGGGCTGCGCGACCATCTGCGCGCCCTCCGCACCTGATCCCCCCGACCAGAGAGGCACCGGACACCCCATGAGCCGCACCCAGCACAGATCACGCACCCTGACGCTCGCCCTCACCACGCTGCTCGCCGTCAGCGGCGGCACCGCACTCGCGCTGGACACGGGGGCGGCCGGCCCACGGGCCGCTGCCGCCCGGGTCGACAACCCGTACGCGGGAGCCAAGGCGTACGTGAACCCCGAGTGGTCGGCGAAGGCCGCGGCCGAACCGGGCGGGGCCGCCGTCGCGAACCAGCCCACCGGCGTCTGGCTCGACCGGATCGCCGCCATCGAGGGCGTCGGCAACGGCATGGGCTTACGCGACCACCTCGACGCCGCCCTCCAACAGGGCGCGGGTGTCATCCAGTTGGTCATCTACAACCTGCCGGGCCGCGACTGCGCCGCTCTCGCCTCCAACGGCGAACTCGGCCCGACGGAGATCGACCGCTACAAGAAGGAGTACATCGACCCGATCGCGAAGATCCTCGGTGACGCCAAGTACGCGAGTCTCCGCATCGTCACCACCGTCGAGATCGACTCGCTGCCCAACCTCGTCACCAACACCTCGGGCCGGCCGACCGCGACCCCCGAGTGCGACGTGATGAAGGCCAACGGCAACTACATCAACGGCGTCGGATATGCCCTCAAGCAGCTGGGCGCCGTCCCGAACGTCTACAACTACGTGGACGCGGGCCACCACGGCTGGATCGGCTGGGACGACAACTTCGCCGCATCCGCGCAGGTCTTCCGCCAGGCGGCGACCGCCGAGGGCAGCACGGTCGACAACGTGCACGGCTTCATCACCAACACCGCCAACTACAGCGCCCTGAAGGAGGAGAACTTCACCATCGGTGACACGGTCGGGGGCCGGTCGGTCCGCGAGTCCAAGTGGGTCGACTGGAACCGCTACACCGACGAGCTCTCCTTCGCCAAGGCCTTCCGCGATCAGCTGGTGTCCACCGGCTTCCGCTCCGACATCGGCATGTTGATCGACACCTCCCGCAACGGCTGGGGCGGCACCGCACGCCCCACCCGGCCCGGCCCCACGACCGACGTGAACTCCTATGTCGAAGGCGGCCGTTACGACCGGCGCATCCACGTCGGCAACTGGTGCAACCAGTCGGGTGCGGGCCTCGGGGAACGCCCGAAGGCCGCCCCGGAACCCGGCATCGACGCCTACGTGTGGATGAAGCCGCCGGGCGAGTCCGACGGGTCCAGCAAGGAGATCCCGAACAACGAGGGCAAGGGCTTCGACCGGATGTGCGATCCGGCGTACGGAGGGAACGCGCGCAACAACTACAACAAGTCGGGGGCACTGCCCGGCGCGCCGCTCTCCGGACAGTGGTTCTCGGCGCAGTTCCAGGAGCTCCTGAAGAACGCGCACCCCGCGGTGTAACCGTGCGGCGGAGCGTCCCCCGCCTGCCCGACGCCGGGTCGCAGCGCGTCGACCCGGCGTACGGGCGGGCCGGGGGCGCTCCTCACTTCTGCCGGAGAGGACGAGAGCACGGCATGAGGTCCACCGAGAGGACGCCCCCGGCGCCGGCCGCCGGCGACGCCGCCGCCGAGTTCCATGCCTTCTTCGAGCGGCACTACGCCGAACTCGCGCGCCTCGCACACCTGCTGACCGGCGAGGCGGACGGCGCCGACGATCTGGCGGCCGACGCGCTCCTCGCCCTCTGGCACCGCTGGGAGCGGGTGCGCGCCGCCGACCATCCGGCCGCGTACGCCAGGGGAGTCGTCGCGAACATGGCGCGCAGCCGCATCCGCAGCGCCGTGCGCGAAAGGCGCCGCATCACCCTCTTCTGGTCGGGCCGCGACGAGGACGTCGCGGACCCCGACATACCGGCGGTCGTCGACGTGCGGGAAGCGCTGCGCGCGCTGCCCTTCCGCAAGCGGGCCTGCGTGGTCCTGCGGCACGCCTTCGACCTCTCGGAGAAGGACACCGCGCTCACGCTCGGGGTCTCGGTGGGTACGGTGAAGAGCCAGACGTCGAAGGGAGTGGCTGAGCTGCAACGACGCCTCGGCCCGCGCCCCGCCGTCGAACGGGTGCGGGCGGTCACGGCGGACACGGGGGGAAGCACATGAGGGACGACGACAGCGAGGTGCGCCGGAAGCTGCGCCGCGCCGCCCAGGCCCACCGGCCCGACCGGGAGCGCATGCGGGCCCGCATCGAGCGCGGCATGGCGGCGGGGAAGCGGCCCGAGCGGCGAGCCGGGGCCAGGCGGGAGACAGGTGCGTCCTGGTTCCGCGTGATGGGCGCGACGGCCGCCGTGGCCGGGGTCTTCGCGGTGGTGGGGTACGGGGTGGCGACCGCGCTGCGGGACGGGGAACCGGCGCCGCGCTCGGTGGCGACGAGCACCACGCCCCGGCCCACGGCGCCGCTGCCGGACCCCACCGGCGCGGGACCGCCCCCGGCCGGACGCGCGAGCGGCACACCGCGGACGCCACCGCACACGAAGGGCCCGGGAGGCCCGAAGGGCTCCGGGTCCGCGCCCTCGGACGTCCCCGCCGCCCGCCTCCTGCGGGCCGACGGCTCGATCGACCCGGGCTCCAGTACGTACTGGTCGCAGAGCGACGTCACCGTCAGGGCGAAGAAGCCGCTGACCTCGCTCAGCGTGGAAGTGCGCGTCGCCGGGAGCGGCGGCGTCGCCGACACCGGGAACTGGCGCTCGCTGCCCGCTGAGGACTTCGAGGTCGCGGTGGCGGAACGGGACGGCTTCCTGGTCTACCGCTGGACGCTGCGGCCCGGGCGGACCGTGCCGGTGGGCGAGTACGTCTTCGCGGGGCAGTACAACCACCCGGCGGGCACGCGCGACGCGGGTGACGACACGTACGCGGTCCATGCGGCCACGTCGGACGAACGGACGTCCTGGCGCGGCGACTTCACCTGAAAGCTCGTTCGGCATCACGAACCCAACTCCGTTTTCTGCTCGATGCGTTGACGCCACACCGCGCGCTGCCTAAGTTGCGTCCGTAATCCTGATCAGTGTCCGAAATGCCGAACACGACGGAGACGGGTGGAGACGGATGGTGGACATGGCGCGCAGACGGCGCAGGCTCGGGCTCACCCTGGGGGCGCTTGGCTCCCTGCTCGCGGGGACGCTCGCCGCGAGCCCCGGCTCGACGGCGGGGCCCGTGGCGGCGGACGCCCCCGTCGACTACACGGTCGACGTCGACACCGCCCGCACCGGTGCGAAGATCGACGACTCGATGTACGGCGTCTTCTACGAGGACATCAACCGCGCGGCCGACGGCGGGCTCTACGCGGAACTCGTGCAGAACAGGTCCTTCGAGTACAGCGCCGACGACAACGCGTCCGCTACGCCGCTGACGTCGTGGCAGACCACGGGTGCCGCGCGCGTCCTCGGCGACGACGGCCGCCTGAACGCGACGAACCGCAACTACCTCTCCCTGGGCGGCGGTGCGTCCGTCACCAACTCCGGATACAACAAGGGCATCGCCGTCTCCGAGGGCGAACGGTACGACTTCTCGCTCTGGGCCCGCGCCGACGGGACACGGAGTGCGCCGCTCACCGTCGGCATCCGGGACGCCGGTGGCGAACTGGCCCGGGCCCGGCGCGTCACCGTACGCGGCGGCTGGGCCAAGTACGAGGCGGCCTTCACCGCCACCCGCACCTCCACCACCGGCAGGCTCACCGTCACCACCGGAGCCCCCGTCGCGCTCGACATGATCTCCCTCTTTCCCCGGGACACCTTCAAGGGCCGCGAGAACGGCCTGCGCAAGGACCTCGCCCAGAAGATCGCCGACCTGAACCCCGGCTTCCTGCGCTTCCCCGGCGGCTGCCTGGTCAACACGGGCAGCCACGAGGCGTACGACGAGAAGTCCGGCTGGCAGCGCAAGCGCTCCTACCAGTGGAAGGACACCATCGGCCCGGTCGAGCGGCGTGCCACCAACGCAAACTTCTGGGGCTACAACCAGAGCTACGGTCTCGGCTACTACGAGTACTTCCGGTTCGCCGAGGACATCGGCGCCATGCCGCTGCCCGTCGTGCCCGCCCTGGTCACCGGCTGCGGCCAGAACAAGGCCACCGACGACCCGGCCCTCCTGAAGCGGCACATCCAGGACACGCTCGACCTCATCGAGTTCGCCAACGGCCCCGCGACCTCCGAATGGGGCAAGAAGCGCGCGGCCATGGGGCACCCCCGCCCCTTCCGCCTCACCCACCTCGAAGTCGGCAACGAGGAGAACCTCCCCGACGCGTTCTTCGCCCGCTTCAAGCAGTTCCGCGCCGCCATCGAGGCCAGGCACCCGGAGATCACGGTCATCTCCAACTCGGGCCCCGACGACAGCGGTCCGACGTTCGACAAGGCCTGGCAGCTCAACCGCGACGCGAAGGTCGCCATGGTCGACGAGCACTATTACAACAGCCCGCGGTGGTTCCTTGAGAACAACGACCGCTACGACTCCTACGACCGCAACGGCCCGAAGGTCTTCCTCGGCGAGTACGCCTCGCAGGGCAACACTTTCGGCAACGCCCTCTCCGAAGCCGCGTACATGACCGGCCTGGAGCGCAACGCCGACGTCGTGAAGCTCGCCTCGTACGCGCCGCTGCTCGCCAACGAGGACTACGTGCAGTGGAAGCCGAACATGATCTGGTTCGACAACGCCCGGTCCTGGGGCTCCGCCAACTACGAGACGCAGAAGCTCTTCATGCGCAACACCGGCGACGAGGTCGTACCGTCCAGGGCCTCCGGGGCCCCGGCCGAGCCCTTCCGGCAGGTCGTCACGCGGGACAAGGCCACCGGTGACCTCATTGTGAAGGTGGTCAACGCCCAGGATCAGGAGGCCCGTACGCGGGTCGGGCTCGGTTCGGGAGTGAAGGTCGCGGCCACGGCGCGGGTGACCACCCTGGCCGCCGATCCCGCCGCCGAGAACACGAAGGACAAGACACCGGTGAAGCCCGTCGACTCGGTCTTCTCCGGGGTCGACGACTCCTTCTCGTACACCTTCCCGGCGCACTCCGTGACGTTCTTGCGGATCAGGACCGACTGACCGGCAACTCCGGTGCGCCGGGCGGCGACTGGCGCGTGCAGAGGTACCGCTACGAAGGAGAACGCCGTGATCAACACCCGCGTCCACGCCCGCCGCACCGTGACCTTGTCCGCCGCGGCGGTCGCCGCCCTCGCACTGGGCGCGGCCATGCCGCACCCCGCCACCGCGGCGCACGCCCCGGCCGCCGACACCGCCCCCGTCGGCTTCGGCGCAGGCACCACGGGCGGCGGCGCCGCAGCTCCGGTCACCGTCACCACGCTCGCCGCCCTCAAGTCCGCGGCTCGGACGACGTCACGGTGTCGTGGAACACCTTCAAGGACCACTTCAAGGGCTCCCTCGTCGGCCACAGCGACAGCAACGGCTCCGAGGACAAGGGCCACCTGAAAGTCACGTACCACCACAACCACTTCAGCAACGTCCACTCACGCCTCCCCAGCCTCCGCTTCGGCACCGGACACTTCTACGACAACTACGTCCAGGGCGCCGACACCGCCGCGCACTCCCGCATGGGCGCGCAGCTGCTCGTCGAGAACAACGTCTTCCGCTCCACGAAGGTCGCCGTGACGACCAGCCGCAGCAGTGACGCCGACGGCTACGCGGTCCTGCGCGGCAACGACCTCGGGGGCGCCGCCACCGAGATCTCCCAGCAGGGCTCCTTCACCACCCCGCCGTACGCCTACACGGCCGAGCCCGCCTCGGCCGTCGTCGACTCGGTGACGCGGGGAGCGGGAGCCGGGAGGCTCTGACCCCCACGAAAGGCAGCACACATGAACGCCGGCAACCACCGCCCCAGCCGCAGAACGCTGCTGAAGGGCTCCCTCGCCGCGGGCGCCGCCACGGCGGGCGTAGTCACCGCGGCCCAGGGCAGCGCCCACGCCGCCGCGCCCGCCCGCTACCCCAACCCCCTCGCGCCCCACCGCGCCGACCCGCACATCCACCGCCACACCGACGGCCACTACTACTTCACGGCCACCGCACCCGAGTACGACCGGATCATCCTGCGCCGCTCCCGCACCCTGCGGGGCATCGCCACGGCCCAGGAGGCGGCGATCTGGCGGCGGCACACCGGCGGCGACATGGCCGCGCACATCTGGGCGCCGGAGATCCACCACATCGACGGCAAGTGGTACGTCTACTTCGCCTCGGCGCCCGCCGACGACGTGTGGAAGATCCGCATATGGGTTCTGGAGAACGCGCACCGCGACCCGTTCAAGGGCACCTGGACGGAGAAGGGGCGGATCACCACGGCCTGGGACACGTTCTCGCTCGACGCCACCACCTTCACGTACCGCGGATCGCGCTATCTCGCCTGGGCGCAGAAGGACCCCGCCGAGAACCACAACAGCGCCGTCTTCCTGTCCCGGATGGCCAACCCCTGGACGCTGACGGGGCCGCAGGTCCGGCTGACCACTCCCGAGTACGACTGGGAGTGCGTCGGCTTCAAGGTGAACGAGGGGCCCTCGTTCCTCCAGCGCAACGGGCGCGTCTTCATGACGTACTCGGCGAGCGCCACCGACGCCAACTACTGCATGGGCCTGCTGACCGCCACCGCGGGCAGCGACCTGCTGGACCCGCGGTCGTGGACCAAGTCGCCCCGGCCCGTCTTCACCAGCAACGACAGGACCGGGCAGTACGGGCCGGGCCACAACTCCTTCACCGTCGCCGAGGACGGCCGCACCGACGTCCTCGTCTACCACGCCCGCCCCTACAGGGACATCGTCGGCGACCCGCTGAACGACCCGAACCGCCACACGCGCATCCAGCGCCTCGGGTGGAAGGCGGACGGCACCCCGGACTTCGGCGTCCCGGTGGCGGACGGCTCCTGAGGAACGGCCGCGGCCCGGACACCTGAGGGAAGGGTGTCCGGGCCGCGGCCGTTCTCGGGTCCCGCCGGCTCAGCGCGCCGAGAAGCGGTGCACCGTGCTGGAGCGGTAGGTCTCACCGGGGCGCAGCACCGTGGAGGGGAACGACGGCTGGTTCGGGGAGTCGGGGAAGTGCTGGGTCTCCAGGCAGAGCCCGTCACCCTGGCGGTAGGTGCGGCCCGAGGGACCGGTCAGGGTGCCGTCCAGGAAGTTGCCGGAGTAGAACTGCACCCCGGGCTCCGTCGTGTCGATCTGCATGGTGCGCCCGGACTCCGGGTCGCGCAGCGTCGCGAAGTGCTCGGGGCGGCGCGTGATGCCCTTGTCGAGGACCCAGTTGTGGTCGTAGCCCTTGGCGGTGATCAGCTGCGGGTGCGCGGCGCGGATGTCCTCGCCGACGGTCTTCGTGCGCCGGAAGTCGAAGGGCGTGCCCGCCACCCGCGCCAGCTCGCCGGTGGGGATCAGCCCCTTGTCGGTCGGCGTGAACCGCCCCGCGCGCAACGTGAGTTCGTGGTCGTAGATGCCGCCGCTGCCCTCGCCCGCCAGGTTGTAGTACGTGTGGTTGGTGAGGTTCACGACGGTGGCCTTGTCGGTCCGCGCCGTGTAGTCGATCCGCCAGTCGCCGCGCGCGGTGAGCGTGTACGTCACCTTCACGCGCAGCGTGCCCGGGTAGCCCATCTCACCGTCGGCGCTGACGTACCGCAGGACCAGGCCGACCCCGGTGGAGCCGGTGAACGGCTCCACGTCCCACACCCGCGTGTTGAAGCCCTTGGCGCCGCCGTGCAGGCTGTTCTCCCCGTCGTTGACCGAGAGCTGGTGGGTCTTGCCGTCCAGGGTGAAGCGGCCGCGGGCTATGCGGTTGCCGTAGCGGCCGATCAGCGCCCCGAAGAACGTGGTCCCCGCGGCGTACGCCTCGATCGTGTCGTAGCCGAGCGAGACATTGGCGTACCCGCCGTGCCGGTCCGGGAGTTCGAGGGACTGCACGATGCCGCCGTAGGAGAGCACCTTCAGGCGCGTGCCGCCGTTCGCCAGCGACCAGCGGTACACCTTGGTGCCGTCGGCGAGCCTGCCGAACAGCTCCTTCGTGGGCTTCGCCACGCGCTCGGCGCCACCCGGCGACGCGTACGAGGTGCCCGCGACGGCTGCGGAGAGGCCGGCCGCGGCGGCGGTGGCCAGGACGGTGCGTCTGCTCGATTCCATGTGCGACTCCATTGCGGCTCCAGAGGGGGAGAGGGGAGAGGGGAGAGACGTGCGGTTACCGGCCGACCTTGCGCTTGTTCCAGACGTCGAAGCCGACCGCGGCGAGCAGCACGAGCCCCTTGATGACCTGCTGGTAGTCCGTGCCGATGCCGACGAGCGACATGCCGTTGTTGAGCACGCCGAGGACCAGGCCGCCGATCACGGCGCCCAGCACCGTGCCGACGCCGCCGCTCATCGACGCACCGCCGATGAACGAGGCCGCGATGGCCTCCAGCTCGAAGTTCAGGCCCGCCTGGGGGGTGCCCGCGTTGAGGCGGGCCGCGTACACGCAGCCCGCGAGCGCCGCGAGGACGCCCATGTTGACGAAGACCAGGAAGGTGACCCGCTTGTCCTTGACGCCCGAGAGCATCGCCGCGGCCTTGTTGCCGCCGAGCGCGTACACGTGCCGGCCGACGACGGCGTTGCGCATCACATAGCCGAGGCCGATCAGCAGCCCGCACATGATGAGCATGACGACCGGCACCCCGTGGAAGCTGGCGAGCGTCAGCGTGAAGGCGACCACCGCCGCCGTCATCGCCACGCACTTCGCCGCCCACAGACCGGCCGGAAGCACCTCCAGGTCGAAGGCCGACTGCCGCTTGCGGTCCCGCCATTCACGCAGGAGGAGGAACGCGACGGTGGCGAGGCCGAGAACGAGCGTCGGGTTGTGGTACTGCGTGTACGGGCCCATCTCCGGGATGAAGCCCTTGGCGATGTTCTGGAAGCCCTCGGGGAACGGCGCGAGCGACTGGCCCTCCAGGACGATCTGCGTGAGGCCCCGGAAGAGCAGCATGCCGGCCAGCGTCACGATGAACGACGGGATGCCGACGTAGGCGATGAAGAAGCCCTGCCACGCGCCCGCGACCGCGCCGATCAGGAGGGAGAGGACGAGCGCGAGCACCCACGGCATGTCGTGCTTGACCATCATCACCGCCGACATGGCGCCGACGAAGGCCACCAGGGAGCCGACGGACAGGTCGATGTGGCCGGCGATGATGACGATCATCATGCCGATGGCCAGGATGAGGATGTAGCCGTTCTGCTGGATCAGGTTGGAGACGTTGTTCGGAAGGAGCAGCGTGCCGTCGGTCCAGATCTGGAACAGCACGACGATGAACGCGAGGGCGACGAGCATGCCGTACTGGCGCATGTTGGCGCGCATGCTCTCGATGAGCAGCGCGCCGGCCCGCCGTGCGACGGGCGGCGGCGCGGCGGACGAATCGCGTGGGGGCGTGGTCGTGGTGGTCATGGCGGGCCTCAGCTCCTGGTGCTTCTGGTCTTGGTCATATGGCGCATCAGGACTTCCTGGGTGGCCTCCGCGCGCGTGACCTCACCGGTCAGGCGGCCCTCGGCCATCGTGTAGATCCGGTCGCACATCCCGAGCAGCTCCGGCAGTTCGGAGGAGATGAACAGGACCGCCTTGCCCTGCGCCGCGAGCCTGTCGATGACGGTGTAGATCTCGTACTTGGCGCCCACGTCGATGCCGCGCGTCGGCTCGTCGAGGATCAGGACCTCGGGGTCGGCGTGGATCCACTTGCTCAGGACGACCTTCTGCTGATTGCCGCCGGAGAGGCGGCCCACCTGCTCGAAGACCGTGGGCGTCTTGATGTTCATCGACTTCCGGTAGCGCTCGGAGACCTGGCGCTCGTGGTGTTCGTCGACGAAGCCGCCGACGCGGCGCCCGCGCATGCCCGGCAGCGAGGCCAGCGAGACGTTGCGGTTGATGTTGTCGATGAGGTTCAGGCCGTAGCGCTTGCGGTCCTCGGTGACATAGGCGATCCCCGCGCCGACCGCCGCCGGCACCGTCCTGGTCACCACCGGGCGGCCGTTCACGGCCACGCTTCCGGCGACGTACTGCCCGTACGACCGCCCGAAGACGGACATCGCCAGCTCGGTGCGGCCCGCGCCCATCAGACCCGCGATGCCCACGATCTCGCCGCGCCGCACCGTCAGCGACACGTCGTCGACGACTGTGCGCTGGTGGTCGACCGGATGCCGCACCGTCCAGCCCTCGACGGACAGCGCCGGCTCGCCCGCGTCCGCGCCCTCGTACGGCGTGCGGTCGGGGAAGCGGTGGTCCAGGTCGCGGCCGACCATGCCCCGGATGAGGCGGTCCTCCGACAACTGGGCCGGGGCGTCGGGGCTCTGGCGTACGGTCAGTGTCTCGACGGCCTGCCCGTCGCGCAGGATCGTGACCGCGTCGGCGATCTGCCGGATCTCGCCCAGCTTGTGCGAGATGATGATGCTCGCGACGCCCTGTCCGCGCAGCTCCACGATCAGGTCGAGGAGCTTGCCGCTGTCCTCGTCGTTGAGTGCGGCCGTCGGCTCGTCGAGGATGAGCAGTTTCACCTCCTTCGACAGCGCCTTGGCGATCTCCACCAGCTGCTGCTTGCCCACGCCGATGTCGGAGACCGGCGTCTGCGGCTTCTCGCGCAGGCCCACCCGCTTCAGCAGGGCGCTCGCCCGGCGCAGCGTGTCGTTCCAGTCGATGAAGCCCCGGGTGGACTGCTCGTTGCCGAGGAAGATGTTCTCCGCGATCGACAAGTACGGCACCAGGGCAAGCTCCTGGTGGATGATGACGATGCCGCGCCGCTCGCTGGCCCGGATGTCCTTGAAGGCCACGGGCTCGCCCTCGAAGAGGATCTCCCCCTCGTAGCCGCCGTGCGGGTGCACGCCGCTGAGGACCTTCATCAGCGTCGACTTGCCCGCGCCGTTCTCGCCGCAGATGGCGTGGATCTCCCCGGGCCGCACGGTCAGATGCACGTCGGAGAGCGCCTTGACGCCGGGGAACATCTTGGTGATGCCGCGCATCTCCAGGAGTGGCGCGCTCACTTGAGCTGCCCTGCCGTGAAGTACCCCTCGTCGACGAGGAGCCGGGTGTTGGACTTGTCTACGCTCACCGGCTTCAGCAGGAAGGCCGGCACGGTCTTCTCGCCGTTGTTGTAGTCCTTCACATTGTTGACCTGCACCTTCTTGCCGTTCAGGACGGCGTCGCCCATCTTCACCGTCTGCGCGGCGAGTTTCCGCGTGTCCTTGAAGACGGTCTGCGTCTGCTCACCGCGGATGATCGACTTCACCGACGCGAGTTCCGCGTCCTGGCCCGTGATGACCGGCAGCGGCTCGCTCCTGGTGCCGTACCCCGCGCTCTTCAGCGCCGAGATGACGCCGATCGAGATGCCGTCGTACGGCGAGAGCACCGCGTCGACGCGCCGTGAGCCGTAGCTCTTGCTGATCAGGTCGTCCATGCGCTTCTGCGCGGTGCCGCCGTCCCACTTCAGGGTCGTGGCCTGGTTGATCCGCGTCTGCTTGCTGCGCACGACGAGCTGACCGCTGTCGAAGTACGGCTTGAGCACCTTCATGGCGCCGTTCCAGAAGTACTTGGTGTTGTTGTCGTCCGGGTCGCCCGCGAACAATTCGACGGAGCGCGGCTCACCGGCGTCCTTGTCGGGCTTGCCGAGCTTCAGCTTGTCGACGAGGTACTGGCCCTGGATGCGGCCGACGCGTTCGTTGTCGAACGACGCGTAGTAGTCGACGTTCTCGGTGCCGAGGATGAGGCGGTCGTACGAGATCACGGGGACGCCCGCCTCGTGCGCCCGCTTCAGTACGTCGGTCAGGGCCGAGCCGTTGATCGCGGCGACCACCAGGAGCCGGTGCCCCTTGGTGATCATGTTCTCGATCTGGGCGACCTGGTTCTCCACCTTGTCGTCGCCGTACTGGAGGTCGGTCTCGTAGCCGGCCTTCTTGAACTGCTCCGCCATGTTCTTGCCGTCGGCTATCCACCGCTCGGAGGACTTGGTGGGCATGGCGAGACCGATCGTGCCGCCCTTGCCGTCGTCCGGCTTGTAGCGGCTGCCGCCCTTGGCCTCCTGACCGCAGGCGGAGAGCGACACGGCGAGCAGCGCGGCTGCGGTGGCGACGGCGAGTGTGCGGGTGCGCATGGGTCAGTCCCCTTCCGGGACGGGGAAACGGCACAGCTCGCCGGGGTGCCGCGAGCCGCGCGGCGACATGCCGCCGTCCGCGCCGTGCCGGGCGAGCAGATCGAGGGCGAGCCGGCCGCGCCTGACCCGCTCACGGGCCGTGGCCAGGGCGTGCTCGCGCAGGTGGGCGCCGTAGGGGTAGATGCCGGTGGCCTTGGCGAGGCCGAACTTCACGTACAGGGGGGCGCCACGCCGGATCAGCTCGGCGACCTCGTACATCCGGACGTAGCCGCCGAGGTCGTCGGGCGCCTCGACGTACATGTCCATGGGGGCGCGGCTGACCCTGCGGATCTCGGTGAGGTGGGCCGGGGTCAGATCGGAGGGTACGTTGAGCGAGTCGGCGCCGAGCCGTTCGTACACGGCGTACGAGGCGGGGTTGACCGGGCCGGTCAGCGCGGACAGCTTGAAGGTGGTGGCGGCGGGCAGGACGCCGGCGGTGCGCAGCCGGTGCAGCGTCCACAGCACGCCCTCGTCCGCGACGAGCAGGCACCGCACGCCGAGTCCGGTGGCGCGCACGGCGTCCTCGACGCAGCCCGCGAGCGCGTCGTGGCCCCGGGCCCGCAGCCCGGCGCCGCCGGAGTCGGTACGGGTGGAGCCGCCGGTGTCCCACGTGCCGCGCGGCCCCGTGAACAGGCACAGCTCGATGTCGCGCTCGGCGCACGCCTCGACCATCTCGGTGATCTCGACGTCGGTGAGCATCCAGACACCGCTTCCCTGGCTGATGCGGTGAACGGGCACGTCGAGGCGCGCACTCTCCTTGAGCACCACGGCGAGCGCCTCGGGCCCCTCGACGGAGGGGATCTCGGTGCGCCAGGTGCCGCCGTCGGGGAAGGTGTGCGGGGAGGCGTCCGCGGGATCGGGGGAGGGGGCGGCGAGCCCGAGGGCGGTGAGCGCGGGTTCGCCGGGCGGCCGGGGGAGGCGGGTGGAGGGGTTGGTCACAGTCGTCCTTCGCGTCGGATCGCCTCGCCCGGGAGGCCGGACGAGCTTCGTGTCTGGGGTGTCCGGGGATGTACGGCGGTGTACGGGGGTAGCCACGCGTCACACGGGGCGCCGCGGTGTCGTGCTCGGAGGCGCGGGGAACCGCGCGACCGGCCCCCCCCGCGGCCCGCGGACAAGGGAGCCGCTCGGGGCAGGGAGCCGCTCAGGGCAGCAGCAGGACCTTGCCGGTCCCGGGATCACCGCCGCCGACGAGGGCGACCGCCTCCCCGTACCGCTCCAGGGGGAACTCGTGCGTGATCAGCGGCGCCGGGTCAAGCAGCCCGAGCCCGAACGCCCGCACCGCCTCCGACCAGGCCGAGGACGGCGCCCCGAAGACGGAGCGCACCTCCAGCTGACTGAGGGACAGATGCACCGGGTCGATGCCGACGGCCCCCGGCGCGAACATGCCGGTGAGCACGGCCCGTCCACCCCTGCGGGCCAGCAGGCAGGACGAGGCGGCCGTGGTCGGCGCGCCCGCGGTCTCCACCACGAGGTCGAAGGAGCCGTACGCCGACTCCGCCTCCGCGGGGGACAGCGCGCGCGTCGCCCCGAACTCCTGCGCCTGCTCCCCGCGGGCCGCGCGCGGGTCGACGACGGTCAGCTCGGCCGGGTTCGACGCGGCGAGAAGCTGCACGGCGAGCAGTCCGAGAGTGCCCGCGCCCACCACCGCGACGCGCTCACCGGGCCGTGGGCGCCCGGTCCGCACGGCCGCCGCGATCACCGCGGACGGTTCGAGCAGTGCGGCGGCGCGCAGGTCCGCGTCGTCGTGCAGCAGGTGCAACAGCCGTGCGGGGACGGTGAGATGGTCGGCGAAGGCGCCGGGCTCGGTGAACCCGGTCTCCGCGTAGCCGCCGGTGCACAGGCTCGTCTCACCGCACCGGCAGCGCTCGCACACCCCGCACGCCCGGAACCCCTCGGCGACGGTCCTGCGCCCGACGAGGTGGGCGTCGACGCCGTAGCCGACGGCCACCACGGTCCCGGACCACTCGTGGCCCGGCACCACCGGGTAGCGGACGTAGGCGGAGTCGCGGTGTCCGTCGTACACCTCGCGGTCGCTCATGCAGATACCGGCCGCGGCGACCTCGACCAGGACCTCACCGGGCCCCGGCACCGGCACGTCGCCGGTGACGAGGCGGTGCACGCCCGGCCGGTCGACGACGACCGCGCGGCTGCTCACCTCCCGGCTCCGCCGGGCGCCCGCTTCTCCCAGCCCTCGGCCCACAGGTCGAACCGGGCCTGCTGCTGCGGGAATTCGGCCGCCGCGTCCGTGTCGAGCTCGACGCCGAGGCCCGGCTCGTGCGACAGGTGGAAGCAGCCCGTCTCCGGGTCGACCCGCGGTGCGCCCTTCACCACCTTCTTGATGTCCGCGTCCGCGAAGTCGTTGAAGTGCTCAAGGACCTTGAAGTTCGGTGCGGTGAAGCCGACTTGGAGTGAGGCCGCGGTCAGTACGGGGCCGCCGACGTTGTGCGGGGCCACCAGCATGTAGTGCGTCTCGGCGGTGGCCGCCAGCTTGCGGGTCTCCCAGATGCCGCCGATGTGGCCGACGTCCGGCTGGATGATGTCGACGGCCTGGCTCTCGAAGAGCTCGCGGAACTCGATCCGGTCGTGGATGCGCTCACCGGTCGCCACCGGCATGTCCACCTTGGCGGCGACCTTCGCCAGGGCCTTCAGGTTCTCCGGCGGCACCGGCTCCTCCAGCCACGCCGGCCTAAACGGTGCGAGGCCGCGGGCGAGGCGGATCGCGGTGGCGGGCGAGAACCGGCCGTGCATCTCCAGCATCAGTTCGGCGTCGGGCCCGATCGCGTCGCGCACCGCCTCGATCAACGACACCGCGTACAGGCTCTGTTCGTGGTCCAGTTCGTAGTGGCCGGTCCCGAACGGGTCGATCTTCAGGGCGCGGTACCCGCGCTCCATGACCGCCTGCGCTGCCTTGTGGTACGCCTCCGGGGTGCGCTCGGTGGTGTACCAGCCGTTGGCGTACGCCTTGACGCGGTCGGTGACCTTGCCACCGAGGAGCTGCCAGACGGGGACGCCCAGCGCCTTGCCCTTGATGTCCCAGCAGGCCATCTCGATGACGGCGATGCCCGACATCACGATCTCACCGGCCCGGCCGTAGTCGCCGTACTTCATCCGGCGCACGAGATCCTCGACCGCGAACGGGTCGGACCCCTTGATGTGATTGGCCTCCGCCTCCCTGAGGTATCCCAGAAGTGCGTCCGTGTGGCCGAGCATGCGGGTCTCGCCGACACCGGTCAGGCCCTCGTCGGTATGGACCTGGACGTAGGTGAGATTCCGCCAGGGTGTTCCGACCACATGCGTGCTGATTCCCGTGATGCGCAAGGCAGTTGTCCCTTGACTTGTTCGATATTTCGTCACACGTTCGAAATGTTGGCGTGACGGTATTCACGGTGGCCGGAAGGTGTCAATGGTTCGCGCGGAACGGTCTTGGAGGCCATTGCGCCGCGAACTGCGCCGTGCCTACCCTGTGTTCGTCATATCGATCGGCGACCGAAGTTTCGGACGCGCACGGTGGAGGGCCGAACTCATGGGACGACTGGTGCCCGCGGTGACCAGGTCGCTGGACATACTCGAACTGTTCCTCGAGGGCGACGGGACGCTGTCCGCGCCCGAGGTCACCCGCAAGCTCCAGCTGCCGCGCACCACCGTGCACGAGCTGCTGACCACCCTGGCCGCCCGCTCCTACCTCGTCCAGCTGCCGGACCAGCCCGGCCGCTACCGCCTTGGCGTGCGCACCTACCAGCTCGGCAGCCGGTACGCGGAACAGCTCGACCTCGCCGCGGAGGGCCAGCAGGTGGCCCGCGAGGTCGCCGAGACCTGCGACGAGACCGTCCACGTGGCGATCCTGGAGGACACCGACGTCATCTACATCGCCAAGGTGGACTCCACGCACGCCGTGCGGATGGTCTCCGCGGCGGGCCGCAGGCTTCCCGCGCACTGCACCTCTGTCGGCAAGATGCTGCTCGCCTCGCTGCCCCCGACCGAGCTCGAAGCCCGGCTCCAGGGGCGGGAGTTCACCGCCATGACCGCCGCAAGCATCACCGATCGCGACGAGCTCCTGACCGCGCTCGCCGGGATCCGCAGGCGGGGTGTCGCCGTCGAGCACCGCGAGTCCAACCCCGACGTCAGCTGCGTGGCGGCGCCGGTGCGCGACGGCGCCGGGCAGGTCGTCGCCGCCCTCTCCATCTCCGTGCCGATGATCCGCTGGAGCGAGGAGCGCGAGAGCGAACTCGCCGAGCTGGCCGCGAAGGGCGCCGGTGACCTGTCGGTGCGCCTCGGCCACCGGGGCGCGCGATGACGTACGCGTACGAGGTGGCCGTGCGCGCGCAGGCGTCGCTCGGCGAGGGCCCCACCTGGGACGCGGCCGCCCAGCGGCTGATCTGGGTCGACATCCTCGGCTCGCGCCTGCACACCTACGCGCCCGGCGACGGCCGCCGCACGGTCATGGCCACCGAGCAGCACGTGGGCGCCGCGAAGCCCCGCGCGGGCGGCGGCCTGATCGTCAACCTCCGCGACGGCATCGGCCTGTACGGACCCGGTGGCGCCCCCTTCACCTGGCTGGTGCGCGATCCGGTGCCGGGCCGCCGGGGCAACGACGCGGCCGTCGCGCCCGACGGCGCGCTCTGGGCGGGCACCATGCGCTACGACGAGGCGCCGGGCGGCGGCGCCCTCACCCGCGTCGCCCCCGACGGCACCGTCACCGAACTGCTCGGCTCGGTGGCCGTCAGCAACGGCACCGGCTGGAGCCCCGACGGGCGGCTCGTCTACTACGTCGACAGCCCCACCCGGCGCATCGACGTACTCGACCACAGCGGCCAACGCGCGCTGAACAGACGCCCGTTCGCGCACATCGAGGAAGGAGCGGGCATCCCCGACGGCCTCACCGTCGACGCCGACGGCTGTGTCTGGGTCGCCCTCTGGGACGGCGCCGCGATCCGCCGCTACACCCCCGAGGGCAGGCTCGACAGAGTCGTGCGGCTGCCGGTGCGCCGCCCCACTGCCTGCGCCTTCGGCGGCCCCGGCCTGCGCGACCTGTACATCACCACGGCCCGCACCGGCCTCGACCGTCCGCACCCCCTCTCGGGCTCGCTCCTGGTCGTGCCGGACGCGGGCCATGGCATGCCTGGCGTCCCTTTCGCGGGCTGAGGCTCAGCCCTTCTTGGTGAGGGCGCAGGTGGCCGTCGCGGTCTTCTTCGGGTCGCTCACCGAGCGGGCGGTGAGGGTGAGGCGGCTGTGCGGGCGGGCGGACGGCCGCGCGGTGACGGCGACGTCCACGTCGACGGTGGAGCCCGCCTTCGCGGTGGTCAGCCTGGTCGGCAGCCAGGCGGACCAGCCGCGGCCCGAAGCCTTCGCGGAGAGCCGGTAGACGTCGGATGCGAGGTAGCGGGAGACGTCCTCGGGGTGGTCGCCCGGCGGGTCGGCGAGCGCGCGGCCGGTGTTCTTCAGCGGGAACGTGCAGATGGCGCGGCTCTTGGCGGGATTGCCCTTGGCATCGCCGCGGCCCAGCGCGGTGCCGCGGCGCTGCGGGCCCGCGCCGTCGAGGGACTTGACCGCGATGGTGTACGAGAGGATGCCCGAGGGGCCGCGCCGGATGTCGGTGACGTAGAAGTGCAGGCGGTTGGCGCGGTCGACGTACTCGTAGGAGCTGCCGGAGTCGGCGCCGGCGTGGAAGAGCGCGTCGCTGAGCTGCCGGTAGTCGCCCATGGTGATCTTCTGCGGGGTGCCGTCGGGGCGCGTGAAGTCCACCATGCCGATGTCCTCGGGGTGGGCGTCGATCACCCAGGCGAAGGGCGCCCGGTCCTGGTTCTTGGTCTTGCTGATCAGCACGCCGTTGTCCGGAGTGAAGGAGTCCATGCCCATGCGGTCCACCACTTCGGCGGTGTAGTTCTGGTAGCCGCCGCCGTCGCACAGCGGGTCGGTGCCGCGGTCGCAGGCGGGGGACCGGTCGCGGGACATGGCGATGTTGATGCCGGAGAGGCCGGTGGCGCCGGGCGGCGCCGAGCGGGCGGTGACGTCGGCGACGACCAGGCCGGAGTCCTTGAGGGCGTCGCGGTCCAGGCGCAGCACGTTCTTCTCGTCCACGATGCCGAGCTTCAGCTTGTCGCGCAGCACGTGGTGGGAGCCCATCGAGCCGCCGTCGGTCGCCGGGATCTTCCAGCGGGTGT
The DNA here is from genome assembly GCF_056433985.1 of Streptomyces sp. NPDC044106. Taxonomy (NCBI): domain Bacteria; kingdom Bacillati; phylum Actinomycetota; class Actinomycetes; order Kitasatosporales; family Streptomycetaceae; genus Streptomyces; species Streptomyces sp. NPDC044106. Next base: position 102,496 of record NZ_JBWKFZ010000002.1, read on the forward strand.
GCGGTCCGCCGGGCCCGTTGAACGAACCGCGCGAGAGCATGCTCCAGATGCCGGTGTAGGTGCGGCTCAGGGGTGTGCCGTAGGGGTTGTTGTAGTTGTCGCCGATGCCCAGGATGTGGCTGAGCTCATGGGCGTACACCCCCATGCCCGAGCTCTCGGCCTGCGTGGAGGAGCCGGTTTCGGCGTTGGGCCAGATGCGGGCCGCGGCCTGCCAGGAGGTCCACGGCACATAGCGGGTGGCGGCGGCGTTGCCACCGGACGGGATGGGGGACGGCGGCCCCCACGCGGCCGGTACCTGTGCCTGGGCGGCGAACTTCATCTGGCCGAACTCCTGCCAGGTGGAGGACTCGTCCTGCCCCGCGGTGAGGAAGAAGACGAAGTCGTACTTGGCCGCCTCCGCCTCGCCGACCTGTGCGATCCAGGCGGCCCTGCCGTCGGTGCGGATGTTCTTGCCGCAGGTGGTGCCGGTGGGGCAGGCGCCGGGGTTCATGCCGGGCTCGACGCCGTACTGGAAGGACTTGAACGGCATGCGGTAGACGCCGAAGGCCTTCAGGTCGACGCCGACGCGGCCGCCGGAGTCCTCCATCCAGTACTCGTTGATGGTGTGCCCGTGGTTGAGAGGGCCCGGCTTGTTGAGGAAGTCCTGGTAGAACCGGGGCAGTTGAGTGCGGGGAACGTTGGATGCGGTCGGCTGCGGGTTGCCGAAGACGCTCGATCCGGGCGGTCCGCTGACCGTGAACCCCTCGTCGGGGTAGTCCAGGAGGACCAGGGCGCCCTTGAAGGTCCGGTCGGTGGCTTTGACGTCGGGGTTCGCCCAGTCGGTGCCGGGCACGGAGCGGTGGTCGCCCCAGGTCATGTCGTCGGGGTTGCGCCAGTTCTGCGGGTCGACGGGCCGGATCAGGGACGGGCGGGACCGGATGGTGTCGCCGGGCCCGTCGGGCGTCGCCTGCGCGGTGCCGACGGCGGCCGCCGCCAGGGTGGCGAGGACGGCGGCAATGACGGTGGTGCGTCTGTGTCGGAGGAACATGGCTCACCTCGTGCCTCTTGCCGGGGCAAAATGGACAAGTGCATGACAAGCCGTGCGAGTGGTGCGGTCACCGCTGCCCAAGGTAAGCCGCCCGGAGCAGTGATGCCAGAGTGCCATCAGGGCGTTCGCGTGGCGTCTCCCTCGCCCGCGCCATGTGCGTCAAGAGCCCTCCCGGTGGGCAGGATCGTCTTCACGCCGCCGGACGACCGGCCCGGCGGCCCGCCCAGCGCCCGCCCCAGAAGGAGCCGACCATGGCAGCCGACCGGCACGGCCACCCGATGTCCCGCACCGGCGCCGATGCCGTGGCCGCCTACGAGCAGGCGCTCGACCACCTCCTCTTCTTCCGCCCCGAGGTGGCCGACACCTCCCGGCAGGTGCTCGCCGCCGCCCCGCGCTCCGTCATGGGCAACGTCCTGGCCGCCCATCTCGGCCTGCTCGGCACCGAGGAGAAGGACGCCGCCGACGCCCGCGACGCCTTCGAGCGCTTCGACGAGCACGTGCACCGGGGCGAGATGACACCGCGCGAGCGGATGCACGTCGCCGCCGCCACCGCCTGGCTGCGAGGCGACACCCACCGGGCGGGCCGGGTGCTCGGCGAGATCACCGTGGAGTACCCGCACGACGTGCTCGCCCTGACCGTCGGCCACCAGATCGACTTCTTCACCGGCGACGCGCCACGGCTGCGCGACCGCGTCGGCGGCGCCCTCTCGGCCTGGGACGAGGCGGACCCGCACTACGGCCCCGTCCTTGGCATGTACGCCTTCGGCCTGGAGGAGGCGGGCCATTACGAGCAGGCCCGGGAGAGCGGCCTCGCGGCCGTCGAGCGCCGGCCGCGCGACGTGTGGGCGATCCACGCGGTGGTCCACACCTACGAGATGCAGGGGCGGTTCGCCGACGGCATCCGCTACCTCGACGCCCGCGCCGGGGACTGGGCGGCGGGCAACTACCTGAACGTGCACAACTGGTGGCACTACTGCCTCTACGCCCTGGAGGCCGGTGACATCCCCCGCGTACTGGAAATCTACGACAGCGCCCTGCACCACGCCCGGTCGACGGGCGCGGCGATGGAACTCCTGGACGCAGCCGCCCTGCTGTGGCGCCTGCACCTGGCGGGCGAGGACGCGGGAGACCGCCGGCAGCGGCTCGCCGACGCCTGGGCCGACCGGCACGACGGCGCGTACTACGCCTTCAACGACGTGCACGCGGTCATGGCATACGTCGGCGCGGACCGCACCGCCGACGCCGCACGCCTGGTGCGCGAGCGCGAGGCCTACGTCGCACGCGGCGGCGCCGGGCTCGCCAACCACGCCATGACCGCGGAGGTCGGCCTGCCCGTCTGCCGCGCGCTCATCGCCTATGGCGCGCACGACTACGACGGGGCCGTGGACCTCCTGCTCCCCGTCCGCCACCGCCTGCACACATACGGCGGAAGCCACGCCCAGCGCGACGCCGTGCACAAGACCCTGCTGGAGGCCGCGCTGCGCGGGAGCCGTCGCAGCCTGGCCCGCACCCTGCTGAGCGAGCGCATCAGCCTGCGCCCGGTCTGCCCGTACAACTGGCTGGCCCGGGCACGCCTGGCCGAAGAGGCGGGGCAGGCCGCGCTCGCCGCCACGGCCCGCGCGAGGGCGGCGGACCAGGCGGCACAGGGGGTGGCGGCCCTCAAGGGCTGAGGCCGCTGAGGCCGCTGAGGCGGTGAGAACAGTGAGAGCAGTGATAGCGCGGGAGGGGCCCCCTAGCGTTCGAGTTCCCGCAGGTACTTCCCGAACTTCTCCAGGCCGTCGACGTTGCGCGGCCCACTGATGCCCTCGTTGTAGTCGAGGACGAAGAAGTTGTTCTTCCGCACGGCGGGCAGCTCCCTCGTGTGCGGGGACTTCTTCAGGAACTCGATCTTCTTCTTCGCGGGCCGGTCGCCGTAGTCGAGGATGATGACGACCTCGGGCTCCCCCTTGGCCACGGCCTCCCAGTTGACCTGCGTCCAGCGCTCGTCGAGGCCGTCGAAGATGTTCCGGCCGCCCGCGCTCTTGATGATGTCGTTCGGCGGGACCTGGCTGCCTGCCGTGAAGGGCTGGTCGGTCCCCGAGTCGTAGAGGAAGACCGGCACCCGCCTGCCGCCCTTGGGCGCCTTCTCCTCGACGGCCGCCACCCGCTTCTTCAGGTCACCGACGACCTGATCCGCCTTCTTCTGGACGCGGAAGATGGCGCCGAGCCGCTCCAGGTCGGTGTACAGCGCCTTGAACGGCGTGACCTTCTCCGGATGTCCGGGGTAGTTGAAGCAGCTCTCCGTGTGCATGAAGCTCTGGACGCCGAGCTCGTCCAGGATCGTCGGGGTGATGCCGCGCTGGTCGCTGAAGCCGGAGTTCCACCCCGCGACGACGAAGTCGGACTTCGCCTCGACGACCAGCTCCTTGTTGAGCAGATCGTCGCCGAGCATCTTCACCTTGGCGTACTCCGACGCCCAGGGGGACTCGCTCACCGGTGGGTTGGCGGGCGGCAGCACGTACCCGTGCACGTGCTCGGTGAGGCCGAGGCTGAACAGCTTGTCGGCGCTGCCGCCCTCGTACGCCACGGCACGCTGCGGGACCTTGTAGGAGACGGGCTCGCCGCAGCGCTTGACGGTGGTCTTCGCCGCCGTCCGGGCGCCGCTGTCCGAGTCGATGTCGGCGCCGCAGCCGACGAGCAGCGTCAGCGCGAGGGCGGAGCCCGCCGCGACGGATCGGGTGTGGGACATGGGGATTCGGTGCCTTTCAGAGGGAGGGGTCGAGCGAGTAGAGCAGCTGCGGGTCGCCCGTCAGCGGGTGCGTGACGACGCTGGCCCTGACGCCGAACACCTCGGCGACCAGCTCTTCGGTGAGGACGTCCGCGGGCGTTCCCGAGGCCACGAGCCGCCCCTGGGACAGCACCCCGATCCGGTCGCAGGCCGCCGCCGCGAGGTTCAGGTCGTGCAGGACGACGAGGACGGTGAGGCCCGCGCCGCGCAGATGCGAGAGGACCTCGATCTGGTGGCGTACGTCGAGGTGATTGGTCGGCTCGTCGAGGACCAGGACCTCAGGCTCCTGGACGAGTGCCCGGGCGAGCAGCACGCGCTGGCGCTCGCCGCCGGACAGGGTCAGGGCGCTGCGCCGGGCGAGATGACGGATGCCGAGCCGCTCCATCGCCCGCGCGCACAGCTCCCGTTCGCGTGCGTCGAGGGCCTGGTTGCCACGCTGGTGCGGGGCCCGGCCGAGCGCGACGACCTCCTCGACCGTGAAGTCCAGGTCGACGGCGCCGTCCTGCGTCATCGCGGCGACGAGCTGCGCGCCGCGCCGCATCGTGAGCCCGGCGAGGTCGTCCCCACCGACCCGTACCGTGCCCGTCGTGGGGCGCAGCGCGCGGTACACGCAGCGCAGCGCGGTCGACTTGCCGCTGCCGTTCGGGCCGACCAGGCCGACGACCCGGCCGCTGCCCACGGCGAGCGACAGATCGCGCACCAGGCTTCTGCCGTCGGTGACGACGCCGAGTCCTTCGATGTGCAGGTCCATCTCAACGGCCCCCGAAGACGTAGCCCTTGCGCCGCATCAGCACGATGAACACCGGCACGCCGACCAGCGCGGTGATGACGCCCAGCGGCAGTTCGCGCGGCGCCACCACCGTCCGGGACAGCAGGTCGACCCAGACCATGAAGACGGCTCCGGCCAACGGAGCGACGGCGAGGACCCGGGCGTGCGTGGCGCCGACGACCATCCGCACCAGGTGCGGCATGACCAGGCCCACGAAACTGATGGCGCCGCTGACGGCGACCATCACGCCGGTGACCAGCGAGACGAGCACCAGTAGCCACTTGCGGTGCCGGTCGGCGCCGACGCCCAGGCTGGCGGCTGTCTCGTCGCCGAGCGCGAGCACGTCGAGCGCCCTGGCGTGCCGGTACAGTACGGCGACGCCGAGCAGTACGGCCGCGGACACGACGGGCAGCGCCCCCCAGCCGGCGGCGCCGAAGCTGCCCATGGTCCAGTACAGGACCATGCCGGTCGCCTCGCTGTCCGGCGCGAAGTAGATGATCACGCTCATCAGGGCCTGGAAGCCGAGCGACATCGCGACGCCCGTCAGGACAAGGCGCAGCGGGGAGAGCGAGCCCCGGTCGCTCGACGCGGCGTAGACGAGGAAGGACGCGACGACGGCGCCGATGAACGCGCCCGCCGACACCGCGTAGACGCCGAGCGCGGCCAGGCCGCCGGTCACCGTCACGCCGACGGCGCCCACCGACGCCCCCGAGGAGACGCCGAGTACGAACGGGTCGGCGAGCGCGTTGCGCACCATCGCCTGGATGGCCACGCCGACCGCGCTCAGACCGGCCCCCACCAGGGCGGCGAGCAGCACGCGCGGTGTCCGGATCTGCCAGATGATCTGATACGTCGTGTTCTCGTCGGCACCGATGCGGCCGCCGCTGAGCGCCGCCCACAGATAGCGGGCGGTGTCGCCCGGCGTGACCACTGCCGCGCCGAGCCCGATCGCCACCACGACGGAGGCGACCAGGAGGAGGAAGAGGGCGGCGCAGGTCAGGAGGAGGGCTTTGGGGGACGTGAGGCGGTCGCGCATCCCGACGGGCTCGGCGGGGGCGGTCGGCTCGGTGGGCCGGGCGGGCGTGGTGGGTGCCTCGAAGGACGCGGTCACGAGGTCTCCCCGTCCAAGGCCGTGCCTGCCCGCAGCACCAGCGCGGCGGCGCAGGCCGCGACGGTGACGAGCACGCCGAACACGACGGCCACGCCCGGATATCCGGCGAGCCCGAGCCCCGCCCCGCCGAGCGCCGCGCCGACGAACACGCCGAGGCTCATGCCGGCCGCGTTGACGCTCAGCGCGGATCCGCGCAGTCCAGGACCGCAGCGTCGCACGACGAGGCTGACGACGCAGGCCGCGACGACGGCGTGGCTCGCCGCGTGCAGCGAGGTGAGGGCGAGCGCGAGCGGCAGCCAGTGCGTGAAGTAGAAGCCGACGACGGAGACGAGCGCGGCCAACAGGCCGAACACGAGCAGCCGTTCGGTGCCGACACGCGGTTCGGTGGCGTTGGTGAGGCGTCCCGTGAGGAGATTGCTGACGAAGAACGACGCGCCGCTCAGCGTCCATACGAAGGTGAAGAGCCCGGCGCCCAGGTCGAACCGCTCCTCGTAGAACGCCGCGAGATAGGAGAGGTAGCCCATGAACACGGCGGTGCGCAGGAGCGCTATCAGGAGCAGCGGCACCACGCCGCGCACCGCGCCGAGCGCCCTGAACGAGGCGACGTAACCCAGGCGTTGGGGCGGGTGGTTCTCCTTGGCGGCGGCCGTATCCTTGCGGCGCGCGACGAAGACCACCGCGAGGAGCAGCGAAAGGACGCTCACGCCGAGCAGGTCGCCCTGCCACCCCCAGAACAGCGCGGGCAGCGCGATGACGGGCGCGGCGAGCATGGCGGTCATGGACTGGACGGCGGTGACCAGGGTCGCCGCGCGCCCGGCCGCCCTGCCGGTACCGAAGCGGTCGGCGGCAGCGGCGGTCAGCGCCGGGTTGAGGACGGACGTGCTGGCGCCGATGAGCAGGCAGAAGACGGCGAGCAGGGCGAAGTCACCGGCGGTGCCGAGCGCGGCCGTTGCGCCGAGGGCGGCGAGCGCGCCCGCCGCCGCCCACTCCTTGGGGACCCGGTCGATGAGCGGCGCGAGCGCGGTGCCGACGAGCAGGGCGGCCAGGCCGCCGAGTCCGCGCAGCCCGCCCATCGCGGCGACGCTGCTGCCCGCCTCGTCGGCGATGGGCACGAGGTACGTGCTGAAGACGGTGAACGGCAGCAAGCCCACGGCCGAGGCGAGCAGCACCGGCCACAGGGTGCGGGCCATGCGCAGGTCACCGGGGAGCGGCTCGGTCTCCTCGCTGATGTCGGTGCCGACGCTCACGAGGCCGCTCCGTTCGCGAGCGCGGCGCGGTAGCGGTACATCGGGGTCGGGTCGGCGCTGAACTGGGAGAACGTGAACGGCTCCGCGTTCAGCCCGGTGACGCCCGCGCCGAGGAAGGCGCGGGCGACGGCGCTGCCGCTCTGGGCGTAGACGATCAGCGGCACGCCGTGTTCGACGCAGTGCCGCAGGATCAGGTCGAACGTGCCGTTGCTGAGGGTCATCCCGGTGGCGACGACGACGTCGGCCTGTGCGAGGACCTCGGTCATGTCGTCGGTGACGGGCTCGCCCCACGCGGTCGTGCGCAGGTTCAGATCGCAGGGGAGGCAGACGCCGCCGCGCTCCCGTATCGCCGCGACGAGCGGGTTGACCACGCCGATCAGGGCGACCCGGGCGCCCGGCTCGATGTCCAGCAGCCCGGCGACGGCGGTGTCGCGGGCCTCGGCGCGGACCTCGGGCGTCCCGGCGGGCAGCGTGACGCACTCGGCGTCGTCCGCGTCGCGGTGCGGGCGGACCCGGGCCAGGTAGGCGTCGAGCGCCGCCGTGCGCACGGGCGCCGACTCGTCGCGGAGCAGTTTGTCCAGGGACCGGCCCGAGGCGTTCTCGCAGAAGCCGGGGGTGAGTTCACCCGCCTCGAAGGAGCAGGCGCCGAAGGAGTCGCCGACGCGGAGCAGCAAGTAGTGGTTGTGGTAGGTGACTTCGCCGTCGGCGAGCCGGGTGGTGTGGTAGAGCCAGAAGGCGCTGGTCACGGTGAGATCGGCCGGATCGGGGCCGTGGGCGCCCGACAGGACGGCGTCGGTGAGCTCCGCGACGGTGTGGGGAGCGGGGTGCGACATGTGGGTTCTTTCCAGGTGCGTGGGTGTGCGTGGGTGTGCGTGCCAGATGCGTTGAGGCGCCCGGCGTAGGCGTTCAGGGGGCGGCGGGCGGCCAGGCCGTCGTGGACCAGGGGTGCCGCAGTTCGTCGAGCGAGGTGATCTCGTGCGGCTTCAACGTGTCGGCTTCCTGGGCCTGTCCGTGCCGGGCGTAGGCGCTCTCCACGTAGCGGTGTCCGGTGTCGGCGGCGATGAAGACGTACGTGCGGGAGTCGTCCCTGCGGCGCTCCCACAGTGCGCTCAAGTAGGCGGCGCCCGCCGAGAGTCCGGCGAAGATGCCGCTGGTGCGCAGCAGCGAGACCGCTCCGGAGAGCGCGCTGTCGAAGTTCACCCAGTGCACGCGGTCGTACAGTTCGTGCCGCACGTTGCGGAACTCGATGGCGCTGCCGATCCCCGCGATGATCATGTCCGGGTCCGCGACGTGCTCGGAGCCGAACGTGACGCTGCCGAAGGGCTGCACGCCCACGAGTGACACGTCCCGGCCCGCCTCGCGCAGGCAGGTGGCGATGGCCCCGGTCGACGCGCCCGAGCCGACGCCGCCGACCAGCGCGAGGGGCCCGGCCGGGATCTCCTTGTCGATCTCGTCGGCGACATCGCGGTAGCCGTAGTAGTGGATGCCGTCGTGGTACTGCCGCATCCAGTGGTATGAGGGATGGTCCGCGAGGATCTCGGCGATGCGCCGCACCCTCGTCTCCTGGTCGAGGCGGAGGTCTTTGGAGGGCGCGACCTGTTCCAGCGTGGCGCCGAGGATCTCCAGCTGTACGCGGGTCGAGCGGTCGACGGTGGTGGAGCCCACGATGTGGCACTTCATCCCGTAGCGGTGGCAGGCGAGCGCGAGGGCCTGGGCGTAGATGCCGCTGGAGCTGTCGATGAGCGTGTCGCCCGGCCGGACGGCGCCCGTGTCGAGGAGGTGCCGGACGGCTCCGAGGGCCGAGTAGATCTTCATCGTCTCGAACCGGAGACAGGCCAGGTCCGGGGCGAGCGATATGAGATCCGGTCTCTTCATCGCTTCGGCGATGTGTGGATGCATGGCGGGAAACCCCCGTAGTGACGTTGGGGCGTGCGGGCAGGGAGGGAGCCGGGGGCCGGGAGGGGAACCGGGTGGCCCCCGGAACGCCGAGAGCATCACACTAGATGAAAATGATTGTCAAGAGCAGGTAGGGTCGGCACACTGCTGGTCGCGGGGTGCCGTGCCGAGCGCCGTGCTCGTGCGCACCGCGATGTCGAAGGGAGTCGCGTGAAGCTGTTCCAGGAGGCCGGGGTCAGGCCTCGACCGCCGCGAGAGGCGGCCCTGCCCGGGGTGGGAGTCGGTACCGCCTTCGGTACGTTCGGAGAGCTGCTCCAGGGCGTACTGCCGGAGGACGACGGCGACTTCCTCGTGACGCTGCCCGTCGCGCGGTGGGCCATGGCGACGTTCCGGCGGGGTTCCCCGTCCGGGGAGCTCGAAGTCCGGCCGGCCGGGAAGGTGAAGGCGCTCCGACTGGCGCGCATGATCGCCGACTTGGCGCCTGAGGGCCCGGATCGCGTGCCCGGCGGAGTGCTCACCGTCAGCAGTGTGATCCCCGAGGGCAAGGGGCTCGCCAGCTCGTCCGCCGACCTCGTCGCCACGGCGCGCGCGGTCGGCCGGGCCCTCGGCGTCGCCATGCCGCCCGCGAGGATCGAACGGCTCCTGTCCCGCATCGAACCCACCGACGGCGTGCTCTACCCCGCGATCGTCGCCTTCCACCACCGCAGCGTCCGGCTCCGCTCGGTCCTCGGCGCGCTCCCCGCCATGGCCGTGGTCGGCATCGACGAGGGCGGCTCGGTGGACACGGTGGACTTCAACCGCATCCCCAAGCCGTTCACGGCGGCCGACCGGCGCGCCTACGCCGGTCTGCTCGGACGTCTCACCGACGCCGTGCGCCACGGGGACCTGGCGGAGGTCGGCCGGATCGCCACGCGCAGCGCCCTGATGAACCAACGCCTGCGCCACAAGAAGGCGTTGGGACCCATGCTGGAGGTCTGCCGCGAGGTCGGCGGCCTCGGGGTGGCGGTGGGGCACAGCGGTACGACCCTGGGTGTGCTCCTCGACGCCACGGACCCCGCGTACACGCGGCGCGTCATGGCGGCGGCGCAGGCATGCGGGGAGCTGACGGGCGGGGGCCCGGCGGCGGGCGGGGTGGCGGTCTACCGGACGCTGAGCTTCGGCAACGTCTCGGGTCGTCCGGGTGCCCCCGCGTTCCCCGTTCCGGCGGTCGCGGGCGAGGGCGAGCCGTGATGGGCGGTCCGCCCGGGGCCCCGGATCTCAGCGGCGCCCGGCCGCCCCGCCTCCCTCGTCGCCCCGCGCCCCGGTCCACGCCGAACGGCGCAGCAGCCGCAGCCCGTTGAGGCCGACCAGGACCGTGGAGCCCTCGTGGCCCGCGACACCGAGCGGCAGGGGGAGGTGCCCTGCCAGGTCCCAGGTCACCAGCGCGGCGATGCAGAGCGAGGCGATGACGAGGTTCTGCGCCACCACGCGCCGGGCGCGGCGGGAGAGCGCCACCACGGCGGGCACGGTGGCGAGTTCGTCGCGCACCACCACCGCGTCGGCGGTCTCCAGGGTCAGGTCGGATCCGGTCCTGCCCATGGCGACGCCGCAGTGCGCGGCGGCGAGCGCGGGTGCGTCGTTGACGCCGTCGCCGACGACCAGGACGCGTTCGCCCCGCTCCTCCCACTCCCGTACGGCCGCCACCTTGTCCTGCGGGAGCAGCCCCGCGCGTACGTCCTCGATCCCCGTCTCCCGTGCCGTCGGGGCGGCGGCGCCCGAGGTGTCGCCGGTCAGCAGCACCGGCTCCGATCCGGTGAGTCCACGCAGGGCCGCGACCGCGTCGGCCGCCCCGGGGCGTGGCAGGTCGGTGAGGTGGAGGGTGGCGGCGGGGGTGCCGTCGACCAGGACCACCACCACGGTGCGGGCGTCTTCCTTCGGCACGCCGGGAGGCACGGCCGCCGCGTCCAGGAGCCGTTCCGGGCTGCCGACCCGGACCTCGCGGCCCCCGACGACCGCGCGCACCCCGTACCCGGGCGTCGCCGCGAAGTCCCGGGCGCCCGGCAGGCGCAGGCCGCGCTCGCGTGCGGCGGCGACCACGGCGCGGGCCAGGGGGTGTTCGCTGGAGTGCTCGGCCGCCGCGGCGAGCGCGAGCACCTCGTCCTCGGCGAGGCCCGTGCCGGGCAGCGCCCGCACCTCCGAGACCCGGGGCGTCCCCTCGGTCAGCGTGCCCGTCTTGTCCAGGGCGGCCTTCGTCACCGTGCCGAGCCGCTCCATCACGACGGCCGACTTGACGAGCACGCCGTGCCGGCCGGCGTTGGCGATGGCGGAGAGCAGCGGCGGCATGGTGGCGAGGACCACCGCACAGGGCGAGGCCGCGATCATGAAGGTCATGGCCCGCAGCAACGTCTCGGTGAACCCGGCGCCGAGCGCGAGCGGGACGCCGAAGAGCGCGAGGGTGGCGGCCACCACACCGACCGAATACCGCTGTTCGACCTTCTCGATGAACAACTGGGTCGGTGCCTTGGTCTCGCTGGCCTCCTCGACCATGGCGACGATGCGGGCGATGACGAAGTCCGCGGGATCGCGGCCGACCCGCACCCGCAGGGCGCCCGTGCCGTTGAGGGTGCCCGCGAACACCTCGTCGCCCGCCGCCCTGGGCACGGGCAGCGGTTCGCCGGTGATGGTGGCCTGGTCCACCTCGCTGCTGCCGTCGAGTACGGTGCCGTCGGCGGGCAGCCGCTCCCCGGGCCGTACGAGAACGGTGTCGCCGACCCGCAACGCATCGGCCGCCACCTGCTCCTCGCCACCCTCGCCGCCCGCACCGGCTGCCCCGGTGAGCCGCACCGCCCGGGCGGGCGCCAGATCGAGCAGCCCGCGCACGGAGTCCGCGGTGCGCCGGGTCGCCAGCGCCTCCAGCGCTCCCGAGACCGCGAAGATGACGATGAGCAGGCCGCCGTCGAGGAACTGCCCGATGGCCGCGGCGCCGAGAGCCGCGACCACCATCAGCAGATCGACGTCGAGGCTCCGCTCCCGCAGCGCCTGAAGCCCCGCCACGGTCGGCTCCCAGCCGCCGGCCGCGTAACAGAGCACGTACAGCGGCCCCCACAGCCAAGCGGGCGCCCCGGCCAGGTCGAGCGGGCACGCGAGCAGGAAGGCGGCCGTGGCCAGCGCGGCCCAGCGCACCTCGGGCAGGGCGAGGGCGCGGGTGGAGCGGGGCCGGCCGGGCGTCGGAGGGGCGGGGGCCGGGGACGGCCGGTCGCCCACCAGAGCGGAGGACATCGGAGCACACCTCTTCACGGAGGGGGAGCGTGGCGGGGCGGAGCGGGGCAGGGCAGGGCGGTGGGTCCCCGGCGAAGGGCTCCGCGCCGCGATCCACCATAGCGGAACACATGAAGAGGTCTTCAAGTGTATGACGAGTAGGATTGCCGCATGGGACACGGAGTCGAGAGCAGGATCAGCCCCGCGGCGCACCTCGACGCGGACTCCGCGGCCACGATCGCCGCCACTCTCCAGGCGCTGGCCACACCGTCCCGGCTGATGATCCTCACCAAACTGCGCCAGGGCCCGTGCGGGGTCGGCGCGCTGGCCGACGCGGTGGGCATGGAACAGTCGGCGGTCTCCCACCAGTTGCGCCTGCTCCGCGCCCTCGGCCTGGTCACCGGCGCCCGTGAGGGCCGCCGCATCGTCTACAGCCTCTACGACAACCACGTGGCGCAGCTCCTGGACGAGGCCGTCTACCACATCGAGCATCTGCGCCTCGGCGCCCGGGACCTCCCCGCGCGCGGCGAGGGCGACAGGCTCTGAGACCGCCCGAACCGGCAGGCCCCGCCCCCCGGCTGCTCCGAGCGGGTGAACCATGATTGCCCGTCGGGTTCAAGGGCAAGCGGGGTTCGACCCCTTGCCTCGTACCCCGAGCGAGGCAGGGGTCATTCCAGTACTTCGATCCCGGGGCCGGGCCGCGGCCCGGCGAGTGGGCCGGGTCCCCTGGACGGGATCACCGCGGTGCGCTCGGCCAGGTCGTCGACGACGTCGAGCAGGCTGCCGGTGCGGGCGTGGGCGGTGCGCTGCCGCCCGGCGCCACCGCCGCACGCGAGCAGTTGCCGCAGCACCGCGGTCACTTGGCGGAGCTCGCCGTGTGCCGCGAGGGTCGGGCGCGCGTATTCGAGGAGGCGCCGCACCTGGTGCGGGGCCGGCACGAGCCGGCTGGTGCGTGGGTCGAGGCTGTGCCCGCTCAGCCCGTCGCGGGCGCAGCGCCAGTACGCGGCGCGCAGCAGCGCGTCGTCCACGGCCGGACCGGGATCGCCGCGCCGCACCCTTTCCAGGGCCTGGACGACCAGCGCCCGTACCAGGACGGCGAGGGCCGCCGCCTCCTCGACGCTCGTGGTGACGTCCATCGCCCTGATCTCCAGGGTGGGCAGATGGGCGCAAGGCCGCACGTCCCAGTACAGCGAGCGTTCACCGAGGGTCGCACCGGCCACTTGCAGCGACGCCGCGAGCGCGTCGTAGTGGGCGGCCGATGAGAAGTACGGCGGGGGTCCTGCCACCGGCCAGCGGGTGGAGCCGAGCGTGCGCCAGCTGCAGTAGCCGCTGTCCCGTTCCTCCCAGAAGGGCGAGTTGGCCGCCACCGCCACGAGCGTGGGCAGCCACGGCCGCAGATGGTTGCTGATCAGGACGGCATGGTTCCGGTCGGGCACCTCGACGTGCACGTGCAGGCCGCAGAAGGCGAAGGTGTCGTACAGCGACCGGAACGTCTCGAACTGGGCGTGGTAGTGCGGATCGGTGTTGAGCGGGACCGGCGCCCGCATGCCGAGCAGCGGCGTGGCCGAGGCGACGAGGCGCAGGCCTTCGTCGGCCGCGGCGCCCGCGACGGTCCGGCGGACCCGCCGCAGCTCGCGGCCGAGCTGGCCCAGGGTCCCGCAGGGTGGTGTCTTGCCCTCCACCTGGTACTGGGAGGCCTCGCCGGTCACCAGGTCCCCGGCCAGCGGCTTCACGCGGGGCAGGACCCGGGCGGCTGCCGCGACGACGGCACGGTGCGATGCGTCGACGAGGAAGTACTCCTCCTCGACGCCGACGGTGGGAAGGTGGTCCGCCATGCGTGTCGGGCCCTTCGAAGAGACGGCGAGCGGCGCGTGCCTGTCCACCTTCCTCGCCCGCGGCGGCAGCCGCGAGACCGGGACGGGTCACACCGGACGCGCGGCCGGTCCGGTTCTCACCGGTGTATGCCCAATCCGCGGAGCCCGGGGGCGAGTTCGGGCCGAAGTACCAGATCGTCGTCGTAGGCCCCGCCGTTCTCGTGACGGAAGGGCAGCGGCGCCGTGGTGTCCAAGGTGCGCAGGCGCTCCCGCAGTTCGGCCGCGGCGCGCGCGTAGCCCGCGGCCGTGAGCCGGTCCGCGCCGTACACCACGTACGGCGGGAGGGCGGCCATGCCGGTGTACCAGAACGTGCCGTGCAGCAGGGGGAACAGCACCTGCTCCAGCTGGCCGTGGATGCCGCGCGGGCCGAATCCGGACTCCCGGGCGCCGACCGAGGTGACGACCAGCGCGCGCTTCCCGGTCAGGCCGCCGTCCCCGTACCGCAGGGTCCGGCCGTCGGGGCCCTTGACGCCGAAACCGAAGCCCTGGACGAGTACGCGGTCGAACCAGCCCTTGAGGATCGCGGGCGGCCCGAACCACCACAGCGGGAACTGGAAGACGACCGCGTCCGCCCAGGCGAGCTTCTCCTGCTCCAGACGGATGTCCTCGCTCAATGCCCGCTCCCTGTAGGCCCGTTCCTGCTCGGGACCCACGAACAGCCGCTCGCGCGAGGCGCTCTCGAAGTCGTCCGCGTCGACCACGGCCTTCCAGCCCATGCCGTACAGGTCCGATACGCGGTGCTCGTGCCCGAGCGACTCCAGTGTGCCGAGCCCCTCGGTCAGCAGGGACCCGCCGAGCGAGCGCCGTTCCGGATGTGCGAATACCCAGAGAATCTTCATGCCCCGATCGTGTGCCGACCGGATCCCGCGCTGCGAGTGGCCAGATGGTCATGGTCCGCAAGGATCTGGCCAGTCGGGAACTCGGAGCCCGTCGCGTCCGACTCCTGAAGTGGTGCGGGCCGCCCGGTCCGTGTCCTTGAGCGATCCGGGAGCGGTGATGGCCGATCAGCAACGCCGAAGATTCGTGCCACCGCCCGCCCTCTGCGGCTTCCTCGTGCTGCTGGTGCTGATCTTCACCGCTTCGTACGCCGTAGGGCGGGCGGCCGGACCGGTCGCGCCCGGCCTGCACGGCGGCTCGACGGAGTCCGGCGACGAGGGCGGCGGCCGGGGCGACGGCGGCGGCACGGGCGGCACGCACGGCGGAGGCCACTGATGAGCACAGGAGCGGTGGACGCCGTCATGACCACGGACGTGGCCGTCGGCGGCATGACCTGCGCGGCCTGCGTGAACCGGGTCGAGAAGCGGCTCGGCAGGCTGGACGGCGTCAGCGCCACGGTCAACCTCGCGACCGGCCTCGCCCGGGTGAGCCACCCGCCGCACGTCACGCCGGACGACCTGATCGTCGCCGTCGAGCGGGCCGGATACACGGCGGAACTGCCCGCGCCGCCCGAGCCGGAGCCGACGCCGACAGCGGGGCCGGAACGGCGGGCGGAGCCGGGGGAGCCGGGCGGCCGGGAAGCCGTGCGCGAGGAGCGGCAGCGCATGCTGGTCACCACGCTGCTCGCGGCGCCGGTCCTCGTCCTCTCCATGGTGCCCGCCTGGCAGTTCCGCAACTGGCAGTGGCTGTGCTTCGCGCTCGCCGCGCCGGTCGCCGTCTGGAGCGGCCGGCCGTTCCACGTCCGCGCGCTGCGCGGGCTCCGGCACGCCGCGGCGACCATGGACACCCTGGTCTCGCTGGGCGTGGCGGCATCCTTCGGCTGGTCGGCGTACGCCCTCTTCCTCGGTGGCGCGGGGCTGCCGGGCATGACGATGCCGTTCAGCCTGCTGCCCTCCGCCGACGACGGCACCGCGCACGTCTACCTCGAAGCCGCCGTCGGGGTGCCGCTCTTCGTGCTCGCCGGGAGGCTCCTCGAGGCGCGGGCCCGGCACGGCACCGGGGCGGCGCTGCGCTCCCTCGCCGGGCTCGCGGTCAAGGACGTCGTCGTACGGGAGGACGGCGCCGAACGCCGCGTGTCCATCGCGGAGTTGGGCGTGGGGCAGGTCTTCGTGGTGCGGCCGGGAGAGCGGGTCGCCACCGACGGCGCCGTGGTGGAGGGCAGCTCCGCCGTGGACCTCTCGCTGGTCACCGGGGAGAGCGAGCCCGTCGAGGTCGGGCCGGGCTCCGAGGTGACCGGCGGGGCCGTCAACGCGGGCGGGCTGCTGCTCGTCCGCGCGAAGGCGGTCGGCGCCGACACCCGGCTCGCCCGCATCGCCCGCATGGTGACCGACGCCCAGGCGGGCAAGGCGCGTGCGCAACGGCTCGCCGACGAGGTGGCGGGCGTGTTCGTACCGGTCGTGCTCGCCCTCGCCGCGACGGTGCTCGGCTTCTGGCTCGGCGCCGGCGCCGAGCCGCAGGCGGCCGTCACCGCCTGCGTGGCCGTACTCGTCGTCGCCTGCCCGTGCGCGCTGGGCCTCGCCACCCCCACCGCCCTGATGGCCGCGACGGGCCGCGGCGCCCAGCTCGGCGTCCTGGTCCGCGGACCGGAGGCCCTGGAATCCCTGCGCCACGTCGACACCATCATTCTGGACAAGACCGGCACCCTCACCTCCGGCCACATGACCGTCACCGCCGTCACCGCCGCGCCGGACGGCATCGGCAAGGAGGCGGCGCTGCGGCTCGCCGGGGCCGTGGAGCGGGGCTCGGAACACCCGCTGGGCCGCGCGATCACCACGTACGCGAGCAGGTCCCTGCCCGAGGCGCCGCTGCCGACAATACGGGGGTTCCGCGCGGTGCCGGGGCAGGGCGTCCGGGGTGAGGTCGACGGCCACACGGTCGAAGTCCGCTCGCCCGACGGCGCGTTGACCGGCCCGCTGGCCCACGCGCTGCGGCAGGCGGAGGAGGCCGCGCGCACCGCGGTCCTGGTCCGCGTGGACGGCGTGGACGAGGCGGTCCTCGCGGTCGGCGACCCGGTGCGGCCCGGCAGCTACCGCGCCGTGGACCGCCTCAGGCGCCTGGGCGTACGCCCCGTACTCGCCACCGGCGACCGCGAGGCCACGGCCCGCGCCGTCGCGGCGGAACTCGGCATCGACGAGGTGCACGCCCGCTGCTCCCCCGAGGACAAGGCGGCGCTGGTGGGGGAGTTGAGGGCGCGGGGGCGCCGGGTCGCGGTCATCGGTGACGGGGTGAACGACGCCGCGGCACTGGCCGGCGCCGATCTCGGGATCGCCATGGGCGGCGGCACCGACGTGGCCATCGAGGCCGCCGACGTGACGCTCGTGCGCGGCGACATCGAGGCCGTCGCGGACGCGGTCCGCCTCGCCCGGCGCACCCTCGCGACGATCCGCCAGAACCTCCTGTGGGCCTTCGGCTACAACGCCGTCACGGTGCCGCTCGCCGCGGTGGGCCTGCTGAACCCCATGGTCGCCGCCGCGGCGATGTCGGCGAGCTCCCTCCTGGTGGTCGGCAACAGCCTGCGGCTGCGCACCTGGCGTCCGGCGCGCGGCCCGGCCGCCACCGGAGCACGAAGCGGCGGGCGCGGACGGGAAGGAACACGATGAGCGACGAACACTCCTGGCGGCCCTCCCGCCGGAGGCTGCGCGCCGGACTCTCCGCAGCGCTCGCGCCGGTGGCGGCGTGCGCGGTGGCCCTGGGCGCACTCGCCACCTGGACCGCGTCCGGCGCCGCGGGCACCCCGGCCCGCGTCGAGGTGCCCCGCGGGACCGTCTTCCTGCCGTCCGGGAACAGCACGGAGACGGCCGCGTTCTTCTCGATCACCAACTCCGGGGGCTCCGACGACCGGTTGACGTCGGTGTCGTCCCCGGTCCTCGACGACGTGATGCTCAGCCGCGTCGTGCCCGCGGGCCGCGGAACCGCCACCATGCGCATGGTGAAGTCGGTCGCCGTCCCGGCCCGCGAGGGCCTCACCATGTCGCCGAGCGGCCTGGACATCATGGTCCGCACGCGCACGCCCCTGAAGGCGGGGGACAGGGTCCCGTTCGTCCTGACCTTCCGGTACGGGGGACGGATCGAGGCCGAGGCGGTGGTGGTCGGACCGGGGAGCTGAGACGGGCTCTGGCAGGCTCTCAGTCCGCGTCCGGCTTCTCCGGCGAGAAGAGCCAGCTGTCGAACAGCTCCGAGAGGTCCTTGCCCGACTTCTTCTCGCACAGCGCGATGAACTGCTCGGTGTCGGCGTTCTTGTGCCGGTGTTCACGCGTCCACGTGCGCAGGACGGAGAAGAAGGTGCGGTCGCCCACCGCCTTGCGCAGCTGGTGCAGCGTCATGGCGCCCCTGCCGTACACCGACGGCTCGGAGACCTGCTCGGCGCTCGGCGGGTCCGCCGGCGGGAAGTCCCAGATGTCCTTGCTCTCCTCGTGCGTTCCGTCGTAGAAGGAGTCGAAGGTCTCCTGGGCGGTGCGGTGCCCGTGCTCCTCGTCCCACAGCCACTCGGCATAGGTGGCGAAGCCCTCGTTCAGCCACATGTCCTGCCAGGCGCGAGGTGTGACGGAGTTGCCGAACCACTGGTGGGCGATCTCGTGCACGACCAGGCGGGTGTCCGGCGCCTCCTGGAAATACGGCTTGGTCTGCGTCTCCAGGGCGTAGTCGATGTCGGGGAGGTGGTCGACGACGGCGCCCACCGAGGAGAAGGGGTAGGGGCCGAAGCGGTCACCGGCCCAGTCGACGACCTCGGGCACCAGCTCGTGGACGTCGACGGGCCCGTCCGCCTCGTCGGGGTCGACGGCCGTGTAGAGGGGCAGGCCGTCGTCGGTCGTGCCGGTGGAGACGTCGAAGACGCCGGTGACGACCGTCGCGACGTAGCTCGCCATGGGCTCGGGGTTGCGCCAGCGGAACGTGGTGCGCTTGCCGTGCCTGCGGGTCTCGCGCAGCGTGCCGTTGCTGACGGCGGTGTACTCGGACGGCACGGTGACGTCGATGTCGTACGTCGCCTTGTCGGAGGGGTGGTGGTTGCCGGGGAACCAGGTCATGGAGCCGGTGGGCTCGCCGAGCGCCACCACGCCGTCGTCCGTCTCGATCCAGCCCTCGGCGCCGGCCTCGAACATGCGGGGCGTGCCGCCGTACCGGACCGTCGTCCTGAAGGTCTTCCCCTTGCCGATGGGCCTGTCGGGGGTGAGCGTCAGCTTGTTCTTCTCCCTGCTGACGCGCGCCCCGGAGCCGTCGATGTCGGCGTGGTGCACGCGCAGGCCCGCGAGGTCCAGGCTGAAGCGGGACAGGTCCTGGGTCGCCCGTGCGGTGATCACCGCGGTCCCCGACAGGGCGTTTCCGTCCGGGACGTAGTCGAGGGTCAGCGCGTAGTGCGCGACGTCGTAGCCGCCGTTGCCGAGCTCGGGGAACAGGTGGTCCTCGACGCCGGTGGCGCCGGGTCTCGCCGCGCCGTGCTTCCCGGGGCCGGACGAGGAGGACGTGCAGGCGGCCGTCGCGGTGAGGAGCAGGGCGAGCAGCAGGGCCGAACGGCGGTGTCGGGGAAGGATGGCGGGCTCCTGGCGGTGGCGGCGACGGGCAAGGGCGGGCGCGGTCACAGGCGGCGGTGGGTGAGGCGGTGCCCGGTCGTGTCGAGCAGGACGACGTCCCTCGCGGTGCCGTCGTCGTCACCGTCCCACCAGGTGCGGAAGAGCGCCGCGAGTTCCTCGGCCCGCTGCTCCGCGCGCGGCGCGCAGTCGGTCCTCAGCTCGACGTCGTAGTCGTACGTGCCCTCGGCGTCGGCGAGTTCGACCGTGGACAGCGCCCGCGCGTGCCGTGCGGTGCGGGACTCGTCGTTGTCGCGGGCCCAGGAGCGGAACTGCTCCAGAAGACGGTGCTGGGGCTGTCGGCCGGAGCTTTCGGGTGCCGTCGGTTCGTCCGGGCCGCCGGCTCCGCCGCACGCCGACAGCAGGGTGAGGCAGGCGACCGCCGCGGGCAGGCACAGAGCGGGGCGGCGCGGGGCGCGGCCGCGCCTCCAGTACCGGTGCTTCATGGTGCTTCTCCGTGCGGTCGGCCGCCCGGGGCGGGGAGGGTCCGGGACAGCGGGATGTTCCCTGCCGGGGAAGAGGGGCGGACGCGCCCCGGGGTTGCCGCCCCTCTCCCTGGAATTGGACCCTAGGCGGGCGCCACCAGCTGGTTCTCCGAACCGATGCTTGCGGCGTTGCCGTCGGCGTACAGGGTCAGTTCACCGTCCGACCAGCGCACGATGGTGTCGTCGGACCAGGAGTTGTCGGTGAAGTCGCCGCCGCTGACGAGCAGGGCGTGCGTCCACAGGTCGTTCGGCGCCTGCCACTTGTGCTCGCCCCAGGACGAACCGGTGCCGGTGAAGTCCTGGTACTGGGTCAGCTCACCGTCGGACCAGCGCACGACCAGGTCCCACTCGTCGTCGCCCGAGTAGTCACCCGCGGTGATCTGCGTGGCGTGCTTCCACGTACCGGCCTGCGAGCTGCCCGGCGCGACGACCTCGATCTCCTTGCCGATCTTCTTGTTGTCACCGGTGTTCTGGTAGAGCGTGACCTCACCGTCGGACCAGCGCACGACCAGGTCGTCCTGCCACTGGTTGCCGCCGAAGCGGCCCGCGGTCATCGCCTCGGCGTGCTGCCAGGTGGAGTTCGGGGCGACCAGCTGGACCTCGCCGTGGAAGCCCTTCTCGTCGACCGAGGGGTAGAGCGTGACCTCACCGTCCGACCAGCGGACCACGAGGTCGGAGCCGTTGTCACCGGTGAAGTCGCCCGCGACGACCTGCTTGGCGTGGTTGCGCCACAGGTCGTTGGCGCCCTGGACCGTGAACTCCTTGTCGAAGTGGTTCTTGGCCTTGTCCGCGCCGCGGTAGATGCTCAGCTCGCCGTCCGACCACATGACGAACATGTCCATCCGGTCGTCGGACACCGGGCCGTCGAGGGCGAAGTAGCCGTTGGCGATGGACTTGGCGTGCTTCCACGTGCTCGCGCCGGGCAGGACCGGGTCTGCCATGGGCGGCGGGTTGATGCTCGTCGGCTGCTTGCCCGCCTTCGCGGCGTCGTAGATCCGCTTGACCTCGCCGTCGAAGTACGACGAGTACGAGGTGTCGGAGCTGTGGCCGCCGGTCATCCAGCCGCCGGTGACGCCGATGAGCTTCGGCGACTCGCCGCCCGCGGTGATGAAGGGGCCGCCGGAGGTGCCGCCGACGTAGCCGTCGCAGTTGATCTCGGTGAAGGTGCCGCCGCGCCAGAGCCGGCCGCCGCTGTCCTTGGTGTTGCCGGTGGTGTACTTCTTCGTCGGCGTCATGCAGCTGAGCGGGTCCTGCTTCGGCTTGTACTTGGCGCCGCCGTACAGGTACGGATAGCCGATGGCGTGCGCCGTGTGGTTGAAGCCGGTGTTGAAGCCCATCGGGATGGACCCGACGACGTTCTCCAGCAGCTTGCCGTCACTGCGCGGCTCGGTGGCGAGGAACGCGACGTCGACGTCGGTGTAGTCCTCCTCGCTCTTCTTGGACCCGGTGTAGCCGGGGTCCTTGAAGATGTGCCCCTTCTTGATGGGGTACATGCCGTGCGGCATCGGGGCGCTCGCGCTGTGCTGCGGCACGAAGACGAGGTTCGACTTCTGGTCGTTGCTGTCGAAGCAGTGCGCCGCCGTCGCGATCAGGTTCTTGCCCGGGGACGGGACGACGGTGCCGCCGCAGAAGCGGTAGTCGTAGCGGTCCGGGTAGTCGTTGCCGAACTTCTGGGCCCAGTAGAAGGTGCCGACCTCCTTGATGCCCTTGAAGGTGTGCGAGGGCGAGCGGAGCATGTTGCGGCGCGGCGCCGCCTTCTCGCCGTCCCCCTCGGAGCCCTTCGCGGCGCCCCCGTCCACCTTGTCCTTCTCGGCCTTCTCGGCAGCCGCGGCCTCGCGGACCTGCTGCTCCTCCACCGGCTTGGCCTCGGCCATCCGCTCCGGCGTCCAGAACTTCTCGAGATCGCGGGCCAGGTCCTGGTCAGAGGCCTGGGACGGCGACTTCGAAGGCGACTTGGACGGGGTCTTCGCGGTCGGCTTCGACGGGGTCGCCGTCGCGTCCGGGCCCGGCTTCGAGGTCTTCGACGGCGAGGCCGACGGCCTCGGACCCGCCGACGGGCCCGAGGTCGGCGTCGGGCCCGGAGCGGACCAGGCCGGTGCCGCGGCGGCCAGGAGTGCGGCCGCGGCGGCTATCGCAGGCAGGCTGCGTCTGATTCTCACAGTGGTGTTCCCCCACAAAAAACGGACCCCGGTCGTCCGGGGCCCGATTGGTACAGATCAATCGAGAAGGTACGTTACGCACACATCGCACGACGTGTCGATTGGGGCATAACTGACCATTTGCCTCGCAAGTGGCGTATTGCGCCTGTTGGTTGAACGGAGAATGCAGTGACGAAGACGGGGCGTTCCATGCGGATCAGGACGAGCGCGGGGGTGCTCGCGGCCTGCGCGCTGCTCCTGGCGGCGGGGTGCTCCGGGGGCGACGGCGGCAGCGATTCCGTACGCGAGCCGTCGAAGTCGTCCTCCCCGACAGGACCCGTACGCAAGGGGGAAGGGGTCTCGCAGAAGGACGACCCCAATCTGCTGCACGGGTTCCGTACGTGGCTGAGGACGAATGACTCCAAGCGCGACGACTCCCTCGCGGACCACGCCCTGAACGTCAGCCTCGGCTACCGGTCCGGCGACCGCCACGGCGTCGTCGACGTGCTCACCGACTACGGGCCCTGGGGTGAGGCGGAAGACCAAGTCGGCCCGCTCGCCGAGGCGTTCACGCGCTGGTGGGACGAGGACCCGGCGGCGGGAAGCGCGCGCTTCCTCGGGCAGGGCGGGAAGACGGCGAAGAAGGCCACGCTGTACGAGGGCGGCAAACCGTCGAACCTCCTCGACGACTTCCGCGCCTGGACCACGGCGAACGCCCCGGACGGCAAGCGACTCGCCCCGCACGTCACCGCTCTCACCATCGGATACGGGAGGAAGGGCGCCGGAGCCGTCACCGTCTCGACCGACTACCTCACCCATAAGGACGACGACGCCCAGAACAACGTCGACGCCCTCGGCAAGGCGTTCGCCGACTGGTGGGACGGCGACGAGGGCGCGGCATCCGTCACCGTGACCAGCGAGGACCAGGGCAGCCACGCCGAGCGGAAGCTGCACTGACCACGTAGGCCCGGCCTTGACCCTGACACCGTGACAACCCCTTGACTGAAGCCGAGGAGGTGGTCCCGATGACCATGACACCGCAGGACGCCGAGGTGCGGCGAGGTCTCGAAGGGCTGGAGGACGGCCGCTCGTCGGTACGGCTGCGCGCGGCGCTGAGGATCGGCACGGCACCCGACCCGCGCTTCATCGGCAAGCTCGTCGAACGATGCGGGATGGAGACCGACTTCTCCGTACGCGAGACGCTGACGTGGGCCCTCACCCGCCACCCGCCGTCGGCGACGGTCCCGCGGCTCCTCGCAGAGGTCCGCTCGGAGTGCGCGCAGGCGCGCGGCCAGGCGCTGCACACGCTGTCCAAGATCGGCGACCGGCGCGCGTGGCCTGCGATCACCCCGGCGCTGCTGTCCGACGCCGACGACGAGGTGGCCCGCAGCGCCTGGCGGGCGGCGGTCGCCCTCGTGCCCGAGGGCGAAGAGCCCGAGCTGGCCGCGGCGCTGTCGACCCAGCTCGGGCGCGGCGGGCGCGAGACGCGGCTGAGCCTGAGCCGCGCGCTGATCGCGCTCGGCGAGGCGATGGCGCCGATGCTGCGCGCCGCGAAGGCGGACGTCGACCCGCGTGTACGCACGCACGCCATCGCCACGGAGCGGCTGCTGCGCGACCCCGACGCCGGATTCGAGTCCGCGATCGACGATGCGAAACGCGTCGTGCTCCTCGGCGGGCCGGGCCAGGAAGGATGACAGACCGTGTTGATCGGTGAGGTGGCGCGACGGTCAGGGGTCAGCGCCCGCATGCTCCGGCACTACGACTCGCTCGGCCTGGTACGGCCTACGGGCCGCACCGGCGGCGGCTACCGCGAGTACTCCGAGGACGACATCCGGCGGATCTTCCACATCGAGAGCCTGCGGTCCCTTGGCCTCTCGCTGCGCGACGTCGGGCGCGCGCTCGACGACCCCGGCTTCGCGCCCTCGGAGCTCGTGGACGACCTCATCGGCCGGACCCGGGAGCGCATCGCGGCCGAGACGGAGCTGCTCACCCGGCTGCGGCGGATCGACGCGGCGGAACCCGCGGGCTGGCAGGACGTCCTGCGGACCGTCGCACTCCTCCAGGCGCTGGGGTCACCGAGCGCGGGCAGACGCCAACGTGCGGCCCTGTCCTCGGTCGACGCGGTCCCGGTCCCCGTGGACGCACTGGTCGATGCGGTCCTGAACGAGACGGACCCGAACGTCGCCGGAGCCCTCCGGTGGGCCCTCGCCCGCTCGGACGGCGGCGGATGGGAGCCGCTGGCGCAGGGGCTCGGCTCCTCGTCGGCCGAGGTGCGCCGACGCGCCGTCCAGTCCCTCGCCGAGATCCCGGACGACGAGGCGACCGCACTGCTGCGGGACGCGCTCACGCACTCCGACGTCGTGGTCCGCCGATACGCGGCCCTCGCGCTCGGCGCCCGTGGGGTCGCTGACGCCGTCCCGACCCTCATCGACATGGTCGTCCACAAGACGCACGACGTCGACGCGGCCGACGCGCTGAGCGCGCTCGCGGGCAGTGCCGCGCTTGAGGCCCGGATCGCCGCCGGGCTCGTCGACCGCCTCGCCGACACCGCCCTGGACCCGTCCGAGCGCCGCCGCCTTACGGAGGCGCTCGCGGACATCCCCGGAACCACGGCGGCCCGCGCACTCGTGGAGTTGTCAAACGACGAAGACCGGGCCGTCGCCCACACCGCGGCGTACGTCCTCGGGATCCGCGACGCGAGGTGAGGGGCTCCAGGGGCCGTGTACCGCCGCTGGGCAGGAGAGCTTGGCCTGAGCTTCGGGGATGCGTAGCGTGAAGATCTCTGCCGGCGCGACTCCGTCACCGCTGAACGAGGTCAGACAACTGCTGTCCGCGGACGCTCGACGAGCCTCCGACCTGCGATGGGACTGTGCTTCATGAGAATCCTCATCAGCGCCGACATGGAGGGCGCGACGGGGGTGACCTGGCCGGCCGACGTGCTGCCGGGGACCCCGCAGTGGGAGCGGTGCCGGGCGATGTTCACCTCGGACGTCAACGCCGCCGTTCTCGGCTTCTTCGACGGCGGCGCCGATGGCGTGCTCATCAACGAAGCACACTGGACCATGCGCAATCTGCTCCTGGAGGAGCTGGACGAGCGGGCCGAGATGCTCACGGGACGGCACAAGTCGCTCTCCATGGTGGAGGGCGTGCAGCACGGCGACGTGGACGGCATCGCGTTCGTCGGCTACCACGCGGGCGCCGGCATGGAGGGCGTCCTCGCCCACACCTACCTCGCCAACCAGATCACCGGCGTCTGGGTCAACGGCGTGCGGGCCAGCGAGGGGCTGCTCAACTCCCACGTGGTCGCCGAGTACGGCGTCCCCGTCGTCCTGGTCACCGGCGACGACCTCGCCTGCGACGACGCCCTCGGATACGCGCCGGGCGCCCTGAAGGTCGCCGTCAAGGACCACGTCTCGCGGTACGCGGCGGTCTGCCGCACCCCGGCCCGTACCGCCGCCGACATCCGGGCCGCGGCCAAGGAGGCGGCCTCGCTGGCCGTGCGTCACGAACCGGTGGCGGGCGGGCCGTTCACCGTGGAGGTCGAGTTCGACGCCGAGCACCTGTCCATGGCGTCGACCGTCGTACCGGGCGTGCGCCGTACGGGGGAGCGCAAGGTCGCCTACGACAGCGAGACCATGTACGAGGGAATCCGTACCTTCAAGGCGGTTACGACGATCGCCTCTGCCGCCGTGGAGGAACAGTATGGCTAGCCAGCAGCAGACACTGGATCAGGATCAGGATCAGGATCAGGAGCCCGGGAGCCGGGTGGACGCGCGGGCGCTCGACGAGGTCGTGACGTTCACCTCCGAGCTCATCCGCATCGACACCACGAACCGCGGCGGCGGCGACTGCCGGGAGCGGCCCGCCGCCGAGTACGCCGCCGAACGCCTCGCCGACGCGGGCCTTGAGCCGACGCTCCTGGAGCGCACCCCGGGCCGCACCAACGTCGTCGCCCGCATCGAGGGCACGGACCCGGGCGCCGACGCGCTGCTCGTCCACGGCCACCTGGACGTCGTGCCCGCCGAGGCCGCCGACTGGAGCGTCGACCCGTTCTCCGGGGAGGTCCGCGACGGCGTCGTATGGGGGCGCGGCGCGATCGACATGAAGAACATGGACGCGATGATCCTCTCCGTCGTACGCAACTGGGCGCGCGCGGGAGTACGGCCGAGGCGCGACCTCGTGATCGCCTTCACCGCCGACGAGGAGGCCAGCGCCGCCGACGGCTCCGGATTCCTCGCCGACCGGCACGCCGCGCTCTTCGAAGGCTGTACGGAAGGCATCAGCGAGTCGGGCGCCTTCACCTTCCACGACGGGCGGGGCAACCAGATCTACCCCATCGCGGCGGGCGAGCGCGGCACCGGCTGGCTCAAGCTCACCGCCCGCGGCAAGGCGGGTCATGGCTCCAAGGTCAACCCGGCCAACGCGGTGAGCAGACTGGCCGGCGCCATCGCCCGCATCGGCGAGCACCACTGGCCGGTGCGGCTGACCCCGACCGTGCGTGCCTCGCTCGTCGAACTGGCCACGCTCTACGGCCTGGAGACCGACACCGAGGCGCCCGGCTTCGACGTGGACGCCCTCCTGGAGAAGCTCGGCCCGACCGCCGACCTCGTCGCGCCGACGGTCCGCAACAGCGCCAACCCGACGATGCTGCGGTCGGGTTACAAGGTGAATGTGATTCCTGGTGAAGCGGTGGCGTATGTCGACGGCCGGTTTCTTCCCGGGGGAGAGGACGAGTTCTGCCGCACGCTTGACCTGCTCACCGGCTTGGACGTCGACTGGGAGTTCCACCACCGCGAGGTGGCGCTGCAGGCACCGGTCGACTCGCCGACGTATGCCCGGATGCGGGCGGCCGTCGAGGAGTTCGCGCCGGAGGGCCATGTCGTGCCGTACTGCATGTCGGGCGGCACGGACGCCAAGCAGTTCTCGCGGCTCGGCATCACGGGGTACGGCTTCTCGCCGCTGAGGACACCGGAGGGCTTCGACTACCAGGCGTTGTTCCACGGAGTGGACGAACGCGTCCCCGTCGACGCGCTGCACTTCGGCGTCCGCGTCCTCGACCGCTTTCTGCGTACGGCCTAGCAAAAATGGGGGAAGAGAAGGACATGATGCAGACCCGGGCGTACGGATCATGGCCGTCGCCGATCGACGCCGAGCTCGCCGCCACCCACGACGGGGCTCCGGGGTACGTGGGCTTCGTGGGCGCCGAGACCTGGTGGACCGAGCCGCGGCCGACCGAGGGGGGCCGGCGTGCGCTGGTGCGGCGGCTGCCCGACGGCGAGGAGCGCACGGTACTGCCCGCGCCGTGGAACGTGCGCAGCCGCGTCGTCGAGTACGGCGGCCGCCCGTGGGCCGGCGCCGAGCGGCCGCAGGGGCCGCTGGTGGTCTTCGTCGACTTCGCCGACCAGCGCCTGTACGCGTACGAGCCGGACGCTCCCGGCGCGGTGCCGAGACCCCTGACCCCGGTCTCGGACGTGGGCGGCGGGCTGCGCTGGGCGGAGCCGGTCGTCCACGTCGACCGGGGCGAAGTCTGGTGCGTCCTGGAGGAGTTCACCGGCCGGGCGCCCACCGATGTGCGGCGCGTCATCGCCGCGGTGCCGCTGGACGGCTCGGCGGCCGGGGACCGGGCGGCCGTACGCGAACTGTCCGACGCACGGCACCGCTTCGTCACGGGCCCACGCCTCTCGCCCGACGGCACCCGCGCCGCCTGGATCGCCTGGGACCACCCCCGCATGCCGTGGGACGGCACGGAGCTGATGCTCGCCGAGGTGCGTGAGGACGGCACCTTCGGCGCGGCACGGACCTTCGCGGGCGGCCCCGACGAGTCGGTCGTGCAGGTCGAGTGGGCCAGGGACGGACGGCTGCTCTTCTCAAGCGACCGCACCGGCTGGTGGAACCTCTACCGCGCCGACCCGGACGACGCCGCCGGGGCCCAGCCGCTCTGCCCCCGCCAGGAGGAGTTCGCCGGGCCCCTCTGGCAGACCGGCCTGAACTGGTTCGCGCCGCTGGACAGCGGACTGATAGCCGTCGTGCACGGCAGGGGCGACACCGCGCTCGGCATCCTCGACCCCGAGACGGGCGAGGTCGTCGACGCGGCGGGCCCCTGGACGGAATGGTCCGCGTCCGTCGCCGCGCACGGCTCCCGCGTGGTCGGCGTCGCCGCGAGCCCGCGCAGCGCGTACGAGGTCGTGGAACTGGACACCTGTACCGGCCACGCCCGGGTCGTCGGCGCCGCCCACGACGACCCGGTGGACCCCGCGTACTACCCCGAACCGCAGATCCGCACCTTCTTCGGCCCGGCGGGACGCGAGATCCACGCGCACATCTACCCGCCCCACCACCCCGGCCACGTCGCGCCCGACGACGAGCTGCCGCCCTACGTGGTGTGGGCGCACGGCGGCCCCACCGGCCGCGCCCCACTCGTCCTCGACCTGGCCATCGCCTACTTCACCTCGCGCGGCATCGGCGTCGCCGAGGTCAACTACGGCGGCTCCACGGGGTACGGGCGCGCCTACCGCAACCGGCTGCGCGAACAGTGGGGCATCGGTGACGTCGAGGACTGCGCGGCCGTCGCGCTCGCCCTCGCCGACGAGGGCACCGCCGACCGCGACCGGCTCGCCATCCGCGGCGGCAGTGCGGGCGGCTGGACCACGGCCGTCTCACTGACCAGCACCGACGTCTACGCCTGCGGCACGATCACCTACCCCGTCCTGGACCTCGCCGCCTTCGCCTCGGGGGAGACCCACGACTACGAATCGCGGTATCTGGAGTCCCTCGTCGGCCGGCTAGACGAAGTCCCCGCACGGTACGCGGAGCGGTCACCGGCGCTGCACGCCGAACTGATCACCGCGCCGTTCCTGCTGCTCCAGGGCCTGGACGACGTGGTGTGCCCGCCCGCCCAGGCCGAGCGGTTCCTCGCCAGGATGGAGGAGAGCGGCACCCCGCACGCCTACATCGCCTTCGAGGGCGAGGGGCACGGGTTCCGCCGCGCCGACACCATGGTCCGCGCCCTGGAGGCCGAACTCTCCCTCTACGCCCAGGTGTTCAGGATCGACCTGGCCGCACCGGTGCCGCTCCTGGAGATCGCCAAGTGAAGCCTCTCATACGGCCCGCACGCCTCACGCCCGGCGCGCGGGTGGCCGTCGTCGCGCCGAGCGGCCCCATCCCCGGCGACCGGCTCGAAGCGGGCCTGGACATCCTGCGCGGCTGGGACCTGGACCCCGTCGTGATGCCCCATGTGCTCGATCGCCACCCGGAGTTCGGATATCTCGCGGGTGCGGACGCCGGCCGCGCCCGCGACCTGGAAAGGGCCTGGTGCGACCCGTCCGTGGCCGCCGTGTTCTGCGCCAGGGGCGGGTACGGCGCCCAGCGCATGGTGGACCTCGTCGACTGGGCCGCGGTGCGGGCGGCGACGCGGAGCGCCGGGCCCAAGGTGTTCCTCGGCTACAGCGACGTCACCGCGCTGCACGAGGCCTTCGCGACACGCGTCGGAATCGCCACCCTGCACGGCCCGATGACCACCGCCGCCGACTTCCTCGGGAGCGCGCGGGCCAGGGACCATCTGTGGACGACGCTCTTCAAGCCCGAGGAGGCCCAGGTGATCCGGGCGGCATCGCCGCACGCGGCGACCCTGACCGGTGGCCGCGCCCGGGGCGTCACGCTCGGCGGCTGCGTGTCGCTGCTCGCCGCCGACCTCGGCACTCCGCCGGCCCGGGCCTCCGCCCGCGGTGGCCTGCTGCTCCTGGAGGACACCGGCGAGGAGGCGTACCGCCTCGACCGGATCCTCACCCAACTCCTGCGTGCGGGCTGGCTGGACGGTGTGAGAGGTGTCGCGCTGGGTTCCTGGGAGGAGTGCGGGCCGCGGGACGAGCTGCGGGCGCTCTTCGCCGACCGGCTCGGCGGGCTCGGAGTGCCGTTGATCGACGACTTCGGGTTCGGGCACTGCGCGGGGGCGCTGACGGTGCCGTTCGGGGTGGCGGCGGAACTGGACGCGGACGACGGGACGTTGACGCTGGACGAGCCCGCCCTGGCCTGACGCCGGACCCGCCGGCACCGATCGGCTGCCCCTCCACGGAATCTCCGGCAGAAACCGCTGTCACGGGCGTTGACCTCCATATGACACGTGTCACACCATGACGTGGCCGGTACTTACCGGTCGGTAAGCCGCTGGCCGCCGACCGTCCTCAGCGTGGAGGTCCCCTTGCCCCGTCGCCGTGCCCTGACCCTCGCCATCGCGGCGGCGCTCGCCGCGCCGCTCGCGCTCAGCGGGCCCGCCCCGGCGAGCGCGACCGGCCAGTACACCGTCACCGCCCTGAAGTTCACGCTCCGGGCGGGCGACAGGAGCTGCACCATCGACGCCGACCTGTACCGGCCCACCGGGGTGGACGCCGCACACCCGGCGCCCGCCGTGCTCTCGACCAACGGCTTCGGCGGCAGCAAGTCCGACGGCGGGACCGCCGCGGCAGGCAAGGCCTTCGCCGAGCGCGGCTACGTCTCACTCGTCTACTCCGGACTCGGCTTCGGCAAGTCCGGGTGTCTGATTTCCCTCGACGACCCCGAGATCGACGGCAGGGCGGCGGCCGGGCTCGTCGACTTCCTCGGCGGCACCCGGGCCGCCGACGACGGCACCAAGGCGGACTACGTGACCGCCGACGCCGAGGGCGACCCGCGCGTCGGCATGATCGGCGGCTCCTACGGCGGGGCCGTCCAACTGGCGACGGCCGCCGTGGACCACCGCGTCGACGCCCTCGTCCCGATGATCACCTGGAACGACCTCTCGTACTCCCTCGACCCGAACAACGCGTCCGACCGCGATGTCCCCGGCGCCGCCAAGTGGCAGTGGATGAACGGCTTCTACCTGATCGGCGAGGGGCAGCCGCTGCTCGTCCCGAACCTGGACCCCTCCCGCGTCAACAAGCTCGGCTGCCTGCACTTCGTCACCAAGGCCTGCGAGACGATCCGCACCCTGAACTCCGGCCGCTACCCGGCGGACAGGACGCAAGCCCTCCAGAAGTTCGCACGCGGCGTCTCCCCGGTGTCGTACCTGAACAAGGTCAGGACCCCGACACTCCTCGTACAGGGGCAGGTCGACAGCCTCTTCAACCTCAACGAGGCGGAAGCGACGTACCGGACGCTCAAGGCGCAGGGCACCACGGCGAAGATGATCTGGCAGGCCGCCGGGCACAGCGGCGGCACGAGTGACCCGGCGTCCGGCGAACTCGACATGGGCGCGGGCAACCTGGAGACCTCCTACGTCGGCAAGCGCGTACTCGCCTGGTTCGACCGCTACCTCCACCGGAAGAAGGACGGCGACACCGGCCCCGCGTTCGCCTACTACCGCGACTGGATCACCGACCCGCAGCACACCTACGGGACCGCCCCCAAGGTGCCCGCCCTGAACCGCACGCTGTACCTCTCCGGCGACGGCAAACTCGTCGACAACCGGAAGAAGGTGGCCCGCGGCAGCCGCGAGTACCGCAACTGGCTCGTCCCCACGAGCCACTCCGAGTCCTCGCTCGCCGGGATGCTCGGCCTGCCCGACCCGGCGCCGCACGACACCAGGGGCACCTACCTGGACTGGACGACCGAGCCCTTCACCGACGCGGTGGACGTGGTCGGAGTGCCCCGGGCGACCCTGAAGGTGATCTCGCCGAAGACCGAGCGCGTGCAGCACTCCGGTGACGCGGCCGACAAGCTCGTCCTCTTCGCCAAGCTGTACGACGTCGCCCCCGACGGCGGCAAGACCCTCGTCCACCGCCTCGTCGCGCCCGTACGGGTGCCGGACGTCACGAAGCCGTTCACGGTGTCGCTGCCCGGCATCGTGCACCGCTACGAGAAGGGCCACCGGTTGCAGTTCGTGGTGGCCGCGAGCGACGGGGCGTACGGCGGCAACAGGGGCGTCAAGCCCGTCACGGTGACGAGTGCCCCGCAGGACACGGGCGTCCTCGATCTGCCGGTCGTCCGCCCCTGAGGTCGTCCCGCGGGTCGCTGCGGCCCCTCCCGTCACCCGTACGGCCCACGGCCCGGCCCCGGAGGCACCCCCACCGCGCGCTCCGCTTCCCGGCTGCCCATGCTGGGGAGCGGGGGAGGCCGGCGTACCTCCGACGGAAGGGTCCACAGCATGAGCCCCAACACCTCCGCGGGCGGCTCCCGGGGCGAAGGACCGGGCGGCGGGCTGATGACACCCGGCAGGGTGGCCGTCGCCGCGGTCGTCGTCCTCACCCTCGTCTTCATCTTCGAGAACACCCGCAGCACCAAGATCAGGCTGCTCATCCCCGAAGTCACGGTGCCCCTGTGGATGGCGCTGCTCGGCACGGGCCTGATCGGAGCGCTGTGCGGGGCGTACTTCATGCGCAGACGCGGATGACGGAGGCTCCCGCCCCCGGGGACGGCGTCGGCCGGGCCCCGCGGGCCGGGAACCGGCGGCTGCGGATAGCGTGAGCGGATGCCCGACCGTTTCGCAGTCAACCGTCTTCCCGAAGGCCCCCGAGTGGGCATACGCCCCATCACCCTCGCGGACCGTGCGGAATTCACCGCACGGGCGCGGGAGAGCCAGGAACTGCACCACCCCTGGCTCTTCCCGCCCCGCACGGACGACGCCTACCGCGAGTATGTCGGGCCGCTCGTCGAGGACCCGGCCAGGGAAGGGTTCCTGGTGTACGAGCGCGGCAGCGGTGACATCGGTGGCTTCATCAACATCAACAACATCGTCCGGGGCGCCTTCCGCAGCGGCGCGCTCGGCTACGGCGCCTTCGCACACGCGGCCGGGCACGGCCTGATGAGCGAGGGGCTCGGGCTCGTCCTGACGTACGCCTTCGGCGAACTGGGCCTGCACCGCCTTGAGGCCAACATCCAACCGGGCAACGCCCCCTCGATCGCGCTGGTACGCCGCGCCGGGTTCCGGCTCGAAGGGTTCTCGCCCGACTTCCTCTTCATCGACGGGGCCTGGCGCGACCACGAACGCTGGGCGGTCACCGCGGACATGGCGGGCTCCCCGGCATGAACGCCATTTGCGCCAAACGGAGTTCGCCGCGACCGAGGGGCCGAGCGGCCCGCGATGCCTCCTCCGGCGCGTCCCACCTGCCTCGGACAACCACCCGGAAGGTGTGCCCCGTGCCCATCTTCCGCCTCCTCCTGCCCCTTGGCCCCCCGGCAGGTTGAAAGGTCCGGTGCAGGTCGCGGAGGATGGGCGGCATGCGGAATATCGTGGTCGTCGACGCCCCCTCCAACCTGGGCCTGCGCCCGCCCGCCCCCGGCACCGTGCCCGGCTGCTACAAACTGGCCGGCGCGTTGCGGGAGCGGGGAATCCTGCGCCGTCTCGGCGCCTTCGAAGGAGGCGTCGTGGTGCCGCCGCGCTACGACCGCGGCCAGTGGCAGGAGGGCGACGGCGTCTTCAACGCGGCCGCCATCGCCGACTACACCCGCAAGCTCGCCGACCGCATCGAACACCACGTGCGCGGTGAGGACTTCGTCGTCGTGCTCGGCGGCGACTGTTCGATCCAGCTGGGCGCCGCCCTCGCGCTGCGCCGCATCGGACGGTACGGCATCGCGTCCCTGGACGGCTCCGCCGACTTCCGCCACCCCGGCAACTCCGACCGGATCGGTGCCGCGGGCGGCGAGGAACTCGCCCTCGCCACCGGCCGTGGCCAGGACGACCTCACCGACATCGAGGGACTGCGGCCCTACCTGCGCGACGAGGACGTGTGCATCTTCGGCCTGCGGGACGGGGACGAGGACCGGGCGGAGTTCACCGACCTGAAGATCAGCAACGCCACCGTCGGCGAGCTCAGGAAGTGGGGCGCCGAGAACGTCGCCCGCGCCGTCGCCCAGACCCTGGAAGTGCCCGAACTCGACGGATTCTGGGTCCACCTGGACGCGGACGTCCTCGACCCCTCGGTGATGCCCGCCGTCGACAGCCCCGACCCCGGCGGCCTCTTCGCCGACGAACTCCTCGAGCTGCTCCGGCCGTTCGTCACCTCGCACCGCTGCGTCGGCCTCAACGTCACCATTTACGACCCCGACCTCGACCCGGACGGCAAGGCGGGCGACATGCTCACCGACGTGATCGTGGAGGCCCTCAACCCGGCCTGAGAGCCTGTGTCATATCCCCGGCCGGGTGGTCGCCGCCTGGCACGCACGCTCGCCGCGTTGCCGAAAAGCCCTCGTAGCGGAGCTACTAGGGCTTCCCGGCGCCTTGCGATCGCACGCACCAGACGACGCCCACTGATCCGGCCGGGGATATGACACAGGCTCTGACCGCCCGCGGGACGCCCCTGCCCCGGCGGCCTTTGCGCAATCCTGGCCAGGGAGGCCTCTGGCCGACACCCCGCCGAACGTGTTCCATGGTGATCGTGAAGACCACCGTGCGACGCGACGTCCTGACCCTGCCCGCAGCCGAGCCGGGGCCCGAGAACCCGCTGCCGCCCCTGCTGCCGCTGCGGCACGCGCACACCCTCGACGAGCGCGACAAGGAAGGGCTGCCGCGCGACATGGCACGGCAGCTCGGGTACGAGCCGCTGGGATCGCCGCTGCCCACCCGGGTCCTCGACGGGTACGGGCGCGAACGCGTCGAGACGGCGCTCGACGTGATCGTCGTCGAGAACGACCGGCTGCGCGCCACCGTCCTGCCCGGGTACGGCGGTCGCGTCCACTCCCTCCTGCACAAGCCGACCGGGCGTGAACTCCTGTACAGCAACCCCGTGTTGCAGCCCGCCGCCTTCGCGCTCAACGGCGCCTGGGTCTCCGGCGGCATCGAATGGAACATCGGCGCCACCGGCCACACCACCCTGTCCTGCGCCCCCGTCCACGCGGCCCGCGTACGGGCGCCCGACGGCGGCGAGATGCTGCGCCTGTGGGAGTGGGAGCGGCTGCGCGACGTGCCCTTCCAGGTCGACCTGTGGCTGCCGGAGAACTCCGACTTCCTCCACGTCGGCGTCCGCGTCCGCAACCCGCACGAGAAGCCGGTGCCCGTCTACTGGTGGTCGAACATCGCGGTGCCCGAGGAGCGCAGGGTGCTCGCCCCCGCCGACGAGGCCTGGCGCTTCGCGTACCCGGGCGGGCTGCGGAAGGTGCCGGTGCCAAAGTCCGACGGCGCCGACCGCACGTATCCGCTGCGCAGCGAGTACCCCGCCGACTACTTCTACGACGTGCCGGACGGCGCCCGGCGCTGGATCGCCGCGCTCGACGACACCGGGCACGGCCTCGTCCAGACCTCCACGGACCTGCCGCGCGGCCGCAAGCTCTTCGTCTGGGGCACCGGCACGGGCGGGCGGCGCTGGCAGCAGTGGCTCACCGAGCCGGGTACCGGCGGCTACGCGGAGATCCAGTCGGGCCTCGCGCGCACCCAGCTGGAGCACGTACGCCTGGACGCCGGGGCCGAGTTCAGCTGGCTGGAGTCGTACGGGCCGCTCTCCGTGCCCGCGGACCGCGTGCACGGCGACTGGGCCGGGGCGCGCGACGAGGTGGCGGCGCGGCTCGCCGATGCGCTGCCGCGCGCGTCCGTCGACGCCGCGTACGAGGCGTGGCGGGGCGGCGGCGCCGACACCGAACCCGGCGAGACGCTCGCCGTCGGCTCCGGCTGGGGCGCGCTCGAAGTCCTGCGCGCCGAGTACAAGCTGCCCGGCACGCCCTTCGCCGAGTCGACGCTCGGCCCCGAGCAGGCGCCGTGGGTCGAGCTGCTGCGCACCGGCGCGGTTCCCGAGCCGCGCAGGGTCGCGCCGCCCGGGCCGACGCCGGTCGCCCGGCACTGGCGCGACATGCTGGAGACCGCGCCCGCGCGACCGCTCGCCGAGTACCACCTCGGCATCGCGCAGTGGCACGCGGGCGACCGGGCGCAAGCCGTCCGCAGCTGGGAGCGCGGCCTCGAACTGGCGCCTTCCCGCTGGCCGTTGTTGCGCTGCCTCGCCGTCGCCGACCACGCGGAGGGCAACACGGAGCGGGCCGCCGACCGGTACGCGGAGGCCTTCGACGACCTCTGCCAGGAGCGGCGCGACGACGGCGCGGTCTGGACGGCGGCCACGGCCGCACTCGGCCGTGAGGCGATCACCGCACTGCTCGCGGCGGACCGCGTCCAAGCGGCCCGAGCGGTCTGGACCCGCCTCGGCGACACCACCCGCGCCGAGGGCCGCTTCCGCCTCCTGGAGGCCCAACTCCTTTACGCCGAGGGCGACATGGCGGCGGTACGCGCCGTCTTCGACTCCGGTTTCGAGGCGGCGGACCTGCGCGAGGGTGCCGAGACGCTGGGTGAGTTGTGGACGGCGGCCACCGGTGAGGAGGTGCCGGAGCGGTACGACTTCCGGATGCGTCCGGCGAAGTGACGCGGGGGGTTCAAAGACAGGCTCTCAGCTCTCGGCGACGCGGCGGTCCACGTACTCGAAGACGGCGCCGTCCGGGTGCAGCGCGATGAGGTTGCGTCCCGCGGGCGTCGGCACCGGGCCCGCGATGACCCGCGCGCCGGACGCGTTCAGGACGGTGTACGCCTCGTCGACGTCCTTGACCGCGATGGTCGCCGAGACCTTGCGGAGCACCTCCAGCTCCTGCTCGGGGCCGCTCATCAGCAGGAAGCAGCCGATCGCCGCGACGGAGACGCCGCCGCGCTCGAAGCGCATGGCTGTGGCGCCCGTCAGCCGTTCGTAGAACGTGACCGACGACTCCAGATCCTCGACACAGATCCGCAGCGTGGTTCCCAGGATCTCCATGATTGGAACGCCCTCACCTCTCCGACCTGCCAACGGCCCCACCACGATTTCATGATTGCCCGCTCGCCCGCCACCGCCTCCACCGAGAACGTCCGGCGGTCTCCGGTCCGCCAACTCTCTTGCCCCTCAAGCGCGTCGGAGGGCGGCACCGTCCGGTGCCGCCCTCCGGGGCTCGCGCTCGCGCCCGTCCGTCAGGACTGGGGACGGCTGCCGTGGTTCGCGCCGTTCTTGCGGCGGGCCTTCTTCTTGCGGCGTCGCTTCGAGGACATGGATACCTCCGTGTTTCCGATGGTGCTTCCCGAGTGCGAACCCGGGCGATCACGCGTCGCCTACCCGGCGGGGCACCCCGCCATGGCGTGGCCTGCGTCACGTACGGCGGACCCCCGGTCGTTACGTGCCGACGGGTCCGGGTACCCGGGCGCAATGACTGGCCCCGAGAACCCACTGACCGGCCTCGACAAAGGCCTGACCGACGAACTGGTCCGCACGATCCGCGCCGAACTGCGGGAGGAGTTCCGCGAGCAGACCGCGAAGCACCGGCGCAAGGCCACGCTCTACGCCGCGTCCGGCGCCGCCGCGCTCTACGCGGGCGCCGCGATCGCCCTGGCCGCGGGCCTCGCCATCGACCTCGGCCTACCGGCCTGGGCGGCGTCCCTCATCGTGGGCGCGGTGCTTCTCGTGGCGGCGGTGCTGTTGCGGGGCGCGGCGCGGCAGGGGCGGGGGCGGAGCGCTCCGGCTCCCGCCGACGGCGCGCTCCCGGGCGCGGGCGGCGACGGGGACGTTGGCCCGGGCGGGCTCGGGACACCGGGCGACCTCCCGGCGCCCGGCGCCCTCGGAACTCCGCACAGCCCTCCACTCCCGAGCGGCCCGCCGACTCCCGGCGGTCGCACGACTGCGGGCGCCCCCGAGGCTCCGGGTGCGGCGGCGTCCCCGGGCGGTGCGGTGGCCCACGGCGGGCGTGCGGGGCGGGGCGGGGCTGCGGGTGCTGACAGCGGCGCGCCAGAAGCCGGTGCGGGTGCTGACAGCTCTGCGGCGCCGGGCGGTCCCGCTTCCGGCTGCGCTACGGCTGCGAGCGGGCCTGCGGGTTCGGGCGGCCGTGTGGCTTCTGGCGGGGGCGCGGCGGCGAGCGGTTCCGTGGATCGCGGCGAAACCGCGGCTGCGGCCGGTCCGGCTGCTGGTGGTCCTGCGGCTCCTGGTGGCTCCGCGGCGCCGGGCGGTCCGGTTTCCG
>NZ_JBWKFZ010000002.1:140567-571069 GCF_056433985.1 Streptomyces sp. NPDC044106
GGCGGCACCACGGCTGCGAGCGGGCCTGCGGCTCCCGACGGTTCCACGGCTGCGCGCGGGCCTGCGGGTTCGGGCGGCCGTGTGGCTTCTGGCGGGGGCGCGGCGGCGAGCGGTTCCGTGGATCGCGGCGAAAGCGCGGCTGCGGCCGGTCCGGCTGCTGGTGGTCCTGCGGCTCCTGGTGGCTCCGCGGCGCCGGGCGGTCCGGTTTCCGGCGGCACCACGGCTGCGAGCGGGCCTGCGGCTCCCGACGGTTCCACGGCTGCGCGCGGGCCTGCGGGTTCGGGCGGCCGTGTGGCTTCTGGCGGAGGCGCGGCGGCGAGCGGTTCCGTGGATCGCGGCGAAAGCGCGGCTGCGGCCGGTCCCGCCGCTGGTGGTCCCGCGGCCCCCGGTGGCTCCACGCAGTCTGTCGGACCTGCCGCTCCCAGCGGAGCCACCGCGCCAGTCGGGTCCCCGGACCACGGCGAACCCGCGGCCACGGACGAGCCCTCTTCCGGCGGCCCCGCCGCCCCCGCGCCCCCGGCCCCCGGCGAGCCCCTCACGCCCGGCGGGCCGCGCGTACCGCCGCTCCCGCCGAAGCCGCCGACCGTCCCCGCCACCGCGCCCACGTCCGCCCCGGACCCCGCGGCCGACCGTGCCGACGACTCCGAGGATCCCGCCCGCCGCGAGTAGTGGGCCCGGGGTCTCCCGGGCCCCGCGTGTCAGCGGCCGAGCGAGCGGGCGGGGTGCCGGATCACAGCCACCCGGTCGCCTTCAGCACGTCCGCCGCGATGTCCCCCAGGTCGCGGTCGTCCGTGGGGATGCGGTGGGTGTCCGGGGGCACGTGTTCGTCCAGGTGGCGGGACATGAGTGCGCTGCGGTGCAGCTGCTGGTCGAGTTCCGAGCCCAACTCGCGGGCCCTGAGGCGGCGTTCCGCCGTGGTGTCCGTCGCGGTCAGGAGGACGCGGATGAGGCGTGGCCCGTCCAGCGACTTCGTGAACAGGTGCTCCTCGCTGGGGAGGACGCCCGCCGTGTTCGTGTAGACGAGCCGGCGGCAGCCCAGCTCCCGGTAGTTGGCCCAGATGGCGGCGAGGTTCCGCTCCGTGATCCCCGAGCGCTGCGGGTCGCCCGGGGGAGCCGGGTGGACCGCGTCGAGGAGGTCGCCCTCGATCAGGGCATGGCCGATGTCCGCCGCCCGCAGCCGCGCCGCCACCTCCCAGCCGACCGACGACTTGCCGACGCCGGACCGGCCCCCGATGAGCAACGCCTCCGTGCGCCCGCCCGTGTCACACGGCGGCGGAGTCAGCGATCGTGTGTCTCTCTCCATCGCGCGAGCCTGTCAGGGCGGCCCGTCCCGGCGCGACCGGTATTCCCCCCGGCCCGCTCACACGATCCGGAACTCCTCCACGTCACCCGTGCGCAGCTGCAAACCGTGCCCGACACCGCCGTCCGGGCGGACCACACCCCCGGTGGGGTCGAGCGCGCCGTCGAAGAACATCGACTCGATCCGCACATGGTCGTGGAACCACTCGATATGCCGCAGATTCGGCACGCACGCGGCGACCGCGGCATGCGCGTGCGGCGCGCAGTGCGCCGAGACCTCCAGGCCGTGCGCCTGCGCGAGGGCCGCCGCGCGCAGCCACTCCGTGAGGCCCCCGCAGCGCGTCGCGTCCACCTGGAGGCAGTCCACGGAGGGGATCATGCGGGCGAAGTACGGCAGGTCGTACCCGTACTCGCCCGCCGTCACGTCGCACACCAGCGCGTCCCTGACCAGCGCGAGCCCCCGCAAGTCGTCCGAGGAGACCGGCTCCTCGAACCAGCCCACGCCGTATTCGGCGAGCACCTTGCCCACGCGTACCGCCTGCTTGCGCGTGTAGCCGCCGTTCGCGTCGACGTACAACTCGGCCTGCGGACCGATCACGTCGCGCGCGGTGCGGACCCGGGACACGTCACGGGCGGCCGCCCGGCCCCAGCCCTCCCCGACCTTGATCTTGACGCGCGGGATGTGCTGCCCGTGCACCCAGCCGTTCAGCTGGGCCGCCAGATGCGTGTCGTGGTACGTGGTGAAGCCGCCGCTCCCGTAGACGGGGACCTCGTCGCGGGCCGCCCCGAGAAGCCGTACGAGAGGCAGCTCCAGAAGCCGGGCCTTCAGGTCCCACAGGGCGATGTCGACCGCGGAGATCGCGCAGGAGGCGGCGCCGGGGCGGCCGGTGTTGCGGACCGCCTTCGTCATCGCGTCGTGCGCCGCGGGGATGTCGAGGGCGTCGAGTCCCCGGATGGCGGGCGTGAGTTGTTCGTCGATGAGGGCGGCCACGGCGGCGGGGGCGTAGGTCCAGCCGGTGCCCGTCGCGTCGCCCGCGGTGATCTCGGCGACGACCATGGTCGTGGTGTCCCAGGCGAAGGTCCCGTCCGCCTCGGGTGCGTCCGCGGGCACCGTGTACGCGGAGACGGCGGGCCGTTCGATCGGAACTTCGTGCTTCATCGCATCTTTCCTGGAGTGTGGGGATGGGCCCCGGGAGGGGGCTGGTGGTGGCCCGTCGCACCGCCGGGCGTCAGCGGACCCCTCCGTCCTCGGGAGAGGCGGGCGCCGCGCTCTGCACCTGCGGCAGCACCTTGGTGCGGTAGAAGTCGAAGAAGCCCCGCTGGTCCGGGCCGATCTGGCCCACGTACACGCGGTCGAACCCGGCGTCGGCGTACGCGGAGAGCGCCCCGACGTGTTCGTCGACGTCATCGCCGCAGGTGAAGGACGACGCGGCCCGCGCCTCGGTGACCAGCGGGTCCAGTTGCTCGAAGTGGCGCGGGGTCGGCAGCAGCTGGGCCGTCTCACCGGGCAGCAGCTGACTTCCCCACAGCTCGCGCGCCCGGCGCACGGCCGCCTCGCGGTCGGGGCCGTAGCAGACCTTGAGACCACCGCTGACCGGCTTCCCGCCCCCGCCGCCCTTGCGGTAGTGGGAGACGAGCGTCTCGTCCGGCGCCACCGTGATGAAGCCGTCGCCGACGCGTGCCGCGAGCGCGGTCGCCTTGGGGCCGAAGCCCGAGATGTCGATGGGGACCGGCTCGTCCGGCACCGTGTACAGGCGGGCGTTCTCCACGGTGTAGTGCGTGCCGCGGTGATTGACCTCCTCGCCGGTGAAGAGGTTCCGCAGCACCTGGACCGCCTCCTCCAGCATCTCCAGGCGGACGTGGACCGGCGGCCAGGGCCCGCCCACGATGTGCTCGTTGAGCGCCTCGCCCGTGCCGACGCCGAGCCGGAAGCGCCCGCCCGACATGACCGCGCTGGTCGCCGCCGCCTGCGCCACGACCGCCGGGTGCGTCCGCACGGTCGGGCAGGTCACCGCCGTCTGGACGGGCAGGGACACCGCCTCGGTGAGCGCGCCGATCACCGACCAGACGAACGGGCTCTCGCCCTGCGCCGCGTTCCACGGGTGGTAGTGGTCGGAGATCCACAGCGCCTGGAATCCGGCCTGCTCGGCCATGCGGGCCTGTTCGACGAGTTCGGCGGGACCGAACTCCTCGGTCGCCAGGAAGTATCCGTACTCGGGCATGGGGGTGCACCTCCGGAGAGCGGCGTGCGGAGCTGGACGGATACGACTGCGGGTAACCCCCGGGCGCGGGGGCAAACGGCGACGGCCCGGCGTCCGGACCGCACTTTCGGGCGCCCGCGGCCGGAGTGCCCCGCCCCGTCCCGTACGGGAGTTTGGCGTCCGCCGCGCAGGGGCACGCGGGGGGCGCGAAACCGCGGGAGGTTCCCCGTCAGCCGCTCCCGGCACGCCGTACCCGGCGCCACGCCGTACCCGGCGCCACACCGGCGCGGCGCGCCGAGCGGTCGTCGCTGACCCGCTCACGCGGGTCCGGTCCGCTCATGATGGTTGCCGCTGGACGCCGCATCACCGCAGGTGGCCCGG
The DNA here is from genome assembly GCF_056433985.1 of Streptomyces sp. NPDC044106. NCBI lineage: Bacteria > Bacillati > Actinomycetota > Actinomycetes > Kitasatosporales > Streptomycetaceae > Streptomyces > Streptomyces sp. NPDC044106. The sequence goes on from NZ_JBWKFZ010000002.1 coordinate 144,449, forward strand.
GCACCGAGGCCGGTGACCACCGCACCGAGAACCGCTCGCCGTACCCGCCGTCCAAGGAGGACCCCCCCATGCCCCACAGCACAGAGCAACTGGACGCCCTCGCCCGGCAGCTGCGCGTCGACTCCGTCCGGGCCGCGGCCGCCGCGGGCTCCGGGCACCCCACGTCGTCGATGTCGGCCGCCGACCTGATGGCGGTGCTCATCAGCCGCCATCTGCACTACGACTTCGAGCGGCCCGACCACCCGGGCAACGACCGTTTCATCCTCTCCAAGGGCCACGCGTCGCCACTTTTGTACGCCGCGTACAAGGCGGCCGGTGCGCTCACCGACGAGGAACTGCTCACCTTCCGCGGGCAGGGCAGCCGCCTCCAGGGGCATCCCACACCGCGCGCCCTGCCCTGGGTCGAGGTCGCCACGGGATCGCTGGGGCAGGGGCTGCCCGTCGGCGTCGGCATGGCCCTGTCCGGCAAGCGGCTCGACCGCGTCCCCTACCGCGTGTGGGTGCTGTGCGGCGACAGCGAGCTGGCCGAGGGCTCCGTCTGGGAGGCCGCCGAGCACGCCGGGTACGAGCACCTCGACAACCTCACCGCGATCGTCGACGTCAACCGTCTGGGCCAGCGCGGTCCGACCCGCCACGAGTGGCATCTGAACGCCTACGCCGACCGCTTCAAGGCGTTCGGCTGGCACGTCGTCGAGACCGACGGCCACGACGTCGACGCCGTGGACCGCGCCTGTGAGGAAGCGCGCTCCACCGTCGGACAGCCCACCGTGATCCTCGCCCGCACCGTCAAGGGCAAGGGCGTCGCCTCCGTGGAGAACCGCGAGGGGCTGCACGGCAAGCCGCTGCCGGACGCCGACGCGGCCGTCGAGGAGCTGGGCGGCGTACGCGACGTACGGGTGGAGATGCGCAGGCCGGCCGACGCGCGGGCGATGCAGCCGGTGCGCAACGGCCGGCTCGAACTGCCGCGGTACGAGCCGGGCGACTCCGTCGCGACCCGCGACGCGTACGGTCAGGCGCTCGCCGCGCTCGGCACCGCGCGCGGCGACGTGGTGGCCCTGGACGGCGAGGTCGGCGACTCGACCCGGACGGAGTACTTCGCCAAGGAACACCCTGACCGGTACTTCCAGTGCTACATCGCCGAGCAGCAACTCGTCGCCACCGCCGTGGGGCTGGCGGCGCGCGGCTGGGTGCCGTACGCGTCGACGTTCGCGGCCTTCCTCACCCGCGCCCACGATTTCGTGCGCATGGCCGCGGTGAGCGGCGCCGACATCAACCTCGTCGGCTCGCACGCGGGCGTCGCGATCGGCGAGGACGGCCCGTCCCAGATGGGCCTGGAGGACCTCGCCCTGTTCCGCGCGGTGCACGGCTCCACGGTGCTCTACCCGTGCGACGCCCACCAGACGGCGGAGCTCGTCGCGCAGCTGGCCGGGCTCGACGGGATCAGCTACCTGCGCACCTCGCGCGGCAAGTCCCCCGTCATCTACGGTCCCGACGAGAGGTTCCCGGTCGGCGGCTCCAAGGTGCTGCGCTCCAGCGACGCGGACCGGCTGACGGTGGTGGCCGCGGGCGTCACCGTCCACGAGGCGCTCGCCGCGGCGAAGACGCTGGAGCGTGAGGGCATCCCCGTACGCGTCATCGACCTGTACTCCGTCAAGCCCGTCGACCGCCGCACCCTGCGCGAGGCGGCCGAGCGCACCGGCTGCCTGCTGACCGTCGAGGACCACCGCGAGCAGGGCGGTCTCGGCGACGCGGTCCTCGACGCGTTCACCGACGGCGGGCCGGTGCCGCGCCTGGTGCGGCTCGCGGTGCGGACGATGCCGGGCTCGGCGTCGCCCGAGCAGCAGCTGCACGCCGCGGGCATCGACGCGGAGTCGATCACGGCGGCGGCGCGGCTGCTGGTGGAGGAGGCGGTCGTACGGTGAGAGCGGTCAGCGGCCCCGCGCCGCTCTGAACCAGGCGTTCGCCGCGGGGCGGAACATCAGTACGGTCGCCGCGAGCACGGCCGCGAGGTGCAGTGCACTGCTCGCGCCGAGCAGGACGCCGACGGCCCCCGCGTCCCGGAAGGCGTCGGCCGGGGCGTGCAGTTCTGCCAGGTGGCGGGCGGGCCCGGCGAGGACGGAGAACACGCCGGGCGCGCCGAGTCCGCAGGCGAGGGCCGGGCGTGCCCAGCCGACGCCCCGGCGCATGCGCACCGCGACGAGGACGGCCGCCGCGAGGACCGCCATACGGAGCGGCAGACCGTCGGCGCCCGTGCCCGCGAGCCGCCCGGAAGCGGCGCCGGAACCGTCCCCGGACGCCGCTGCGACGGCGGCGAGCACCGTCGCGAAAACGCCCGCGGCGACCGCGGTGAGCCAGAGCGCGAAGGCGGCCCCGACGGCGTCGGGAGCGGGTGGCTCGTCCGTCCCCGGCAGCATGCGGGCCAGGAACCGCGGCTCGCGCGAGCGGGGCGCGGGACGGTGGCGGGGGAGGCGGGGCGGCTCGTTTCGGGGTGCGGGAGCGCCGGAGTCGTACGTCGCGTGCGTCGTGTCGGAGTTGTGCGTCATGGCGGGCCTCACGGGAGCGGGACGGCTGGTCGGTACCTCCGATCCTTCCGGCCCCGAGCCGCCCGGACACGCCCGTCGTCCCCCCACTTCCCGGTGGTGCCAGCCACCCTCTCCACCAGGGTGAACACCACCGTCCCCGACGCGGCAGGGCACGACTACCGGGCGCCGCCCGGGGTACCCGGCCAAGACGTCGGAACCGGCGAAGCGTGGCGAAGGGAGCCCCATGAGCGACGTACGGACGGTGCGGGCCGGCCGCCGCACCGTAGAGCTGCACCGGCCGCAGAAGGTCCTCTTCCCGGCCCGCGACGGCCCGGGGCACGCGAAGGACGACGGCCGTGCGGAGGCCGGCGGCCATACCAAGCAGGATCTCTTCGACTACTACCGGGCCGTCGCCCCTTACATGTTGCCCCACCTGCGCGGCCGTCCCCTCATGCTGGAACGCCACCCGGACGGCGTCGACGGCCCGCGGTTCATGCAGAAGGACACCCCGGACCACTATCCGGACTGGATCACCCGCGCCGAGGTGGCCAAGGAGGGCGGCACCGTCACGCACACCGTGTGCGACGACACCGCGACGCTCCTGTTCCTGGCCGACCAGGCCTGTCTCACGCTGCACCGCTGGCTCTCCCGTACGGGGCGGATCGACCACCCCGACCGGATGGTCTTCGACCTCGACCCCGCGAAGGACGACTTCGACACCGTGCGGGACGCGGCCCGGCTCCTCGGTGAGCTCCTCGACCACATGGGTCTGCCGTCCGTGCTGATGACGACGGGCTCGCGCGGACTCCACGTGATCGTGCCGCTGAACGGCCATCACGACTTCGACGAAGTGCGCGACTTCGCCAGGGAAGTCGCCGAGACCCTCGCCGCCGCCCACCCCGAGCGGTTCACCACGGCCGCCCGCAAGCAGGCGCGCGGCGACCGGCTCTACCTCGACGTGCAGCGCAACGCGTACGCGCAGACCGCTGTCGCCCCCTTCTCGGTACGGGCCGCGCCGGGCGCCCCGGTGGCCGTACCGCTCGCGTGGCAGCAGCTCGACGACCCGTCCGTGCACGCCCGCCGCTGGACCATCGACAACGCTGTGGGGCAGGCCCGCAGCGAGCCGTGGGCGGGAGTCCTGCGCTCGGGGCGGGCGCTCGGTCCGGCCCGTCGCAAGCTGCGCGCGCTGCGCGGTTGAGCGTCCCGCGGCGCCCCGGCCGGGTACGCGCCGGATACTCAGCGATCACGTTTGGCCAAGGCTCAAGCGGTAACTCGATGGAGGAGGTGAACATGGCCAATACGACACGTAAGACGACAGACAGCAAGACATCAGGCGAAAAGGCGCCGGAGGCCAAGGCGTCGGAGTCCGAAGCGTCGGAGGCCAGGACTTCGCGGGGCACGTCCTCGCAGGGAGGGGCATCGGACAACGACGGTGGCGGGAACGCGCTGCCGGGCCCCATGGCCGTCCTGCGGGGCGCCCGCGAGCAGCTCGCCGAGCTGACCGGCATGACGCCCGAGTCGGTGTCGTCCTTCGAACGCACCGAGGACGGCTGGCTCCTTGAGGTCGAGGTCCTCGAACTCTCCCGTGTCCCCGACACGATGAGTCTCCTCGCCAGCTACGAGGTGCAGTTGGACCCGCGCGGCGAACTCACCGGCTACCGGCGGCTGCGCCGCTACGAGCGCGGACGTTCGGAACCCCGCGGCACCGGCGGCCACTAGGCCGCCGCCCCCGCGTACCGCGGGGGAACAAGGCCCGAGGGACAAGGCCGGACACCACAGACAAGACGCCAGACACCACAGACAAGACACCGGACAACAGCCAAGAGGCAACAGCCGAAAGGGCAACAGCCAAGCGGCAGAAGCCAAGAGGCAAGAGCCAAGGAGGCACAGTCGGCATGACCGTAGTCCCGGCACAACAGTCCGGCGGCGGAGGCGGCACCAGTGGCCTGTACGACGTCGTGGAGCTCATCCTCGACCGAGGACTCGTCATCGACGCCTTCGTACGCGTTTCGCTCGTCGGCATCGAGATCCTGAAGGTCGACGTCCGTGTCGTCGTCGCGAGCGTCGACACCTATCTCAGGTTCGCCGAGGCGTGCAACCGCCTCGACCTGGAATCCGGACGGAAGAAGGACCCCGGGCTGCCCGACCTCGTGGGTGAGATCACGGAGTCGGGCGCCAAGGGCAAGTCGAAGGGCGCGCTCTCCGGAGCGGCCGAGACCATATCGGACGCGTTCAAGCAGTCCCGTGAGGACGGCCAGCGCCAGAGCGAGGACCGGCCGCGGGCCCGGCGCTCCACCACGTCCCGCCGGAAGGAGGAGAAGGAGTGACTACGTACGTCTACGGCATCGCGAGCAGCTCCCACCCGGCGCTGCCGGACGGCATGGAGGGCATCGGCCGGCCGGCCTGCCCGGTGCGCGTCCTGAAGAACGGTGAGCTCGCCGCCATCGTGAGCGACGCTCCCGAGGACCTCAAGCCGAAGCGGCGCGACCTGCTCGCGCACCAGAACGTCCTGTCGGAGGCGGGCGCCGCGGGCTCCGTGCTCCCGATGCGCTTCGGCAGCCTCGCCCCCGACGACGAGACGGTGATCTCCGTCCTCGGGGAGCGGTCCGACCACTACGAGGAGCGCCTCAGGGCCCTCGACGGCAGGGTCGAGTACAACGTGAAGGCCACCCACAACGAGGAGGCCGTGCTGCACCAGGTGCTCGCCGAGAACCCGGAGCTGCGCGCCATGGTCGAGGCCAACCAGCGCCAGGGCGGCGGCACCCACGAGCAGAAGCTCCAGCTCGGCGAGGCGATCACCTCCCATGTGCGGGCCCGCGAGACGAGCGACGCCGGTGCGGTGCGGCGCGCGCTGGAACCGGCCGCCGAAGCGGTCGGCGACGGCCCCGAGGGCACCGGGTGGCTGGCGAACGTCTCGTTCCTGGTGAACCGCAAGTCCTCCGAGGGCTTCCTCGCCGCGGTGGAGGAACTCAAGGCCGCGCAGCCCCACTTGGAGCTGCGGGTGCACGGTCCGCTGCCCCCGTACAGCTTCGTGGACCCGGGGCCCGCCGACCCCGCGCAGTGACGCGAGGGAAGTGACGCAGGGACGTGACGCATGGGATTGATCGGTGAACTGCTCCTGCTGCCTCTGGCCCCTGCCCGTGGCTCCCTCTGGGTGCTCAGGCAGGTGGTCGACGAGGCGGAGCGGCAGTACTACGACCCCTCGGCGATCCGTCGTGAACTCTCCCGCCTCGAGGAACTCCTGGAGGCGGGAGAGATCGACGAGGCCGAGTTCGAGCGGCACGAGGACGAGCTCCTCGACCGGCTGCAGCAGAGCACAGGACGGGACTTCTGAGTATGAACCGAATGGCAGTGGGCCTCGCCGTGGGCGCGGGATACGTCCTCGGACGCACGAAGAAGGCGAAGTTGGCGTTCGCCGTCGGCACCATGGTGGCCGGCAAGCGGCTCAATCTGAGCCCCAAGGCGCTGGGTGAGATGGTCACCCAGCAGCTGCAGAACAACCCGCAGTTCAAGGAGATCGGCGACCAGCTGCGCCAGGACCTGCGGGGCGTGGGCAAGGCTGCCACCGGATCGCTCCTCAACCGGCAGCTCGAAGGCCTCGCCGACCGTCTGCACGACCGCACCGCCGACGTCCAGGACCGCATCTCCGGTGTGGTGCCCGACGACGTCAAGGGAGCCGCCGAGCGCGACGACGACGAGGGCGAAGAGGGCGAAGAGGGCGAAGAGGAGGGCCGGGGCCGGGACGAGGACGCGGAGTCCGAGCGGTCCGAGCCGCGCAGGAAGGCGCCGGCGAAGCGGTCCGAGTCGAAGCAGGGCGCGAAGTCCGCCGCGAAGAAGACCGCGGCGAAGAAGACGCCGGCCAAGAAGACCGCGCAGAACACAGCCCGTAAGACCGCCCAGAAGAAGTCCACCGCGGGGGCGCGCGGCGGCGCCCGCAGGGCCGCCTCGACCGCCCGCACGGGCGGCGGCAGGACGAAGGGAGGCAGCGACCATGGCTGAGTCACCGCTGAACAACATCACGCACAGCCCGGCCGCCGACCGCCTGAAGGAAGAGGCACAGGCCTACCTCATGGCGCAGGCCGAACGCCTGCTCGTCGGTGTCGGCCACCGGCTCGGTGACGCCACCGTCAAGCTGAACGACATAGCCGAGGGCAACAGCCCCGGCTTCGGCAAGCTGGCGGCGAAGGCGGGCAAGAAGGTCTCCGAGGGCAAGGGCCCGGTGCGCAGCGCGCTGGAGCTCGGCGGCGGCCACCTGAAGGACAAGGTCACCGAGGCCGTCAAGGGCATCGGCGGCGGCGGACGGAAGAAGGGCGGCGCGGGGCAGAAGCCCACCGTCATCCTGGAGTACGTCGACGTCGGTGTCCCGGTCCGGGAGGCCTACGACCAGTGGACGCAGTACCAGGAGTTCTCCACCTTCGCCAAGGGCGTCAAGGGCGCCACCGTGGCGAACGAGACGGAGTCCGACTGGAAGCTCAAGGTCTTCTGGTCCAACCGGAGCTGGAAGGCGCACACCACCGAGCAGGTGCCGGACCAGCGGATCAGCTGGACGTCGGAGGGCGCCAAGGGCACGACCAAGGGCGTCGTCACCTTCCACCCGCTCGGCGCGAACCTCACCCGGGTACTGCTGGTCATCGAGTACTACCCGAAGGGGCTCTTCGAGAAGACCGGCAACATCTGGCGCGCCCAGGGCCGCAGGGCACGCCTGGACCTCAAGCACTTCGCCCGGCACATCACCATCCGCGGCGAGGCGAGCGACGGCTGGCGCGGCGAGATCCGCGACGGCGAGGTCGTCCGCAGCCACGAGGACGTGGTGGCCGAGGAGGACGAGGACCGGCAGGAAGAAGACCAGCGGGACGAGCACGACGGGCAGGACGAGCACGGGGCCGAGGCCGAGGCCGACGAGGAGCTCGAGGACGAGCCCGAGGAAGAGGTCGAGGGCGAGCCGGAGGCCGAGTACGACGAGGAGGCCGAAGAGGGCGAGGATGAGGCCGACCGCGAGGACGAGCCCGTCGAGGAGTACGAGGACGAGGACGAGCCCGAGGAAGAGGCCGAGGGCGAGCCGGAGGCCGAGTACGACGAAGAGGACGAGGACGAGGCCGACACCGAGCCCGACGCCGAGGACGAGAAGCAGCGCGAGTACGCCGAGGCGGCCGGCGGCGGACGGGACCGTCGATGACCACCTCCGCGGGCGGCGGACTGCCCGGCCCCTACGGCAGCAACGGCGGAGGGGCCAACCTCGCAGACATCCTCGAACGCGTCCTGGACAAGGGCATCGTCATCGCGGGTGACATCAAGATCAACCTGCTCGACATAGAGCTGCTCACCATCAAGCTCCGCCTCATCGTCGCCTCCATCGACAAGGCCAAGGAGATGGGCATCGACTGGTGGGAGGACGATCCGGCGCTCTCCACGGGGGCGCGGCGCGCCGAACTCTCCCGGGAGAACGCCGAACTGAGGCAGCGTCTGGCAGAACTGGAGGAGCGCCAATCCCTGGAGCCGGCCGAGAAGGAGACACATGAACGCCGTGAACGATGACCCGCACGGCGACGGCCTGCACCACGAAGGACCGCACCACGACGACCTGCGGTACGTCTACGCGGTCTGCCGCCCGCTCGCCGCGCCGCTCGCCGCCGACCTCACGGGGGTCGGCGGCGTCCCGCCCCGCCAGCTCACCCACGAGGGCCTGGTCGCCCTCGTGGGCCCGGTGCCGGAGCGGGACTTCGCCGAGGCACCGCTGCGCGCGCACCTGGAGGACCTGGACTGGCTCGCCGCGACGGCCCGCGCGCACCAGCGGGTGATCGACGGGCTCACCTCCGTCACCTGCCCGCTGCCGCTGCGCCTCGCGACCGTGTTCCGGGACGACAGCGGCGTGCGCGCCATGCTGGAGGAGGGGGCGGAGCGGTTCCACCGCGTACTGGAGCGGATCGACGGGCGCGTCGAATGGGGCGTGAAGGTGCACATGGAGAGCGAGGAGCCCGCCGCGTCGGCGGCTCCTGCCGCCGCGCCCCGGCCGACCGGTCCCGGCAGCGGCCGCGACTACCTGCGCATGCGGCGCAGCCAGCGGACGGCCCAGGAGGAGAACTGGCAGCGCGCCGAGGCCTTCGCACGCCAATTGCACGAGACGCTCGCGCGGCGCGCCGACGACTCCCGGCTGCACGCCCCGCAGAACCCGGAGCTCTCCCGCACGCCGGGCCGCAACGTCCTGAACGCGGCCTACCTCGTGCCCCGCGCCGACTCCGAGGAGTTCGTCGAGCTGGTGGACCGCACCAAGGACGAGGAGCGGGGGAGCGGCCTGCGAGTGGAGCTGACGGGGCCGTGGGCCGCGTACTCCTTCACCGGCGACGAGAAGGACGGTGCCCGATGACCGTCGTGGAGCGCCGGGAAGTCGCGCTGGTCGATCTGCTCGACCGGCTGCTCGCGGGCGGTGTCGTCATCGCGGGCGACATCACCCTGCGGATCGCCGACGTCGACCTCGTACGCATCGACCTGAACGCGTTGATCAGCTCGGTGAACGAGCAAGTGCCGGCGCCGTGGCCGGAGACGGAGTGAACCATGGAGCCAGACCGCCGCAAACGCATGGACCTGGATCCCGACACCGTCGAGCGGGACCTCGTGAAACTGGTCCTGACCGTCGTCGAACTCCTGCGGCAGCTGATGGAGCGGCAAGCCATCCGCCGTTTCGACACCGGTGAGCTGACCGAGGACCAGGAGGAGCGGGTCGGCCTCACACTGATGCTCCTGGAGGACCGGATGGCCGAACTCCGGGACCGGTACGGGCTGCGGCCCGAGGACCTGAACCTGGATCTCGGACCGCTCGGCCCCTTGCTGCCCAGGGAGTGACCGGACCGGACCCCCGCCGCTGCGCAGGCGGGGGTCCGACGGCATGCCTCGCGTCACTTCCGGCAGAGAATCTCCCCGTGCAGGACGGTGAACCAGGCGTCCTCGTGGGCGCCCCACTCCCGCCAGGCCTCCGCGGCGGCCCGCAGCCCCTCCCGGTCCGTGTGCCCGCCGTCCACCGCGCGCTCGGCGTAGGTGGAAGCCAGCGTGCGGTCCGCCCACAGCCCGCTCCACCAGGTCCGCTCCTCCTCGGAGCTGTAGCACCAGGTGCCCGCGGTCGTGGTGATGTCCGTGAAGCCGGCCGCCAGCGCCCACGCCTTGAGACGGCGTCCCGCGTCGGGCTCGCCGCCGTTGGCGCGGGCCACCCGCCGGTACAGCCCCAGCCAGTCGTCCAGTGCGGGCACCTCCGGGTACCAGGTCATCGCCGCGTAGTCCGCGTCGCGTACCGCCACGATGCCGCCCGGCTTGCAGACCCGCCGCATCTCGCGCAGCGCCCGCACCGGATCGCCCACGTGCTGGAGCACCTGATGGGCGTGGACGACGCAGAAGGTGTCGTCGGGGTAGTCGAGGTCGTGCACGTCGGCGACGGCGAACCCGACGTTCTCCAGGCCCCGTCCCGCGGCGGTGGCGCGCGCCGTCTCCAGGATGCCGGGTGCCCGGTCCACGCCCGTGACCCGGCCCTCGGGGACCAGTTCGGCCAGGTCCGCGGTGATGGTGCCGGGCCCGCAGCCGATGTCGAGGACGTTCATGTGCGGCCGCAGCGAACCGACCAGGTACGCGGCCGAGTTGGCGGCGGTGCGCCAGGTGTGGGAACGCAGCACCGACTCGTGGTGCCCGTGCGTGTAGACGGCGGTCTCCTGCGGCATGGCGGAACCCCTTCGTGTACGTGTACTGGAGTACGTGTACGGGGAATGTACGCCGCTATGCCGAATAATGAGACCGCTGTCTCAGGATGTGGTCGACGCGATGGTCAGCGTATGGGGCTCAGCGGACGGTAGACCGTCAGCGCCTCGGGCAGCTTGTCGATCGTCAGCGAGCCCTGGATCCGCGTCACTTCACCGTCGTACGCCACGACCGTGCCCGCGCTGAGCCCGTCCACCCGCAGCCGGGGCAGCCGCACGGCCGCCTGCGCGGGGGAGCGCACCTCGGAGCCCGTCAGCGCGGCGGCGAGGAGCCGGGCGCCCGGCTTGCGCCCGCCGTGCACGATCCGCACGTCGAGCAGCCCGTCCGCCAGGTCGAGGCGGCGGCCCGGGGTGAACCCCGGCCGGTGGTAGGTGCAGTTGCCCGCGAAGAGCAGCCACAACGCCCGTTCCCTGCCCCGGAACTGCGCGACCATCGGCCGCTCGTCCGAGCGGAGCACCTTCCAGGCCGCGAGCACCGACGCGGGCTTGCCCCCGATGCGCTTCGACCAGTGCTCGCGCAACCGCACCAGCTTCGGATACACCCCGAGGCTGAACGTGTTGACGAAGTACCGCTCCACGCGCCCCTCGGCCCCGGTGCCGTCCCCCGACGTGAACCGGCCGACGTCGACGGCGACCGCTTCGCCGGCCTCCACCGCGCCGGACAGATCACGGGCGTCCTCGACCCCGAGGTCGTACGCGAAGTGGTTGAGCGTCCCGCCGGGCAGCACCGCAAGCGGCAGCCCGTGGTTCAGCGCGACGGTGGCCGCGGCGTTCACGGTGCCGTCGCCGCCGCACACGCCAAGGACCGTCGCGCGGGCCGCCGCCTTCTCCAGCTCGGCGCCGAGGTCGGCGGGTTCGGCGACGACGATCTCCGCATCGGGCAGGGCGTCGTGCAGCGCCTTCACCCGCTGGGAGGTGCCCGCCGCCGCGTTGGCGACGAGAACCAGGCCCGCGCCGCCCGGCAGCGCGGGCGCCGTCACCCGCGGGCGGCCGGGCGGGGCGAGCTGCGCCCGCGTCGGCACCAGACCGCGCACCGCGAACGCCGCGCCCGCGCCCAGCGCCCCGCCGACCACGACATCGCTCGGAAAGTGCGCCCCGGTGTAGATCCGGGACACCGCCACGGCGGCCGCGAGCGGCGCGACGGCCGCGCCCCAGGCCCGCGACTCCAGCGCCACACCCGTGGCGAAGGCGACGGCGGACGCCGAATGGCCGGACGGGAAGGAGCTGGTGATCGGCTGCCGCTTGAGCTGCCGGATCAGCGGCACCGCGTCGAGCAGCGGCCGGGCGCGGCGCACCGAGCGCTTGCCCAGCGTGTTGATGGTCGCGGAGGCCAGCGCGAGCGAGGCCACGCCGCGCACGGCGGCCCGCCGGGCCCGCGGGGTGCGGGTCGCGGTGATCCCCGCGGCCGCCGCGAACCACAGCACTCCGTGGTTGGCGCTCTGGCTCAGCCGGGGCAGCAGCCGGTCGGCGCCGGGCCAGTGCCGCTTGGCGACCGCGTCGAACAGCCGGCTGTCGACGGAGACCAGGCGGGCCTTGAACGGGCGGTGCCCGGCGGCGGGCCGGGACAGGTCGAGGCCGGAGACGTCCGGGGTGTCAGAGCTCATGGCGCCCGCGTACCCCGAGCGCCGCGAATCAGGCGCCCGCCAGGGCGTAGCCGCAGCCGCAGGTGGGAGCCGTGCGAGGAGCCCCTGCCCGCCCGGCCCCCGAAACGGTTTGCCCGAGCGGCGGTCGGCCACGGACAATCCCGCACATGGGACATCTGGAAGCCGCACACCTCGAGTACTACTTGCCGGACGGGCGGGCGCTGCTCGGTGATGTCTCCTTCCGGGTCGGCGAGGGCGCCGTCGTCGCCCTCGTCGGGGCCAACGGCGCGGGCAAGACCACCCTGCTCCGGCTGATCTCCGGCGAGCTCCAGCCGCACGGCGGCACCGTCACCGTGAGCGGCGGCCTCGGCGTGATGCCGCAGTTCGTCGGCTCCGTGCGCGACGAGACCACCGTGCGCGACCTGCTCGTCTCGGTCTCCCACCCGAGGATCAGGGACGCCGCGAAGGCCGTCGACGCCGCCGAGCACGCGATCATGACGGTCGACGACGAGGCCGCCCAGATGGGATACGCGCAGGCGCTCTCCGACTGGGCCGAGGTCCAGGGGTACGAGGCCGAGACGCTGTGGGACATCTGCACCACGGCCGCGCTCGGCGTCCCCTACGACAAGGCACAGTTCCGTGAGGTCCGCACGCTCTCCGGCGGCGAGCAGAAACGCCTCGTCCTCGAAGCGCTGCTGCGCGGCACCGACGAGGTGCTGCTCCTCGACGAGCCTGACAACTACCTCGACGTCCCCGGCAAGCGCTGGCTGGAGGGGCAGCTGAAGGAGACCCGCAAGACCGTCCTGTTCGTCTCCCACGACCGGGAGCTGCTCGCCCGCGCCGCCGAGAAGATCGTCAGCGTCGAGCAGAGCCCCGGGGGCGCGGACGCCTGGGTGCACGGCGGCGGCTTCGAGACGTTCCACGAGGCCCGCAAGGAGCGCTTCGCGCGCTTCGAGGAGCTGCGCCGCCGCTGGGACGAGAAGCACGAGCAGCTGAAGAAGCTGGTGCGCACGCTGCGCCAGGCCGCCGACATCAGCCACGAGCTGGCCTCGCGCTACCACGCGGCACAGACCAGGCTCCGCAAGTTCGAGGAGGCGGGCCCGCCGCCCGAGCCGCCGCGTGAGCAGGACATCACCATGCGCCTGCACGGCGGACGCACCGGCGTGCGGGCGGTGACCTGCGAGAACCTCGAACTCACCGGTCTGATGAAACCCTTCGACCTGGAGGTCTTCTACGGCGAGCGGGTCGCCGTCCTCGGCTCGAACGGCTCGGGCAAGTCGCACTTCCTGCGGCTGCTCGCGGGCGACCCCGACAACCCGGTGGCGCACACCGGCACCTGGAAGCTCGGCGCGCGCGTCGTACCGGGGCACTTCGCGCAGACCCACGCCCACCCCGAGCTGGTCGGCCGCCCGCTCCTGGACATCCTGTGGCGCGAGCACGCGCAGGACCGCGGCGCCGCGATGTCCCGGCTGCGGCGGTACGAGCTGACGGGGCAGGCCGAGCAGAAGTTCGAGCGGCTCTCCGGCGGCCAGCAGGCCCGCTTCCAGATCCTGCTCCTGGAGCTGGAGGGCTGCACGGCCCTGCTCCTCGACGAGCCCACCGACAACCTCGACCTGGAGTCCGCCGAGGCCCTCCAGGAAGGCCTCGAAGCGTTCCAGGGCACGGTCCTCGCCGTCACCCACGACCGCTGGTTCGCCCGCTCCTTCGACCGCTATCTGGTCTTCGGCAGCGACGGACAGGTCAGGGAGACCCCGGAGCCGGTGTGGGACGAGCGGCGGGTCGACCGCGTGCGGTAGACCCGCCGCCCGCCGCAGGACCCACCGGCGGCGGGCCCGGGTGCCTCAGCCGAACGCCGGGCGTACCGGCTTCGTCGGCGCGGCGCCCGGCACCGCCCGGCACGTCACGTCCTTGCCCGGCAGGACGCCCGTGACCAGGTACGCCGTGGCGGTGTCCTGCGCGCACCGGTTGGTCGGGCCCGGAGCCATGCCGTACGCGATGCCGTGGCCCTCGCCCTCGTCGACGGTCACCATGCGGGAGCCCTTGAGCGCGCGGTGCATGCTGCGCGCGGCCGTCAGCGGCGTCTGTGAGTCCCACTCGTTCTGCAGGATCAGCGCGTCGACCGTGTTGTCCACCCGGGTGACCGGCTCCACCGGGCCGTCCCAGAAGGCGCACGGCGAGATGTTCGAGGCGAAGTCCCCGAAGAGCGGATGGCGGGCGGCGTCGCGGGCCGAGTCACGGAGGTAGGTGCCCGGATCGCGCGGCCACGCGGAGTCGCCGCACACGACGGCCCAGAGCGCCGAGACCCCGTTGTCCGTGTCCTCGGGCACCGTCGGGAACTCCGGGACCGGCTTGCCCGCGGCGGCGTCCCTGAGGACGGCGACGAGCTCGGCGGCGCTGCGGACGGTGAAGAACTCGCGCCGCAGGATCGCGCGGATGTCGGTGCCGGTGACCTTGTCGTCGCCCACGACGATCGGGTCACGGTCGGCCCGCTTCACCAACCCCCAGAACGTGGCCCGGACTTCGGCCCCGCTCCTGCCCAGGCCGTACGTCGCCGAGTGCTCGGCGGTCCACCGCGACCACCGCTCGAACGCGGGCTCCACCTCCGGCGCCCAGATCCGGAACATCTCGCGCCACATGCGTTCGGGGTCAATGGCGCTGTCCAGGACGAACCGGTCGGCGCGTCCGGGGAACAGCTGGGTGTAGACGGCGCCGAGGGCCGTTCCGTACGAGACGCCGAAGTAGGAGATCTTCTTCTCGCCGAGGACGGCCCGCAGGACGTCCATGTCCCGTGCGGTGTTGCGGGTGGTGATGTGCGCGCGGGTGCTGCCCGCCTTCGCACGGCACTTGTCCGCCACCGACCTGGCCCGGGCGACGCTCTCGCGGAACGGCCGGTAGGTACGCGGCCAGTCCCGCTCGCTCTCGTCGAGGCCGCAGTCGACCGGTGTGCTGCGGCCGATGCCGCGGGGGTCGAACCCGATGAGGTCGTACCGGTCCTTCACGGACTTCGGCATCTTCTCGGCCAGGTAGAGCGGGAGGTCCAGGCCAGGACCGCCAGGACCGCCGGGGTTGGACAGCAGGACGCCGCGGCGCTTGGTGGCGTCACCCGCCGCGAGCCGGGATATCGCGAGGTCGATGGTGCCGCCGCCGGGGGAGCGGTAGTCGAGCGGCACCTTGATGGTGGCGCACTTGAAGCGCGCGGGCGTATCGGCGCCGCAGCGCTTCCAGTCCGGCTTCTGGTCCGTGAACCGCGCGAGCGGCCGGCCTTCTGCGGCCTGTCGTGGTGCGGCGGAGGCGGGTGTCGTGACGAGGCCGGGCGCCAGGGTGGCGGCCGTGCCGAGGGCGAGGAGCGGTAAGAGGCGGCGTCTCGGTGTGCGGTGGGGCACGTGGGCGGTCCTTCCGGTCGGAACTGCTCTTCGGAAACTGCGCTGTATTGCTCTGCCGTATTGCCTGCCGTATTGCTCTGCCGACCGGAGGGACGCGGAAACAGTGCCCTCTGCCTCCCCCGGCGGAACCGCCGTCGCGCGCGTGTCCCGGCGTCCCGTGCCCGCCACTCGCGCCGCGCGGTGCGCGCGCGGACCGCTTGCGGTGCATCCTGGGTAGTACGGGCTGAACGGGTACCCGGCGCTGGGAGCGACGCGACTGAACGATCGGAGCGATCCATGACCGGAGTCGACCCGGGTCGGCTGGACGACCAGCAGCTCATCAAGGAGCTGGAGACGATCCACCGCACCCGCCACAGCACCCTGCTGCACGGCTCGAACGACGCCCTGCGCACCCACAACGAACGCATGGCGGAACTGGAGGGCGAGTACCTGCGCCGCCATCCGCGCAGGTCGGTGGCGGACGGACGGACCCGCGCGGGCGCGCGCGACCGGGAGAAGGGAACCACCAATTCATGAGCGACCACGCAGACACGACAAGCGGGGTGGGCGAGGCGCGGCCGGTCGTCCTCGACCGGCACGGCGAGGCGCTCGACCTCTTCGCCGACCGCGTGCACGCCATCCGCGCCGACCAGTGGGACGCACCCACGCCCTGCACCGACTGGACCGTTCGCGACCTGGTGAACCACTTGACGGTCGAGCAGCTGTGGGTGCCCGCCCTGGTCAGGGACGGAGCCACCACCGAATCCGTCGGCGACGCCTTCGACGGCGACATGCTCGGCCCCGACCCGGTGGCGTCCTGGGACACGGCGTCCGCCGCCGCCCGCGCGGCCTTCCTGGAGCCGGGCGCCCTGGAGCGCACCGTCCACCTCTCCTTCGGGCCCACCGACGCCACGTTCTACTGCGGCCAGATGACCACCGACCTCGTGGTGCACGCCTGGGACCTGTCCCGCGCGATCGGCGCCGACGAGAAGCTGCCCGAGGACGTGGTCGCCTTCGCGCTGCGGGAAGTGTCGCCGTACGCGGACGAGTTGCAGAAGAGCGGGCTCTTCGCCCCCGCGGTGGAGCCGCCGGCCGACGCCGACGAGCAGACGAAGCTGCTGAGCCTCCTGGGACGTCAGGTGTGACTCGCGGTGTGACTCATGGTGTGGCCCCTGGTGTGACGTCCGCCGCTTGCTTGCTCCCGCGCACAGAGGGAAGCGTGTGTGCATGAGAGTTGGCGTGGTGGATGTCGGATCGAACACGGTGCGCCTGGTCGTCGCGGACGCCGACGGCCAGGTGCCGCTGCCGGTCCACACGGCGAAGCGGCGGCTGCGGCTCGCCGAGCACGTGGACGGCGACGGGCGACTCGGCGATGAGCCGGTCAGGGCGCTGGTCGACGCGGTGCGCGAGGTGCAGGACGAGGCCCGGAGATGGGGCGTCGCGGAACCGTTCGCCTTCGCGACGTCGATCGTGCGTGACGCCCCGAACCGGGCCGAGGTGCTCCAGGCGGTGGAGTCGGGGGCGGGGGTCCGGCTGCGCACCCTTTCGGGTGAGGCCGAGGCGGAGCTGACGTTCCTCGCCGCCCGGCGGTGGATGGGCTGGCGCGCCGGGCCGCTGGTGCTCTTCGACATCGGCGGCGGGTCCCTGGAGGTGGCCTTCGGCCGCAGTCGCCTGCCCGATTACGCGGCCTCGCTGCCGCTGGGCGCGCGACGCCTCACCCGGGAACTCTTCGACGGCCAGGACCCGCCCCGCCCCGAGCACCTCAAGGCCGTCCGCCGCCAAGTGCGCCACCAGTTGCGGGACGTGGCCGCCCGGATCCGCTGGGAGATGCCGCACACGGCCGTCGCCACGTCCCGCACGTTCCAGCAGCTCGCCCGGTTGTGCGGGGCGGCACCCGGCAGGTACGGCCCGTTCGTCGAACGGCAGTTGGACCGCCGCGCGCTCGGCGAGGCGCTGAAGGAACTGGCCGGGCTGCCCACCGACCGGCGCGCGCAGCTGCCCGGGATCTCGGCGGCGCGCGCCGAACAGTGCGTGGCCGGCGCGGTGGTGGCCCACACGGCGATGAAGCTGACCGGGATCGAGGCGGTGACGGTCTGCCCCTGGGCGCTGCGCGAGGGAATCCTGCTGCGCTACATCGAGGACGGCGACGCGGACTGGTGGGCCCGGGAGCACGTGGAGACCGGCGACGGCGCCCGGGGCGGCGCGACGTCCCTGGGTCTCGCCGCGACGACCTGCCTGACCTGATCCGGCCTGCCCTGATCCGGCCTGAGCCGACCGGGCCCGGCTGATCCGTGGGCGCTTCCCGGCTCTCAGGGGCTCTCAGACGATGCCCGGCCGGCCGTCCGGGGCGGCCCTGCTGATGTCGGCCAGCGCCGACGACGGGTCCTGGGCCAGCGCGAGATCGCCGAGGCTCACCATCCCGACCGGGTTGCCGTCCTCGACGACCGGCAGACGGCGCACCGCGTGATCACGCATCAGCCCGACCGCGTCCGACACCGGGTCGTCGGGTGCCACCACGACGGGGTTGGGCGTGCACACCGCCTGCGCGCTGACCGTCAGCGGATCGGCGCCGTCGGCCACGGCGCGCAGCGCGATGTCCCGGTCGGTGAGCACGCCGAGGATCCGGCCGTCCGTGGCGACCAGCACATCGCCGATGTCCTGGGCGCGCATCAACTGCGCCGCTTCGACGAGAGAAGCGTCGGGGCGTACCGCCACGACGCCCGGCGTCATGACGTCCCTTACGAAATCAGCCATGGCTGAGCCCTTCCTGCAAACGTTCGTCGTACGTGCCTCGTTCGTCGTGGTGCTCCGCCGCAGTACCCCTGCACCCTCGTGCTATGCCTTGCCGCCCCGTGGAGGTTTGCTCCACCGCGCCAGGGAACCCGCCCCGTGACACCCCCCACATCCATCTGGGAGGGCAGGTGTCATGGCGGTACTCGCTATATTCATCCCGCTGGTGATGCTGGGCGTGGTCCTGGCACTCGGCCGGTACGAGGAGTTGCTGCTGCCGCCCGTACGGAACCCGGACGAGGTGGACGTCGTCGCGGGACGCCGCACCGCCGTGCCCGGCGTCCTACCGCTCCTCGCCCCCGCTCTCGGCCCCCGCACTCGGCAAGAACTCCTGCACCTTCGCCTTCAGCCCCTGACGCACCATCGACACCCGGTCCGCGTCCCCCTTGACGACCGCCGTGGCCGTCGCCTCAAGCTGGGCCCACGTCGCGTGCGGCGGGAGAGGCGGTACCGCGGGATCGGTGCGGAAATCGAGGACCACGGGGCCCGGCGCGGCGAGTGCGGCCCGCCAGGCGGCCCCGACGTCTTCGGGCCGCTCCACCCGGATGCCGGTCAGGCCGATGGAGCGGGCGAACTCCGCGTACGGCACGTCAGGCAGCGACTGCGCGGGCAGGAAGGCCGGAGCGCCCTCCACCGCCCGCATCCCCCATGTCACCCGGTTCAGGTCCTGGTTGTTCCACACGCCGACCACCAGCCGCGGATCGTCCCAGAGGTGCCGGTACTCGGCCGCCGTGATCAGCTCGGCCATGCCGTTCCGCTGCATCGCGCCGTCACCCACCAGGGCGATGACGGGCCGGTCGGGGTGCGCGAACTTCGCCCCGATCGCGTACGGCACACCGCACCCCGTGGTGGCGAGCGTGCCCGACAGCGAGGCGCGCATGTCGCCGCGGAGCGTGAGGTGGCGCGCGAACCAGGCCGCCACCGAGCCCGAGTCGCAGGTGACGACCGCGTTGTCGGGGAGGAGCGGGTCCAGGGCGCGCGCCACGTGTTCGGGGTTGACGGGATCGGCGGAGAGCGCGGCCCTGCGCTCCAGCACGGCGTGCCAGCGCGTGACGTTGGCACGGATCTCGTCCCGCCACTCGCGGCTCACCGCGCGGCGGCCCTCGTCGATCATCGGGATCAGTTCGCGCAGCGTCGCCCGCGCGTCGCCGACGAGATCCACCTCGTACGGGTGGCGCGTTCCGGCCGGGCACGCATCGACGTCGATCCGTACGCCCCGCGCCTTGCCGGACTCCGGCAGGACCTGTGCGCAGGGGACGCCCGTCCCGATCGTCAGGAGCGTGTCGCAGTCACGCATCAGCTCGTGGCTGGGGCGGGTGCCGAGCGGGCCGACGGCGCCGGTGACGTAGGGGAGTTCGTCGCTCAGCGCGTCCTTGCCGAGCAGCGTCTTGGCGACGCCAGCGCCGAGCAGATCCGCGATCTCCTCGACCTCGGCGCGTGCGCCCACCGCGCCCCGGCCGATGAGGACCGCCGCCTTCTCACCGGCGTTGAGGACCTCCGCGGCCCTCCGCAGGGCCGTCGGTGAGGGCGTCGTCGCCCGGCCGTCGCGGCCGGGAACGGAGGGGATCGTCCTGCACGCGCCGCCGGTAGGCGAGTACTCCCGTTCCTGGACGTCGGCCGGCACGATCACGGCCGTCGGGCAGCGGCGCGCGTATGCCGTGCGGATCGCCCGGTCGATGACGTCCGGCAGCTGCCCGGGCTCCGTCACGGTCTCCACGAAGTCGCCCGCCACGTCCTTGAACAGCGCGTGCAGGTCGATCCCTTGCTGGTACGGGCCGCCCGTCGCGCCGCGGTCCGTCAGGCCGACGACGGCGAGGACCGGCACGTGGTCGGGCCGCGCGTCGTACAGGCCACCCAGGAGGCGGACCGCACCGGGCCCCGACGCCGCCACGCACACCCCCAACCGGTCGCCGGACTTGGCGTGGCCGACGGCCTCGAACGCGGCCGTCCCCTCGTGCCGGGACCGTACGAAGCGCGGCCCGCCCCCGGCCCTGCCCCACGCGGTGAGCAGGCCGTCGACGCCGTCACCCGGACAGCCGAAGACCTGCTCGACGCCCCAGGCGCGCAGCCTCTCCAGGATGTGGTCGGCGACCTTGACGCTCATGACGGAACCCTCCGGCCGGTTCGGAAACGGCGATCACGCCCGGGTTTCCGATCGAACCGGCGGAAAACCTCCGGGTGTTTGTCACTGGGCGCGCGGGGCAGGCGGAAGAAAGTGCTTCGGACCGGAGGCACGTCCGTGGGAGCGGCTGCGTCGTTCTTCCCGGGTGTGCCCCGCCGTGGTCCGGCGTGCACGCACTCCCACGGTGACCGTCCACCCAAGGCACCGATTTCTAGGGAGTTGCGACGCACCATGCGATCCCACACCAGTACCGCCGTAGTACCCGCGAGGACGACCGACGCCGCGGCATCCGCGGACACCGTCCCCATCGCGGTGCCCGCACGGACGACCGGCACCGCCGTACCCGCGCGGACCAAGCGTCACCCGCACGACGACGCCCCGGACACCACCGAGGCCTTCGAGCGTCTCGTCGAGCTGCCGCAGGGCGCCGAACGCGACGCCCTGCGCAAGGAGATCGTCCAGGCCTGGCTGCCCATGGCCGAGCGCCTCGCGGGCCGCTTCCGCAACCGGGGCGAGTCCCTCGACGACCTGCGCCAGGTCGCGGCCCTCGGCCTGGTCAAGGCCGTCGACCGCTACGACCCGCGGCGCGGCACCGCGTTCGAGAGCTACGCCGTGCCGACCGTCACCGGCGAGATCAAACGGCACTTCCGCGACCACATGTGGACCCTGCACGTGCCGCGCCGCGTCCAGGACCTGCGCAACCGCGTGCGGTTCGCCCGCCAGGACCTCTCCCAGTCGGTCTCCGGCCGGGCCCCCACCATCGCCGAGATCGCCGCGCACGCGCAGATGAGCGAGGAGGACGCGAGGGCCGGCCTCGAGGCGCTCGACAGCTTCACCGCGCTCTCCCTCGACGCCGAACTGCCGGGCAGCGAGGACGGCTACTCGCTGAGCGACGCCCTGGGCGGCCCCGACCCCGCGCTCGACGTCGTCGTCGACCGCGAGGCCGTCAAGCCGCGCATCGCCCAGCTGCCGGAGCGCGAACGCACCATCCTCTACATGCGGTTCTTCGGCGACATGACGCAGAGCCGCATCGCCGACGAGATGGGCATCTCGCAGATGCACGTCTCACGGCTCATCAGCCGCTGCTGCGACCGGCTGCGCGACCAGGTCATGCGGGACGCCGCCTGACGACCGGCCGTTCCGCGCCGCCGCGCCCCCGCCTCCTCAGCGGGCCGCGCCGCGGCGCATGGCGAGCGCCACGTGCCGGGAGAGCACGTCGACCGCCCGCGCCTCGGCCATCGAGAAGGCGAGCCGCGGGCCGCTGCGAAAGAGCGTGAGGACGCCGTCCACCGGACCGTGCGCATGAGCGGTCAGCGGCACGCACAGCAGTGAGGTGACCTCGGCGCGGACCAGTACGTGCGCGCCAGACGCGTCCCTGCCGAAGGCGTCCGGGTCCTCCGGGCGCACCTGCAGCGAAGCCGCCCCGCCGCGCGCCGCCTCCACGACGAGGGGGCACGCGGCGGGGTCCTGGCCGAGGACGTCGGCGACCGGTGCGTCCGGCGGCCCGAGGACCGTCACGCGCCGCGGCCGCGCCGCCCCCTCGTCGGCGATCACCCAGTCGGCGAACCGCCCGTGCAGGACCGCCGCGGCCCGTTCGAGGACCGCCGTACGGTCACCGGCGGACGCGGTGAGCAGCGCCGTCGTCATGGCGTCCGCCAGATCGAGCTGGGCCGCGTGCCGGGTCGCCTCCCCGAGGTCGGGGGCGGGGCCCGGCGCGCTCGGCCCCCCGTGCGCGCGCTCCCCGGCGGGCTGCAGCACGACGAGGACCGCCATGCGGGGCTCGGTGCCGGGACGCAGCGCCGTGAGCGTCGCGCGGACCGGCGTGCCGGGGCTGTGCTGCAGGTGGACGTTGAGGCTGCGGTCACCCTCGCCGCGCGCGACCGCCGCGGTCTGCGAGCGGAACGCGACGCGGTCCGCGTGCACCAGGAACCCGGTCAGCGGCCGGCCCGTCGCGTATCCCGCGCGGACCCCGGTGAGGCCCGTCGCGGCGAAGTTCATGCGACGGACCACGGTCTCCCTGTCTATCAGCGCGACCGGCAGCGGCATTCGCTGGAAGAGCGCCCGCAGCAGCCGCTGCTCGTCCCGGTCCGACGTGGCGCTGTCCCACTGCCCGTTGATGGCGAGGCGTTCGTACGTGGGCCACAACTGGCCTGCCGCGTGGTCGAGTTCGAAGATCGCCGCGTCGAGCACGGTGCTGAGGTCGCTCGCGGGAACGGAACGAGCCGCCTTCAACTCGCTGATGCGGCGCACAAAATCCGCGAGCTCTTCACCGAACTCTTCCATTTGAGACATGTGTCGAACCTAGCCGCTGGGACCGTTTTCCGGAGGCCTTGCCGGGAAGCCGTAGGAGAGAGGAGGAACACCCATGGCCCCCTTGCCGGATCTGGACCTGCTGCGACCGGAATCGTCGTCGCCCGGCCGCAGGTTAGCCGAACTGGCCGAGCAGGCCGTACGCTGCACGCCCGCCTGCTGCGGCGCGAGCACGACGGTCTCCGACCGCGGTGACGAGCACCCCGCCGCGGTCACCCACCCCGACCTTGCCGGACTCGTCGCGGTACAGCTGCGGTCGGGCGACGGGCCGATTCCCGCCGCGGAGGAGAAGGGCGCGCCGGTCGACGCCGAGGACCTGCTGCGGGACGAACGATGGCCCGAGTACCGCGCGATGGCGCTCGACTCAGGTGTACGTTCCTGCGTCACGCTGCCCTTCCCGCGCGGCGGACTCACCGTCACCCTGACCCTGTTCAGCTTCCGCCCGGGCGCGTTCGACGACGCGGAACACGGGCCCGCCCAGGCGCTCGGCGACCTCGCCACGACGAGCTTCGTGCGCGACCGGCAGTACCGCGCCGCGCTGACCGAGCTGGACCAGCTGGGCGCGGCCATGCGGACCAGGCCCGTCGTGGACCAGGCATCCGGGATCGTCATGCACGTCCTCGGGTGCGACGCGGACGCCGCCTTCGGCGTGCTCCGGCGGATCTCCCAGACGACCAACCGGAAGCTGGCCGACGTCGCGGCCGCACTGGTCGAGACGAGGGGACGCGGCCTGGAACGCGAACTGGTCTCGCTGGCCCGCTGAGAACCGCGGGCTTCGGCCCGGACCGGCCGGAAACGGCTGGTCCGGGCCTTTCGCGCGCTCCGGACGGCTCACCCGGGCGGGCACGCAGTGGGGCGCCGCGTTGTGATGGAGACGTAGGACGTGACGGTGACGGAGACGTACGAGGTGATGAAGGCCCGCGGCGATGTTCCGGCAGGTCCTGGGTACGGACCGGGTCATCGGGGCATGAGGGGAACAGAGTCACGTGAGTGCACGGAGGTACGGATGAGGCGGACGGCGACGGAGGGCCACGGCCCCGTCCGGTACGGGCCGCCCCCGCCCGAGCCGGGCCTCCCGGTCTTGCCCGAGGTCGCGGCGGCCGCCGCCGCGGCAGCGGGCCGCTCCCCGGCCGAGCCCGCGGGCGGCGGCCCCGCGCTCCTCGACGCCGCGAGCGGCTACTGGGCCCGGCGCGGCCTGCCCGTGGAACGCGGCCTGACCGCCGCCGCCCCCGGCGCCCCGCCCCTGCTCCTCGCCCTCGCCGCGGCCCTCGGCGGAGACGTGCTGCTGCCCCGCCCGTGCCCCGCCTGGTGGGCGCCCCAGGCGCGGCTGCTCGGCAGCGGGGTCTACCACGTGCCGACGCCCGCGGAGTGTGGCGGCGTCCCCGACCCGTACGCCCTCCTGGAGACCGTCCGCCGGGTCCGCGCCGAGGGCGGCAGACCCCGGCTCCTCGTGCTCTCCGTGGCCGACGACCCCACCGCCACCGTGCCGCCCCCCGAAGTGCTGCACGAGGCGGTGGAGGCGGCGGCAGGTGAGGGCCTGCACATCGTCAGCGACGAGACCTGGCGCGACACCCTGCACCACCCCCGCGACACCGTCCTGATCGGCCCGGCCGAGATGGACCACGAACGGGTGACCGTCCTGTGCGACCTCGCCGGATCCCTGCTGCCGCCCGCCCTGCCCGCCGCCGTCGCCCGCTTCCCCACGGGCGACGCGGGCGCCGCCCTGCGCGCCCGCACCCTCGACGTCCTCACCGCGCTCGGCGCGACCCTCGCCGCCCCGGCCGCGGCCGCCGCCGCGTACGCACTCGGCGAACCGGACGCGATCACCGGGCGGCTCGCCGCCGCCGTCCGCCTGCACGCGCGCGTGGCCGCCGCCGCGCACCGCGCCGTGCTCGCCGCCGGCGCCCTGTCCCGGCCCCCGCAGGCGGGCCGGCACCTGTACGCGGACCTCGGCCCGCTGCGGTCCGCGCTCGCCGCGCGCGGCGTCGGCGACGCGCAGGAACTCGAGGACTTCCTCGTCGAACGGCTCGGCATGCCCGCGCCGGGCGGCCACCGCTTCGGCGACGACATCGACGCCCTGCGCGTACGACTGTCCACGGGACCGCTCCTCGGCACGACCCCGGAGGAACGCCTGGCGTCGCTCGCCGCACCCGACCCGTTGGAACTTCCCCACGTGAAGCGGGCGTTGGGAACGTTCGAAGCGGCCCTGGACGACCTCGGCGCAGCAGACCGGCGAATGGAGCCCCCTCGATGACCCAGCAGGTGGAGCAGCAGACACAGCCGCAGATATACGCGCGGGAAGAGGCCGAGCCGCTCGCCCCGCCGCGGGCACCGGGCGGCGTCAGACGGTGGCCCAAGTCGTTCGCCGACCGGCTGACCGCGCCGCTGCCCGGCTTGCGGGGAATGGCGCGGTTCGCGCGCGAGGGGGCCCTGCGGCCGCGCCCCGAGGGGCTCGCGGACATCGGACGGCTGCCGTTCGAACCAGGACCGCTGCCGCGCGTCGACACCCGGACTGTCGCCGTCACCTGGGCGGGGCACGCCAGTTGGGTCGTCCGCATCGGCGGCCTCACCGTCCTCACGGACCCCGTCTGGTCCCGCAAGATCCTCGGCACCCCGGCCCGCGTCACCCCCGTCGGTGTCGCCTGGGGCGCCCTGCCGCGCGTCGACGCGGTCGTCATCAGCCACAACCACTACGACCACCTGGACGCGCCGACCCTGAACAGGCTCCCCAGGGACACGCCCGTCTTCGTGCCTGCGGGCCTCGGCCGCTGGTTCACCCGCCGCCGCTTCACCCACGTCACCGAACTCGACTGGTGGGAAGGGGCCGAACTGCGCGGGGTGCAAATCGACTTCGTGCCCGCCCACCACTGGTCCAAGCGGACCCTGTTCGACACCTGCCGCACGTTGTGGGGCGGCTGGGTGCTCACGGACGCGGAGGGCCAACGGGTCTACTTCGCGGGCGACACCGGGTACGGCCACTGGTTCGAGCGGATCGGCGCCCGCTATCCCGGCATCGACCTGGCGCTCCTGCCGATCGGCGCGTACGAGCCGCGGTGGTGGCTCAGGGACGTCCACTGCGACCCGG
Source organism: Streptomyces sp. NPDC044106 (assembly GCF_056433985.1). NCBI lineage: Bacteria > Bacillati > Actinomycetota > Actinomycetes > Kitasatosporales > Streptomycetaceae > Streptomyces > Streptomyces sp. NPDC044106. Next base: position 169,962 of record NZ_JBWKFZ010000002.1, read on the forward strand.
AGGACGCGGTCCGGGCGGCGGGCGACCTCGGCGCCCGCCGGATGGCCCCCATGCACTGGGGCACCTTCCTGCTCTCCGCCGAACCGGTCCTCGAACCCCTCACCCGGGTCCGCGCGGCCTGGGAGCGGACGGGGCGGCCCCGCGAGGACCTCTGGGACCTGCCGGTGGGGGCGTCGCGGGTCCTCACGACCTGAGGGCGGGGCTCCGGCTCCGGCGGGGCGTCAGGCCGGGGTGCGCCTGACCTTGCGCCACAGCGCGGGCGCCACGCTGATCAGCACCGTCAGCACGATCGCCACGGCGACGCCCTCCCAGGGCTCCTTGAAGAGGGAGCCCCCGAGAATGCCGATCAGCTGGTACGTCACCGCCCAGGCGAGGCACGCAGGGACGTCCCCGCGGGCGAACTGACGAAGCGGCATCTTCGCCATCAGGCACGCCAGCATCACCGGGATGCGGCCCGCGGGGACGAGCCGGGACAGCACGAGGACCATCACACCGTGGTCCTCGAGCTTCTCCTGCGCCTGCGCGAGGCGCTCCTCGGGCGCCCGGTCGCGGATCGCCGCCAGCCAGCGCGACCCGTTCTTCGAGCGCATGCCGCGCCGCCCGAGCCAGTACAGGCCGACATCGCCGAGGAACGCCGCGAACGCCGCGACACCGAAGACGACGAGCAGCGAGAACGGCGTCGTCTGATGGAAGGCGACCACCGCCGCCGAACTGACCAGCGCCCCCGTCGGCACCACCGGCACCAGCGCGCCGATCACCACGAGGAGGAACAGCGACGGATAGCCGAGCGCCTGCTGAGTGCTCTCCGGCGGTATCCGGGTCGCCGCGTCGAATATCACCGGGCCACCTCCGGCAGCACGCTCTCCCCGTGCGCGAGCCGGTGCACCGTCACCCCGGGGGCGAGTCGGGCCGCGTGGCGGACGAACTCGTGGCCGGGCGCGTGGAATTCATGCGGCCGTACGGCGTCCATGCCGATCGGCCAGTACGTTCCGTAGTGCACCGGGATCGCGCTCCGCGGCGAGATCCGGTGGAGCGCCTCGGCGGCGCGGGCCGGATTCAGATGACCGTGGCCCAGACAGGGGCCCCAGCCGCCCACCGGAAGCAGCGCCACGTCGATGTCGCCGACCTCGGCGGCCATCTCGTCGAAGAGCCCGGTGTCCCCGGCGAAGTAGGTCCGCGCCTCGCCGCTGACGACGTAGCCGAGGGCGGGCGAGCGGTGCGGCCCCACGGGCATCCGCCGACCGTCGTGCAGCGCGGAGACCACGCGGACGACCAGGTCGCCGACCCGCACCTCGTCGCCCGGCACGACCTCCGTGAAGTGGAGATGGCGGAGCCTGCGGGCCAGACCGGGCACCGAACGCGCCGCCCCGCGCGGAACCAGCGCACGGGTGCCCGCCGCGAGCCGGGCGAGCGAAGGGACGTGCAGATGATCGGCGTGCAGATGCGAAAGGAGCACGACGTCGGCGACGGCGGCCGTCGGCGGTGGCGGCGCACCCCTGCGGCGCCGCAGATGCGCGAGGCGGCGGGCGAAAAGGGGATCGGTCAGTACGCGGACACCCGAGTCCTCGACCGTGCATGTGGCGTGACCCCACCATGTGACCTCGACGGGCACCCGGTTCCTCCTTCGTGCGACTGTCTCCGAGCCTACGGCCAGGAGTAGGGTCGGCGGCCTACGCCGAGGGTGAGGGGACGCCATGGGAGATGTCGTGGGCTCCGGTGCGGGTTTCGCCGTCGGCACGGTCGTGCGTGGTGATGCCGCCGCCGTGCGCGTCGCGGCGATCGCCAGCCTCACGCCGCTGGAGGAGCTCGACGCCGACCCCTTCCTCGTCGACTCGCGCAGCCAGCACGCGATGTGCGCGCGGTGGGCGGCCGCGCAGGGGTACGTGATCACTCGTGAGCTCGTCGTACGGGGGCTGCGCGCGGACCACGCGGTGCTGTGGGGGGACGTCGAGGCGGGCCTCGTGGACCTCTTCGTGGTGCCGAGCCGCCGGGTCCTGGAGCTGGCGCTGCGGTCGGCGGACGAGTTCACGGCGGAGTGTGCGCGGCGGGGGGTGCGGGTGGAGACGGCGGGGCTCGCGGAGCCGGCGTACGACGCGCAGATGAAGGCGCGGGTGCATCGGCGGTTGTCCATGCCTACGGCGGGGTACGACGGGCGCTAGTTCGAGTGCTCTGCTGCTTTTGCGGGGTCTCTCCTGCCTTGCGCCGCTCCGCGGCGGCTTCTCCCACCCGCCCACCCGTACTCCGCGGCGAGGTCCCGGGCTGTGTCACGCTGGGGGCCGGTTCGGGGCGGCGTGGGAAAGGGCTTGGTGTGGGGCAAGGGCGATGGCGGAGAGTTGGCAGCGCGCTGTGGCGCGTGGTGGCTGTGTGGGCCGTCAGTACGCTCACGATGCTCGTGCTCGCCGGCATCCTCCCGGACTTCAAGCTCCAGGCGGACAACGGCGACAGCGCCACCCGCGTCGCGACCACCGCAGCCCTCGGCGCGGGCGCCTTCGGTCTGCTCTCCGTCCTGGTGTGGCCGCTGCTCGTACGCGCCCTGCTCCTCGTCCCCGCCCTCGTGCTCGGACTGCTCGCCTTCTTCCTCAACGGGTCGCTGCTCCTGCTCGCCCTGAGCCTCATCCCTGAGGGGCGCGGTGAGGCGGGGGCGGAGACCGCCGTCGTCGTCGCCGCGGTGATGTCCGCCGTCGCCTCGGCCACCGGCGGCGCCCTCGCGGTCCGGGACGACGACGCCTACCGCCGGCGGCTGTACCGGCTTGCCGACCGCCGCCGCCGGCGAGGTTCCGGCGGCGCCCCGGGGCCCACGACCCCCGGCACCGTCTTCATCCAGCTCGACGGTGTCGGGCACGACGTGCTCAGCGCGGCTGTCGGCAAGGGGCTCATGCCCACCGTCGCCCGCTGGCTGGGGCAGGGAGAGGGAGCGGCGGCGGGGCGTCCCACCCACCGGCTCACCCCGTGGCGTACCGACTGGTCCAGCCAGACCGGTGCCAGCCAGCTCGGCATCCTGCACGGCTCCAACCACGACGTGCCCGCGTTCCGGTGGTACGAGAAGGACACCGGCGAGGTGATGGTCAGCAACCGGCCCGCCTCCGCCGCGGAGCTGCAGCGGCGGGCCGTCGGCCGCACCGGGGACGGCGGGCTCCTCACCGTCGACGGCGCAAGCCGCGGCAACCTCTTCAGCGGGGGCGCCGAGCAGCTCGCCCTCGTGCTGTCGATCGCGGCACGCAGGGGGAGGGAGAACCGGTCGCGGGCCGGGTACTTCGCGTACTTCTCCGATCCCGCCAACGCCGTCCGCACCGCCCTCTCCTTCGTCGCCGAGGTGTTCAGGGAGATCGGTGAGTCCACGCGCGCCCGGATCGAGCGGCGCCGTCCGCGGGTCGGCCGGGGCGGGCTCTATCCGTTCATCCGCGCCTTCGCGACCGTCGTCGAGCGGGACGTCGTGGTCGCCGCCGTCATCGGGGACATGCTCGCCGGGCGCAGCGCGGTCTACGCGGACCTCGTCGCGTACGACGAGGTGGCGCACCACTCGGGGCCGTCCGGCAAGGACGTCGAGAAGGTGCTGCGGCGCCTGGACCGGTCGCTCGCGCTGCTCGATCAGGTGGCCGAGCACGCGCCGCGCGCCTACCGGATCGTGGTGCTCTCGGATCACGGGCAGAGCCCGGGCGAGACCTTCCGGACTCGCTACGGCCTCACCCTCGGCGACCTGGTCCGGGCCGGCTGCGGGCTGCCGGTGCCGCGCAAGGCGCAGCGTACGCACAGCGGCGCGGAGGCCCGTTCGGCGGTGCGGGCGGCGCTGCGCAGGCCCGTAGAGGAGGGCGCCGACCAGCACAGGCCGGCCCGCCGCGCCGAGCCGATCGTGCTCGCGTCGGGCAATCTCGGGCTCGTGTCGTTCCCCGACGTGCCGCACCGGATGACGCGCGAGGAGATCGACCGCCGCCATCCGGCGCTGCTCACCACGCTCGCCAACCATCCGGGGGTCGGCTTCCTCCTGGTCCGCAGCGCGGAGCGGGGCCCGCTCGTGCTCGGGGCGCGGGGCGCCGAGGTGTATCTGGACGAGGAACCCGGCCAGGACGGTCTCGGGCCGCTCGCCGATTTCGGGCCCGGCGCCGCGGACGCCGTGCGGCGCACCGACGGGTTCCCGCACGTCGCCGACATCATGGTCAACTCCTGGTACGACCCGGAGGAGGGCGAGGTCCTCGCCTTCGAGGAGCAGATCGGCTCGCACGGCGGGCTCGGCGGCGCGCAGGGCCGCCCCTTCCTGCTGTCGCCGCTGGTGCTCCCCGACCCGGTGGCGGACGGCACGGAGCTGGTCGGCGCCGAGCAGGTCCACCGCGTCCTGCGGCGCTGGCTGAGGGAGGCCCTGGGGCCGGAGATTCCCGTGGCCGCGCCCACTCCCGCCCCCGCGCCCGCGCTCACCCCCGCTCCCGTACCCCTGAACGATTCTCTGTTCGACGGGCCGGACAGCACAGCTTTTGCGGCTCCCGACCATGCCGCGCAGGACAAAACACACTGATTTTGAGCAGCGTCCGCCGTGCCCGACCATGGCTTCCGCCCGGCGACGCCGGGCGGCAGGGCACGACGAGAGGCGCACCACCCCATGCACGACACCGGAACCGTGGAACCGTCGGCTCCGGCCTCCCACCAGGGAGAATCGGCGCCGACCGACACAGCAGGGGACGCGTCGACCGGGGTGGACGCGCCTGCGGGCGCGCAGAGCAAGCACGCGCGGAGCTTCAGTCTTCCGGTCGCCACCTGCCTCGTCATGGGGAACATCATCGGCGGCGGCATCTTCCTGCTGCCGGCCTCCGTCGCCCCGTTCGGCACCATCAGCCTCGTCGCGTTCGGCGTTCTGACCGCCGGGGCCATCGCTCTCGCGCTCGTCTTCGGACGGCTCGCCCAGCGCGACCCGCGCACCGGCGGACCCTACGTGTACGCCCGCGCCGCCTTCGGCGACTTCGCGGGGTTCCTGGCCGCCTGGTCGTACTGGATCACCACCTGGGTCTCCAACGCGGCCCTGGCCGTCGCCGCCGTCGGGTACCTCGACGTCCTGATCCCGGTCAACGACCACAGGTGGACCGCCTGTCTGGCCGCCCTGGTCCTGCAACTCCTGCCCGCCCTCGCGAACTTCGCGGGCACGCGGTACGTCGGCGCCGTCCAACTGGTCGCCACCGTCCTGAAGTTCCTGCCGCTGCTGCTCGTGGCGGTCGGCGGGCTCTTCTTCTTCGACAGCGGCAACCTCGGCCCCTTCCGGGCCAGTGACGACAGCCCGACGGGAGCCGTCTCCGCCGCCGCCGCGATCCTGCTCTTCTCCTACCTCGGCGTCGAGTCGGCCGCCGTCAGCGCGGGCGAGGTGCGCGACCCGCGGCGCAACGTCGGCCGCGCCACCATCCTCGGCACCCTCGGCGCCGCCCTCGTCTACCTGCTCGGCACCCTCGCCGTCTTCGGCACCGTCGCGCACGACAAGCTGGTGGCCTCCACCGCGCCCTTCTCGGACGCCGTCGACGTGATGTTCGGCGGCTCCTGGGGCGGCACCGCGGTCGCCGTCGCCGCGCTGATCTCGATGGTCGGCGCCCTCAACGGCTGGACGCTGCTCAGCGCCCAGACGCCGTACGCGGCGGCCCAGGACGGGCTCTTCCCGAGCGCGTTCGGCAGGAAGAGGCGCGGGGTGCCGACCGTCGGCGTCCTCGTCACCGTCGTCCTCGCCTCGCTGCTGACCGTCTACAACTACACGGCGGGTTCGAGCGGCGTCTTCGAGTCCCTGGTCCTGATCACCACGTTCACGGCGACCGTGCCGTACCTCCTGGCCACCGTCGCGCAGATCTACTTCCTGGTCTCCGGGCAGCGCGAGCGCGTCGACCGCGGGCGCCTGGTGCGGGACGCGGTCCTCGCGGGCGTCGCCTTCGCGTTCTCCATGTGGCTGGTCGCCGGGTCCGGCTACGCGGCCGTCTACCAGGGCGTGCTGTTCCTCTTCGTGGGCGTGCTCGTGTACGCGCTGATGGCGGCCCGCAAGCAGCGGGCCGCCACCGTGAACGGCTGAACCGGTTCCCCGGTCCGCCGCCGCTCGCGCCTACCGCGCCAGCGGCGCGACGACCCAGCGGCGGGTCTTGAAGATGCTGCCCTGTGTGCTGATCTCGATCAGCTTGCGGGCGGCGGGGTACGCCTCGTTGCCCTCCATCTCGTAGCCGACCTCGAATGTGCCGGGGACGTCGTTGACCTGCGGCGGACGCTCCGCCGCCGCGCCCCGGCCCGACTCGTCGGCGGTGACCGCCGCGAGGTGGGCGAGGAGCCTGCGCTGCGCCGCGTCGAGCGCGTTGCGCGGGTCGCGCTCCAGCGGCGCCGCCGTGGCCCTGCCGCCCTTGGGTGCGGGCGGCGACACCTCGGTGCTCGGCTCGCGGGTGACGCCGGTGGGCCGGCGCGTGGCGATCTGCGCCTGCACGGGCGTGCCGTCGTTGTCGAGGGCGACGCGGATCAGGCCGCGGCCCGGGGTGATGACGGGGATGCCGTCGAAGACCTGCCGGAACGTCACGTGCGTCTGCAGCGAGACGGGGCGCCCGACCTCGGAGCCGTCCTTCGTCCCCGAGTTCTGCATCAGGTCGTGCACGCTGTCGACGACGAGTTCGGCGCCCTCGGCGTACCGCTCGGCGAACGCGCGCGCCGTCTGGACGGCGCGTTCGGTGGGTAGCTGCTGGGTGTTGCGGTGGTTGGGCTCGGCGAGCTTGATCCACCGGTTGCCCTGCGGAGCGGTGGAGATGATGCGGTCGCCGGAGGTCGCGTTGAGCACGCCCATCCGCTCGACGTGCACCTCCTGGAGCGCCGCCGACGGGAAGTCGGCGAGCTGCCCGAGGCGGCCGAGTTCGGCGCTCGGGTCGCGGGGCGCGAGCTGGATGATCTGCTGCTGTCCGGGGAGCTGGGTGAGCAGTTCCCTGATGCCCGCACGGGCGTAGTACCAGCGCCACGCGTACCAGTTGTCCGGCACGTGGTCGCGGTAGAAGTTGCGCTCGGTGTTGAGGCGGTTGGTGGCTTCCGCCTGGGTGGAGCCGACCGCGCAGACCGAGGGCGCCTGACCGTGGTAGATGTCCCAGCTGGCGTTCAGCCAGGCGTCGCAGTACGTCTGCCCGGCCCGCCACTTCTCCCAGAACTTCTTTCCGTAGTCTCCGCTGTCGATGCTGGTGGTCTCGAAGCCGAAGATCATCCGGAAGCCGACGTTGGGTCCGGCCCAGGTGCGGATCGGGGAGTGGCCGCCGGTGACCTTGAGCGAGTCGCAGGTGGACCAGAAGACGTAGTTCGCCTTCTCGTTGCCGAGCGCCATCCGGTTGGAGACGGCGTCGCTGCGGCCGTCCCAGGCGGCGCCGAGTGGCGCGAAGAAGACGCCGTTGCCGTCCATGCCGCCGTGGCCCGAGTGGTAGACGGCGACGACCGCGTCCATGCCGTAGCGGTCCTGCCAGTTGTCGTACGTCTCCTCGTACGCCCACACCTGCGCGCCGCCGTCGGCGAACCAGAAGTTGCGGTCGTAGAACTGCTGGAGGTACGCCAGCCAGCCGGTGGCGTCCTCGTGCGTGTGGTAGAGCGTGGCCTGGTTGACGAACTTCTGGATGCTGAAGGCCCCCCACCATCCGAAGGTCGAGTCCCGGTCGCCGGCCGCTCCGGGCTTCTCCGGTTCCAGTGGAGAGGGACCGCGGTCCGAGTAGTTGATGCGCATGGCCTTACCCCCTGAGAGGATCTCCTCGCTGTCGTGCGCGAGGGGGCCTCAAAGTGTCACCGCCGACGCGCCTTGCCCAGTTGCCATTCCGGCCATAGGCCCCCTGCCACGCGTCTGTTCCCGCACCTCAGAGGCCCCTGTGGCGTGGCGGCGCACACAACGTGTTCGTATCGGCCGACGCGCACCTGCGGCCCCCGCTCGAACACCTCGGTGACCCGGCCGCGCCCCGCGCGGCCCGTTTTCACCCGAGGGTCTCCCGGGCACCGGGGGAGGCCCTCGCGGGTTCACCGCGGCGCCGTGCGCGTGCGGGCCGGGCCCGGGTCCGCTATAGCCTCTGGGAACCACTGACAACGGTGAAGAGCGGAGCGGCACATGCACAACGCGGGTGATCGTATTGACACTTCGACGGCCCACTCGGCGCGGGTGTACGACTACATCCTGGGAGGCAAGGACCACTACCTCGTCGACATCGAGGCGGGCGACGCCATGTGCCGGCACTGGCCTGCGCTGCCGGTGCACATGCTGGAGAACCGCCGCTTCATGCACCGCGCCGGACGCCACCTCGCCCAGGAGCAGGGCATCCGGCAGTTCCTCGACATCGGCACCGGGCTGCCCACCGCCCCCAACCTGCACGAGGTGGTGCAGGGCGTGGCGCCGGAGTCCCGGGTGGTCTACGTCGACAACGACCCCATCGTGCTGGCCCACGCCCGCGCCCTGCTGCAGAGCTCCCCGGAGGGGGCGACCGCTTACGTCGACGCCGACATGCACGATCCCGAAGCCATCCTGGAGAGCCCCGAGTTCCGCGCGCTGATAGACCTGGACGAGCCGGTCGGCCTGATGGTCATCGGGATCCTGCACTTCATTCTGCCGCCGGATGACCGGCGCCTGGTGCGGCGGCTGCTCGAACCGCTGCCGTCGGGCAGCTTCCTCGCGCTGACGATCGGCACCGCGGACTTCGCGCCCGAGGAGGTCGGCCGGGTGGCCGAGGAGTACGAGCAGCAGGGGATGCCCATGGTGCTGCGCGATCTGGAGACCGCCACGTCGTTCTTCGAGGGGATGGAGCTCGTCGACCCTGGCGTCACCCAGGTGCACACGTGGCGTCCGGGGCCCTTGCAGGACGGCATCGACGACCGGGCCATCGCCATGTACGGGGCGGTGGCACGCAAGGCCTGATCCGTACCGTCTCCGCGCGGCCCGTTCCGGCCCGGAGTGTGATCGGATGGGGCCAACGGAACTTCCGATCACGGAACCGCACTGAAGGGATCTGCATCGTGGCAACCACGCGCTCCGCGCACACGGTCTGGGAAGGCTCTCTGGCAGAGGGCTCGGGCACCGTCACCTTCGACTCCTCCGGCATCGGGGAGCAGGCGGTGTCCTGGCCGTCGCGCGCCGAGGAGGCGAACGGCAGGACCAGCCCGGAGGAGCTCATCGCCGCCGCGCACTCCAGCTGCTTCGCCATGGCGCTGTCGCACACACTGACCGGCGCGGGCAACCCGCCCACCCGCCTGGTCACCTCCGCCGACGTGACCTTGCAGCCGGGTACCGGCATCACCGGCATCCACCTCACCGTCGAGGGCACCGTGCCCGGCATCGACGAGGCGGCCTTCGTCGAGGCCGCCGAGAAGGCCAAGGGCGGCTGCCCGGTGAGCCAGGCACTGTCGGGCACCACCATCACGCTTTCGGCCAAGCTGGCCTGAGCGCGACCGAGTTGACGAGGCCGTCACCCCGAAAAGGGGTGGCGGCATTGTCACGCCCGGCATTGACAAGAGCGCGCTCAAGTTTTGTGATGGAGAACCGAGTAGACCTGGATACGGGGGATGTGAGCTCACGGCGGAAGGGACTGAACCATGGCACGTGCGGTCGGGATCGATCTCGGTACGACGAACTCAGTGGTGGCCGTACTGGAGGGCGGTGAGCCCACCGTCGTCGCCAACGCGGAGGGCGCGCGCACCACGCCCTCGGTCGTCGCCTTCGCGAAGAACGGTGACGTCCTGGTGGGCGAGGTCGCCAAGCGGCAGGCGGTCACCAACGTGGAGCGCACCGCGCGTTCCGTCAAACGCCATATGGGCGACGGTGGTTGGCGCTTCCCGGAGAGCGGCTCCGTGGACGGCACCCGCTACACCGCGCAGGAGCTGTCCGCGCGGGTCTTGCAGAAGCTCAAGCGCGACGCCGAGTCCTACCTGGGCGAGGACGTCACCGACGCGGTCGTCACCGTGCCCGCGTACTTCGACGACACCCAGCGCCAGGCCACCAAGGAGGCCGGTGAGATCGCCGGGCTCAACGTCCTGCGCATCATCAACGAGCCGACGGCGGCGGCCCTCGCGTACGGCCTCGACAAGGGTGACGACGAGACCGTCCTCGTCTTCGACCTCGGCGGCGGCACCTTCGACGTCTCGCTCCTGGAGATGGGCGAGGGCGTCATCGAGGTGAAGGCCACCAACGGCGACACCCAGCTCGGCGGCGACGACTGGGACCAGCGGATCGTCGAGTACCTGGTGCGCCAGTTCAAGAACGGGCACGGGGTGGACCTCGGCAAGGACAAGATGGCGCTGCAACGCCTGCGCGAGGCGGCCGAGAAGGCGAAGATCGAGCTCTCCTCGTCGAGTGAGACCGACATCAACCTGCCCTACATCACCGCGTCGGCCGAGGGCCCGCTGCACCTCGCGGAGAAACTGACCCGCGCCCAGTTCCAGGAGCTGACAGCGGATCTGCTCGACCGGTGCAAGGAGCCCTTCCACCAGGCGGTGAAGGACGCGGGCGTCAAACTCTCCGCCGTGGACCACGTGATCCTGGTGGGCGGTTCCACGCGGATGCCCGCGGTGACCGACCTGGTCAGGGAGCTCACCGGCAAGGACCCGCACAAGGGCGTCAACCCCGACGAGGTCGTGGCGCTCGGCGCCGCCCTGCAGGCCGGGGTGATCCGCGGCGACGTCAAGGACGTCCTGCTGCTCGACGTGACCCCGCTCTCCCTCGGCATCGAGACCAAGGGCGGCATCATGACCAAGCTCATCGAGCGCAACACCACGATTCCCACCCGTCGTTCGGAGACCTTCTCCACCGCGGAGGACAACCAGCCCTCCGTCGGCATCCAGGTCTTCCAGGGCGAACGGGAGATCGCCGCGTACAACAAGAAGCTCGGCGTCTTCGACCTGACAGGCCTGCCGCCCGCCCCGCGCGGCGTCCCCAAGATCGAGGTCACCTTCGACATCGACGCCAACGGGATCATGCACGTCTCCGCGAAGGACGAGGCCACAGGACGTGAGCAGCGCATGACGGTGACGGGCGGTTCCGCGCTGCCCAAGGACGACATCAACCGCATGGTGCGGGAGGCGGAGGAGCACGCCGAGGAGGACCGCAAGCGGCGCGAGGCGGCCGAGACCCGCAACCAGGCCGAGCAGCTCGTCTACCAGACCGAGCGGTTCCTGCGGGAGAACGGCGACAATGTGCCCGCCGACACGAAGGCCGAAGTGGAGTCGGCTGCCGACGAGTTGAAGGAACTGCTCAAGAACCGGGCCGACGACACGGCGGCGCTGCGGACCGGCGCGGAGAAGCTGGCCGCGGTGAGCCAGAAAATGGGCCAGGCGATGTACGCGAATGCCGGCGGGAGCGCCCAGCAGGAGACGGCCGCGGAGGCCCCCGCCGAGGAGAGCGTGGTGGACGCCGAGATCGTGGACGAGGACGACAAGAGTGCCGGGGAGAAGGGCGGCGCCCAGTAGGTGCCGCGGGGGCGGGCGGGGCTCACGACTCCGTCCGCTCCCAGCCCCGCCGCTCGGGCCGCGCCCCGACCCGCTTCGGGTCCCGGGCGCGGTAGACCACGTACGGCCGGAAGAGGTACTGCACGGGTGCGCTGAACATGTGGATGAGCCGGGTGAAGGGCACCAGTGCGATGAGGAGCATCCCGGCCACCGCGTGGATGCCGTACAGCAGTGGCACGCCCGTCATCCGGTCGATGTCGGGCCGGAGCGTGAACAGGCTGCGCGCCCAGGGGGCGATGGACTCACGGTAGTGGTAGCCGTCGCCGGAGGCGTGCGTCAGCTTGGCGACCATGCCGAGCACGATCGCCGCGAACAGCACCAGGTACATCAGCTTGTCGTTGGCGGTCGTGGCGCGGAACACCGGCGTGTTGGTGCGCCGCCGGTAGAGCAGCAGCAGGATGCCGAGGACGAGCAGGACACCGGCCGCCGTGCCCCCGTACAGCGAGAACAGGTGGTACATGTGCTCGCTCAGGCCCGCCTTGTCCGTCCACGACTGCGGCAGGAACAGCCCCACCAGGTGGCCGACGAGCACGAAGAGGATGCCGTAGTGGAACATCGGCGAGGCGATGTTCAGCAGCTTCGACTCGTAGACCTGTGAGGAACGGGTCGTCCACCCGAACTTGTCGTAGCGGTAGCGCCAGACGGTGCCCGCGACGAGCAGCACGAAGGCGACGTAGGGGAGCACGCCCCACAGCAGCGTGGTCATGACGGCCGCTCCCCGGTGAGTGCGAAGGGCTGAAGGCCGACGTCCTCGCGCGGCGGTCCCGACCGGGCGAGGGCCAGCGCTTCGGCGCGGTCCTTGGGAGAGGGGCCCGGCAGCGTCGCGCAGAGCGCGTCGAGGACCGCGGCGTACGGCGTGCCGCAGTCGGTGAGTGCGATCCGCAGCAGTTCCAGGCCGCTGCGGTGCTCGGTGAGCAGCACCGGGCCCGCCTGCGCGGAGAACTCCAGGACGGCGGGCAGGAAGTCCGGCAGCTCCTCGCCGGTGAACTCCAGGCCGTGCTCGCGGTAGACCTCCTTGAAGCGCACCAGGGCCATGCCGCGCCGCCGGGTGTCGCCGTCCCGCCACCAGCTCAGGTACAGGCTGTGGCGGTTCTTGAAGTCGAAGACCTGGACGTAGTGCGCGGCGAGCTCGCGCGGGGCGGTGGCCGCGGCGTACTTGAGGAAGCCGCCCAGTTCGGGGGGCGCGGCAGCGGTGAGCAGGGGCAGCCGCTCGCGGAACTCGTCGTCGGGGTAGGCCAGGCAGAGGGCGGCGGCCTGGTAGAGCAGGGCGTTGCGGGTCACTTGTCGTCCTCCTCCTTGGCCGCGTGGGCCTTCTGAGCCGCGCTGGGTTCTTTGTCGGCGGTCTGCCGGGCCCGCAGCGTGTGGAAGTTCTCGATGGTGACGAGGGGCAGCTGCCTGCGGCCGGAGTCCTGCCCGAAGGGACCGTCGGCGCCCATGCCGGGCCCGCCCTCGTAGTCGAGGCTGCACGAGTCCGGGAGCGCCGACTCCTCCAGGCGCCGCGCGTCCGCGACGGCCGCGGTCGGGATGACGTACCGGTCCTCGTACTTCGCGACGGCGAGCAGCCGGTACATCTCCTCGATCTCCCGGCCCGACATGCCCACGGCCCCGGCCACCGAACCGGGCGGCTCGTCACCGAGGTTGATGGCCCGCATGTGCGCCCGCATCGCGGCCAGCTTCTCCAGCGATGAGCGCACGGGCCCGACGTCACCGGCCGTGAAGATCTCCGCGAGGTATTCGAGGGGGATGCGCAGCGTGTCGATGGCGCCGAACAGATTGCCCAGGTCCTCGCCGTCGTGCCCGGTCTCCGTCAGCGCGTCCACCACCGGGGAGAGTGGCGGGATGTACCAGACCATCGGCATGGTGCGGTACTCCGGGTGCAGCGGGAGCGCCACCTTGTACGTGCTGATGAGCGCGTGCACGGGGGAGCGGCGCGCGGCCTCGATCCAGTCGTGGGAGATCCCGGACCGCTCCGCGTCGCGCCGCACCTCGGGGTCCGCGGGGTCGAGGAAGACGCCCAACTGCGCCTCGTACAGCTTGTGGTCGTCCGGCTCGGAGGCCGCCTCCGTCACCTTGTCGGGGTCGTAGAGGATCACCCCGAGGTAGCGCAGGCGCCCCACGCAGGTCTCCGAGCAGATGGTGGGAAGGCCCACCTCGACGCGCGGGTAGCACATCGTGCACTTCTCGGCCTTGCCGGTGCGGTGGTTGAAGTACACCTTCTTGTACGGGCAGCCGGTCACGCACTTGCGCCAGCCGCGGCAGTGGTCCTGGTCGACGAGGACGATGCCGTCCTCGGAGCGCTTGTACATCGCGCCGGACGGGCAGGATGCCACGCACGACGGGTTCAGGCAGTGCTCGCAGATGCGCGGCAGATAGAACATGAACGTCTGCTCGAACGCGAACTGCACCTTGTCGGCAGCCTGTTGGCGGGCCCTGGCGACCATCGGGTCGAGGTGGCCGTGCTCGGTCGTACCGCCGAGGTTGTCGTCCCAGTTCGACGACCACTCGATCTTCATGGGCTTGCCGGAGATCAGCGAGCGCGGCTCGGCCACCGGGTAGTCGTCGCCGAGCGGGGCGTCGGTGAGGTTCCGGTACTCGTACGTCCAGGGCTCGTAGTAGTCCTTGATCTCCGGGAGCTTGGGGTTGGAGAAGATCTCCAGGAGCGACTTGATCCGGCCGCCGTTCTTCAGCTTCAGGGCCCCGCGCTTGTTCAGCTCCCAGCCGCCGCGCCACTTCTCCTGGTCCTCGTAGCGGCGCGGATAGCCCTGTCCTGGCCGGGTCTCGACGTTGTTGAACCAGACGTACTCCATGCCGTCGCGGTTGGTCCACGCCTGCTTGCAGGTGACCGAGCAGGTGTGGCACCCGATGCATTTGTCGAGGTTCATGACCATCGCGATCTGAGCCATCACGCGCATCAGTACTGAACCTCCTGGCTGCGGCGGCGGACGACCGTCACCTCGTCGCGCTGGTTGCCCGTCGGGCCGAGGTAGTTGAACGCCCATGACAACTGGGCGTAGCCGCCGATGAGATGGGACGGTTTGAGGATGAGGCGGGTCAGCGAGTTGTGGATGCCACCGCGCTTCCCGGTGGCCTCCGCCTTGGGGACGTTCACGGTGCGTTCCTGCGCGTGGTGCATGTAGACCGTGCCGGCCGGCATGCGGTGCGAGACGATCGCGCGCGCCACCACCACGCCGTTCCTGTTGACGGCCTCGATCCAGTCGTTGTCCTTGACGCCGATCGCGTCCGCGTCCTGGGGCGCCATCCACAGGCACTGGCCGCCGCGCGACAGGGACAGCATGAAGAGGTTGTCCTGGTACTCGGAGTGGATCGACCACTTGTTGTGCGGCGTGAGGTAGCGGACGGTCACCTCCCGCTCGCCGTCCGGGCCGAGCCGCGGCTCCCCGAAGAGCCGGTTCATGTCCAGCGGCGGCCGGTAGACGGGCATCGCCTCGCCCAGCTCGTGCATCCAGTCGTGGTCGATGAAGAAGTGCTGGCGGCCGGTGAGGGTGTGCCACGGCTTGAGGTGCTCGGTGTTGAGCGTGAACGCCGTGTACCGGCGCCCGCCTGCCTCGCTGCCGCTCCACTCCGGCGAGGTGATCACCGGCACCGGCGCGGCCTGCGTGTCGGCGTACGTGACGCGCTTGCCCTCGTGCTCGGCGGCCAGGTGCGCCATCTCCTGGCCGGTGCGCGCCTCCAGGGTGTGGAAGCCCTGGGTGGCGAGGCGGCCGTTGGTGGTGCCGGACAACGCGAGGATGGTGTTGGCGGCCTTCACCGCCGTGTCCAGGGCGGGCCGCCCGTCCGCGGGCCCGCCGCGCACCACACCGTTGCGCTCGCGCAGCTCCTCGACCTCCTGGTCGGGGTGGAGGGCGATGCCCTTCGCGGGCAGCCCCAGCTGCTCGACGAGCGGGCCGAGCGCGGCGAACTTCGCGCCGATCGCGGTGTAGTCGCGTTCCACCACCGCCAGGTTCGGCATCGTCCTGCCCGGGACCGGCTCGCACTCGCCCTTACGCCAGTCCAGGACCACCCCGCCCGGTTGCG
Organism: Streptomyces sp. NPDC044106; assembly: GCF_056433985.1. Taxonomy (NCBI): domain Bacteria; kingdom Bacillati; phylum Actinomycetota; class Actinomycetes; order Kitasatosporales; family Streptomycetaceae; genus Streptomyces; species Streptomyces sp. NPDC044106. Next base: position 185,445 of record NZ_JBWKFZ010000002.1, read on the forward strand.
CGGTCTCGCCGGGGGTGTCGTGCTGGAGCGCGGTGGCGACGACGTCCTTGCGTACGCCGAGGTGGTCCACGGCCAGCTCGCTGAGCCGGTCGGCGATGGCGCGGAAGGTGTCGAAGTCGGTGCGGGCCTGCCAGGGCGGGTCGACGGCCGGGGTGAAGGAGTGCACGTAGGGGTGCATGTCGGTGGTCGAGAGGTCGTGCTTCTCGTACCAGGTGGCCGCGGGCAGTACGACGTCGGAGAGCAGCGTCGACGAGGTCTGGCGGAAGTCCAGGGAGACCAGCAGGTCGAGCTTGCCCTCGGGCGCCTCGTCGCGCCACGTCACCGTCGAGGGACGCTCGTCCGGTGCCGCCTCCTCGGCGCGCAGCGAGGAGTGCGTGCCGAGCAGATGCTTGGTGAAGTACTCGGCGCCCTTCGCGGACGAGCCGAGGAGGTTGGCGCGCCACAGGGTCAGCACGCGCGGCCAGTTCTCGGGGGCGTCCGGGTCCTCACAGGCGAACTTGAGGGTGCCTGCCTTGAGTGCGTCGACCACGTTCGCCACGGGATCGCCCGCCGTGTCGGCCAGGTCGAGGGGGTTGCGGTCGAAGGTCGGGTACGACGGCATCCAGCCGGAGCGCGCGGACAGGGCGAGGCAGTCGGCGCCGGTCATCCCGGCGAACCGGCCCTCGCCCAGCGGCGAGGCGAGGACGTCCGCCGCGAACCTGTCGTAGCGCCACTGGTCGGTGTTGAGGAACCAGTACGCGGCGCCGATCATCTGCCGCGGCGGTCTGCTCCAGTCGCCCGCGCCCGCGAGCGTCGCCCAGCCGGTCACCGGGCGGCACTTCTCCTGCCCGACGTAGTGCGCCCAGCCGCCGCCGTTGCGGCCCTGGCAGCCGGTGAGCTGGAGCAGTGCGAGGAAGGACCGGTAGATCGTCTCCGAGTGGAACCAGTGATTGGTCCCCGCCCCCATGAGGATCATGCAGCGGCCCCTGGACTTCTCGGCCGTCGCGGCGAACTCCCGGGCGATCCGCACGCACTTGGCGGCGGGCACGGAGGTGTGGGCCTCCTGCCAGGCCGGGGTGCCGGGCGCGTCCGCGTCCTCGTACGAGGCGGGCCAGGTGCCCGGCAGCCCCGCGCGCCCCACGCCGTACTGCGCGAGCAGCAGATCGAAGACGGTGGTGACCAGCGGTCCGCCCTGACCGCCGAGCCGGGTGGCGGGCACCCCGCGCCGCACGACCTCACCGCGGCCCTGCCCGTGCGTGCCGCCCTCCGTGTCGAAGCGGGGCAGCAGCACCTCGACGCCCACCGCCACGTCGGAGCCCCGCAACGTCAGCACCGGCTCGATGTCGCCGAGCTCCAGATTCCACTTGCCCTTGCCGGACTCGGTCCAGCGAAAGCCCAGCGAGCCGTTCGGGACGGCGGGACGGCCGGTGGCCGCGTCGAGCACCACCGTCTTCCACTCCCCGCCCTCACCGTCCTCGCCGAGGTCGGTGGCGCGCAGGAACTTCGCGGGGACGTACGCGCCGTCGCGTTCCTCCAGGGTCACCAGGAAGGGCAGATCGGTGAACCGGCGCACGTAGTCGGTGAAGAACTCCGTCTGCCGGTCGACGAAGAACTCCTTGAGGATCACATGTCCCATGGCGAAGGCCAGCGCCCCGTCCGTGCCCGGATGCGGGTGCAGCCACTCGTCGGCGAACTTCGCGTTGTCGGCGTAGTCGGGAGCCACGACGACGACCTTCTGGCCCCGGTAGCGGGCCTCGGCCATCCAGTGCGCGTCGGGTGTCCGCGTCACCGGCACATTGGAGCCCCACATCATCAGATACGCGGCGTCCCACCAGTCACCCGACTCCGGCACGTCGGTCTGGTCGCCGAAGACCTGCGGCGAGGCGACAGGAAGATCCGCGTACCAGTCGTAGAACGACAGCATCGGCGCGCCGATCAGCGACATGAAGCGGGCGCCCGCCGCGTGCGACACCATCGACATCGCGGGGATGGGGGAGAACCCCGCGATCCGGTCGGGGCCGTACGTCCTGATCGTGTGCACATGCGCGGCCGCGATGACCTCGACGGCCTCGTCCCAGCTCGCCCGCACCAGTCCGCCCTTGCCCCGGGCCAGTTGGTAGGCCCGGCGCCGCTCCGGATCGCCCTGGATGTCCGCCCAGGCCAGCACCGGATCCTTCAGGCGCGCCTTCGCCTCCCGGTACATGTCGACGAGGACGCCGCGCATATACGGGTAGCGGACACGCGTGGGCGAGTACGTGTACCAGGAGAACGCGGCGCCCCTGGGGCAGCCGCGCGGCTCGTACTCGGGGCGGTCGGGGCCGACGCTCGGGTAGTCCGTCGCCTGCGTCTCCCACGTGATGATGCCGTCCTTGACGTACACCTTCCAGCGGCACGAGCCGGTGCAGTTCACGCCGTGCGTGGAGTGCACGACCTTGTCGTGGCTCCACCGGTCCCGGTAGAAGGCGTCCGCGTCCCGCCCGCCGGTCAGCCGGACGCTGTGCAGGTCGGGGGCGGCCGTGCCGCGCCGGAAGAACTTCCCCGCCCGCAGCAGGGCGGCGGCGGGCTCGGTCGTCTCTGTCACCGTGGAGCTCCCTAGGTGTGCCTCCCACCGAACCTAGACGCGGTGATCACGGAGCACCTGCCGACCGCCGCCGTACGGGTTGGACGCGGCCGTGACCGAGGGCAACGGCCTCGCGCACGCCGCCGCCCCGGGGCCGCTTCCGCCGCGGGAGCCGGATGCCTCGCCGTCCGCAAGAGCCCGCCGGCTCAGGACACGTGCGCCCGCAGGTACTTGACCGTCGCCGGGTCGGCCGGGAGCAGTGTCTCGATGGCCAGCTCGGCGACCGTCACGTCCATCGGCGTGTTGAACGTCGAGATCGAGGAGATGAAGGACAGCACCTGCCCGCCGTGCTCGATCCGCAGCGGCAGCGCGAAGTAGGGCACCGTGCCCCCGGACGGCCCCGCCTCGAAGGCGTCCATCCCGGGATCCTCCACCGGATACGCCGCCACCTCCTCGTACACCGCCCGCAGCGCGTCCGACCGCTGCAGGGCGATCTGGCGCTCCATCTGGTGCAGCAGGTGACCGCGCCACTCCCGCAGGTTCCGGATCCGCGGGGCGAGGCCCTCCGGGTGGAGGGTGAGCCGCATCGCGTTCGGGGGCGGCGCGAGGAGGTGCTCGGGCAGGCCTTCGAGCATCATCGCGATGCCGCGGTTCGCCGCGATCACGCCGTACGTCGCGTCGACGACCAGGGCCGGATAGGGCTCGTAACCGGCGAGGAGCTGATCGAGGCCCTCGCGCAGGGCGCCCATCGAGGGGTCGTCGAGCGGGGTCTGCCGGTAGTGGGGCGCGTAACCGGCCGCGAGCAGAAGGGAGTTGCGCTCCCGCACCGGCACGTCGAGATGCTCGGCGAGGCGCAGCAGGAACTCCTCGCTCGGCCGCGACCGGCCCGTCTCGACGAAGCTGATGTGCCGGGCGGAGGAGTCGGCGCGCAGGGCCAGCTCCAGCTGGCTCACCCGGCGCCGCTCGCGCCAGCCGCGCAGCAGCGGTCCCACGCCGGCCGCGTGTTCGTTGACGGCCCCCTTGGCCTTGCCTCTGGTGTTCCCCGTGGCGGGCGCGGCGGTTGTCATACGTAGACGGTAAACGAAACACTTTGTGGCAAGGTGAGCCGGAGACCGGCTTCTCCCCGGTCACAGCGCCGGACTTCCCCGAAGGAGCGTGACCCATGACCCCCGAACCGCTCTCGCAGAAGGAGATCGAGGCCCGCCTGGCGGAGCTGCCCGGCTGGACCGTGACGGACGGCAAAATCACCCGCTCCTACCGGCTCGCCTCACACTTCGCCGCGACCGGCCTGGTCGTCCACATCGCCCGGACGCAGGAGGAGCTCGGCCACCACTGCGACCTGACCCTCGGCTACAACACCGTCACGTTGGCCGTGCACACGCACAGCGCGGGCGGCGCGCTCACCGCCCTCGACTTCGAACTGGCCCGCCGGGTCGCGGAGTTGGCCCCCGCCCACGGCGCCGAATGACCGCCGATGCTCGACTACGGCAAGGAAGCCGACCGGTACGACGCCTCACGCGGCGGTGAGCCGCGCGCCGAGGCCGCCGCCACCGCGGTCCTCGGCCTGCTTCCCGCGGGGACCGGCACGCTCCTCGACGCCGCCTGCGGAACCGGCCTGGTCACCCGGCGCCTCGCCGCGCGGCAGGGGCTGCGGGTGACCGGCGTCGACGCCGCGTACCGCATGGCCCGGATGGCCGCCGGACGGCTGCCGGGCGCCGTCGTCCTCGGCGACAGCCGCCGACTCCCCTTCGCCGACGGCTCCTTCGACGCGGTGAGCACCGTATGGCTGCTGCATCTGCTCGCCGGACCCGAGGAGGCCTCGTCGGTCGTCGCCGAGTGCGCACGGGTGCTGCGGCCCGGCGGCGTCTACATCACCACCGTGGACAAGGCCGCCTCGCACGACGTACGCAGCGACATCGACGCCGTACTCGCGTCACGCCCGGTCCTCACCGCCGCCGACCGGGCCGAGACCGTCGACGCGTACGCCGCCGCTCACGGCCTGGTCCCGGCCGGGCGGGCCCGCTTCAGCGGCCACGGCCAGGGCCGCTCGCCCCGTTCCACGGTCGCGGACCTGCGACGCGGCTGGTTCACGCAGATCCCGCCCGACGGGCCGCGCGCCGCCCGCTTCGCGGCGCGGTTGGCGGCTCTGCCGGACCAGGACGTTCCCCGGCCCGACCCGCAGTTCAGCCTGCGCGCGTACCGCAAGCAGCGCTGAACAGAAATTTGCGGGTCCGGCAATACCGTTGGGCGGATACCGGAAACCCGGAGCAGGCTGTCCCTGTCGAGACGAGGACGGATCGACACCGACACGACAGGACGTCATCGAGGCGGCTCGACCGGAAGGCGGCGGAAGACGATGGGCCATCACCACGGGCACGGACAGGGCCACGGACACGGGCACGACAGCGACATGGACTGGGCAGCCATGGGCGAGATGCTCGAGCGCTACGCACGGGTCGCCGCGCCCCTGTACGGCGGGGTGACCGACTGGCTGAAGCGCTGGGCCCCGGCCCCGGGCGTCGTCGCCGACGTCGGTTCCGGTCCGGGCGCCATCTCCTTCCTGCTGGCCGAGGCGTTCCCCGAGGCACGGATCGTCGCCGCGGACCCCGAGGAGCCCCTCCTGGAGCGGGCCCGCGAGCGCGCGGAACGCGAGGGCCTGGCGGGCCGCTTCGGCACGGTGCGCGCCGCGCTCCCGGACGCCGTCGACGACGTGCCGACGGCCGACCTGCTCTGGCTGTGCAAGTCCCTGCACCACGTCGGTGACCAGGGCGCCGCGCTGGCCACCCTCGCGGGACACCTCGCACCGGGTGGCGCCATCGCCCTGCTTGAGGGCGGGCTGAGCGCCCGCTCCCTGCCCCGCGACATCGGCTTCGGCCGTCCGGGACTCCAGGCCCGGCTTGAGGCGGCGGACGAGGAGTGGTTCACCGGGATGCGCGCGGGTCTGGACGGCGCGAAGGAGGCGACCGAGGACTGGCCGACGCTGCTCGCCGACGCGGGCCTGCGGTACGAGGCCACGCGCACCTTCCTCCTCGACCTGCCCGCTCCCCTCTCGCAGGACGCGAGGGCCCACGTGGTCACGGAGCTCACCCGCCGCCGCGAGATGCACGCCGACCGCCTCGCCCCCGACGACCTCACCACCCTCGACCGCCTCCTGGACGAGAACGACCCCGAGAGCCTGCACCAGCGCCGCGACCTGTTCCTCCTGACGGCGCAGACGGTGCATGTGGCGGTGCGGGACGGGGGGCAAAGCTAGAGCGGGGCAAGGGGGCTCAGCAGTGACCGGGGCGCGCGTACAGGGTGACGCGCGCCCCGCGCGTGTGCCAGGACCGGCACCTCGCGAAGCGGTCCTCGATGACACGGCGTTTCACGGTCTCCTGCTCCACGGCGTCGGAGGTCTCGCCCGACGGATCGGTGACGAGGACGATGCGCGGCTCCGCCGTCATGCGGTCGCGGACGACCTGGGCGGGCACCTCCGTGCCGTACAGGGTGCGCGAGGCGACCGGGCCGCGGTCCAGGGCGATGTCGCGCAGCCCCTCGACGGCATCGGGTGACGCAAGCGTCCACACCCTGCGGCGCGACGGCAGGTAGACCACCGCGTCCCCCGTGCGGCCGGCGGCCTCGATCGAGTGCGCGGCGGCGGTGGCGTCGTCGAGGCGGCTGCCGGGGGCCCGCAGCTGCAGGGAGAGGGGGACCAGTGAGGTGAGAGCGACCATGACGGCCACCGTGGCGACGGCGGTCTGCCTGGGCCCGGCGCGCAGGGCCCGGTCCGACAGGGCGCCGAGAAGGAGGGCCTGACCGGCCCAGATGTAGAGGACGTAGCGGTCAACGAACAGGGGTTTGAACGGCGTGAGGAGCATCAGCAGGACGGTGGGGGCGACCAGCAGCGGCAGCGCCACCCGGACGAGCCCGTCCCTCGACACCGCGCCCCGGGGAAGCCATTTCCTGAGGAGCACGGCACAACCCACGCCCACGAGGCACACTCCGAGGGTCGCCGCGTACTGACGAGGGCTGAAGGAGAGCCAGGAAACCTGCGCCTGCTGCCGCTCGCTCAGTACGGCGAGCGGCGCGAGTCCCGCGACCACCGCGCCCGCGACCACGCCCCACCGACGACGAGCCGCACGCGGAATCGCCATCGCGTGCCCGGCCAGGGCGAACACCGCGAACTCGTGCAGCCAGCAGGCCACCAGCATCAGCGCGCCGTACCGCCACCACATGCGTGCCGAGCGCGGTTCATCGGTTGCGACGGCGTCGAGGAGGGCGGACGTCGCCCAGACGACCAGCGCGCAGACCAGAGCGTAGGAGCGGCCCTCCTGCGCGAACCGTTGGATCAGCGGGAACACCGCGAACGCGACACCGGTGAGCACTCCCGTACGCGGCCCCGCGAGCCGGGCGCCGAGCAGCGCGACACCCGCGGCGGCCGCGCTCATGGCGAGGACGGAGGGAATCCGCATGACGAGGAGCGGGTCGGCGCCTCCGGTGATCCGGAACAGGCCGTGCATCAGGAGGTAGTAGAGCCCGTGCACGGCGTCCGCGTTGCCGAGTGTGTGCCAGAGGTCGGACAGGTCGCGTCGTGAGACGTCGTACGTCACCACCTCGTCCCGCCACATCGTGCCGTCCCGGCGGATGCCCCAGAGGCCGAGGCCCATCGCCAGCAGCAGTCCGGGCAGGGCGATGGCCGCCGAACGTGCGCGGGCGCGGAGCCGGGGCCGGTGCGGGCCGTCCCGCGTGGAGCGGCGGACGTCGGTCGAGGGGAGGGGCCGGGTGGTGACGATGACGTGCTCCCGAGAGTGCGCTGCGAAGGGGCCGACGGGCCCAAGAGCGGGCCCGGAAGGCCGAGTTCAGCGGCGCGCGGATTGATGGGCAGCCCTGTTCCGCCGCGTCAATCAATTGCTAGCGTGGCGCAGGTCTGAACCGGGAGAGCCGGTGACGGCGTCGGCCGGGGCGCCGACGAGTGCGGGGGAGGGGGGTTCGCGGTGGGGCGTCGTGAGAAGCCGCTTGAGCCGACGGCGGGCCCCGTCCAGCACCTCGCGCACCGGCTCCGCAAGCTCCGCGTCGACGCGGGCGGCCCGACGTACCGCGCGATGGCGCAGCGCGTCCCGTACTCGGCGCCCACGCTCTCCGCGGCGGCCGCGGGCGATCGACTGCCGACGCTGCCCGTGCTGCGCGCCTACGTCACCGCGTGCGAGGGCGACCCGGAGGAATGGGAGCGGTACTGGTACGAGACGGTGGCCGAGGACGCCGGACGCGGCACGGACGAGGGCGAGTCGCCCTACCCGGGCCTCGCCCGGTTCGGCGCCGACGACCGGGAACGCTTCTTCGGCCGTGACGACCTCGTGGACGAGCTGGTGGCGCTCAGAGCCTGTGTCATATCCCCGGCCGGGTGGTCGCCGCCTGGCACGCACGCTCGCCGCGTTGCCGAAAAGCCCTAGTAGCTCCGCTACGAGGACTTCCCGGCGCCTTGCGATCGCACGCACCAGACGACGCCCACTGATCCGACCGGGGATATGACACAGGCTCTCACGGCCCTGCGGCGCGTGGTCGCGGTGATCGGTGCGTCGGGCAGCGGCAAGTCGTCCCTGCTGCGGGCCGGGCTCATCCCGGCCCTACGGCAGTCGACCGGACCCGCGCGCCCCGCGGCGATCCGCATCCTGGCCCCCGGGGAGCGCCCGGCCCGCACCCACCGCCATCTGTTCACGCCGGTGGAGGGTGACGGCGACACCTTGCTCGTCGTCGACCAGTTCGAGGAGGTCTTCTCGCTCTGCCACGACCCGGCCGAGCGGAACGCCTTCCTCGACGGGCTGCTCACCGCGCGCGACACCGCCTCCCGGCTCCGCGTGCTCCTCGCCGTACGGGCCGACTTCTACGGCCGGTGCGCCGAACACGGACCGCTGGCCGAGGCGTTGGGCGACGCCAACGTCCTGGTCGGTCCGATGTCGCCGGGCCGGCTGCGCGAAGCCGTCGTCGGACCTGCCGGGGCCGGCCGGCTCGTCGTGGAGCGCGCCCTGACCGCCCGCATCGTCGCCGACGTGGCGGACGAGCCGGGCGGGCTGCCGCTGATGGCCCACGCGCTGCGCGAAGTGTGGCGGCGGCGCAGCGGAAGGACGCTGACAGAGGCGGCGTACGAGGCGATCGGCGGGGTACGCGGCGCCGTCGCGCACACCGCCGAGGACGTCTACGGCAGTCTGCACGTGACGGAGGCCGCACGGGCGCGCACGCTGCTGCTGCGCATGGTGGCACCGGGCGAAGGGACGCAGGACACGCGGCGCCCCGTCGACCGCACCGAACTGCCGCCCGGCTGCCACGGCGTCCTCGAACGGCTGGTCGCGGCCCGCCTGCTGACCGTCGACGGCACGACGGTCGACCTCGCGCACGAGGCGCTGATCGGCGCCTGGCCACGGCTGCGCGGCTGGATCGAGGAGGACAGGGAGCGGCTGCGACTGCACCGGGCGCTGACCGAAGCCGCCCGCGCCTGGCAGGAGTTGGGCCGGGACGCCGGGGCGCTGTACCGGGGGGCGAGGCTCAAGGCGGCACGTGAGGCGTTCGAGGGCGGCAGAGGCGACAGTGAACTGACCGCGATGGAGGCCGAGTTCCTGCGGGCCGCCGTCACCGCCCACGACCAGGGCGTCCGGGCCCGCACGCGCGCCCGACGCCGTACCCGCGTGCTCCTCGCGGCGCTCGCCGTGGTCCTCTGTCTCGCGACGGTCGCGGGCGCGCTGGCCTGGCAGCAGAACAGGAACGGACAGCGGCGGAGCGACGAGGCCCGGGCGCGGCGGATCGCCGGGATCGCGGCGACGCTGCGCACGTCCGACCCGGTCACCGCGATGCGGTTGAGCGTGGCCGCCTGGCGGATCGCGGACCTGCCGGAGACCCGGGAGGCGGTGCGCGGCGCGTCCGCGCAGCGGGAGCAGGACACGTTCTTCGGGAGCGGCGGGGCGGAGCCGCCCGCGACGGCCCGGTTCCTCAGCGCGGACGGGCGCATCCTGACCAGCTCCACCGGGCGCCGGGTGACGCGCTGGGGACTGAGCGGCCGGCGGCGGATCAGCACGTACGACAGACCGGGCTCCTTCGGGGCCGACGGCTTTGACGCGGACGTCAGCGCGGACGGCCGGCTGATCGCGCGGTCGACCGGGCGGGGATTCCAGATCTGGGACCTGCGCAGCGAACGCGCGGTGGGGCGGACGCTGGCGAGTGGCGGCGGGTCGGATACGAGTGGCAGGTTCTCGCCCAGCGGACGGATGTTCATCGTCCAGGACGAGGCACGGCACAACGTCCAGGTGTGGGACGTGCGGCGGCACAGGGTCGTCACCACGGTCGGGGGAGCGAGGGCGAGCAGCTCCCCCTTCTCCGTCATGAGCCCCGACGACCGGCTCCTCGCGACCTGTACGGGAGACGAAGGACCGCTCCTCGTACGGGAGGTGGACACGAGGCGTGACCTCGCCAGGACCTGGCCGCGCGCGCTCGACCGGGCGTTCTGCCTGGCGCAGGAGGCGACCTTCACACCGGACGGCCGGACGCTGGCCGTCCCCGTGGAAGGCGGCGTACGGACCTGGGACGTCAGGACCGGCGATGAGCGGCCCGGGCTCGACCTCCCCGGCGCGCACGAACCGAGCGTGGACTTCAGCGCCGACGGCGCCACGGCGGTGGCCCTCGGCGACGGCGAGGTGGTCCTGTGGCGCACCGCCGCTCCGCGGACTCCGCTGCTGCGGCACCGCATGGGTGAGCTGACGGCGACAGGAGTGCGCCTTGACGAGGCGGCCGGGGCGATCCGTGTACAGACCAGTGCCAGGGTGATCCGCACCCTGGACGTCCGCGACGTCCTGGCCGAGCCGCGCCGCGCACCACCGCCCCCCTTCGAGGAGGCTCACTTCAGTCCGGACGGCCGCACCCTGGTCGCGCTCGAACGCCGGGCCGGCGAGGGGCGGTTGCTGCTGCGCGACGGGCGGGGCGGCACGGTGCTGCGCACGCTGCCCGGCCGGATCTGCGCGGACTGCGGCGCCCCGGTCCTGGCATTCTCCCCGGACAGCGGGGCCCTCGCGTACAGCGTCGACGCGGCGAAGGGCTCGACGGTCCGGCGGTGGGACCTGCGGCGCGGCGAGGAGACGGCAAGGACGGCCGTGCCGTCGCGGGTGGAGAACCTTGCGCTGCCCAAAAGAGGCGGGCCGCCCCTCGCCGCGGGCGCGCCGCTCGGGACGCAGGACAATGACGCTCCGAAGATCGCCGTCTGGCGGATCGGCGGGCACGCCCGCACCCGCCTGCCGTACCGCACACTCCCCGGCCTGCCGGTCCTCGCACCCGGCGGCCGTGAACTCCTCTCCCTGGACGGCACGATGACCGACATCGCGACAGGGCGCACGCGATCCGCGCTGCACGGCGAGGACTCGCTGACATCCGCCACGTTCAGCCCCGACGGCCGCTTCCTCGCCGTCTGCGACGACAACGGCAGACTCGCCCTGTGGGACGGCAGAGCCGCCCACCCCCTCGCCGTCCTGTGGGAGGAGGGGCCCGTGGGGGGCGAGCCCGTGCCGGCCGTCGCCTTCTCCGCCGACGGCCGCCACCTCGCAGCGAGCGGCGCCGACGGCTCCGTCCGCGTGTGGGAGACGGAGACCCCGCGCCTCACCGGCGCCCGGTACCCGGCGGCGGACGGGCCCGTCCTGGCCCTCGGCTTCGCCGGGGACGAGCTGCGCGTCACGACCTCCCGTGGCACGGTCCGCGGCGTCCTGGTCGCGGCGGAGCGGGCGGCGGACAGGACATGTGTCCGGGCCCGCGGTGGATTGACACGCGAGCAGTGGCGCACGTACCTGCCGGACACCGAGTACCGCGAGACCTGCTGACGCCGCCTTTCGGGCGGGCGGCGCGGAACCGCACCCGCCGCCCGCCCCGGGCATCGCCCCAGCGGGCCCCTCCCTCAGACCACGTCGAACGTCGCCGGGTCCGGGCCGGTCCGGCGGTCCTCGTTCAGCGCGGAGATCGCCGCCATGTCCTCGGGGTCGAGCTCGAAGTCGAAGACGTCGATGTTCTCCTTGATCCGCGACGGCGTCACGGACTTGGGGATCGCGACGTTGCCCAGCTGGACGTGCCAGCGCAGCACGATCTGTGCGGGTGAGCGCCCGTGCTTCCGCGAGATGGCGATGATCGCTGGGACCTCCAGAAGGCCCTTGCCGGAGCCGAGCGGCGACCACGCCTCGGTGGCGATGCCCTGCTCCGCGTGGAACTCGCGCAGGGTGCGCTGCTGCAATTGCGGGTGGAGCTCGATCTGGTTGACGGCCGGGATGACCGACGTCTCGTCGAGGAGCCGCCGCAGGTGCTCGGGGAGGAAGTTCGAGACGCCGATGGACTTGGCGCGGCCGTCGGCGAGGATCTTCTCCAGGGCCTTGTACGTGTCCACGTAGCTGTCCTTGGACGGCAGCGGCCAGTGGATCAGGTACAGGTCCACGTAGTCGAGGCCGAGCTTGGCCAGCGAGGTGTCGAAGGCCCGCAGTGCCGCGTCGTGGCCATGGTCGCCGTTCCAGAGCTTCGTCGTGACGAACAGTTCCTCGCGGGGCACGCCGGAGGCGGCGATCGCCCGGCCCGTGCCCTCTTCGTTGCCGTAGACGGCCGCGGTGTCGATGCTGCGGTACCCGGCCTCCAGGGCCAGCGCGACGGCCTTGGTGGCCTCGTCGTCCGGAACCTGCCACACACCGAAGCCGAGCTGGGGCATCTCGACGCCGTTGTTCAGGATGATCGGGGGAACCTTGCTCACGAGCTTTCGATCCTTCAGTCGTCGGTTGGTGCTTCCATGGTCAACGATCAGCGGCGATGTCGCATTCCTGGGGGCGGGCCGCCCCGGAATCAACACGGAACCCGCCGGGAATCAACCGGCCCCCGCAGCTGGTCCGCGGCCGCCCCCGCGGCTAATCCGCGGCCGCCCCTGCGCCCGGCGAAGTACCCAGATAGGCGTCCCGCACCCTCGGGTCCGCGCGCACCTCCGCCGCCGTGCCGTGCGCCAGGACCCGGCCCAGGTCGAGGACGACGACGCGGGCGCTGAGCTCCATCACGAAGGCGACATTGTGCTCGACGAGCAGCACCGCGCAGCCCTCGTCGTCCGCCAGACGGCGGATGACGGCCGAGAGGCGGCGCCGCTCATCGGCCGTCATCCCGGACGCGGGTTCGTCCAGGAGAAGCACCCTGGGCGGGTCCGCCACCGCTCGCGCCAGCTCCACCATGCGGGCCTGCCCGACCGGCAGCGCGCCCGCGTACCGCCCGGCGAGCGCTTCGAGGCCGCACGCGCGCAGCACCGCCGCGGCCCGGTCCCGGCGCGCGGCCTCGTGCGTACGCCGGGTCGGCGCGGCCAGCAGATCGGCGGCGAGACCGCCGCCACCACCCCGCCACTCCTGCGCGAGGACCAGATGGTCGGCGACGGTGAGCTGCCCGAAGAGCTGCTGCCGCTGGAAGGTGCGGCGCATGCCGTGGCGGGCGCGCCACACGGGGGAGCGGCGCGTGACGTCACGGCCGTTGACGAGCACCCGGCCCCGGTCCGGCCTGCGGATGCCCGACAAGACGTCGAACAGGGTGGTCTTGCCCGCTCCGTTGGGGCCGATGAGTCCGCAGATCTCGCCGGGGCGTACGGCCAGGTCCACTCCGTCGAGGGCGCGGATCCCGCCGAAGCGGACCTCGATGTCCGCGGCCCGCAGGACGTAGGCCTCTTCCGTCATGGCCGCGTCACGCCCTTCGTCGTCCGCCGCCCGGCGCCGGCGCCGTCCGCGTCCTCCGCGCCCTCCGCGTCCTCCGCGGCGATGCCCAGATACGCCTCCGTGAGCCGGTCCGCCCGGACCTCGGAGCGCGGGCCGCACCAGGAGACGCGGCCCTGTGCCAGATACGCCACGGTGTCCGCGATACCGAGGATCTCCGCGGCCTTCTCCTCCACGAGCAGCAGTCCGGCTCCGGCGTCCCGGAGTTCGAGCAGCAGGCGGAAGACGTCGTCGACCACGCGGGGCGCGAGTCCGAGCGACGGTTCGTCCGCGATCAGCACCTTCGGCGGGCGCCGCAGCAGCGGGGCGAGGGCGAGCAGCTGCTGCTCCCCGCCGGACAGGGCGCCGGCGGCTACCTTGCGCCGGGCGGCGAGCCCGGCGAACCGCTCGTACACGGCGTCGCGCGCGTCCCGGTCCCTGAGGTGGAGGGCGAGGTTCTCCTCGACGGTGAGCGAGGGGAAGATGCCGCGGCCCTCGGGGGCGAGCACGACACCGGCGCGGGCACGGCCGACGGCGCCCCAGCGGGTCGCGTCGTGCCCGTCGACGTACACCCGGCCCGTGAGGGGGCGGATCAGTCCCGCCGCCGTGAGGCACGTGGTGGACTTGCCCGCGCCGTTCGGTCCGAGCAGGGCGACGATCATCGCGACGCCCATGGCCCGGTCGTCCGAGAGGTCGACCGGGCCGAAGACCAGCCGGGGGATCTCCCAGCCCGTGTCGCCGTTGCGCAGCCACCCCATCTGGAAGAGCACCTGATCGGCGAGGAAGGCGAGCGCCAGGGTCGCGAGGGCCAGGGAGCGTCCGCCGAGCCGCAGCGCGGGCAGCGCCACGAGCGCGCCGAGCGCCGCCGCCGCACAGGTGCCCACCAGAGTGGCCGCGAGGAACGGCCAGCCGTGGCTCATCAGCAGCCCGGCGACGAGTGCGGCACCCGTGACGAAGGTGGCCTGCGCAAGGGAGACCATCGCGCCGAGCCCCGTCACCACGGTGAAGGAGACGAACACCAGCGAGATCGCGAGCCCCTGGGCGAGCAGGCCGCTCCAGAAGGGCGTCGTCACCGTGTAGAGGGCGAGGGCCATGAGCACCGCTGCCGCCGTCCACGGACCCCACCTGCGGGCCCACGACCGTCCGGCGAGGTAGTCGACGGGCGGTGCGTCGACCGCCGCCGTGCCCGCGGTCCGCCGGCTGCGGGTGAGCAGGAGCAGTCCGGCGAACAGGATCAGGAAGGGCACGGCGGTACGAAATCCGGTGATCTTCTCGGCGAAGTCGGCGTACCCCGCGACGAGGTTCTGCAGGACGCCGAGCCCGAGTCCGCCGGTGAAGGCCAGTGGGACGGAGAGGAAGCGGCCGAGCACGGCGGCCGTCGCGGAGACGAACAGGAACAGGGTGAAGTCGTGCGAGGAGAGTCCGAGGAGGGGGGTGGCGAGCACGCCTGCCAGGCCCGCGAGAGCGGACGACAGCATCCACGCCACCGACGAGAGGCGGTCCGCGCTCATGCCGCGCAGCTCCACGAGTGAGCGGTTGTCGACCGCGGCGCGGAGCCGGAGGCCGAGCGGCGTACGGCGCATCAGGATCCACAGGCCGACCGCGACGACCGCCGTGGCCACCCAGGTGATCAGCTGGTCGGAGTCGATGCCGACGCCGTCCGTCAGCTGCCAGCTCCTGGCCGGACTCGGCCCGACGCCCGGCAGCCCGAACTGGTTCTCCGCGGGTTCGACAGGGGCGCCCGCGTCCGCGAGGAGCTCCACCACCCACAGGCCGAGCGCGGGCAGCGCCACGAGCAGGCCGATCGTCGCGACGATCTGCGCGCTCTCGCCGACCCGGGCCAGCTTGCGGAACATCAGCCGGTCGAGGCCCCAGCCGAGGGCCGGGGCCACCACGGCGACGAGCAGCAGCGCCGTCGGCACGGCGGGCCAGCCGAAGCCGGAGTGCAGCTCGTAGAAGGTGAGGGCGCAGAGGTAGGCGGTCGCGCCGTGCGCGAAGTTGAAGAGGCCCGACGCCGAGTAGGACAGGACGAGTCCGGTGGCGAGGAGGGCGTACAGGGCACCGGAGACGAGACCGCTCAGCACGAATCCCAGCAGGTCCGACATGGCGGCCCGCCCCTACTTGAAGGGGATCGGTTCGTAGCACTTGAAGGGCGACGACACCGTGTACTTCCCGTCGCGGAGCTGGACGAGCGCGCCGCAGCCGAACGACTCCTTGCGCCCGTCGGGCAGTCTGCGGTCCCCGACCATGGTGCCGGTGTCGGAGTAGCCGTCCGCCGCCTTCTGGAAAGAGTCGACGGTGAGGTCCTTGCCCGCCTTCTCGGCGATGGCGAGGAAGAGGTCGGCGGACATGTAGCCGGTCATCATGTGCATGTTGAGAGGCACCTTCTTGCCCGCCGCCTTCGCGATGTCCGCCTTGAACCGCCTCATGTCCGCGCTGTCCTGCTCGAAGGGCTGGAAGGCCAGCAGGATGTGCACGCCGTCCAGGGCCTTCCGCGTGGCGCTCTTGGCGAGCAGGCCCGGGTCGTAGTCGGTGGGGTCGGTGAGGACGCCCTTGAACCCGGCACGCTTGACGGCCGTGAACAGGCCGATGTTGTACGGGGTCTGCATGACGGAGACGACGGCGTCAGGCGCCTTCCCGCCGTCGGAGCGCAGGATCTCCTTCGTGTACGCCGACCAGTCGCTCGGCACCGACGTGGCGGGCACGGTCGACTTGGCGTACGTCACCTCGTAACCGGCCGCCGCGAAGCTCTGCTTGTAGGTGCGGATGGCGAACGTGCCCGCGTCGTTGTCGTTGGCGAGGATCGCCACCGTCCTGCCCCTGGCGCCGCCCGTGACCTTCTTCAGCCCCTCGGGCCAGCTCTGGGTGATGGTGCCGCCGGGCATCGGCACCATGCAGCCGCCGAAGCCGTACATGTACGTCGGGCCGCAGAAGGGCGGGACGGTGCCCCAGCCGAACGTGGGAACCTTCTGCTTCTGCAGGAAGCCGGCGCCGGAGAAGGTGACCGAGCTCATCGGGGAGATCGCGAAGACCTTCTCCCGCTGGACGAGCCCGCGGGCCGCCGCGAGGTTCTTGCCCGGGTCCTGCCCGTCGTCCTCCGCGCCCAGGTAGTCGATCTTCCGTCCGTGCACGCCGCCCTCGGCGTTGGCGCGGTCGTACCGGGCCCTGGCGCCGAGGTCGGTGTCCTTCTTGCTGTACCCGCTGGCCGTCGTCATGGAGACGATCCCGCCGACCTTGATGGAGTCCTCGGTCACACCGCGCGTGGAACCGCCGCCCTTCTCGTCACCGCCGCCCTCCGAACCGCCGCTGTCGGACGCGGAGTTGCAGGCGGTGGCGAGCAGCAGGGCCGCGACGGCGGCGGTGATGGTGCGGATCGATCGCGACACGGTCGAACCCCCTGGAATCGAAGTGGGGCTGATTCTGTGCGCGACCTGATGAACCGTCAAGAACAGGCGCGAGAGGAATTGATGCGCCGTCAGGAAGGGGTGCCCGGCGGGATCTAGCTGCGGTACAGCGCCTCGACCTCGGCCGAGTACACCGTCTCGATCGCCTTCCGCTTCAGCTTCAGCGACGGCGTCAGAAGGCCGTGCTCCTCGCTGAACTGATGCGCCAGTATGCGGAACGTACGGATCGACTCGGCCTGCGAGACAAGAGTGTTGGCGGCGACGACGGCCCGGCGCACCTCCGTCTCCAGATCCGGGTCGCGCACCAGGTCGGCCGGGGCCATCATGGGCTTGCGGCGCATGGTCAGCCAGTGCTCCACGGCCTCCGCGTCCAGGGTCACGAGCGCCGCGATGTAGGGGCGGTCGTTGCCGACGACGATGCACTGGGCGACCAGCGGATGGTCGCGCACCCGCTCCTCCAGCTGGGCCGGCGAGACGCTCTTGCCGCCCGACGTCACCAGGATCTCCTTCTTGCGCCCGGTGATGGTCAGATAGCCGTCCTCGTCGAGCGTGCCCAGGTCGCCCGTGGCCAGCCAGCCGTCGTGCAGGGTCGCGTCGGTGGCCTTGGGGTCGTTGAGGTAGCCCTGGAAGACGTTGTCGCCGCGCAGCCAGACCTCGCCGTCCTCCGCGATGTGCACGGTCGTGCCGGGAATCGGCCGGCCGACCGTGCCGTAGCGGGTGCGCTCGGGAGGGTTGGCGGTCGCGGCGGCCGTCGACTCCGTCAGGCCGTACCCCTCGTAGACCGTCACGCCGGCGCCCGCGAAGAAGAGGCCGAGGCGGCGGTCCATCCCCGAGCCGCCCGACATCGCGTGCCGCACCCGGCCGCCCATCGCCTCGCGGACCTTGGAGTAGACGAGCTTCTCGAAGAGCTGGTGCTGCATGCGCAGCGCCGCGGCGGGGCCGGGTCCCGTCCCGAAGGCCTTGGCCTCCAGCGCGTCGGCGTAGCGCACGGCGCACTCGACGGCCTTGTCGAACGGACCCGCCTTGCCGTCCTTCTCCGCCTTGCGCCGCGCCGCGTTGAAGACCTTCTCGAAGATGTACGGCACGGCCAGGATGAACGTGGGCCGGAAGGCGGCGAGGTCGGGCAGGAGCGCCGCCGCGTTGAGATTGGGCTGGTGCCCCATCTTCACCCGGCCGCGCACCGCGGCGATCTGCACCATGCGGCCGAAGACGTGCGCCAGCGGCAGGAAGAGCAGGGTGGTGGCCTCGCTGTCGCGCTTGGAGTGGAAGACCGGCTCCCAGCGCGCGACCATGACGTCCGCCTCGAACATGAAGTTCGCGTGGGAGATCAGGCAGCCCTTGGGGCGGCCCGTGGTGCCGGACGTGTAGATGATGGTGGCGATCGAGTCGGGCGTGACCGCGCGGCGGTGGCGGTGCACCACCTCGTCGTCGATGTCCCGCCCCGCGGCGCCCAGCTCGCCCACCGCGTCGGCGTCCAGCTGCCAGAGCTTGCGCAGCTGCGGCAGGCGGCCGATGACGGAGCCGATGGTCATCGCGTGGTCCTCGTGCTCGACCATCGCGGCCGAGACCTGCGCGTCGTGCAGCATCCAGAGGACCTGGTCGGCCGAGGAGGTCGGGTAGATCGGCACGACCTGGGCGCCGATGGTCCACAGCGCGAAGTCGAAGAGCGTCCACTCGTACCGGGTGCGGGACATGATGGCCACCCGGTCGCCGAACCGCACGCCCTGCGCGATCAGGCCCTTGGCCAGGGCGAGCACCTCGTCACGGAACCGGGCGGCGGTGACGTCGGTCCAGCGCCCCGCAGTCTTGCGGCCGAAAGCGATGCGCGAGGGGTCCTCGAGGGCATGGTCGAACACGGCGTCGGCAAGGCCGCCCACCAGCGGCGCCGTCGCCATCGGAGGATTCGAGAACTCGCGCAATGATGCTCCTTGTGGCGCTCCGCACAGCGCCGTGACCGTACCCCACGGCGCGCGCCTCCGGGAGGGGGTCCAGGCGCGCCCGGTACGGACCATCGGCACAGGTCAGCCGGTGGAAATGCGGCCACAAGGGGAAGGGCCGGACAACTTACTTACGGAGGAGTAAGTTTCGGTGGCGCAATCTCCACCGAATCTGTACGCGGCACACAGATGTCGCCCTTCCTCACTCGAAGCGTCCGTCCTTGACGTACTGGTAGAGGTTGCCGGGGCAGTCGGTCTTGCCGGGGATGATGTCCTTGTGGCCGACGACCGTGCGGCCGGGCAGATTCGCGCCTGCGTCGTCGTTGTCACGGACCCAGTCGCACACGGCCTTGATCTCGTCGAGCATCTCGCGCGTCGGTTCGTCGTCGGCGCCGAGGAGGCCGCAGACGGAGTAGAGGTTCACGTTCGCCCAGTGCGTGCCGTTGGCGCCGGGCTGGACGCCGATGCCCCTGCCCACGAACGTGTAACCGTGGTGGCACACGAGGTAGTTGTAGGCGATGTCCCAATAGCGGTCACCGCCTATCCAGGGAAGCGGATGCATGTGCTGGTGCTGAATCTGCAGCACCTGCGTGTAGCAGTTGTCCGGCAGATTCGGGGCGCTTGGCCAATTGAACAGCGAGTGGTGCCCCCGCATCTTGTGGCCGCCACCCTCGTGATGGACGGTGATCCCGCCATTCTGCGGAAAGAACTCGTAGCTTTCCCGAGCAGCCTTCTCGGCTCCCCATTCCCCGCGGGAGACGAAGCGCGGAATCCGCTTCGTGGCTTCCCTGTCAGGCTTGGAAAGCCCCTGCTCGACCCACGCGATCTTCTGTCTTTCGACGGCCTTCGGCGACCTGTCGTCGGAGGATCCGGACATGCGCGTACCTCCCATCTCGATGACCCCACTGGGCGAACCGTGCTCATCCTCGACGTCTCTCAAGGAGTGGTCGCGGCCGATCCGTACGCGTACTCGGAGATCAGGTTGCCGTCGGTGTCGCGGAGTCTGGCGGCGTCACCCCGGTCGTTCCAGATCGGGCGGCCGCTGCCGTAGGTGTGACCGCCCCACTCCGGGTGGACCTGGTTGGTGTAGATGCGGATGCGCGCGCCAGGCAGCAGCACCGTGCCCGGCGGGAAGGTGAAGTTCTGCCCCGCGTCGTCCGCGCCGAGGACCCATCCGGAGACATCGGCGGGCGCGGTGCCGCGGTTGACGACCTCGACGAACTCGTCGGCCTGGGTGCGCTTGACGTCGCCCTTGAACCGCACGGTGGTGATGTGGACGTCCGGGAGACCGGTGCGGGCCAGGACCGCGACGAGGTCGGCGCTGTTGGCGCTGTTCTCCGGGCTGATGAACCGGGTGACGATCTGACCGCCCTGCTTGAACCCCGTGATGACCACCGCGTACTCGGTGTTGTCGATCACCACCGTCTCCGGCGACACCCTGGTGGGCAGCTCGACGATGTCCTCGGGGTTCGGGCCTACGTTGGGTGTCTCGTTGTGCTGGAAACGGAAGCTGAAGTCGTGCGGGACCTGGTCCTCGAATACGACGCGCGCCGCGAGGTCGACCTCGAACTGGTTCTGCGGCATTCCCTGGATCGGGAAGTTCTGGTGGGTGAACGTCCCCAGTGTGAACTCCGTGCCGTCGAGGAGTACCTCGACCGTTCCGCCCGCGAACAGATAGCCGCTCTTTCCGCCGCCCGCGGGAATTCCCCACTTGACGTTGTCGGAGCTCAAGCCTTCCAGGTTGGGCGGGTTGATGCTGATCGCGGTCCAGGTACCCGACGTGTCGACCTTCGACATGCGCAGATCTCCTCTGCCCGGTTGATCCCTCCCCGCGGCCGATCGGCCGGGAAGGTGACGATAGCGCCGCACCGATATACCCGGAAGGTGAATGCGGGGGCGCTGTGCTCTCGCTCCGTGAATGGCCGATAATTCGCGCGGACGAGCGGAACCGCGGGCGTCCCGGGGCACGCTGCCGGATGCCCCGGGACCGCCCCGCCGGATCACCGCTCCGACGGCGCCGCCGCCCCGACCGACGCGCCCGCAGCCGACGACGCACCGCTCGAACCGCCCGAGGCGCCCGAAGCCACCACCCCCGCCCGCCGCCGAGGCCCCCGCACCATCACGAGCACCAGGACCCCCGCGACCAGCCCCGCCGCGCCCGCCGCCAGCGACGCCCCGTTCAGGCCCGACGCGAAGGCCGCCCGCACCGCGTGCTCCGGCACCGTCCCGTGCAGGGCCGACGCGCCGCCGCCCGCGACGGTGTGCGCCGCCTCATGGCCGAGCGAGCCCTCCATACGGGTGGTGAGAACCGTCCCGAACAGGGCGACCCCGACCGCGTACCCGAGCTGGCGGAACGTGTTGACCGCACCGCCCGCCATCCCGGCCTCCGCGGGCGGCACCGCGGCGAGCGCCGCCCCCGCGAGACCCGGTGAGACCAGACCGGAGCCGAAGCCCCCCAGCACGAGGCCCGGCACGAGCGCTTCCCACGACGACCCGGCGTCGAGCACCGCAAGGCACAGACCGCCCGCACCGATCAGCAGCAGCCCGCCACCGATGACGAGCCGTGGCGCCGCGCCGTGCAGGAGCCGCCCGGCGACCAGCGCCACCGCGAACGACGTCGCACCGAGCGGAAGTAGCACCAGACTGCCGTGCAGCGGGCTCATGCCGAGCACCGTCTGCAGCCAGATGGAGAGGTACGGGATGACGCCGAAGGCCGCCGCGTTGTAGCCGACGGCGCCGATCAGCACCCCGGTGAAGGCGGGCTTGCGCAGCAGCCGCAGGTCGAGGAGCGGCTGTGCGACGCGCCGCTCGACGAGGACGAAGCAGAGCAGCGCGAGCGCGGAGAGGGCGAAGGACGTACCGGCGGCCGTCGAGGTCCAGCCCTCCGCGCCGCCCCGCAGCACCCCGTACGTCCCCGCGCCCGCGAAGGACGCGAACGTCGCCGTGCCCGCCCAGTCGACCCGCCGGCCGGCCGGACCCTTCGACTCCGGCACCACGCGCAGCGTCAGCCAGATCGACGCCACGCTCACGGGCAGGTTGACGAAGAAGATCCAGCGCCAGCCGGGCCCCTCCGTGAGGAGTCCGCCCACGATCGGCCCGAGCGCGGCGGACGCCCCGCTCACCGCGCCCCACACCCCGAGCGCCGCCGACCGCTCCCGCCCCTGATAGGCGGCGCCGAGCAGCGGCAGCGTCGTCGCGAGCATCGCGGCGGCGCCGAGGCCCTGCACGGCGCGGCCCGCCACCAGCAGGTCCGCGTCCGAGGCGAGCCCGCAGCCCAGCGAGGCGAGCGCGAACAGCGCGGTGCCGCCCACATTGATCCGCCGCCTGCCGAGCACGTCGGCCGCGGCGCCGATACCGAGGAGCAGCGCGGCCAGCGCGAGCGCGTAGCCGTCGATGACCCATTGCAGATCGCTCAGCGAGGCGTCCAGCGCCCGCGCCATGTCGGGCAGCGCCACGATCACGATCGTCACGTCCAGCAGCAGCATGAACGTTCCCAGAGACACCGCCGTGAGCGGCCCCCATCTACGCATTTCCCTGTTCCTCCGACTCGTCGTACGACGGATGCGTCTGTCCTCGTACGATGAGCCCTCCGGCGGACGATCCCGGTGTCGCGGGACGGCAGATCGATGCAATCCGACATCAGATGAGGAGACAGTGGTGGAATCCGATGCCTCCGGCACGGCGCCCGAGGCGTTCCGTCCGTTCGATCAGCTGGATCTGCAACTGCTGCACGCGCTCGAAGTCGACGGCAGGGCCTCCTTCAGCCGTATCGCCGCCGTCCTCGGCGCCTCCGACCAGACCGTCGCCCGCCGTTACCGCAGGCTGCGCGCCGAAGCGGGGTTGCGCGTGATCGCCGTCCGCGACATGCAACGGCTCGGCAGGGACGAGTGGATGCTGCGGCTGCGCTGCACCCCCGACGGCGCCGAGGCCATCGCGGCCGCCCTGGCCCGCCGCCCCGACACGGCCTGGGTCCACCTCATGTCGGCGGGCACCGAAGTCGCCTGCGTGACACTGCCCCGCACCCCGGGCGACCACGACGACCTCGTCTTCGGCAAGCTGCTGCGCAGCCGCAAGCTCATCGAGATCACCGCGCACCAGCTGATCCACCGCTTCTACGGCGGCCGGACCGGCTGGATCGGCAAGCACCGTCCGCTCGGTGACGAGCAGGTCGCCGCGCTGCGTCCCGTCCTGCCCCCGGCCGTCCCCGGACCGGCCCGCATCACCCCCGAGGACGAGCCCCTGGCCGCCGCCCTGAAGGAGGACGGCCGCGCCACCTACCCGGAACTGCGGCGGCTCACGGGCCGCTCCGAGTCCTCCGTGAAGCGGCGCATCGCCGCGCTGCTCGGCGCGGGCGGGCTCTACCTCGACACCGAGTACGACACCGCCCGCGTCGGCTTCACGACGGCCGCGATGCTCTGGATCACCGTCGACCCCGGGGCGCTCGACGCGGTGGGCCGCGCGATGGCCGGACACCCCGAGATCGCCCACGCCTCCGCGATCACCGGCCCCGCCAACCTGATGGCGAGCGCGGTGACCCGCGACACCGCGGAGCTCTACGCCTACCTCAGCGGAAAGCTCGGCGCGCTCGACGGCGTACGGCACGTCGAGTCGGCGCCCTACCTGCGCCGCTTCAAGGAACTCACCTACCCGCGGCCACTGCGCTG
Source organism: Streptomyces sp. NPDC044106 (assembly GCF_056433985.1). Taxonomy (NCBI): domain Bacteria; kingdom Bacillati; phylum Actinomycetota; class Actinomycetes; order Kitasatosporales; family Streptomycetaceae; genus Streptomyces; species Streptomyces sp. NPDC044106. The sequence continues at coordinate 208,695 of NZ_JBWKFZ010000002.1, forward strand.
AGGCCCGTGTCGAAGGTCCCGCCCGCCAGGATCGCTCCCGCCAGGGCGTCCGCGGCCTCCTGCGCCGGGGCGCGCCGCTCGCCGTGCAGCAGGACGAAGTCGACCGGGCCGAGTTCCGGCAGGCCCGCCCGGTCCGGGACGCGGACGAGCCCCGGCGGGATGAGGCCCCGCGAGTGCGCCATCACGCCGAGGCCCGCGCGGGCCGCCGCCACCAGGCCGTTGAGGCTGCCGCTCGTGCAGGCCACGCGCCAGGCGCGGCCCCGCCGCTCCAGCGCCTCGAAGGCGAGGGCCCGGGTGATGCCCGGCGGGGGGTAGACGATCAGCGGTACCGGGCGCTCCGGGTCGAGGCGGAGCCGCTCGGCGCCGATCCAGACCAGGTCGTCCTGCCACACCAGCTCACCGCGCGGGTCCTCCGGGCGCCGCTTGGCGAGCACCAGGTCGAGCTTGCCCGCGTCCAACTGCTCGTGCAGCGTGCCGGACAGCTCGACCGTCAGCTCCAGGTCGACGTCGGGGTGGTCGTGCCGGAACGACTCCAGGATGTCGGTGAGCCGCGTCAGGACGAAGTCCTCCGACGCCCCGAAGCGTAGCCGCCCGCCGAGGCGCGTACCGGTGAAGAACGCCGCCGCCTGCTCGTGCGCCGCGAGGATCCTGCGGGCGAAGCCGAGCATGGCCTCGCCGTCCTCGGTGAGTTCCACCCTGTGGGTGTCGCGCGTGAACAGCTGCCGCCCGGCGGCATCCTCCAGGCGGCGCACGTGCTGGCTGACGGTCGACTGGCGCAGGTTCAGCCGGCGGGCGGCCCGCGTGAAACCGAGCGTCTGGGCGACCGCGAGGAACGTACGGAGCTGCGTGGGGTCGTACATGCGGACCACCGTAGCGTTGCTCATCGCGGAACGTGATGGCAGTCAGAGCGGTGTACGGGATTCCCGATCACCCGTTTCGGGAGGATCATGGAGAGGGCACGCCCCGCGCCCGGCGGGGCACCGTCCGCACCGAACGGGGGCACTGCCCCGTACCGAGAGCATGGAGCACCGTGAAACGCCTGAAGTGGCCGTCCTGGATGCCGGTCGACCCGTACATCGTGGCGTTGCTCGCGACCGTGGGGCTCGCGGCCCTGCTGCCCGCCCGCGACGCCGCCGCCGATGTCGCGTCCGGCGCCTCCACGGCCGCCGTCTCCCTGCTCTTCTTCCTCTACGGGGCCCGCCTCTCCACCCGCGAGGCGCTCGAAGGACTCAAGCACTGGCGGCTCCACGTCACCGTCCTGGCCTGCACGTTCGTCGTCTTCCCGCTGCTCGGGCTCGCGGCGAAGGGGCTCGTCCCGTACGTGCTCACGCCCGCGCTCTACAGCGGCTTCCTCTTCCTCACCCTGGTGCCCTCCACGATCCAGTCGTCCATCGCCTTCACGTCGATGGCCCGCGGCAACGTCCCCGCGGCGATCTGCGCGGGCTCCTTCTCCTCGCTCGCCGGCATCCTGCTCACGCCGCTGCTCGCGGCCGCGCTGCTCGGCGGGGACGGGGGCGGCTTCTCCGGCGACTCGCTCCTCAGAATCGTGCTGCAACTGCTCGTGCCGTTCCTCGCCGGGCAGTTCCTGCGCCGCTGGGTGGGCGGGTTCATCACCCGGCACAAGAGGATCCTCGGCTACGTCGACCGCGGCTCGATCCTGCTCGTCGTCTATACCGCGTTCAGCGAGGGCATGGTGCAGGGCATCTGGGGCCAGGTGCACCCCGTGCGGCTGCTCGCGCTGCTCGGTGTCGAGGCGGTGCTGCTCGCGGCCATGCTGGCGCTGACCTGGTACGGCGCGAAACGGTTCGGGTTCGGCCGGGCCGACCGCATCGCGATCCAGTTCGCGGGGTCGAAGAAGTCCCTGGCCGCCGGGCTGCCCATGGCGAGCGTCCTGTTCGGGGCGGACGCCTCCCTCGCCGTGCTGCCGCTGATGCTCTTCCACCAGATGCAGCTGATGGTCTGCGCGGTCATCGCCAAGCGGCGCTCGCGGGACCCGGAGGAGCCCGTCAGCCAGGCGCCGAGAGTCGCAGGGACACGAACCGCGGTCGGTACAGGGACACGTTCCGGCTGATGTTGGCCTGCGCGTTCGCGGGCGTCGGGTCCAGCCAGTTCACGTCGTAGCTGAGCACGAGGCGGCCCCCGCCGCCGAGCGCCGGGTGCGCCTGCGGGTTGTAGGCCGCGGTGTCCTGCCGCGGCGCGCCGTCCCTGGGCAGGGGCGCGTCGAAGCCCTTGGCGGGGCCGTGCCAGGGGCCGGTGAGGGAGCAGGACCAGTACGAGTTGACGGTAGTCATGCCCTCGGTGCCGGCGGCCATGGTGAACAGTACGTACGTCCCCTCGTCCCGCACCACGGTGAACGCGCTGCCCACCCCCTTGCGCCCGCCGTCGCCGAGCACCGGCCGGGGCGTGACACCGGGCCCCCACTCCTCGCCGTCCCAGTACTCCCACGCCGCGGCCTCGGCGAGCCTGCCGTGCGGGACCCGGGCGACGTAGGCGTGGGAGGAGGGGCGCGCGTTCGCCTGGGCGTCGGTGCCGCCGAAGACGTACGTCCAGCCGTCGTCGTCGACCGTCGTCGTGCCGTACAGGACCCGCTTCTCGGGATCGGCGACCGCCTGCTGGTCGGAGACCTTCACGATGGACTCGACGCGCAGGCCGGGCAGCGAGAGCGTGGCGACCTCGGTGGCGAGGGGGACGCCGTAGATCCACGGGCCGCCCTGGCTCGCCATGCGGTTCCACAGCAGGACGCGTACGACACGCTCGTCGGAGCCGGGCGAGCGGGGCTCCACGCGGGCCGCCACCGGCCAGCGCCACTGCTGGGGCGCCGGGTCGGGGAAGAGCGGCGCGGCGAGGGTGCGTTGCAGGCTGCCCGAACGGGACATCACCACCGCCGAGTTGCGGACCATCGGCGTGTTCGCGTCGCGCCAGGTGTGCGGCTGGCCCACCGGGTTCGGGGGCGCGTGGACCTGGCCGAGGAAGGTGTCGGAGAACAGCCAAAGCAGCCGCCCGTCCGGAAGCCGCACCGAATGGGTGCCGTCCCCGCCGGTCCAGTCGTCGGCGTGGGTCGGGTCGTCGCCGTAGCGCGCGAACTCCGCGGTGGTCCCGGCGTCGGCCGCCCAGGAGGCGACGGTGCGGGGCCCGCACGCCGCACCGCCCTCCCGGTCGTCGTCCGGGAGGGCGATGAGCAGCACGGCCGCGCAGGCCAGGGCCAGCAGCAGGACCAGCAAGATCCTGCGCGGCCCCGTCGCGGTACGTTCGCGGGCGGACACGCCCGGGACGTTAGTTGCTGTCGCGCACGTGGTCCATGGGGAGCCGGACGACGGTGTCCCGTGTCACAGGAGCATCACCCGTGCCCAGGGCCTCGATCTCCGAGTCCTCCAACGCCCGCTTGTACACCGCCACTTCGTCGATGGCGCCGGTGAAGTGGGCCCGGCTGTCCAGGCGCTGCCCGACGTGCACGCCGAAGGGCGAGTTGCGGCTGACCGAGCCCGGCACGTCGGCGACGGCACCGACCTGGGCGCCGTCGAGGAACAGCGTCAGGCTTCCCGCGCCGCGGCGCAGCGCGATGTGGTGCCACTCGCCGTCGTTGTACGCGCTCGATGTGCGCACGGACGCCGACTTCGGGGGCGTGGCGCCGTCCCGTGTGGTGATCAGGCCGGTGACGCGGTTGCTCGCCGGTTCGCCGCGCAGCCACACCTGCGGCTGGTTGGTGCCGATGCCGCCCATCCACAGCAGGGGCTGCTCACCGGTCGTCGCGGAGTACCGGAACCACAGTGACGCGGTGAAATTCCGTGTGTACAGCGGGAGTTGCTGGCGGAACGGGAGGCGTACGGCGTCGTCGGTGCCGTCGAAGGCGATGGCCCGGCCGAAGCGCCCCTCGGTCGTGTCCGCCCCGCCGAGCACCGCCGCGGGGCGGGCGCCCGGCGCGCGGTCGCCGGTGGTCGGGTCCGGGCCGCGGCGCGGCTTCAGCCACTCCTCGGTGAAGCGGGCGAACCGGATCTCGTCGCGGGCGTCGACCGCCCCGCCCTCGTACAGCACCCCCACGTGCTCGCCGTCGGCCCGCACCATGTCGCTGTAGCCCGACCAGTCCGCGGTCACCGTCGTGCCGCGGTCGACGCTGTCCCAGGTGCGGCCGCCGTCGTAGGAGGAGCGGATCTGCATGGTGCGGCGGCGGTCCGGGTCGGCGGGGCAGGCGAGCAGCATGCGCCCGCCGAACCGCAGCGTGGAGCCCTGTACTTGGGGCGTGTAGAGGTCGGGGATCGCCCGGAAGGGCGCGACGAAGGAGTCGCCGCCGTCGCGGCTGACCGTGTGGGTGCGGTGCCCCAGATCCGTGCCGTCCTGCTCGCGGCCGCTGACGTAGACCGCCCCGTCGGGCCGCTCCGTGATCGTCATCTCGGACGGCTTCTGGCGGAACGTGCCCTCGGCCGGTATCGGGTACGAGTCCGTGGCGCCGATCTTCCAGTGGTCGCCGCCGTCGTCGCTGACGATGAGGGCGGCGTGGTTGGCGGTGACCCGGCCGCCGTCCCACGTCTCGGTGTTGGCGGTGAGGACGAGCCGCCCGGCGTGCCGGCCACGGGTCAGCTGGATGCCGTGCACGGGGCCGGTCGCGTACCAGGAGTTCCAGTCCTCCGGCAGGATCTGGTCGCTCAGGTCGCGCGGCGCCGACCAGCTGCTGCCGTCGTCGTCGCTGTACTGCAGGTGCGGGGTGCGGTCGCACGGCACGTCGCAGTTCTTGCCGTCCGTGCGGCCGGTGTTGTACGTCTCGGCCAGCAGGATCCGGCCGCTCCTGCGGTCCACGACCGGCGCCGGATTGCCGTGGGTGTCACCCGCCCCCTCGCTGACGACCTGGAGCGGCCCCCACGTCCGGCCGCCGTCGTGCGACCGTTTGAGTACCAGGTCTATGTCGCCCGCGTCGCCGCAGTCGTTCACCCGCCCCTCCGCGAAGGCGAGGAGCGTGCCCTTGACCGTCCGCACCACGGCGGGGATGCGGAAGCAGGCGTACCCCGGGTCCTGGGAGGCCTTGAACAGTACCTGCTGTTCAAACGGCGGTGTCTCTGCCGGTGCCGCGCGTAACGCCTGCGCCGAGGGCGCGGGCAGCAGGGCGCCGACGGCGACCGCGGTCAGGACGGCGGCCGCGGCGCGAAACGGTCTGAGGCGTGCACGGAGACTCGATGGCATGGTGCGGTCCGCCTTTCGGGGCGACGGCGACTCATGGCGATGACGGATCGGTGCGAAGCGCCCCGGGCCGGGCCCGGGGCGACAGACATGGGAATGATGTGCGGACATCCTGACAACGACGTTCGGACATCCTGACATCCCACGTCCCATGTGCGTGTCACAGACGCTACGTGGGGGTGTCATTACCTCACAAGGAGCACGCGTCAGGGGATCAGGACGACCTTGCCCCGGTTCCTTCGCGCCTCGATCACCTCATGTGCCCCTGCCGCGTCCTCCAACGCGTACTCGCCGTGCACGGCGGCCCGCAGGTCGCCACCGGAGTGCAGCCGCCACAGCTCGCGCCGCCACGCCTCGTACAGCGTGGGCTGCCCGCGCGCGATGAGCCCCATCTGGAATCCGATGACGGACTTGGCGCCCACGAGCAGGTCGTACGCCGCCACGGTGCCGCCGCCGGAACTGTAGGCCACCAGCCGACCGTGCGGGGCCAGGGACCTGACGGCGGGCGTGAGTAGTTCGCCGCCGACCGCGTCCAGGACGTAGTCGACCGGCTCGCCCCACTGAGGCCGGTCGTACGTGACGACCTCGTCGGCGCCGAGTTCGCGCAGGAAGTCCGCCTTGCCCGGGTCGGACACGGCGGCCACGACGCGCCCGGCGCCCTTCAGCCGGGACAGTTGCAGGGCGAGGTGCCCGACACCGCTCGCCGCCGCCGTGACCAGCGCGGACTCGCCGGGCGCGGGGCGGGCCGCTTCGAGGGCGCCGTACGCGACGAGCCCGGAGCGGACCAGCGCGACCGCGTCGACGGCGCTCGCGCCGTCCGGGACCGGGGAGGCCATCGCGGCCTGGAGCAGCGCGTAATCGGCGTAGCCGTGCCCGAAGACGAGACCGGTGACGCGGTCGCCCGGCGCGTGGCCGCTCACACCCTCGCCGAGCGCGACGACCTCACCGGCGACCTCGCCGCCGAGGGGGATCGGGTCACGCTCCTCGCGGACCTTGCGGACGACGGGCAGCGTCACCCCTACCGCCTCGACCCGCACGAGGAGCTCGCCGGGCCCCGGCTCGGGAAGGGGCACGTCCTCCAGGAACAGGCCCTCGGGGCCGCCGCTGCGCTCGTACCGGACACGACGCATCCGTACACCTCCGCCAAGTAGGATCGTTGGGAGTTCCAACGGTAAGCCCAAAGTCATGGGGAAGTCCAACGATTACGTTGATCCGCGGCTAGGGTTCTCCCATGGCCACGACACCGCCCGCCCCCCGCACGATCCGCACCCTCCCCAGCTGGCTGCTCGGTCGCGCCGCGGCCCGCGGGCGCGGTCTTGTCGCCGACGCGCTGGCCCGTGAGGGGCTGAAGATGTGGCACCACGTGGTGCTGTCCGCCGTCGCCGATCTCGGCCCACTCGCCCAGGCGGAGCTCGGCCGCAGCGTCTCGCTCGACCCCAAGGACATGGTCGGCGTCCTGAACGACCTGCAGGCCGACGGGCTCGTCGAGCGCGCACCGGACCCCAGGGACCGCCGCAAGAACGCGATCACCATCACGGCGGACGGCAGGCGCGCCGTCGAACGGTGCGCCGAAGCGGCCGCGCACGCCAACGCCGAACTCCTCGCGCCGTTGACGCCCACCGAGCGCGAACGGTTCCTGGACATGCTGGGCCGGATCTCCGGCGTCGAGGCCTCGCGGGATTAGGCGGTGGCCCGCCGCCGCCGTGCGGCGGGCGGCCCGGGTCAGCCCTGGCCGGCCGTGGCCCGCAGGGCGACGCGGTGCTCGCCCGCGTACACGTTCATGGAGGAGCCGCGCAGGAAACCGATCAGCGTGAGTCCCGTCTCCGCGGCCAGGTCGACGGCGAGCGAGGACGGCGCGGAGACCGCGGCAAGCACCGGAATGCCCGCCATCACGGCCTTCTGGGCGAGCTCGAAGGAGGCGCGGCCCGAGACGAGGAGGACCGCCCGCGAGAGCGGGAGCCGTCCGTCCTGGAGGGCCCGCCCGACGAGCTTGTCGACGGCGTTGTGCCGTCCCACGTCCTCGCGCAGGTCGAGCAGTACGCCGTCCTCGTCGAAGAGCGCCGCGGCGTGCAGGCCCCCGGTCCGGTCGAAGACCCGCTGCGAGGCGCGCAGCCGGTCGGGGAGGGCCGCGAGCAGCTCGGTCCCGAGCCGGACCGGGGGAGCGTCGGCGATCGGGAAGCGCGCCGTGGTGCGGACCGCGTCCAGGCTCGCCTTGCCGCACAGGCCGCAGGAGGAGGTGGTGTAGACGTTGCGTTCGAGCGTGATGTCGGGGATCACGACGCCGGGGGCGGTCTGCACGTCGACCACGTTGTACGTGTTCGAGCCGTCCGCCGTCGCACCGGCGCAGTAGACGATGGACCGCAGCTCGTCGGCGGACCCGAGCACGCCCTCGCTCACCAGGAACCCCGCAGCGAGCGCGAAGTCGTCGCCGGGGGTGCGCATGGTGATGGCGAGCGGCCTGCCGTTGAGGCGGATCTCCAGGGGTTCCTCGGCGACCAGGGTGTCGGGCCGCTCCGAGACGTGCCCGTCCCGGATCCGTATCACCTTGCGTCGCTCAGTGACTCGTCCCATGTCGTGATCAGTCCCGGTTCTGTATGTGCTGGTAGCCGAAGCGGCCCTTGACGCAGAGGTTGCCGTGGGTCACCGGGCTGGCGTGCGGCGAGGTGACCTACACGATCTCATTGTCCTGCACGTGCAGGGTCAGGTCGCAGCCGACTCCGCGGCGCGCATGTCGAACTCCGGGCCGAGGGCGTCGTCGCCGAGGAGCCCGCGCGCGTGCCGTTCTCCCAGGGATTCACGGGCCGCCAACTCGCCCTCACAGCCATGGAGAACAGCAGGGCTGCCGCCGCGAAGCGGGCGGCGGAGGCCAGCTGGGGCAGGAAGCCGCGAATTCGGGCGGTGGTACCGCTGCACGAAAAGTGCAACGCGGACTACGACCTGGTTCCGGCCTGGGTGAACCCCACCCTGATCGTGAACGATGTGAGCAGGCGCCGCGTGCTCGGCGCCGCCGATGACCACGGCCCGGCGCTGGGTGGGGCTGCCACTGGGGTGCGGAGGGTACGAACTCGTACACAAGGTCACGCAACTCTTCAGAGGGTGACCACATCATGAGAAGCATCCAAACCCTGTGCTCCTTTCCTGTCGCATCACGTGCACCGTTACTCGTGAGTCGCTGACCAGACTGGAGGGTCCCGCATCTCCGGCAACAAGGGGGACCCGTACATGCACGGCTCGCGCATCGCTGCTGTCGGCCACTACCAACCCGCGAAGGTCCTCACCAACGAGGACCTGGCGGGCCTGGTCGACACGAGCGACGAGTGGATCCGCTCTCGGGTGGGCATCCGCACCCGCCATGTCGCGGGCCCGGAGGAGCCGGTCGACGAGCTGGCCGCGCACGCCGGCGGCAAGGCCCTCGCGGCCGCCGGTCTGACCCCCGACGCGATCGACCTGGTCCTGGTCGCGACCTCCACGGCCATCGACCGCTCGCCGAACATGGCCGCACGGGTCGCGGCCCGGCTCGGCATCCCCGGGCCCTGCGTGATGGACCTCAACGTCGTGTGCGCGGGCTTCACGCACGCCCTCGCCACCGCCGACCACACCGTACGGGCCGGCGGCGCGAGCCGTGCCCTGGTCATCGGCGCGGACAAGATGACCGAGGTCACCGACTGGACGGACCGCACCACCTGCGTGCTGACCGGCGACGGCGCGGGCGCGGTCGTCGTCGAGGCGTGCGGCCCCGACGACGAGCCCGGCATCGGTCCCGTGCTGTGGGGCTCGGTGCCCGAGATGGGCAACGCCGTCCGCATCGAGGGCACGCCGCCGCGCTTCGCCCAGGAGGGCCAGAGCGTCTACCGCTGGGCGACGACGCAGCTGCCCCCGCTCGCCCGCGCGGCCTGCGAACGCGCCGGGCTGACCCCCGCCGACCTCGCCGGACTCGTCCTGCACCAGGCCAACCTGCGGATCATCGAGCCGCTCGCCGAGCGCATCGGCGCCGTGAACGCCGTCGTCGCGCGCGATGTCATCGACTCGGGGAACACCTCGGCGGGGAGCATCCCCATGGCGCTGTCCAAGCTGGTGGAGCGCGGCGAGCTCGCCTCCGGGGACCCGGTCCTGCTGTTCGGCTTCGGCGGCAACCTGTCGTACGCGGGACAGGTCGTGCGCTGCCCGTAAGGGAACCGCTGCCTGTGAAGGCGGCGCGGCTCCAGTGGCTCGTAGACTGTAGACAAAAGGCAATCGTCGAGGAGGGGGCCGCGATGTTGTCCACAGGACTGCCGCAGGGGGCGGTGCCCCGACTCGAACGGCCGGGGCCGCTGAGGGAGCGGGTCTACGATGCGCTGCTCGAACTGATCACGAACCGTTCGCTGCGGCCCGGTCAGCACCTGGTCGAGAGTGAGCTTGCCGGGCACCTGGGTGTCTCGCGGCAGCCGGTGCGCGAGGCGTTGCAACGGCTGAACACCGAGGGCTGGGTCGATCTGCGGCCCGCCCAGGGCGCGTTCGTGCACGAGCCCACCGAGCAGGAGGCGGACCAACTCCTCTCGGTCCGCACCCTGTTGGAGGCCGAGGCGGCCCGGCTCGCCGCCGCGAACGCCGGCGTCGCGGGCATCACGGCGCTCGACGAGCTCTGCACCAAGGGCGAACAGGCCGTGGCCGACGGCGACGTGGACCAGGTGGTCGCCCTCAACGCCGCCTTCCACGCCAAGGTGATGGAGCTGGCGGGCAACGTGGTCCTCGCCGAGCTCGCGGCCCAGGTGGACCGCAGGGTCCGCTGGTACTACACGCCCGTGGCCCGGCAGCGCGGCAGCCAGTCCTGGCTGGAGCACCGCGAACTGATCGCGGCGATCGCCGAGCGCGACGAACAGCGCGCCACGGACATCATGCGGGCCCACACCGAGCACACCCGCCGGACGTACCACCAGCGCGAACAGGGCTGAGAGCCGGTTGTCCGGTCTTCGCGCCCGTCAGGTCTTTGTCCTGTGACTGGAGAAAGTCATGGGTAATTCGTGCGCAACTTCTTCCCAGTCCCGGCAGGCGCTGCTACGTTCCCCTCGAAAGCTTGAAGGGAGCCCGAAGGCGACGGTGGCCGCGGCGACGGCGCGTCGGCCCGAGGGCAACGGCATGGGAAGCCCGATGAGGCGGGGAGGGGCGCGTGAGACGTATGACGGCTCGACCCGCCAATGCGCACCAGGCGCGGCTGTTGCGGCTGTTGCGCGACGGAGGACCCAACTCCCGTGCCCAGCTGGGTGATCAGGTCGACCTCTCGCGGTCCAAACTGGCCGTCGAGGTCGACCGGCTCCTGGAGACCGGCCTCGTGGTCGCCGACGGACTCGCCGCCTCGCGCGGCGGCCGTCGCTCCCACAACATCCGCCTGGCCCCGGCCCTCCGCTTCCTCGGCGTGGACATCGGCGCGACCTCGGTCGACGTCGCGGTGACCAACGCCGAGCTGGAGGTACTCGGCCACATCAACCAGCCCATGGACGTGCGCGAGGGCCCGGTCGCGGTCTTCGAGCAGGTCCTCGCCATGGCGGCCAAACTGAAGGCCTCCGGGCTCGCGGAAGGGTTCGACGGCGCCGGCATCGGCGTCCCCGGGCCCGTCCGCTTCCCCGAGGGCGTGCCGGTCGCGCCGCCGATCATGCCGGGCTGGGACGGGTTCCCCGTCCGGGAGGCCCTCAGCCAGGACCTCGGCTGCCCCGTCATGGTCGACAACGACGTGAACCTCATGGCGATGGGGGAGCAGCACGCGGGCGTCGCGCGCTCCGTGGGCGACTTCCTCTGCGTCAAGATCGGCACGGGCATCGGCTGCGGCATCGTCGTCGGCGGTGAGGTCCACCGCGGTGCGACGGGCAGCGCAGGCGACATCGGCCACATCCGCTCCGAACCGGACGGACGCCCGTGCGCCTGCGGCAACAGGGGCTGCCTGGAGGCCTACTTCAGCGGCGCGGCGCTCGCCCGCGACGCCGAGGCGGCGGCCAGGGAGGGGCGTTCGGCGGAGTTCGCCACGCGGCTCGACGAGGCGGGGCGGCTCAGCGCCGTCGACGTCGCGGCGGCCGCGGCGGCGGGTGACGCCACGGCGCTCGACCTCATCCGCGACGGCGGCAACCGCACCGGCCAGGTCATCGCGGGCCTCGTCAGCTTCTTCAACCCCGGTCTCGTGGTGATCGGCGGCGGTGTGACCGGCCTCGGCCACACCCTGCTCGCCGCGATCCGCACCCAGGTCTACCGCCAGTCGCTGCCCCTGGCGACCGGCAACCTCCCCATCGTCCTCGGCGAGTTGGGTCCCACCGCCGGGGTCATCGGCGGCGCGCGGCTCATCAGCGACCACCTGTTCTCACCGGCCTGAGCCGACGCCCGCCGACACCCGCCGACGCCCGCCTACGACCGGTCCGTACGGAACGTAGCGACACATAGATCAGCACGCCCAGTACAGCGCGCACATCCCGTCCTGCCCTCCCGTCCTGCCCCGCCCTGCCTTCATCTGTCATGCCCAGCTCAGTCCTGCCCTGCTGCGGCCGCCGCCGAGGGGAACCGTCATGGCATCCACACCACCCCTGCTCACCATGTCCGGCATCACCAAGTCGTTCCCGGGGGTCCGCGCCCTCGATGGCGTCGATCTCCAGGTCCAGGCCGGGGAGGTGCACTGCCTCCTCGGCCAGAACGGCGCCGGGAAGTCCACCCTCATCAAGGTCCTCGCGGGCGCCCACCAGCCCGACGGCGGCGAGATCACCTGGCGCGGCGAACGCACCACGTTCCGCTCGCCGATCGCCGCCATGCGGCTCGGTATCGCCACCATCTACCAGGAACTCGACCTGGTGGAGGGGTTGTCCGTCGCCGAGAACGTCTACCTCGGGCACGAACCGACAGCCGCCGGATTCGTCGTCCGCGGCCGGGCGGCCAGGGCGTCGACCGCCACCCTGCTCAAGCGGCTCGGGCATGCGGAGATCGCCCCCGGACGGCTCGTCGGCGAGCTCTCCGCCGCCCAGCGGCAGATCGTCTCGATGGCCCGCGCGCTCTCCCACGAGGTCCGCCTGATCGTCATGGACGAGCCGTCCGCCGCCCTCGACCCCGACGAGGTCGACAACCTCTTCCGTATCGTCGGCGACCTCACCGCCGACGGCGTCGCCGTCATCTACATCTCGCACCGCCTCGAGGAGATCCGCCGCATCGGCGACCGCGTCACCGTCCTCAAGGACGGGCGTGCCGTCGCGGGCGGCCTCCCCGCCAAAACGACGCCGACCAGAGACGTCGTGGCGCTGATGACGGGCCGCAACGTCGAATACGTCTTCCCGGAGCGGCCACCCGCGGACGCCGTACAGGCCGATGCGATCCCGGTGTTGACCGTGCGCGGGCTGTCCCGGCACGGCGAATTCGAACCCCTCGACCTCGATCTGCGCCCCGGCGAAATCGTCGGCCTCGCCGGACTCGTCGGCTCGGGACGTTCCGAGATCCTGGAGACGATCTACGGCGCACGCAAACCCAGCACCGGCCAAGTCGCCGTGGACGGAAGGGTGTTGCGGCCCGGCAGTGTCCGGGCCGGTGTCCGCGCCGGGCTGGGGCTCGCCCCGGAGGAGCGCAAGGCGCAGGCCCTCCTCATGCTGGAGTCCGTCACCCGCAACGTCTCGGTCTCCTCCATGTCCCGCTTCAGCCACGGGGGCTGGCTCGACCGGGGCGCCGAGCGCGAGGCCGCGGGCGCCGCGACGCGCGAGCTGTCGCTGCGCCCCGACGAACCGAACGTCCCCGTACGCACCCTCTCCGGCGGCAACCAACAGAAGGCCGTCCTGGCCCGCTGGCTGCTGCGCGGCTGCCGCGTCCTGCTGCTCGACGAGCCGACCAGGGGCGTCGACGTCGGCGCCCGCGCCGAGCTGTACGCGGTGATCCGCCGCCTCGCCGACGAAGGCCTCGCCGTGCTGCTCGTCTCCAGCGAAGTACCCGAGGTGCTCGGCCTCGCCGACCGCGTCCTGGTCCTGCGCGAAGGCCGCGTCGTGCACACCGCACCCGCCCGTGACCTCGATGAACACCGCGTACTCGACCTCGTCCTCGAAGGGAGCCCGGCGGCATGACCCAGCCAGCCCCGGCGGCCGAGGCCGCCGCCCGCAAGACCGCCTCCACCGACGGCGGCAAGCCGTGGCGCGCCACGGTGGCCCGCGCCGACGTGCGCACGCTGTCCCTGGTCGGCGTGCTCGCCGCGCTGATCCTGATCGGCGGCATCACCCAGCCCGACTCGTTCCTCGACACCGACAACGTCCAGCTGATCCTCACCCAGGCCTCCGTCATCGGCGTGGTCACCGTCGGCATGACGTTCGTGATCATCTCCGGCGGGATCGACCTGTCGGTCGGCGCGATCGTCGCGCTCGCCTCGGTGTGGGCGACGACGGTCGCCACCCAGGAGTACGGCTTCGCGGGCATCCTCTTCACCGCCGTGATCGTCGGCCTGGGGTGCGGCCTGGTGAACGGCCTGCTCATCGCGTACGGCGGAGTGGTGCCGTTCATCGCCACCCTCGCCATGCTCGCCTCGGGCCGCGGCCTCGCCCTGCAGATCACCGACGGCAAGACCCAGATGGTCACCGTGGACGGAGTGCTGGAGCTCGGCGAGCGCGACTCCTACATCCTCGGCATCCCGCCGCTGGTCCTCGTCTTCGCCGGCGTCACCGTGGTCGGCTGGCTGCTGCTGAACCGCACCACATTCGGGCGGCGCTCGCTGGCGGTCGGCGGCAACGCGGAGGCGACGCGCCTCGCCGGCATCGACGTCCGCAGGCAGCGGCTCTATCTGTATCTGCTCTCCGGCCTGTGCTGCGGCATCGCGGCCTTCCTGCTCATCGTCCTCGCGGGCTCGGGACAGAACACCAACGGCAACCTGTACGAACTCGACGCGATCGCGGCGGTGATCATCGGCGGCACCCTGCTCACCGGCGGCCGCGGCACCATCACGGGCTCCGTGCTCGGCGTGCTGATCTTCACCACGATCCAGAACATCTTCGCGCTCAACAACCTGGAGACCGCGACCCAGCAGATCGCCAAGGGCGCGATCATCGTCGCCGCGGTGCTCGTCCAACGTCGTACGGCCCACACTTCCTGAGCTGAGGGGTTCACCCATGCCAACCAACACGAGCCGCAGAGGACTGCTCCTCGGAGCCGCCGCCCTCTCCACCGGGGCCCTGATCACCGGGTGCACCAGCAACGAGACCAAGGACGACGAGGGCTCCGGGGACACCTCGCAGCAGGTCGCCGACGACAAGCCGGGCAAGAAGGTCACCATCGGCTTCGCCGGGCCGCAGGCCGACCACGGCTGGCTCAACGCGATCAACGACAACGCCAGGAAGCGGGCGGCGAAGTACGCGGACGTCACGCTGGAGGCGACCGAGGGCTCCAACGACACCGCGGCGCAGATCGGCCAGGTCGAGACGCTGATCAACAAGAAGGTCGATGTCCTGGTCATCCTGCCTGCCGACGGCAAGGCGCTCACCCAGGTCGGCCTGAAGGCGATGAAGGCGGGCATCCCCGTCGTCAACCTCGACCGCGTCTTCGCCACCCCGCAGGCCTACCGCTGCTGGATCGGCGGCGACAACTACGGCATGGGCCTGAGCGCCGGGCACTACATCGGCGAGAAGCTCAAGGACAAGAAGGACGCCCGCGTCGTGGAGCTCGCGGGGCTCGACAACCTCGAACTCACCAAACAGCGCAGCAAGGGCTTCGACGACGCCCTGAAGAACTACTCGAACATCAAGAAGGTCGCCCGGCAGGCCGCCGACTTCACCGTCGAGTCGGGCCAGTCGAAGATGTCCCAGCTCCTGCAGGCCCAGAAGAACTTCGACGCCCTGTGGAACCACGACGACGACCAGGGCGTGGGCGCCCTGCGCGCCATCAAGCAGGCGGGCCGCGACGACTTCCTGATGGTGGGCGGCGCGGGCGCGCTCTCCGCGTTCCAGGCCATCGAGGCGGACAACAGCGTCCTGAAGGCCACGGTCCTCTACCCGCCCACCATGGCCGCCTCCGCGATCGACCTCGCGCGCGCCCTCGGCCAGGGCAAGGGCGTCAGCGGCATGGCGGAGTTCGAGATCCCGTCCTTCGTCACCTGCTACTCCGCTGTGGTCGACAAGGAGAACGTCGGCCAGTACATGTCCACCGGCTTCAAGTGATGCGCACGCCCGCACCCCCCACCGAGCGTTTACGAGGAGGAGTACCGCATGCGTGAGACGGACACCGAGGCAGGGGCCGATTCCGGGGCGGCAGGCAAACGGCCGCTGGGAGTGGGCATGGTCGGCTACGCCTTCATGGGCGCCGCCCACTCCCAGGGCTGGCGCACCGTGGGGCGCGTCTTCGACCTGCCGGTGCGGCCGGTGCTCTCGGCCGTCTGCGGGCGCGACGGCGGCGCCGTGCGCGCCGCCGCCGACCGGCTCGGCTGGGCCCACGCCGAGACCGACTGGCGCGCGCTGATCGCCCGGGACGACGTCGACCTCGTCGACATCTGCACGCCGGGCGACAGCCATGCGGAGATCGCCCTCGCCGCTCTGGAGGCGGGCAAGCACGTGCTGTGCGAGAAGCCCCTCGCCAACAGCGTCGAGGAGGCAGAGGCGATGGCCGAGGCCGCCGAGCGGGCCCGCGCGCGGGGCCAGGTGGCCATGGTCGGCTTCAACTACCGCCGGGTGCCCGCCCTCACGCTCGCCCGGCAGATGGTCGCCGAGGGGCGGCTCGGCGCCCTGCGCCACGTACGCCTGACGTACCTTCAGGACTGGCTGGTCGACGCCGGGTTCCCGCTCACCTGGCGGCTGCGGAAGGACCGGGCGGGCTCCGGGGCGCTCGGCGACCTGGGCGCGCACATCGTGGACCTCGCACAGTTCCTCGCGGGGGAGCCGGTGGCAGGGGTGTCGGCGCTCACCGAGACGTTCGTACGCGAACGGCCGCTCCTGGAAGGCGCGTCCAGCGGGCTCACCGCGGCGGGCGGCGGCGGCCGGCTCGGCACGGTCACCGTCGACGACGCGGCGCTCTTCACGGGACGGTTCCCCTCCGGCGCCCTCGCCTCCTTCGAGGCGACCCGCTTCGCCGCCGGCCGCAAGAACGCGCTGCGGGTCGAACTCAACGGCTCACAAGGCTCGTTGGCCTTCGATCTGGAGCGGCTGAACGAGCTCTCCTTCCACGACCACACCGAGCCCGCCGCGTCGTCCGGCTTCCGGCGCATCCTCGTGACCGAACCCGACCACCCGTACCTCGAGGGCTGGTGGCCGCCGGGCCACGGGCTCGGCTACGAGCACACCTTCGTGCACCAGGCCCGCGACCTGCTGCTCGCCATCACCACCGGGGCGCGGCCCGAACCCTCCTTCGCCGACGGCCTCTGTGTGCAGCGCGTGCTCGCCGCGGTCGAGGAGAGCGCCGCCAAGAACTCCGTCTACACGCCGATCCCCGCCTGATCCCTGCCTGAGGAGGCCCGGTCATGCCGCGCAAGTTCACGCTCTTCACCGGCCAGTGGGCCGACCTGCCACTCGAAGAGGTCTGCGCCCGCGCCAGCGAATTCGGCTACGACGGTCTCGAACTCGCCTGCTGGGGAGACCACTTCGAGGTCGACAAGGCGCTCGCCGATCCGGCCTACCTCCAGGGGCGGCACGCCCTGCTCGACAAGTACGGGCTCAAGTGCTGGGCCATCTCCAACCACCTCGTCGGGCAGGCCGTCTGCGACGCCATCATCGACGAGCGCCACCGGGCGATCCTGCCCGCCCGCATCTGGGGCGACGGCGAGGCGGAGGGCGTGCGGCAGCGGGCCGCCGCGGAGATCAAGGACACCGCGCGGGCCGCCGCGGCCTTCGGCGTCGAGACGGTCGTGGGCTTCACGGGCTCCTCGATCTGGCACCTGGTGGCGATGTTCCCGCCCGCCCCCGAGTCGATGATCGAGCGCGGGTACGAGGACTTCGCCGAGCGCTGGAACCCGATCCTGGACGTCTTCGACGCACAGGGCGTGCGGTTCGCCCACGAGGTGCACCCCTCCGAGATCGCGTACGACTACTGGACCACGCACAAGGCGCTGGAGGCCGTGGGCCACCGCACCGCGTTCGGGCTGAACTTCGACCCGTCCCATTTCGTGTGGCAGGACCTCGACCCGGTCGGCTTCCTCTACGACTTCCGCGACCGCATCTACCACGTGGACTGCAAGGAGGCCCGGCGCCGTCTGGACGGCCGCAACGGCCGCCTCGGCTCGCATCTGCCCTGGGGCGACCCGCGCCGGGGCTGGGACTTCGTCTCGGCCGGCCACGGCGACGTCCCCTGGGAGGACGTCTTCCGGATGCTGCGCTCCATCGCGTACGAAGGTCCCGTCTCGGTGGAGTGGGAGGACGCGGGCATGGACCGGCTCCAGGGTGCCCCGGAGGCGCTGGCGCATCTGAAGGCGTACGACTTCGAACCCCCGACGGCGTCGTTCGACGCGGCGTTCGGCGGCTCCGACTAGCCCCGGTCCCGCTCCTGTTTGTCCATTGACAGGAAAAAGTTCAACTTCGGTGCCGCGTAAGGGCTTTCCGCCCGGGACAAACGTGGCTACCGTCCCTGAGGTGTACAGGACATGAAGTCTCCGGGGTGACGGCGCACCCCGGCGCACGGCGCACCCACTCCCGTACGACTGTCCCCCCTTCCGGAGGAACCCCGTGCACAGGAAACGCCCAAGACTCCGCACGACACTCGCCCTGCTCACCGGCACCGTGCTCACCGGCGCGAGCCTCACCCTCACTGTCCCGTCGGCCGGCGCCGCCCCCGCGGACCCGCCCCCGGCGGCCGCCCCCCTCGCCGAGGACTTCCAGCAGGTCACCCTCGCCAAGGGCGAACCGGAGATGGGCGAGCCCATGACGCTCGCCGTCCTCGCGGACCGCTCGGTCCTGCACACCTCACGCGACGGCACGCTGCGCCTGACCAACGCCGCGGGCGACACCAAGGTCGCGGGCAGGATACCGGTCTACTCCCACGACGAAGAGGGCCTCCAGGGCGTCGGCATCGACCCGAAGTTCAGCGAGAATCACGCGATCTACCTCTACTACGCGCCCCCGCTGGACACCCCCGCGGGCGACGCCCCGGAGACCGGCACGGCCGAGGACTTCAAGAAGTTCGACGGCGTGAACCGGCTCTCCCGCTTCGTTCTGAAGAGCGACGGCACCCTCGACGCGGCCAGCGAGAAGAAGGTCCTCGACGTCCCGGCGAACCGCGGCATCTGCTGCCACGTCGGCGGCGACATCGACTTCGACAAGGACGGCAACCTCTACCTCTCGACGGGCGACGACTCCAACCCGTTCGCCTCGGACGGCTTCACGCCCATCGACGAGCGTGCCAACCGCAACCCGGCCTTCGACGCCCGGCGCAGCGCGGGCAACACCAATGACCTGCGCGGCAAGATCCTGCGCATCAAGGTCGCCGACGACGGTTCCTACACGGTCCCGGACGGCAACCTCTTCGCCAAGGGCACCGAGAAGACCCGCCCCGAGATCTACGCGATGGGCTTCCGCAACCCCTTCCGGATGAGCGTCGACAAACCGACAGGCACGGTGTACGTGGGTGACTACGGCCCCGACGCGGGCGCCGCCGACCCCAAGCGCGGCCCCGCGGGACAGGTCGAGTTCGCCCGGGTGACCAAGCCCGGCAACTTCGGCTGGCCCTACTGCACCGGCAAGAATGACGCCTACATCGACTACGACTTCGCGACCGGCACCTCCGGCCAGGCCTTCGACTGCGCGGCGCCGAAGAACGACTCGCCGCACAACACGGGCCTGACGGACCTGCCGCCCGCGCAGGAGGCCTGGATCCCCTACGACGGCGGCTCGGTGCCCGAGTTCGGCACCGGCTCCGAGTCCCCGATGGGTGGCCCCGTCTACCGCTATGACGCGGCGAACGCCTCCCCGGTCAAGTTCCCCGAGGCGTACGACGGCGACTTCTTCGCCGGCGAGTTCGGCCGGCGCTGGATCAAGCGCATCGAGCAGGGTGCCGACGGCACCGTCTCCAAGATCAACGCGTTCCCGTGGGCGGGCACCCAGGTCATGGACATGGCCTTCGGCCCCGACGGAGCCCTCTACGTCCTCGACTACGGCACCGGCTACTTCAACGGCGACGAGAACTCCGCCCTCTTCCGCATCGAGAACGCCACCGACGGCCACTCGCCGGTGGTCGAGGCGAGCGCCTCGGTGACCAGCGGCCAGGCGCCGCTGAAGAGCAAGTTCACCGCCAAGGCCACGGACGCCGACGGCGGGACGCTCACCTACTCCTGGGACTTCGGCGACGGCGGCAGGTCGACCCAGCAGAACCCCACCCACACGTACCAGAAGAACGGCGTCTATGCCGCGACCGTGACCGTCAAGGACACCACCGGCCGCACCGGCACGGCCAGCGCGCACGTCACCGTCGGCAACACCGCGCCCAAGGTGACCCTGGAACTCCCGGGGGACGGGCAGCTGTTCACCTTCGGCGACAAGATCCCGTTCAAGGTGAAGGTCACCGACCCCGAGGACGGGACCATCGACTGCGCCAAGGTCAAGGTCACCCACATCCTCGGCCACGACAGCCACGGCCACCCCGTCACCTCGGCCAACGGCTGCGAAGGCACCCTCCAGACGTCGGCGGACGGCGAGCACGACCCGAACGCCAACATCTTCGGGGTCTTCGACGCCGAGTACACCGACAAGGGCGCGAACGGCCAGCCCGCGCTGACCACCCACGACCAGAACATCGTCCAGCCCAAGCACCGCCAGGGCGAGCACTACGGCGACTCCAAGGGCGTCTCCGTGATCAACCACGCCCCGGCCCACGGCGGCAAGACCGTCGGCGACATCCACAACGGCGACTGGGTCTCCTTCAAGCCCTACATCCTCGGCAACGCCACCAAGCTGACGGCGCGGGTCGCCTCGGCCGGATCCGGTGGCACGCTGGAGGTCCGCAGCGGATCGGCGACGGGCAGGCTCCTCGGCTCCGCGAAGATCGCGCCGACCGGCTCGTGGGAGACGTACACCGACGTCAGCACGGCCATTACGAAGCCGCCGACGGGAACCACGACCCTGTACCTGGTCTTCAAGGGCTCGGGCACCGGAGCGCTGTACGACGTGGACGACTTCACCTTCACCACCAGGGCCGTCACCGGCCGGAAGGGGTGACCGCGATGCGCGCACGTGCCCGCGTCGTCACCGCGACGGCGGTGGCCGCCCTGCTCATCGGCTGCGCCTCGGGTCCGGCCGCCTCCCAGCCGGGGCCCGGCCGGGCGGGCGAGCGAGTGCTCGTCTTCTCCAAGACCGCGGGATTCCGGCACGACTCGATCCCCACAGGCGTCGCCACCGTCAGGGAACTGGGCGCGGAGAACGGCTTCACCGTCGACGCCACCGAGGACGCGGGTGCCTTCACGGCCAAGAACCTCGCCCGCTACGACGCCGTGATCTGGCTCTCGACCACCGGAGACGTGCTGAACGCCGCGCAGCAGACGGCGTTCGAGAAGTACATCCGGGCGGGCGGCGGCTACGTCGGCGTGCACGCGGCGGCCGACACCGAGTACGACTGGCCCTTCTACGGCGGGCTCGCGGGCGCGTACTTCCAGTCGCACCCCGCGATCCAGCCCGCGAAGGTGCGGGTCGAGGATCACGCGCACCCGGCCACGTCCCACCTGGGCACCGGAGCCTGGGACCGCACCGACGAGTGGTACAACTACCGCTCCAACCCGCGCGAGCGGGCCCGCGTCCTCGCCACGCTCGACGAGTCGTCGTACACGGGCGGCACCATGTCGGGGGACCACCCCATCGCCTGGTGCCAGGGCTACGAGGGTGGCCGCTCCTTCTACACCGGGGGCGGCCACACCAAGGAGTCCTTCGCCGAACCGGCCTTCCGCAAGCACCTGTTGGGCGGCATACGCTGGGCGGTCGGCGCCGCCCAGGCCGACTGCCGGCCGGAGAAGGGGTACGCGCCGCTCTTCGACGGCACGGCGGCCTCGCTGGAGGGCTGGAAGCAGGCGGGGCCCGGCTCCTTCGCCCTCAACGCGGACGGCGGGACGCTCACGACCACCGGCGGCATGGGCATGCTCTGGTACGACCGCCGCGAACTCGGCTCGTACTCGCTCAAGCTCGACTGGAGGATGGCCGGGGACGACAACTCCGGCATCTTCGTGGGCTTCCCGCCCTCCGACGACCCCTGGTCGGCCGTGAACAACGGCTACGAGATCCAGATCGACGCCACCGACGTCCCCGAGAAGACCACCGGTTCCGTCTACGGATTCCGCTCCGCCGACCTGCAGCAGCGCGACCGGGCGCTGAACCCGCCGGGGGAGTGGAACACGTACGAGATCCGCGTCGAGGGCGAACGCCTTCGGGTCTACCTCAACGGCATCAAGATCAACGATTTCACCAACACGGACCCGGCACGAAGCCTGCTCCAAGGCCACGTCGGCATCCAGAACCACGGCGACGACGATGAGGTTTCCTTCCGCAACATCCGGCTGAGGGAACTGCCGGGGAGGGGTGCGGGAGGTGCGGGGACGGTTGGTCCGTCCGCATTAGGTGGTTTGTCCGGACGGGTTGGTTCGTCCGGAACGGTTGGTACGCCAGGGCGGGTTGGTGCGCCCGCGCCAGTTGGTTCGCCCGGACCGGCTGGCCCATCCGCACCAACCGGTTCATCCGCACCAACTGGTTCATCCGAACCCACTGGTTCATCCGCGCCGAGCGGTTCAGGCGCGGGTCGCTAGACGGCGGCGGGCGGAGGACGCCGGACCTCCGCCCGCCGTCTTGCACCGCACTCACGTTCCTCGAGCTCCTGAGTCGTGTCCCGAGTCCCGAGCTCTTGAACCATGGCAGGAGGCAGCCGTGTCCACATCCGCGACCTCTACATCCGCGCCCTCTACTTCCCCCCTCGGGACCTCGCCCACCGGGACCTCACCCATCGGTACCTCGTCCGCTGACGCCCCGCCCGCCGATACCCGGCCCGTCGGGGTCTGGCTGATCGGGGCACGAGGCTCGGTCGCGACCACGGCCGTCGCGGGCTGCGCGGCCATGGCGGCCGGTCTGCACCCGCCCACCGGCATGGTGACCGAGACGGCGCCCTTCCTGGACCGCTCCCTGCCGACGTTGTCCTCCCTCGTCTTCGGCGGCCACGACACCACCAGCTGCCCGCTGCCCAAACGCGCCGAGGAGCTCGCCGCGGGCGGCGTCCTGCCGCACGACCTGCCCTCGGCGGTACGCGCCGAACTCGCCGCCGCCGACGCCGAGATACGCCCCGGCGGGCCACAACCGGGCGACACCCGCAGCGACGAGGAACTGATCGACGCCTTCGCTACCGACCTGCGCGACTTCCTACGCCGCCGTGGCCTGGCCCGCGCCGTGGTGGTGAACGTCGCCTCGACCGAACCACGCCCCTCGGACACCGAGACCGAACCACGCCCCTCGGACACCGACGAGCGACTCCCCGCCAGCTCCCTCTACGCGGCGGCAGCACTCCGGGCGGGCTGCCCCTACGTGAACTTCACCCCCTCGACCGGTCTGCACCACCCCCGCCTCACCGAGGCGGCGCACGCCAGCGGCCTGCCGCACGCGGGCCGGGACGGCAAGACCGGCCAGACCCTGCTGCGCTCCGTCCTCGGCCCGATGTTCGCGCAACGGGCCCTCGCCGTGCGCGCCTGGTCCGGCACGAACCTCCTGGGCGGCGGGGACGGCGCCGCCCTCGCCGACCCGGCCGCCGCGGCCGCGAAGAACGCGGGCAAGGAACGCGTCCTGGCCGACACGCTGGGCGCCGCCCCCGAGGGCGAGGTCCACATCGACGACGTCCCCTCCCTCGGTGACTGGAAGACGGCGTGGGACCACATCGCCTTCGACGGTTTCCTCGGCACCCGCATGGTCCTGCAGACCACCTGGCAGGGCTGCGACTCGGCCCTCGCCGCCCCCCTGGTCCTGGACCTCGCCCGCCTGACATCCCGCGCCCACGAACGCGGCCTCTCCGGAGCGCTCCCCGCCCTCGCCTTCTACTTCAAGGACCCGGACCCCGGCGCCCCGTCAGCACTGGGCGAGCAGTATGCGGCGCTGCTCGATTTCGCGGCACAGCTGGGAGGGGAAGGATGAGCGGCGCGCCCGCTTCCGGAAGCGACCTGCGCCACGCCCCTCGCCCGGCGGCTCGACCTCCGCACTCCGTACCGGCGGGTGAGGCCTCATGACGGCCGCCCGCGCCTGGGCCGAACTCCTGCGCCTGCCCGCCCTGTTCACCGTCCCCGGCGACGCCCTCGCCGGCGCGGCGACGACCGGCCTGCGCCCCAACCGCCGCACCCTCCTGGCCATCAGCTCCTCCCTCTGCCTGTACGAAGCCGGAATGGCCCTCAACGACTGGGCCGACCGAACCGAGGACGCCGTCGAACGCCCCGAGCGCCCCCTCCCCTCCGGCCGCATCACCCCACCCGCGGCCCTCGCCGCGGCCACCGCCCTCACCGCCGCGGGCCTGGCCCTCGCCTCCAGCGCGGGTCGGCCTTCCCTGGCCACAGCGGGCGCCCTGGCCGCGACGGTGTGGGCCTACGACCTCGGCCTGAAGCACACACCGGCGGGCCCGGTGGCCATGGCCACGGCACGCGGCCTCGACCTACTCCTCGGCGCGACGGCTACGGCGGGGGTGGGGGCGGGTGCTGGCGAGGGTGCGGGTGCGGGTGCGGATGTGGGTGTGGGTACGGGTTGGGGTCGGGGTCGGAGGTGGAGCCCGTACTCGGGTGACAGCCGGAGTGCCAAGGCCGCCATACCTTCCGCGGCAGCACTCGCCGCCCACACCCTCGCCGTCACCGCGGTCTCCCGCCGCGAGGCCCAGGGCGGCTCCTCCGCCGCCCCCTTGGCCGCGTTGGCAGTGACAACGGTGCTGGCCCGGCTGGTGGGAGGCGACCGCCGCCCTCACTTTGACGGTACGGGGAACCGTTGGGGCGGAGGGAGCGCAGGGGACGAGAGGAGCGGAGGAGGCGCAGGGAGCGGTAGGACCCGAGGCAACGGAGGAAGCCGAGAAGGCGGCGGGGCCCGAGGCAGCGGCGGGACCCGAGGCAGCGAAGAGACCCCAGGCAGCAGAGGAAGCGGAGGGATCCGAGCCAACACCCCCCTCGTCACCCCCCTCATCACTCCCCTCCAAACCGCCCGGCGGCTCCTCCCCGGCGCGCTGTCCCTCGCCTACATCGGGACTGCCGCAAAGCCCCTGTTCCACGCTGCTCTCAATCCATCACCTCCCCTCACCCAACGTGCCGTCGGCGGCGGGATCCGCGCCATGATCCCGTTGCAGGCCGCACTTGCCGCCCGCGCCGGCGCCGCCGGCACCGCTCTGCTGACCGTCGCCCTCGCCCCCGCCGCCCGGAAGTTCGCACGGAAGGTGAGCGTCACATGAGCGAGAACACTCCTCGGTGCCCGGCCCCGCCCGACGGGCTCCGGTTCGGCTACGGCACCAACGGCCTCACCGACCTGCGTCTCGACGACGCCCTCGGCCTCCTCGCCGACCTCGGCTATGCCGGCGTCGGACTGACCCTCGACCACATGCACCTCGACCCCCTCGCCCCCGATCTCGCCGCCCGCACCCGCACGGTGGCCCGCCGTCTCGACCGTCTCGGGCTGACCGCCACCGTCGAAACGGGCGCCCGATACGTTCTCGATCCGCGCCGCAAACACGGTCCCTCCCTCCTCGACCCCGACCCGGAACAACGCTCCGCCCGCGTCCGCCTGCTGACCCGCGCCGTCCAGGTCGCCGCCGACCTCGGTGCCCATGCCGTGCACTGCTTCAGCGGCATCCTCCCGGCGGACACCGCCGATGACGTCGCGTGGCGGCGCCTGGCCGACGCGCTCGGTCCCGTTCTCGACGCCGCGTCGGGCGCCGATGTACCGCTGGCGGTCGAGCCCGAACCCGGCCACCTCCTCTCCTCACTCGCCGACTTCCACCGTCTGCGCCACGAGCTCGACGACCCCGACCCCGAACTCCTCGGTCTCACCCTCGACATCGGCCACTGCCAGTGCCTCGAACCGCTCCCTCCAGCGGAGTGCGTACGCGCCGCCATCCCCTGGCTGCGGCACGTCCAGATCGAGGACATGCGCCGCGGAATCCACGAGCACCTGCCCTTCGGAGACGGTGAGATCGACTTCCCGCCCGTCCTCGAAGCTCTGGTCGCAGGCGGCTACCAAGGGCTCACCGTCGTCGAACTGCCCCGCCACTCCCACGCGGGCCCCGAACTCGCAGCCCGCTCCATCGCCTTCCTCAACCGAGCAGCGGAAGCAGCAACCGCCCCAGGGGCCCCTGCTCCGGCGGCCCCAACCTCGGAGCCCCCAACCCCGGTAGCCGCCGCCCCGGTGGCCGCCACCGCATCCGCCGCTCCCGCCGAAGGAGGTACCCCGTGACCGACACCCCCGGGATCGCCGCCCTCCGCGCCCGTCTCGAAACCGACCTCGGCGGCGCCGCACGGGCCTGGCTCGACCAGGCCGTCGCCGAGGCCACCGCGTACAGCGAGCGAGAGGAAGGAGAGAGGCAGGGGCCCGTCCCCACCTGGGAGATGAGGTTCGCCGAGGCCGGGCGCCGCTGCGGCCCCGACCACGTGGACGCCGCCCGCGTCCTCCTCCTGCACGCGGCGAACGCGTCCCCGGACACCCTCACCCGCGTCTACGCCCAGGGCACCGCCGCCGAGCGCCGCGCCGTCCTGCACGCCCTGCCCCACCTGGTGCCAGGACCCGACGCCCTTCCGCTCGTCGAGGACGCCCTGCGCACCAATGACACCCGGCTCGTCACCGCGGCCGTCGGACCCTACGCCGCCGCGCACCTCGCCCCGCACGACTGGCGCCACGCCGTCCTCAAGTGCCTGTTCACCGGCGTGCCCGTGGATGCCGTCGCCGACCTGCCGAGACGCGCACGCGGTGACGGCGAACTCGCCCGCATGCTTGGCGACTACGCGAGCGAGCGCACCGCCGCCGGCCGTCCCGTCCCCGGTGACCTGCATCGCGTCCTGTCTCTGACCGCCCCCGAGCCCACCGCGGCCCCGGCGGCTCCCTCGGCCCCCGCGGCCCCTTCGACCGGCGAGGAGCAGAAGTCCTGATGCGCATCTTCGACCCCCACATCCACATGACCTCCCGTACCACCGACGACTATCAGGCGATGTACGCCGCCGGTGTCCGCGCGGTCGTGGAACCCGCCTTCTGGCTCGGCCAGCCGCGCACCTCGCCCGCCTCCTTCTTCGACTACTTCGACTCCCTCCTCGGCTGGGAACCCTTCCGCGCCGCCCAGTACGGCATCTCCCACCACTGCACGATCGCCCTCAACCCCAAAGAGGCGAACGACCCCCGCTGCACGCCCGTCCTCGACGAACTGCCCCGCTATCTCGTCAAGGACAACGTCGTCGCCGTCGGCGAGATCGGCTACGACTCCATGACACCGGCCGAGGACACCGCGCTCGCCACCCAGCTTCATCTCGCCGCCGACCACGAGCTGCCCGCCCTCGTGCACACCCCGCACCGCGACAAGCTCGCCGGCCTGCGCCGCACGATCGACGTCGTCCGCGAGTCCGCCCTGCCCCCGGACCGCGTCCTGATCGACCACCTCAACGAGACGACCGTCAAGGAGGCCAAGGACAGCGGCTGCTGGCTCGGCTTCTCCGTCTATCCCGACACCAAGATGGACGAGGAACGCATGGTCGCGATCCTGCGCGACATCGGACCCGACCAAGTGCTGATCAACTCCGCCGCCGACTGGGGAAAGAGCGACCCCCTCAAGACCCGCAAGGTCGCCGACACCATGCTGGCGGCCGGATACGACGAGGACGACGTAGACCTCGTGCTGTGGCGCAATCCCGTGGCCTTCTACAGTCTCAGCGGACGCCTCCAGCTCGACGCGCGGGAACCGGACGCAGCCACCCACGAAGGCAACTCCATACTGCGCGGCGGGGCGTGAACCATGCGCTTCCGGCACCCCGACGGTTCCACCGTCCACCTCGCCTACTGCACGAACGTCCAGCCGGCCGAGACCCTCGACGGCGTACTCGCTCAGCTCCGCGACCACTGCGAGCCCGTACGCAAACGGCTGGGCAGAGACCGCCTGGGCATCGGACTCTGGCTCGCCAAGGACGCCGCCCGCGCCCTTGGCGCCGACCCGGCCGCCCTGCGCGGCCTGCGCACCGAACTCGACCGGCGAGGCCTCGAAGTCGTCACCCTCAACGGATTCCCCTATGAGGGCTTCGGCGCCGAACAGGTCAAGTACCGCGTGTACAAACCGGACTGGACCGACCCGGAACGGCTGAGCCACACCACCGAACTGGCCCGGCTGCTCGCCGCCCTGCTCCCCGACGACGTCACCGAAGGGTCCATCTCCACCCTTCCGCTCGCCTGGCGCAGCCCCTTTGACGCCACTCACGCCGAGACCGCCGGCGCAGCCCTCACCACGCTCGCCCAGCGCCTCGACGCCCTCGCCGAACTCACCGGCCGCTCGATCCGTATCGGCCTCGAACCGGAACCCGGCTGCACCGTCGAGACGACCGCCGATGCCATCACCCCGCTCACCGCGGTCGGCCACGACCGCGTCGGTGTCTGTGTCGACACCTGTCACCTCGCCACCTCCTTCGAGAACCCGGACACCGCACTCGACGCCCTCGCCGCTGCGAACATCCCCGTCGTCAAGGTGCAGCTGTCCGCCGCGCTCCATGCCGAACACCCCCACCTCCCCGAGGTACGCGAAGCACTCTCGGCCTTCGACGAACCCCGCTTCCTCCACCAGACCCGCACCCTCACCAGCACCGGACTGCACGGCACCGACGACCTCGGTGAGGCACTCACCGCCGGCACCCTGCCCGACACAGCGCCCTGGCGCGCCCACTTCCACGTCCCCCTGCACGCGGCCCCCGCCGCGCCCCTCACCTCCACGCTTCCCGTACTCCAGAACGCCCTGACCCGACTCGTCGGCGGTCCTGAACCCCTCACCCGCCATCTCGAAGTCGAGACCTACACCTGGCAGGCGCTCCCGCCCGCACTCCGCCCGCGCGGCCGCCCCCAGCTCGCCGAGGGCATCGCCGCCGAGCTCGCCCTCGCCCGCGACCTCCTGACCGACCTCGGCCTCAAGGAACTCCCATGACCCCGACCCCCTTGCTGGTCCTGGACGTCGTCGGCCTCACCCCCCGCCTCCTCGACCACATGCCCCACCTCAAAGCGCTCGGCCAGTCCGGATCCAGAGCCCCGCTCGGCACCGTCCTGCCCGCCGTCACCTGCGCCGCCCAGTCCACCTTCCTCACCGGCACCACCCCCGCCGAGCACGGCATCGTCGGCAACGGCTGGTACTTCCGCGAGCTCGGCGACGTACTCCTCTGGCGCCAGCACAACGGCCTCGTCACCGGCGACAAGCTGTGGGACGCCGCCCGTCGCGCGCACCCCGGCTACACCGTCGCCAACATCTGCTGGTGGTACGCCATGGGCGCCGACACCGACTTCACCATCACCCCCCGTCCCGTCTACTACGCCGACGGCCGCAAAGAACCCGACTGCTACACCCGGCCCCCCGGCCTCCACGACGAGCTCACCGAGAAGCTCGGCACATTCCCCCTCTTCCATTTCTGGGGACCCGGCGCCGACATCGTGTCCAGCCGCTGGATCGTGGACGCCACCCGGCACATCATCGACACCCGCCACCCCGACCTGGCCCTGTGCTACCTCCCTCACCTCGACTACGACCTGCAGCGCTTCGGACCCGACGACCCGCGCTCCCTGCGGGCGGCCAGCGACCTGGACGCGACCCTCGCCCCGCTCCTCGATGACGCGAAGGCGGAGGGCCGGACCGTCGTCGCCCTGTCCGAGTACGGCATCACTCGGGTGAACCGCCCCGTCGACATCAACCGGGTGCTGCGCCGTGCCGGGCTGCTCGAGGTGCACACCCAGGACGGCATGGAGTACCTCGACCCGATGGCGTCCCGCGCCTTCGCCGTCGCCGACCACCAGATCGCCCACGTCTACGTCCGCCGGCCGGAGGACCTCGACGCCACCCGCGCCGCCCTGAAGGACGTCCCCGGCATCGAGCAACTCCTCGACGACGAAGGCAAGAAGGCGCACCATCTGGACCACCCGCGCGCCGGTGAACTCGTCGCCGTCGCGGAGCCGGACGCCTGGTTCACGTACTACTACTGGCTCGACGACACCCGCGCCCCCGACTTCGCGCAGCTCGTCGAGATCCACCGCAAACCCGGCTACGACCCCGTCGAGCTCTTCATGGACCCCCAGGACCCCTACGTCCGCGTCAAGGTCGCGAGCGTGCTGGCCCGCAAGAAGCTCGGCATGCGCTACCGCATGGCGGTCGTGCCCCTGGACCCGTCACCTATTCGCGGCAGCCATGGCCGCCTCCCCACGAGTGAGGACGAAAGTCCGCTCATTCTCTGCTCCACCCCCCGTGCCGTCAGCGGCCCCGTCGCGGCCACCGATGTGAAATCGCTCCTGCTCGACCTCGCGGGACTGCGCTGATGTCCGCCCGCCGCGCCGCTGAATCTGCTTGATCTCCACTGAACCAGAGGGCTCGGACCCTGCCATCAGGGCCCGGCCCCCAGCGATCCCTGATCCGTTCCTCGAACCCATCCCTGACCCATCCCTGACCCCCCTGACCCTGCCGAGGAGAACCGCATGAGCCACCAGCCGTCCGCCACCGACCCCGAGCTCGCCCGCAGACTCAGCCGACGCGGCATGCTGGGCGTGGCAGCCGGGGCCACCGCCGCGGCCCTCGTGAGCGCCGCCGCCCCCACCGCCACGGCCGCACCCACCCAGGGGCGGGGCCACGGTCACGGCCACCCCGTCCTGCCGCCGGGGCGGCTCGGCATCCAGCTGTACAGCCTGCGCGACAAGGTCTCCACCGTCGGATTCGGCCCGGTCTTCGCCGAGTTGGAGAAGTATGGATACGACGAGATCGAATTCGCCGGATACACCCAGGGCTCGGCGGGCGCTATCACCCTCGCCCAGCTCAGGGCGCTGGCCCGCGATCACGGACTGCACCCCATCGGCTCCCACGTCGGCTACTACGACGACAGCAACCCCGGCGCGTACACGTTCGCCCAGAACCTCACGAAGGTGCTCGACGACGCCGAGGCCCTCGGCCTGAAGCACATCGGCACCGCCTCAGGACCCTTCCGCTACGGCAGCACCGTCGACGCCTGGAAGCGTGCCGCGGAGGACTTCAACACGTACGGCGAGGCGGCCCGCAAGCGCGGCATGAAGTTCTACCAGCACAACCACGCCGAGGAGTTCTCCTTCGCCACCGACAAGCCGAACGTCCGGCTCTACGACGTGCTGCTCGCCGAGACCGATCCCGATTTCGTGTACCTGGAGATGGACATCTACTGGGCGTTCAGCGCCCAGTTCCGCTTCGGCAAGCGGCCCGACGGTACCCCCGCCCCCTTCCAGCCGCTCGACTACGTACTCAAGCAGCCGCACCGCTACCCCCTGTTCCACGTCAAGGACGGCGTCCGGGACGAGAGCACCCGTGACGGATACCGCATGACGGACGTAGGCGACGGTGACATCGACTACAAGAGGTTCCTGTCGAAGGTGACCGCCCGCACCCACCAGGGCCGGCGCTACCACCACTGGCAGACCGAGCACGACAATCCGGCCGAGTCCTACGCCTTCGCCCGCAAGTCCAGCGAGCACCTGCACTCGCTGCGCTCCGGCCGCTGCGGCGACTGACCGTACGGCAGCACGGACGGGGCCCTGCCGCCCGACGGCGGAGGGCCCCACCCGGAAGTGACCGCAGCGGACGCTAGACCAGGGCTTCACGCGCGCGTGGCGCCCCCGGCTGCCGCAGCAGCAAGGAGAGGCCCGCCGCGACCAACGACACCACCCCGGCGGTCGTGTACGCGCCGACGTACCCCCAGGAGTCCACGACCATGGCCCCCATGCCACCGCCGAACAGGCCGGACACCAGCTTGGCGCTGTACACCATGCCGTAGTTGGAGGCGTTGTTGTTCTCTCCGAAGTAGTCCGGTACCAGTGCCGCGAAGAGCGGATAGAAGGCGCCGCCGGCGAATCCGGACAGGAACGCGAAGACGAGGAACAACGGCTGGTTGCGCATCTCGCCCGCCCACAGCACCCCGAACTGCGCCACCGAGAGCGCCAGACAGACGTACGTCAAGGTCGGCTGCCTGCCCATCCGGTCCGAGAGCCAGCCCACCACGCCGCGTCCCGTGCCGTTGATCACCGACATGACGCCCATCGACGAGGCGGCGATCAGCGGGCCGAAGCCCATCTCCTTCGCGAACGGCACCTGGAAGGAGATTCCGAAGATCGACACTCCGGCGCAGCACAGCATGCCCACCCACATGAGGGGGATCACCCCGGTGCGCAGGGCCTCGCCGGGCGTGAACTGCCGTACCGCGGGCGGGTTCTTGGCCAGGGCCGCCGCCGTGCGTGGGTCCCCGTCGAGCCGTAGCGGGTCCACCGAGGCCGGCCACCAGTTCTTCGGCGGGTCCTTGAAGAACAGCCCCGCCACCAGCGTCACGGCCAGGACGTAGAAGCCGACGAGATCCAGCACCGTCCGGTAGTTGGAGGTGTCGAAGCCGTACGAGAACAGGAAGATGAACGGCACCGCGCCGTAGGCAAACCCACCATTGACGAAGCCCGTCTTGCCACCGCGCCGCTCGGGATACCACTTGCCGACCATGTTCACGCACGTCGAGTAGATCAGACCCGAACCGACGCCACCGAGCAGGCCGAAGCCGGCCATCGCCA
Organism: Streptomyces sp. NPDC044106; assembly: GCF_056433985.1. Lineage (NCBI taxonomy): Bacteria > Bacillati > Actinomycetota > Actinomycetes > Kitasatosporales > Streptomycetaceae > Streptomyces > Streptomyces sp. NPDC044106. The sequence continues at coordinate 240,527 of NZ_JBWKFZ010000002.1, forward strand.
CCGCCACGTTCGGCGCGTGGCTGAGGCTGACGAAGCCGAGCAGAGACAGGACCGAGCCCGTCAGCATCGCCGCCCTGCTCGTCAGGAGCCCCTTCTCGCGCAGCTTGCCCGCGGGGAAGGAGACCCCCGCCTGGAAGAAGATCCAGACGCTGAGCACCCAGAACGTGTTCGACGACGTCCAGTGGTGCGCGGCGGACAGGGTGTCCTCCGCCGCCCCGAACGCGTACTCGAAGACACTGATGGCGAGCATGGCCACCCAGGGCAACGCCACCATCGTCCAGCGGGGCCGGCCGAGGATGTCCCGGTCGCTCTCGCCGATGCGGTAGACGCGACCGCGCGCGTCCTTGAGCTCTCTGTACGGCGTGTCGCGGTCGGCCGCCGCATGGGGGCCGGCGATGGGTTCCGCCGTCATATCAAGCCATCTCCTCACCGAGGGGTTGCGGATTGGGGCTGATGTCCTTGGATTTCGGCCTGCCGGGTTGCGACAGGAACAGTGCGATGAAGTCGGCATGGCGCGCCGGGCGCAGCGGGTCGACGTTCGCGGGTCACCAGTTCTTCGGCGGGTCCTGGAAGAAGTAGCCCGCCGCCGCGACCGTCGTCGCGAGGAGGAGGCCGACGGCCACCAGGACCCAGCGGACATTCGTGAGATCCATGTAGCCGGTGAAGAGAAGGACGAACGGGACCGAGCCGTAGGCGAATCCGCCGTTGACGAATCCGGTCCTTCCGCCCTTCCTCTCCGTCTCTTCCGTGTGCGCACGGGATTCGGGGCCGACGGGCACGCACCGCGGGCCGGCCCCGAACCGGTCACCTCATCGGCCGCCCTCCAAGAGCCCGGCCGCCCGCGCCCAGCGGTACTTCGCGCCGAGCGCGGCGACCGGCTTCTCGGTCGTGTAGGGGTACGCCACGACGCCGCGCTCGAACAGGTACTGGCAGGCCTCCTCCACCTCGACATCGCCCGCCAGCGACGCCACCACGGGCTTCTCGATGCCGCGCGCACGGAACTCGGCGACGACGCGCGCCGTCAGCTCGGCGAAGACCATGGGCGGGGTGACAATCGTGTGCCAGTAGCCGAGGACGAGGGCGTGGATGCGCGGGTCTTCCAGGCCGAGCCTGATGGTCGCCTCGTACGTGGAGGGGGGCTCCCCGCCCGTGATGTCCACGGGGTTGCCCGCGGCCCCGAAAGGCGGGATGAAGGCATTGAAGGCGGCGTCCAGGTCGTCGGGGATCTCCATCAGCTTCAGGCCGTTGTCGGTCACGGCGTCGGAGAGCAGCACCCCCGACCCGCCGGCGCCCGTGATGATGACGATGCCGTCGCCCTTCGGAGTGGGCAGGACCGGCAACGCGCGCGCGTACTCGAGCATGTCATTCAGCCCCGGCGCGCGGATCACGCCCGCCTGCCTGAGGATGTCGTCGTACACGGCGTCATCGCCCGCCAGGGCGCCCGTGTGGGACCCGGCCGCCTTCGCCCCCGCCGCGGTGCGGCCGGCCTTCAGGACGACGACCGGCTTCTTGGGGACGGTCGCCCGCGCGGCCTCCACGAAGGCGCGGCCGTCCTTGAGGTCCTCCAGGTGCATGGCGATGCACTGGGTGTGGGGGTCCTCGCCGAACCAGGTCAGGAAGTCGTCCTCGTCCAGGTCCGCTTTGTTGCCGAGCCCGACGATCGCCGAAACCCCTGTCTTCGTAGTGCGCGCGAAACCGAGGATCGCCATGCCGATGCCGCCCGACTGGCTCGTCAGGGCGACCGAGCCCTTCACGTCGTACGGGGTGCAGAACGTGGCGCACAGGTCCTGCCACGTCGAGTAGTAGCCGTAGATGTTGGGGCCGAGGAGGCGCACTCCGTGCCGTTCACCGATCGCCACGATCTCGTCCTGGAGAGCGTGTTCACCCGTTTCCGCGAACCCGGAGGGGATGAGGACCGCGTTGGGCACGCCCTTGCGGCCCACCTCCTCCAGGGCCGACGCCACGAACTTGGCGGGGATCGCGAAGACCGCCACATCCACCTCGCCGGGAACGTCCGTGACACTCTTGTACGCCTTGCGGCCCACGATGTCATCGGCCTTGGGGTTCACCGGGTGGATCTCCCCGGAGAAGCCGCCGTCGATGAGATTGCGCATCACCGAATTGCCGATCTTCCCCGGCTCGTTGGAGGCGCCGATGACGGCGACGGAGCGGGGCTGCATGAGCCGGCGCATCGAGGCGAGCATCTGCGCGCGCGTGTACGTGCGCCGCGCTTGGGGGGCCTCTTCGGAGAGGATGATCCGGATGTCCGCCGCGATCGCGCTCCGGGGGGTGGCGATGACCGGGTTCAGGTCGACCTCGGCTATCTCCGGGAAGTCGGTGACCAACTGGGAGACCCGGCGGATCTGCTCCGCGAGGGCCCGCCTGTCCACCGGCTCCGCGCCGCGCACCCCGCGCAGGAGTTCCGCCGCCCGGATCGAGTCGAGCATCGAGGCGGCCTCGTCGGCGTCCACGGGCGCCAGGCGGAACGTGACGTCCTTGAGGACCTCCACGAGCACACCGCCGAGCCCGAAGGCGACGACCTTCCCGAACGTCGGATCGGTCACCGCTCCCACGATGACCTCCTGCGCCGACGGGCCGCCCGGCAGCAGTTCCTGGATCTGGACGCCTTCGATGCGGGCCCGCGCGTCGTAGGTACGCGCGTTCTCGACGATCCGGTGGAAGGCCGCCCGTACGTCGGCGGGGCCCTCCACACCGACCACCACGCCGCCCGCGTCGGTCTTGTGCAGGATGTCCGGGGAGACGATCTTCATGACGACTGGGCCGCCGAACCCGGCGGCGTGCGCCACGGCCTCGTCGACATCACTGGCTGTTGCCTCGCCCGGTACGGCGATTCCGTAGGCGTCCGCGATGATTTTTCCCTCGGGAGCGGTCAGCGCCGTACGTCCCTCGGCGCGCACCGCGTCGAGGAGCGTGCGCACCGCCCGCAAGCTGTCCTCGGCCGTCACTCAGATCACCCCGTCCGTCTTGAGCAGGCGCAGTTCCTCGTCGCCGAGGCCCAGCTCGCCGATGAACACCTCTTCGTTGTGCTCGCCGAGCAGGGGTGAACCGACCACGTCCACGGGGGAGTCGGAGAGCTTCAACGGGGAGCCGACGGTGGTGAAGCTGCCGCGCTCGGGGTGCGGGACCTCGACGACCATCTCGTTGGCGATCAGCGAGGCGTCCTCGATGATCTCCCTGGTGGACAGGATCGGGCCGCAGGGGATGTTGTGGGCGTTGAGCCGTTCCAGGACGTCCCACTTGGGCAGCGTCGCGGACCACTCCTCGATGAGCTGGAACATCTTGCCGAGCTTGGGCAGCCGGGCTTCCGGAGTGGACCAGTCGGGGTCGTCCGCCAGCTCCGGGCGACCGATGAGTTCGGTGATCGGCCGCCAGCCCACGGGCTGCACGATGACGTAGACGTAGTCGTTCGGGCCGCCGGGCGCGCACCTGACGGCCCACCCGGGCTGCCCGCCGCCGGAAGCGTTCCCGGAGCGCGGGACCTCGTCCCCGAAGTCCTCGTTGGGATATTCCGCGAGCGGCCCGTGTGCGAGCCGCTGCTGGTCGCGGAGCTTGACTCGGCAGAGGTTCAGCACGGCGTGCTGCATGGCCACGTTCACGCGCTGGCCCCGACCCGTGCTCTCCCTCTGGAAGAGGGCGGCGAGAATTCCCGCGACGGCGTGGATGCCCGTTCCGGAGTCCCCGATCTGGGCGCCAGTGGCGAGCGGCGGGCCGTCCTCGAAGCCGGTCGTCGACATGGAGCCGCCCATCGCCTGGGCGACCACTTCGTAGGCCTTGAAGTTGGTGTAGGGGCCGTCTCCGAAGCCCTTGATCGAGGCGTAGACGATGCGCGGATTGATCGCCTGGATGCGGTCCCAGGCGAAGCCCATACGATCCACGGCGCCGGGTCCGAAGTTCTCGACCATGACGTCGGATCGCCGGATGAGCTCCGTGAGGAGCTCCTTGCCGCGTTCGGTCTTGGTGTTGAGGGTGATGCTCCGCTTGTTGCAGTTGAGCATCGTGAAGTACAGGGAGTCGACGCCGGGGAGGTCGCGCAGCTGCTTGCGTGTGATGTCCCCGGAGGGGGCCTCCAGCTTCACCACGTCGGCGCCGAGCCAGGCGAGCAGCTGGGTGGCGGAGGGGCCGGACTGGACGTGCGTCATGTCGAGGACGCGGATGCCTTCGAGAGCCTTGGTCATGGCCGGGCTCCTCACTTGTACATGGTCTGGTTCATGGTTCCCGGGGCGTACGCGTCGGGGTCGACCCATACGTTGATCAGGGAGGGCTTGCCGGACTCGCGGGCGCGGCGCAGCGCGGGCCCGATGCCGGCCGGATCGCGCACCTCTTCGCCGTGTCCGCCGAGCATCTGGGCGAACTTGTCGTAGGGGACGTCGCCCAGGGTGTTGCCGACGCGTTCGCGCTCTTCGCCGTACTTGGCCTTCTGGCCGTAACGGATCTGGTTCATCGAGGAGTTGTTGCCGACGATCCCGACGAAGGGGAGGTTGTAGCGGACGAGGGTCTCGAAGTCCCAGCCGGTGAGACTGAACGCGCCGTCTCCGAAGAGGGCCACCACCTCCTTGTCGGGGCGTGCCTGCTTGGCGGCGAGGACGAAGGGGATGCCGACGCCGAGGGTGCCGAGCGGTCCCGGGTCCATCCAGTGGCCGGGCGACTTGGGTTGGACGACCTGCCCCGAGAAGGTGACGATGTCGCCGCCGTCGCCGATGTAGATGGAGTCCTCGGTAAGGAAGTCGTTGATTTCGCTCACCAGGCGGTACGGATGGATGGGTGAGGCGTCGGACTTCAGGCTCGGCAGGCGCTTCTCGATCGCGGTCTGCTCGGCTGTGCGCAGCTCGTCGATCCACTCCTTGCGCCGGGTGGCCCCGCTGCTGCCGTCTCCGTGGAGGGTGCGTCCTGACGCGGCTTCGGTGACCGACTGCAGGACCAGCCCGGCGTCCCCGACGATCCCGAGGTCGATGTCGCGGTTCTTGCCGACGGTGCGGTAGTCGAGGTCGATCTGGACGACGGTGGCGTCCGGCGAGAGCCGCTTTCCGTAGCCCATGCGAAAGTCGAAGGGGGTGCCGACGACGACGATGAGGTCGGCGTTGGAGAAGGCGTATCGCCGCGAGAGCTGGAAGTGGTGGGGGTCCCCGGGCGGCAGTGTGCCTCGGCCCGCGCCGTTCATGTAGGCGGGCACGTTGAGGGTGCGTACGAGCTCGATGGCCGCCTCGGTGCCACGGGTCGTCCACACCTGGCCGCCGAGCAGGATCGCGGGCTTCTCGGCGTGCACCAGGAGGTCGGCGAGCTTCTCGACCGCCTCCGGGTCACCGGCCGAGCGGGTGGAGGCGCGGTACCGGCCGGCCTCGGGGACGCGTGCCCTGTCGGCCGGCACCTTGGCGTCGAGCACGTCACGGGGTATCTCCAGGAAGGACGGTCCCGGGGCGCCGTGGTAGCACTCGCGGAACGCCATGGACACCATGTCGGCCGCGCGGGCCGTGTCGGGCACGGTCGCGGCGAACTTGGTGATCGGCGCCATCATGTCGACGTGCGGCAGGTCCTGGAGTGACCCCATCTTGTGCTGGCTGTGGGCCCCTTGTCCGCCGATCAGCAGCATGGGGGACTCCGCGCGGAAGGCGTTGGCGACACCGGTGACGGCGTCCGTCGTGCCCGGACCTGCCGTCACCACGGCGCAACCCGGCTTGCCCGTGATGCGGGCGTAGCCGTCGGCGGCATGGGCGGCGACCTGCTCGTGGCGCACGTCGACGACGTCGATGCCCTCGTCGACACAGCCGTCGTAGATGTCGATGATGTGGCCGCCGCAGAGGGTGTAGATGACCTCGACGCCCTCCGCTTTGAGCGCCTTGGCGACCAGGTGCCCACCGGAGATGTCGTTCTGGCTGTTGTCCTCGGGCATGACGAAGTCCTGTCCCTTCGTTGGGGAGTTGGAGTGCGCTCACACGCTTTCCGGGCGCCCTCAGAGCAGACTGCATACAGTCGACGAACACTGTATGCAGATTGTTATCCCGCATCCGGTGAGTGGTGTACAGGGGGCGTGCGGCACTTTTCGGGAGCCAGGGGAGTGCATCCGGACAGACACGGTGGTCACGGCATATGGCGGACCGACGGCCGGACCCTGTCCGCCAACCACGCTCGCGCGGCGACAGGGAGGAGCTCTTCGGTGGGTTCGGTGGGTCCTGGCGCGGCGCGTTCGTGCGCGGCGAGCTGCTCGTGCGTGCCGTGACCCGGGCCCCGCGGAAGAGGGGCTGCCGGGCAACTTCCCGAGCCATCACCGCATGGTGTGATGCCCGGGGCGAGACGGGAGTGCTCGCGGAGGGGCGACACCGACATGTCCATGGAACGGTACGGGTCCGTCAGCCGATGCCCTGCCGTTCCGGACGTCAGCCGATGCCCTGTCCGTCCAGATGTCAGCCGATGCCCTGTCGGTCCGGGAGGAGCGCGAACGCGCGGTCCGCCGCCTCCGGCACCGAGCGCTCCACCGCCTGCGTGAGGAGCCCTCGATGCCGCAGCAGCGGCTCGCGCCGATCCTCGGGGGCGAGCAGCAGCAGATCGTCGAGACCGGCCAGCATGCGGCGCGTGACCTGGGGGTTACCGGCCGCGCACCCCCTGATCTCGGTGAACCCCAGATCGACCAAGGCGGTCCAGTCCGGCACGGACTGTACGAGTCGCAGTGCCCCGTGCCGGTCGCGGTGCCCGAGCGCGCCCAGGGGGTACGGGGCGATCGACGCCAGGAACTGCACGATGCGGTCCAGAGCCTGGACGGCGGTCGTCGGATCGTTCACCGCGGGGGAGAGGGCGCGCAGCGCGATGTCGGAGAGCTGCCGCAGACCGAACCCGAGATCCTGGTGGAAGGTGCGCTCCACGCCCACGTACACGGTGTAGCCGAGCGCCCGGCGCGAAGGCGCGGTCCCGCCGTGCACCGTGAACACGGGCGTCCCCGGCACCACGAAGTCACCGATCCGCGGGATCAGCCGCAGCACGATCCCCTGGCGCCGGGCCGCCCGCACGGCCCGCGCGATGTTCACGTCCCGCAGCACGCCTGCCCTGCCCCGGTGGGTGACCCGGGCGGTCTCGGGACCGAGCTGCTCCGTGTCCACCGGAAGCTCCGTGGGCTGCTTCACCGCCACCCGGAACGATTCGTGCGCGATCCTGTCGATCACGAAACCGATCCGCATCATCCGCACCGTCCCGTTCACGTATGCCACGAACAACAGCAGGCTCAGCAGCACCATCGCCATCGCGATCACCGCCTCGACCAGCGGTGCGCTCGTCAGGAGCCGGGGGTCCCGTTCGCTGTCGAACGACGTGAGCGTCATCAGGGAGAAGAGGAACGTCGCCATGAACCCGGCAAGCGTGATCTTGGTGATGCGGGACCGGACGTACAGCCGCACCACCCTGGGGCTGAACTGCCCGCTGGCCATCTGGACGGCCACCAGCGAGATGCTGAAGACGACACCGATGAACGTCATCATGGCGCTGCCGATGGTGCTGATCACCGCCCTGGCGTCCTCGGCGATGCCCATCAGGTCCTTGATCCCGTCGTAGTCGCCGTTGTCCCGCAGCGTCTCCACGATCAAGGTGTCCAATTCCGACGCGGCCCACCACAGGAGCATCGCCGCCACCAGCGCCGCGGTCGGCGCGAACCACATGGTGTCCCGCAGGTGCTCGCGCAGCGGGGACAGCATCCGGGGCCGACGCACCTTCATGTCGCCGAGCGCCCCAGCGGTATCAGTAATCGACCCGTCACTCATAGTGAGACTGTAGGCCGCTGGGTGCGGGCCACCGTGCATCCCCCGGCGGACGGGCGGATACGCAGGTGAAAGGCACTCCGAAACCTTGGTATTGTTGTCCATGTCGCCGCGGGGAACACCCGCTCGGCAGACACCCGGTCCGGGTGGCGGAATGGCAGACGCGCTAGCTTGAGGTGCTAGTGCCCTTTAACGGGCGTGGGGGTTCAAGTCCCCCCTCGGACACCAGCTGAGACCCCACTTCACGTGGGGTTTTCTGCTTTTCTGGGGTGTGGCGTGACCAACCACGTGACCAACAGCCCAGAGATTCCCCAGGTCAGACCAGGGTTGCAAGGCCGATTCGAGAGGCGCTGGACGCAGCCAGTTTCTTGGCTCCCTCGGCGCGACGCCTGCCGTAGCGGCTCATGGTGTAGCCAGGCGAGTGGTGCCGGGCGTTAGCGGAGACCTCTACGGGGTTCTCGTGGTTGTCGAGATCGTTCGTGATCTTCGAGGCCCGCCAGTCGTGCAGCCGGAAGTCGTCCGGCAGGTGCAGCCGATTGCGAGCCGTCCGCCAGCGTGCCGACACCTTCTCAGGGTCCTGCGGGCCTCCGGCCTCTCGGCCCTTCTGGAGCTTGAACCCGTCGCGGGCGAACACCAGGCCGTGATCTACCCATAGCGGTCCGAGCCGTTCCTTCTCGGCTTGCTGGCGCTCCCACTGCCACTTGAGGACATTCATCAGGGCCTGGTCCACGTAGATGATCGCGTTGTCGTCACCGTCCTTGGTGAGCTTGCGGAGCCTGTAGGTATTGCCTTCCTCGACGACGACCCAGGCCAGTTCGATGGCGCAGTCATCCCAGTGGATCAGGTCCCACATCCACCCCAAGGTCTCGCTGCGGCGGCATGAGGTGGCCGCGTAGGAGGTCCACAGCGGAGCGTCCCGCAGGCAGTGATGCATGAACCCGTCACAGACGCGGTTCTTGCACGGCTCCCATATCTCCTTCAGGAAGTGCGCCGTCTCCTGATCGTTGAGGGTGGGGAAGTCGGGTTGTGCCGCCTTGATCTGCCGCTCGGTCGGTGGATTGGCGGTGTGGGCGGGATTGACTGTGAGGAGCTTCCTTGGTCCGGTTACGGAGTCGAGGGCCGCCGAGATGATGTTGTGGACGTGGCGGACGCTCTTGGGGCCGAGCGGCTTGTTGTCGTTGCCGTCAATGGGCTTGGTCTCCAGGAGCCGGTACAGCTCGTCCAGGCGATCGTCTGTCACCTCCACTACCTTCTCCGTTCCTATGTGGGGCTTGATGTGCAGCCGGATCTTCGGCTCGTAGCCTTCCTTGGTGGTGTCCTCGCCCCGGTGCTTGGCGAGCCAGGAATCCATGAGCTGCCCCATGGTCATGTCAGAGCGGGGCGTGAGGGCGCCCGCCTCGTGATCGCTGTGCCACTGCCGGAGCGCTCGTTCCGCTTCGGTCTTGGTCTTGTACTCGCGGCCTATCCAGTAGCGCTCCTTCTTGCCTGTTGCCGGGTTGAAGTGCAGGGGCGTGCGTACACCCCAGGTGTTCGGCCGTCCCGTCCGCTTGATCTCCACGGGGGTGCCGCCGAGCCCGTTTCCACGCTTTGTCACGGGTGGTGGTGCTCTCTCGTCTGCTCTGCCGGTCGGCGGTGCGCCGGTCCGGGCCGGTGCGTCGCTCCGGCACTCTCAGTTTGATCACGGACCACCATCTCTTGTCAACCAATGGTGGACCACCCTCCGTGGTACGGTTCTGGAATGGATGGAGACGAGAACGGATTCGAGATCACCCAGCACCAGGGAGCGTGGGACATCCGCATGTGGTGGCCCAGCGGGCCGGTGACCGGAGGACCACAGCGCATCACGATCGAGAAGGCACAGGACGCCCCTGCCCGCGACGTGGCGCGCGGCATCTCCACCACCGTGTTGCGCAGGCTCGACCTCACAGAAGCGGTCCAGGCGGCACAGAAGGCCGCCCCCAGCCTTGAAGAAGGTGCTCGGGAGATCACACAGACGATCGAGGAGGCGGCGAAGACGGCCGGACGGCTACTCGCTCTCGAAGGGGTCTCGGCTCCCTACCTGGTCATGCTGTCGGCTGTGTACGTCCAGATGACGAGCATCGGCGCGCGTCGCCCTGTCGATTGGCTGGCACAGTTGATCGAGCGACGGCCGGAGACTGTCCGGGACCACCTCAAGAAGGCCCGCAGGGACGGGTACTTGAGTTCCCTCGCGGGCAAGGCCGGTGGGGAACTGACCGACAAGGCCACGGCCGTACTCGATTCCCTGCCAGATGCGGGAGAAGCCCGGTAGTCCCCGTTCTGCACGCCTGCATGACCACGCCCCCGAGGCCATCGGGGGCTTTCTTTTTCTCGGAGGATTCTTTGACCAAGCTGATGACCGTGGACGAGGTGGCCGAGTATCTGGGCCGCCCGAAGCACTGGATCTACAACAACCACAAGGCCCAGGGCATCCCGTTCAAGAAGGTAGGACAGGCGCTCCGCTGCCGCCGCCATGACCTTGACCGGTGGCTGGACGAGCAGGGGGCGCAGTGAGCTTCCTGGACGCAGACCCGTTCGCCAAGCGTCCGGCCTGGGAGAGGGCCGAACCGATTGCGCGGACCGAACCGCGCGAAGGGTCACGGCCGGCCTTCCGGAGCGTGAACGGGACCGGCGAAGGGGAGTTGATTAGCTCGGCCCGGACGCCGAGGTCTGTAATCCGCTACGAGTGGGAACGGGCCCTATGGAACTGTCCCGACGTGCCCGGAAAGTACAAGCACGTCCTTGCGGCGGCGTCGTTCTTCGCCACCTTCGACACCGGCCGCGACCTGCGGGCCCCGCAGGAACTCATAGCGGAGACATCCGGGGCGTCACTCAGCACCGTGGGCCGAGCCATCAAGTACGGCCGTCAAAAGGGGTGGTTGTGGGTGGAGCACAAGTCGAGGGGCAAGGGCGACTGCGACATCCATTGGCTGACGATCCCCCGGCACGATCACGGACACAGCTTCACAGATGTGCGAGCCAGGGCCAGGGAATACGACCACACGTCACACTGACCTACTACCTAGTGAGTTTCACCAAGGGAGTCCCACCAAGGGACTCCTACCGAGTGATTTCTACCAAGTGGCCTGGGTGGTTTGAGGAGAGATGGAGAAGGGCCAGTCTTTCGGGACTAGCCCATCTCCTGTACTGAAACTTGACCTGCTGCCAGCCCAGGCGTTTACAGCATTCTGTTCGCCCGCTTCGTGACGGGCGTCTCAATTTCACGTGTATCCGTCCCCTGATCTTCGCGGGGACGCCGACATTATTAGTGAGAGGGAAGTTCACCTCACGGTGTGAGCTGTGCCCCACTTCCGTGGGTCACCGAGAGTCGCAACGAAGATCTCACCGACGCATAGGGTGAGATGACTTCCCTCGCAGTCCCTTCAACCCCCGTCCGCCTCTCGGTGGACGGGGGTTTCCTTTTGCCCACAGGTTCGCGTTTCAGCAATCAATCGCAAGGAGTTCCTTATGTTCGATCGTCATGCTTTCACTGCCCGCCGTATCACTCTTGGCCTGTCCGTCGAAGAGCTGGCTGACGAAATGGTTGTGGCTCCCTCCACCGTCTACCGGTGGGAGTCCGGGGAGACCACTCCGAGCCTTCGGATGCTCGTGCTGGCGTCGCGGCATCTGTGCTCGCCGCTGCTGTCTCTCATGACGGGTGAGGACACCGAGCAGCGTCGCAAGGCCACGGCTGTTGACGCCCTGATCCGTGAGGGCTCCTGACTCTGCACGATTCCCCTTCCCATTTTGATGACTTAAGCAGGAGTTTCTATGACCGATCAGAAGCCCATGACCGTCCAGGAAGCCGTTCAGTCTGAAAACGGCTTCGCCATATCCAAGATTGTTGCTTCCACGGCCCTTGACATGCTGGTGGGATTCAAGGGACTGGCACACACTGTGCACCGGGATGCAGAGGAAGATTTCCGGGGCGGTGTTGGTGACTCGGTACGTATCCGCCGTCCAGAGGTGCTTAAGGCCGGAAACTTCAACGGTTCCGTGAACAGCATGGTGCAGCCGGTCAAGGACACGACCATCGAGCTGAAGATCACCGACCACGCCCTCTCGGCGGTGGAGATCACCGACAAGGAGATGCGCTTCGACCTCTACACCTTCGAGAAGCAGGTCACGCTTCCCCAGTCCGCGGGAGTCGGTGACTACCTGGAACAGAACATCGCCAACACGATGAACCAGCGCACCGCCGACGGCGCTCCGGGCTTGATCACGATGAAGGCAACCCAGCCCCGGCACGCGATCATCGACGCAGGCACGGTCCTGGACAAGAGCCGCACAGCGGGCCGCCGTTGGCTGGCTGTCTCCCCGGACGTGAAGAACGTCCTGCTGAAGGACGACAACTTTTCTCAGGTCGCCCAGGCCGGTTCGGATGAGGCGCTGCGTGGCGGCATCATCGGTGAGGCGTACGGCTTCACGGTCGTGTACTCGCCGTTTCTGGCTGACATGACCGCCGTTGCCTACGTCGGCTCGGCGTTCGCCATGGCGGTCTGCTCGCCGCCTGTGGTGCGGAGTGAATTCTCCGCCTCGGCTGGGCATCAGGGCTACTCGATGCGCTGGCTGATGACCTTCAACGACGACAGCCTGAACCAGCGCTCCATCATGGACGCCTACGTCGGCTCGACCGTTCTGGACGAGCGGCGCTCGGTCGGCCTCAAGCTCGCCTGACCCACGTCACGGGTTGCTCTTGAAGGAAATGGTCCGGGGCCTCTGCCGAAACGGCAGAGGCCCCTTCTTTGTTGCTTCGAGCCCTGGCGAGGGCTCCGGGCGCTCCCGTTCACGCTCAGTCGATACGGCCGCGATGCCGGCCGTCACAATCTGCGACTACACCGGAGGTTCCACCATGCCCAAGCCACGCGCCCCGCACTCTCCCCATTCCCGCTATCGCGAGGCACAGCGGATTACTGTCTTGCCGCTCGATCACGGATTGCCCGTACCCGATATACCGGAGGGCCGGGATTGGTCGGAGCATGAGCGGGCCTACTGGAAGGAACTGTGGGAGACCTCACAGGCATCGCAGTGGGATGACTCGACCGTCGGAATTGTGGCAGCGGTGGTCGTCTATTGGTCTGCGATCCTGGCCGGTACAGCGTCGAACACTCAGCACATGGAATACCGGCACCTGACCAAGGATCTCGGGCTCACCCCTGAGGGAATGCGCGCCCTTGGGTGGGTGATGGGAGATGAGTAAGAAACTCGCCCGGCGCAGGGCACAGCTGAACGTCAGCCCACCGTACGAGCCCGCCAGGCAGCAGGAGCACAAGGCGGGCATCGAGTGCCGTAACACCTGCTCAGAGTGCTGGTTGGCCTGGTGCCTTCACGCCGCCTGGCTGGCCACGGATGGGACAGCGGAACCGTGGAACGACGGCCGCCGACACGATCCGGAATCGTGCTTCGAGTGCTGAAAATTGATTGGCAAACAAACGGTGGAAAGAAGGCACCCCTGGTGGGTCCTATTCACTTCCCAATTCCCATTACCCCCGTCGTTGAATTCGCGAGAGTAATACTCTAGATATCTTTCCGTTACCGTTCCGTGATAGGAGATCGGCAGAGTTGATCTCACACCGCAGCGCCAAATGCGGAGGCCGTCAGAGACTCACTCCGGCCACTCACCGAGACTTCACCGCTCCTCCCTATCTAAGGATTCGTGCACCCATGCTCCGGACCGTCATGATTCCCGTTCAGCGTCGATACTGCGATGCCCACATAGCTCGGGATGCGAGCGAGGTGGAGGCAACCGACACGCTGACCCTGGGGGCCCGTGCGTGGGACCTGTGCACGGAACACGCGGCCACGTTCGGCGGGTATCTAGTGGATGCCCTGGGGGCTGGTCTGCCGGACGCTGACGAGTCGGAGACTGAGTCTGACTCTGTAATCGTGGCTCCCGAACCTGAGCCCGTGCCCGTGGCTGAGCCGTCACCTGTTGCCGAGTCGGAGCGTGATGCGGAGGACGTGAGCGAGGGAGCGGCAGAACCTGAGCCTGTGCCTTCCGTGATGTTGGCGGGGGAGGTGCCGGGGTACGACTGGGAGTCGGCCCGCGAGGCAGTGCGCCGGGCAGGGTTCGAGGTGGTGGGCCGTGCCGATGGCTCCACTGTCCTGCTCATCCTGGGTGAGGGCGGGGAGCGCAACGGTCACAAGCTGCGGGACGCGTCCGAGCGTGGCATTCCGTGCATGGACGTGAGGAAGCCCGGCCGCTTCAAGTCGGCCGTTCTCTCCGGTGAGTTCGTTGGTAGTGACCCTCTCCCCGAGCCTGCCAAGGTCGATCGGTCGGGGATGAGCGACCGGGAGCGTAACCGTGTGATCCGGGCATGGGCCCGCGAGAACGGGTGGCCCAACCTCTCCGTGCAGGGACGCGTCCCGATGCAGGTCCGTCACGCCTACGAACTGGCTCACCAGGACGCATCCGAGGGAAAAGCGGTAGCGGCCTGAGCGCCGCCCCCACGATGCCGGGCGCTGAGTGCGCCCGGCCTCCCCGGCCAGAGGCCAGCCAAGCAACCCTTTTCGAGATAGAGGCAGCATGAACACCCCCGTTCTGTACGGTCCCATCGGCCGCGCCGTCCGCAAGATCTCCCCTTTCCTGGAAGCGGACGCCCTGGGGGTGTACGTGGCCGCCCTGTCGATGTGGTCGGCCGCGATTGGTGGCACGGTCAAGGTGTCGTCCCGTGGCTCCGCCCGGCCCGTGCTTCTGTGGAGTGCGTTGGTCGCCGGAACGGGCAGGGGCAAGGGAACCGCGCTGCGGGCCGCGCTTCACGTCCTGGACGCTTCCCTGGGCCGCTTCCTGGCAACGCACACCACATCCGGCATCACGTCCGGGGCGAGCATGGTGCACCACCTGTGGGAGCAACAAGAGGCCACGGCCGAGACCGAGCACGGGCGGGACGTGCGGGCCCTGGTGATCGAAGAGGAATGGACCGAGGTCTTGAAGCGAGTAAAGCGGGACCCGTCGTTCACCACCAAACTCCGCGCTGCCTGGGACGGCGCAACGCTGCGCAACACGACCAAGGAAGAGGCGCAGGAAGTCCGCGACCCCGCATTGGTCCTGCACTCCCACATCACTCCGTCCGACTGGGCCAAGTACGTGGGCGAGTCAGAAGCGGCCGGAGGCTCGTACAACCGCATCCTGCCCTTCCTCCTCGGGTCCGTCCCGATGCTGGACGACGACCGCGTGAGCCTGCCGAAGGTCGACGGCTCCGAACTGTCCGACGCTTACGGGTGGGCCACCGCCCGCCCCCGCGTGATCACTCTCTCCGAGGACGCCCGGCCCCTGTGGCGAACCGTTCGCCGGTACGCCCGCATCCTGGGTGAGACCCTGCCGGAGGGTCAGGCCGTGTTCATCGAGCGGACCGCAGAGCAGACGCTCAGGGTGGCCGCCTGCCTGGCCGCCTCCGAGTGCTCCGAGACCATCACGGACGAGAACCTGACGGCCGCCTTCACCCTGGTTCGCCGCTCCGTTCAGGACGCGGTACGGATCAACAAGGGGGCCGATGCTCCGAAGGTGAAGCGGCAGCCGCTCAGCCTCGCCGACAAGGTACGAGCCCGAATCGAACTGCACGGCGGTCAGGCCACCTCGTCGCAGGTGCTCCCGTACGTGGGTGCGTCGGCCGCTGAGGTCAAGGCACTGCCCGGAATCGTCGTAACGGTGGACCGCTCGGGTAAGACCGGCCGACCGGCCACCGTTTTCACGATCCGCGGTGACACTCCCGTTCACGTAGAGCAGCCGGTTTCGACTCCGCACACGATGCCGGCCGCTCCAGAGCGTGATGAGAATCGCGCCACGGTTGTGCAGATGGACGCGTACCGCTCGATGCCCAAGCAGGCCTCGGAGCCCACACCCGAACCGAAGCGTCCGGAGCCGCTCGCCGACTCCAACCCCTTCCGAGCGCTCCTCTAACCAACCAACAAAGCGAGCCCCGGCCCATTTTCTGGCCGGGGCTCTTTCGTTGTTTCGGGCCTACTCGGCCCGTTCCACCAGAGCGACCGATGTGCACAGGCGTCGGAACCGATTGTGCTGGGTCCGGCCAGTGTGACTCATGCACTCCACATCGACGGACGCACCGTCCGACGCAGGCTTGGCCTCCCAGCCGCACGTCAGGCACTTCGCCTCGAACGTCGCCTCCGTGTCCGGCTGCTGAGTGATTCGATGCTTCGTGTACCGCAGGATCGAACGGGGCATCGTGGTGTCCCCCCTCCTCAGATGTGGGCAGTCGGGCAGACAAGGTCCGGTGCGGCACGGTTCGGGGAGCACGTCACCAGAGCTACAGACAGAAATGTGGGTCTCTCCAGATAGAAGCCGTGGGACACGTCGCCGCCCCAGCCCAGCCGATCGGCAGCGGAGTAGACCAGTAGTGCCAACCGCGTACTGTCTCGCTCTGACTCGGAAGAGAACCGGGGCGCGTACTCGGTCAGTTGTCGCCCGAGCCATTCCGCCGCTTCCTTCGGCTCCTCCCAGGTACCGCGCACCAGCTTCGCGGGCTTGATCAGCCAGTAGGCCGTTTCCAGCGGTGGCAGGTCCACGGTCGGGAACTCCGTCTTCACTTCCTTGTACCGCTGGACAAGCTCCGGCTTATCGGCCGGAGGTGGATCAGGATGCGGGGGCCGTCTCAGTGCCTCGTCATCGAACCGTTGCTTGGAGCCGGTCCACAGATAGCCGTGGTGGTGCAACTGTCGTCCCGTTCAGAGCAGGAAGAAGAGGGGTGCCCGACCGGCCCTGTCTCTCGGGGGTGAGCCAGGGCCGGGGGCGTCAGGGAGGGCCGTCAGGCGGACAGGCCGAAGCGGGCCGGGTCGATCCCGGCCGCGTCCAGTTCCTCGGTGGTGAAGCGCAACGGCTCCGCACCGGGGCGCTTGCTGTCGCCCAGCGCCCACGCGCTGGGGCCGATCTTCGCGAGTGTCGCGCACGACTCGCCGTCCGGATGCGTGTTGCCTCCGCACGCCTTGAAGAACGTAGCTCCGTCGAGAGGCAGGCTGTACAGGTCGGTTCCGGGCATGGATGTGCCTTTCCTGTGGGAGTGACGGGGCAGGCTCAGACCTGGTATTGCTCCGACTTTGACACGTACACAACGCCGGGACTCAGAGCCGTTGCCGACTCCCGGAACAACTCATGCAGCATCGATCGGGAGCTGTCCCGCATGGCGTTGGTCAGGTTGTCCGCCAGCAAGGCGGCCTCAGACGGAAGCAGAACCATTTCCGTGTCTGCCATATGCCGACCGTTCTTCGTCAACCACATGGGCACACGAATGTTCCCACCATCATCCCGGTAAGCCGGACGGCTGGGGATTGGGTCCATTCGCCAACCCTGCGGCGCTTTCTGACTGTCCTTCTTCGGTTCGGTCGGCATGGCTACATCCTCGGCCCGGAGGCATGGAACCTCTAGCGTTATGCGCGTTGTCGAATAAAGATCATCGACGGCAGTGTGCTGCCCATGCCGCTAGTTGCTCCCTAGCTTGCTCTCCGAAGAGTGCGTGTTCCTCGTACCTGCTGAAGCGGCCAATCAGGTCGTGCACGTCGCGACTGTCGCGGAATACGATGGCTCCGAGGTCCAGTTCAGCGGTCGCAAGTGTCTCGTCGTAGACCGTGAAAGTGTTCAGGGCCCCGGATGTGAAGCGAACACCCATGGGTATTACGCCGAGCCGAATGTTCGGCTGGTGAGTCAAAGAAGCGAGACGGTCAATCTGTATCGCTAGCTCATCAGGCGGGATGAGCGGGTACCTGACGGCCTGCTCGGTCAGAATGAAAGTGAAGTGCTTGGATCGATCGAACAGCACTCGTTGCCTGTCCAGCTTCATGGCGACCGCTTTGGCCTGCTGCTCTGGAGGGGCCTGGGTCAGGCTGGCGCGGACGTACTCAGGCGTAGCCAAGAGTCCCGTGATCATTGACAGAAGGAAGTATCGAAACGTAGTCGATGAAGCTTCGAGCCCGGCTAGCTGTACCTGCTTCTTGTCGAGACCCTTCCTGCGAAGAGTCCTGCCATCCTGCCATTCAGTCTGCGCGATCCTAGCCAGGGCCATTACCTCAGCGGCTAGGGTGGGAGAAGCCTCAAGGCCCCGTAGGAGTTGTTCAACGTCCAGCAGTGAAGGGCGAGTTTTGTTGCCTTCAATCCGGCTGATCTTCGATTGACTCATATTGCAACGCGCGGCAAGCCGGACTCCTGAGAGCCCGGCTTGTTTGCGTAGCTGCTTCAGCATGGCCGCTAGTTCACGGCCCGACTGGTCTAGCTGGTCAGGCTCGATGGCCACCGGTTCACGTACTCCCTGAACGGCACTGATTCCGCGAGCGCGATTCTCTGGTACTCGACGTACGGCGCGGGATCACCCTCGTACAGTTCCCGACTGATCTGCGTACCGTCCTCCGCGTAGTTCATGAGAACCACTTCGGACCGGTCGAAGAGCCAGAAGTCCTGAACCCCTTCGAGAGGATTGGAGCGGTCTGTCACGTCGAGAATGCGGATGTCATCCCCGGCGACTTCGTGTACGTCGTAGTACATGAACTCAAACCGAAGATAGTCCGTCAGAGGTCGCGTGATGATGTGGACGCGCCCCTTGGACCTTCCCTCTCTCCTGATCCGCCTCAAGCCCTCTGTGTAGCCGGAAGAGTAGTTCTCAGGGTCCAGCCGTTGCCCGGAAAGGAAGTCCCGGATATCCCCATCTTCGCTCGGCACCCTGTACCAGGGCAGCGTCTCCAGTCGCCACGCTTCCTGTTTGAACCCCTGAACCTTGGCAGTCCAGTCCTCACCATCCAAGAGCACGTACGGCCTCCCTCAGCACGTTCTCAGGGATACGAACGAGAGCTTCCCCGGCCGGAGGCTGGAAGGTGGCGTCAGCGTCCCCCTGCACCACGATGGAGCCGTCAGAGGCCCTGTATACGTTCGGACAGTCGTCGTTGTTGCAGTTGCCGTTCCCGTTGCCGGTAAGTCGGGTCAGTTCCTCACGCGCCATGGCTACGAACCCCCTGCTGCGGGCCCCCTGCGGGCCGGACGTCACGACGGTACGAGCGGGGTGGGTGCGCCGTCTATGCAGGATCGCGACTATGCGCGTCATTGCATAAAGTCCTTGGCTGAGGCGGGGAAGAGGAGGCACGGGACCGGCGCCGCGCTCGGAGTGAGGGAAGGTTGGTCACGTGACCAACGCATGACCAACAGCGGTCCGAAACGGCCCGAAACAGGGGGAACGCATGACCAACGGCGCTGGTCAAGCCTGCGGCGTGTCGAGGGCGTTGTCCCAGGTCAGCTAACTAAAGTGCTGGTGCCCGAGTGGAGAGTTCAAGTCCCCCCTCGGACACCAGCTAAGACCCCAGTTCATCTGGGGTCTTCTGCGTTTCTGGGGTGCGGCGTGACCAACCACGTGACCGACAGTCCAGAGAGTTCCCAGGTCAGACCAGGGTTGCAAGGCCGATTCGAGAGGCACTGGACGCAGCCAGCTTCTGCACCGTTCTGTCCAGGACGCCGTACGCATCGCCGCAGGTCGGGCCGCAAACGGTGGCGTCACCGCTCACGGCAAGCGCCAGCCGCTCAGCCTGGCGGACAAGGTCCGAGCCCGGATCGAGATGCACGGCGGTCGGGCCACGTCGTCCCAGATCCTGCCGTACGTGGGAGCCACGGCCGAAGAGCGTTTTCACGCTCCGCGGTGACAGTTCCCCTCACGCTCCGGAACCGGTCTCCCATTCTCGCGATCCCATGCCGGCCGCCTCGGAACGGGAGGAAAACCGCGCCACGGTCGTGCAGATGGATGCCTACCGCCCGACGCCCAGGCAGACCCCGGGGGCCGCGCCCAAGACCAAGCGTCCGGTACCGCTCGCCGACTCCAACCCCTTCCGCGCAGGCGTCGGAACCGATTGTGCTGGGTCCGACCGGTGTGGCTCATGCACTCCACATCGACGGTCTCGCCGTGGGGGCGCAGGCTTAGCCTCCCACCCGCACGTCAGGCACTTCGCCGCGAACGTCGCCTTTGTGTCCGGCTGCTGAGTGATCCGATGCTTCGTATACCGCAGGATCGAACGGGGCATCGTGGTGTGCTCCCCTCATCAGGTGTGGACAGTCGGGCAGGTAAGGTCCGGTGCGGCACGGTTCGGGGAGCACGTCACCAGAGCTACGGACAGGAATGCGGGCCTTTCCAGGTAGAAGCCGTGGGACACGTCTCCACCCCAGCTCAGCCGTTCCGCAGCGGAGTGGACCAGTAGTGCCGGCCGCGTGCTGTCACGGTCGGACTCGGAGGCGAACCGGGGCGCATACTTGGCCAGTTGGTTCCCGAGCCATTCCGCCGCTTCCTTCGGCTCCTCCCAGGTGCCGCACACCAGCTTCGCGGGCTTGATCAGCCAGTGGGCCGTTTCCAGCGGTGGCAGCTCCACGGTCGGGAACTCCGCCTTCACTTCCTTGTACCGCGCGGTCAGCTCCGGCTTGTCGGCCGGTGGTGGGTCAGGGTGCGGGGGCCGTCGCAGTGCCTCGTCGTCGAACCGTTGCTTGGAGCCGGTCCACAGGTAGCCGTGGTGGTGCAACTGTCGTCCCGTTCAGTGCAGGAAGAAGAGGGGGTGCCCGACCGGCCCTGTCTCTCGGGGGTGAGTCAGGGCCGGGGGCGCCAGGGATGGCCGTCAGACGGACAGGCCGAAGCGGGCCGGGTCGATACCGGCCGCGTTCAGTTCCTCGGTGGTGAAGCGCAGCGGCTCCGCACCGGGCCGCTTGCTGTCGCCCAACGCCCATGCGTGGGGGTCGATCTTCGCCAGCGTGGCGCAAGCCTCGCCGTCAGGGTGCGTGTTGCCTCCGCACGCTTTGAGGAACGTGACGCCGTCGATGGGCAGGCTGTACAGGTCGGTTCCGGTTTCGGGCATGGTTGCCTTCCTGTGTGGTCAGTGCTGGGGCGGACTTAGAGCCGGTACTGACCCGTTTTCGGCACGTACAAGACACCCGGGCCAACGGCCGTCGCAGACCATGTACGCATCGTTCTCGCGAGCGACGCCTCCGGTCCACGAACTTGCACGAGCTTGCACAGCAATTAGCGTGGCCGGTGGCTGTATTGACGGTGTCTCTACTGGTCGGCGATGCTCGTGCAAGTCCGAGCAAGCCCCTGGACCAGGGAGCCAGCCATGGCTGCGAAGTTCGTCGGCATCGACCCTGACACTGACCGGGACCACTGCCCCACCGTGTGGGCGGACGAGGAAGCGCAGGAGATCTTGTTGCAGGGGTGGAAGCCGACCCCAGAGACGCAGGCGGAATGCGAGGGCACCAGCCCCGCGAATGGCCCGGTGCCCGACAGCGAGGCCATCGTCAGGATTCCGGCCCGGATGATTCCGATGATCAGGGAGGCGTGTAATGCCGTCGAGCGTGCCCAGCTTCGCTGAGCTGCTTGGCCAGTGCGAGCGATCCGCTGTCCACCTGGAGCTGCGCGACTCGTATGCCACAACGGACCGGTTTGAGGCGTGGAAGCGTGGCGAGCGGATCAATTGGGAGGATCGCGAGTCCTGGTGGCACCCCTATGACCAAATGATCGCTGACACAGTGGCCAGAGGCGTGGTGATCCGAAGGGCGCGGGTGGTCTCCGAGCCGGTATCGGAGTACATCCGCTGGGAGCACTACGTCACCCACGCCAACGTCACGGCAGGTGAGCGAGTCCGCTGGCTGCCACGACGGCGGGCCACAACTGTCCCCCTGCCGGGGAACGACTTCTGGCTGTTCGATGACACGCTGCTCCGGGTGCACCACTTCTCGGGTGATGGCGCGGTGGTGGAGGACGAGATCACGGCCGATCCGGAAGCCGTGAAACTGTGCTGCGCCGCGTTCGAAGCGGTCTGGGAGCGAGCGATCCCGCACCACCAGTACAAGATCTGACGAGAGCCAGCTTCATGACCCCGCACCCCTCTTCACGCGTCCAGAAGGCCCGAGAGAATCTTTCGAGCCGCCTGAGTGAGATCCGGAAGGACGCGGGAATCAGCGGGCGGGAGCTGGCTGTCAGGTGCGGCTGGTCGGAATCGAAGTCGTCCCGGATCGAGAACGCCAAGACGCCTCCGTCCGATGCCGACATCCGAGCGTGGTGCCGGGCCTGCGCCGCCGAGGAACAGTCCCCCGATCTGATCGCGGTCAACAGGCAGTCTGCTGAAGCACATGTGGAGTGGAAGCGGCTCCAGCGAACAGGTCTCTGGAGACTCCAAGAGAGCACCGGCGGCCTGTACCAACAAACTAAAGCCTTCCGCGTCTACGTATCCGACGTGATTCCCGGATTCCTTCAGACTCCGGGGTATGCCTCCGCGTTGCTCTCCTCCATTGCGGATTTCCGTGGGACACCGGATGACGTGAGCGACGCCGTGACAGCTCGAATACGGCGTAACGAGGTGCTGAGCAAGGGCGGACGCCGGTTCTCCTTCGTGCTGGAGGAGTCGGTGTTGCGATACCGGCTGTGCGGCGCCGACACCATGGCGGCGCAGCTTGGCCACCTACTCGGGATCGTGGAACTTCAGAACGTCGCAGTGGGCATCGTCCCGTTCTCGGCACAGCGGGCCATCTGGCCCATGCCGACCTTCACGATCTTCGACGACCAGAGGGTGCACGCTGACACGCTGGATGCCGCCTCCACCCTCACACAGCCGAGTCAGGTCGAGCTGTACGCCCGCGCCTTTGAACGCCTCTCACAGCAGGCCGCACGGGGAGCGGCGGCCCGCTCCCTCATTGCGGGTGCGGTGGCGGCCCTGGGCTGACCAGAGATCGCGGCACCACGCCACAGACGATCGTGGGTGGTCAGCGCGCGGGGTGCGGGGTCGTGGCGCGTTCGTCGGCCCACAGGGAGCGCACGTGGCCCAGGTGCCGCGCCATGCAGCGCTCCGCGGCCTCCGCGTCGCCGGACAGCATCAGGTCCAGGAGCTCGATGTGCTCCTCGGCCGAGGGGGTCAGCTGGTCGCGTTCGTCCAGGGTCGTCAGGCCGTAGAGGCGGGAGCGCTTGCGGAGGTCGCCGACCGTCTCGACCAGTCGGTCGTTGCCCGAGAGGGCGAGCAGCGAGAGGTGGAAGCGGCGGTCGGACTCCAGATAGCCGATGAGGTCGTGGTCGCGGGCGGCGCGCACGATTTCCTCGGCGACCGGACGCAGCACCTCCAGGTCCTCGCGGGCCGCGGTCCGGGTGATCCGGCCGATCATCGGGACCTCGATCAGGCTGCGGATCTCCGTGTACTGGTCGAGATCGCGTTCGTCGACCTCGGTGACCCGGAACCCCTTGTTGCGGACCGGCTCGACCAGGCCCTCCCGCGCCAGGTCGAGCATCGCCTCGCGGACCGGTGTCGCCGAGATGCCGAAGTCCTCGGCGAGGCCGGGCGCGGAGTAGATCTCGCCGGGGCGCAGTTCTCCGGAGATCAGGGCGGCCCGCAGCGCGTGGCCGACCTGGTCGCGCAGCCGCTCCCTGGTGGTGATGAGGTTCTTCTGCTTCAGGTGCCCCATGGTGTCCCCTCCGGTGGTCCCCGCGCCCGCGCGGATCACCAACGTACAATGTCACGTTGTCAGTTGGGGGAGAGGGAGACGAGGCTTCGGGCGTCAGAGGGCGAAGCCCGCGGGGAAGGGGTCGTCGGGATCCAGGAAGTACTGGGCCGTGCCGGTGATCCAGGCCCGTCCGGTGATGCGCGGGACGACCGCCGGCCGGCCCGCCACCTCCGTCTCCGCCACCAGCCGGCCCGTGAACTCCGTGCCGATGAACGACTCATTGACGAAGTCGCGGTCAAGCGGGAGCTCGCCGCGGGCGTGGAGCTGGGCCATGCGCGCGGAGGTGCCCGTTCCGCACGGTGAGCGGTCGAACCAGCCCGGATGGATCGCCATCGCGTGCCGGGAGCGGCGGGCGTCCGAGCCGGGTGCGGCGAGGTAGACGTGTTTGATGCCGGTGATGTCCGGCTGCTCGGGGTGCGTCGGGCGCTCCGGTGACGCGTTGATCGCGTCCATGACGGCGAGGCCCGCCGCGAGGAGGTCGTCCTTCCGCGCCCGGTCGAACGGTAGCCCCAGCGCGTCGAGCGGGACGAACGCGTAGAAGTTCCCGCCGTACGCCATGTCGTACGTGACCGTGCCGTGTCCCGGCACCTCGACCTTGCGGTCCAGCGCGACGCAGAACGCGGGGACGTTGGTCAGGGTGGCCGAGGTGGCCGCCCCGTCGCTCACGCGTACGTCGACGGAGACGAGGCCCGCCGGTGTGTCCAGGCGGACCGTCGTGACCGGCTCGGTGACCTGGACCATGCCGGTCTCGACCAGGACGGTGGCCACGCCGATCGTTCCGTGGCCGCACATGGGCAGGAGCCCGGACACCTCGACGTAGAGCACTCCGTAGTCGGCGTCGGGGCGGGTCGGGGGCTGGAGGATCGCGCCGCTCATCGCGGAGTGGCCGCGCGGCTCGTACATCAGCAGGGTGCGCAGGTGGTCCAGGTGTTCGACGAAGTGGAGCCTGCGGTCGGCCATGGTGGCTCCGGGGATCACCCCGACGCCACCGGTGATCACGCGCGTGGGCATGCCCTCGGTGTGCGAGTCGACGGCGTGGAAGACGTTGCGGGTGCGCATGGGTCCCTTCCGGTTCTCGGTCTCGGCGCGGTGGCGGGGGCCTATCGGCAAGCAGCCGGGGGGAGGCTTGGCGGGCGGCGGGTGCCTCAGCGGTGGCCCGCCGCCAGCGCCTTCTCGGTGGCCGAGCGCACCAGGTCCGCCGTGGGGCCGGAGAGCGGGGAGCGCGGCGGGCGGGTCGGGCCGCCGCGACGGCCCACGATGTCCATCGACAACTTGATCGCCTGCACGAACTCCGTCTTGGAGTCCTGGCGCAGGAGCGGGTGCAGGGAACGGTAGAGGGGCAGCGCCGTGTCCAGGTCACGGGCGTAGGCGGCGTCGTAGAGCTCGACACAGGAGGCCGGGAACGCGTTCGGGTAGCCGGCGATCCAGCCGACCGCGCCGGCGAGGGCGAGTTCGAGCAGGACGTCGTCCGCTCCGATCAACAGGTCCAGGTCCGGGACCAGCTCGGCGATCTCGTACGCCCTGCGGACATCCCCGGTAAACTCCTTCACGGCCACGACGCTGCCGTCACCGTGCAGCTGCCGCAGCAGCTCCGGGGTGAGGTCGATCCTGGTGTCGAGGGGATTGTTGTACGCGACCACGGGCAGCCCGGCCTTGGCGGCCTCGGTGTAGTGGTTGCGCACGGCCCGCTCGTCGGCGCGGTAGGTGTTCGGCGGCAGCAGGAGTACGGAACCGCAGCCCGCGTCCGCCGCCTGCTCGGCCCAGCGGCGGGACTCGGCGCTGCCGTACGCGGAGACGCCGGGCATGACGCGGGCCCCGTCGCCCGCGGCCTCGACGGCGGTACGGACGACGCGGGCGCGTTCGTCGTCGGTGAGGGTCTGGTACTCGCCGAGGGAGCCGTTCGGGACGACGCCGTCGCAGCCGTTGCCGATGAGGTGGCGCACGTGCTCGGCGTACGCGTCGTAGTCGACGGAGAGGTCTTCGCGCAGGGGGAGCGCGGTGGCGACCATGATGCCGCGCCAGGGGCGTTCGGCGGTCCAGGTGGCTGAGGTCATGAGGGCTGCCCTTCTGTCGGGTGCGGTGGGGTGGGGAGGGGAGGTGGGGGAGGTGGGGGCGGTAGAGGCGGCTGGGGGGAGTGAGGGGGCTGAGGGGGCTGGGGTGGCTTAGGCGGCAGGGTTGTCCGGGAGGGAGGCGTTCGGTGTTTCGGAGGGCTGGGCCTCTGGAAGGGGCGGCTTCGGGAGTGGTGTTTCCGACGGTGGTGTTTCCGGTGGGGGTGGTTCCACGGGTGGTGATTCCGGCAGAGGAGTCTCCGGCAGAGGGGATTCCGGCTGAGGGGTTTCCGGGAGGGAGGCCAGGATCGCCAGCGGTACGGGGGTGGCGAGCGGGCGGCGGTCCGGGGGCGGGGACGGCTGCGGTCGGGGGTCGGCAGGTCCCTGTATGGGACGGGCAGGTCCCTGCACGGGGCCCGGCGACGCGGCGAGGCACGCCACCGCCGACCCGCACATGCGGCCCTGGCACCAGCCCATGCCGGCCCGGGTGAGCAGCTTCACGGTGCGTGCGTCATGGGCGCCGTATTCCGTGACGGCCTCGCGGACGCGGCCCGCGGTGACCTCCTCGCAGCGGCACACCTCCGTGTCGTCGGAGAGCCACCTGAGCCAGCCCGGGCCCGGCGCGTGCGCGGCGGCCATGACGTCGGCGAAGGCGCGCATCCGGTCGCGGACGCGCCGCAGGGTGCGCAAGTACGAGGCCGGGGCAGGGCGTCGCCCGGTCAGCCTGGCGGCGATGGCAAGGGCCGCCAACTCCCCCTCTGCGATCGCCAGTTGCGCGCCACCGATGCCGGAGGTCTCGCCCGCCGCCCACATCCCGCGCAGGGAGGTCTCCTGCAGTGGCCCGAGGGAGAGGGCGTGCGTGCCGTCGGCGGTGCGGTGGGTGGCGCAGCCCAGGCCGGTCGCCAGGTCGATCTGCGGAATCAGGCCGTGGCCGACGGCCAGCGCGTCACAGGCGATGCGGCGCCCCGTGCCCGGTACCGGGCGCCAGCCGTGGTCGAGACGGGACACCGTCACCGCCTCCACCCGGTCCGTGCCGTGCGCCTCGGTCACCGCGTGTCGGGTGCGCACACGCACCTTGTGGCGCAGCAGCGCCGTGCCGTGGAGTGCGGCCTCCGCCAGCTTCCGTGGCTGGGCGGCGAGTACGCGGGGGTGGTGGGCGTAGCCGAGATATCCGGACGCCTCAATCAGTGCGGGTACCTCCGCCCCGGCCGCCGTGAGCGAGGTGGCCGCGGCCAGCAGGAGGGGCCCGCTGCCCGCGACGACCACGCGCCTGCCGGGCAGGGCGAGACCGGATTTGAGCATGGCCTGGGCGCCGCCCGCGCCCACCACGCCGGGAAGGGCCCAGCCGGGGAAGGGGAGGTGGCGTTCGTACGAGCCGGTGGCGAGGAGGATCGTGCGGGCCCGCACGATCACCGGCCGCTGTCCCGGCCCGCTCGGACCGCCTGCCCTGCCCGCCTCACGCGCGTCCTCCGCCCTGCCCGCCTCACCCGTGTCCCCCGCCCCGCCCCACCCGTCCTCGCCGGCGAGAGCGTGCACGGTCCAGTCGTTCTCGGACTCGCGCGTCACCGTCCACACGTGGTGGCCGAAGAGCAGGGTGGCGTTGCTCGCCTCCAGGCGGTCGCGCAGGTCGGCGAAGCGGGGCCAGTCGTGGTGCAGGGCCTCGGGTCGGGTGGCGCGTGCGGCCGGGGCCGGGTGTCGGTAGAACTGGCCGCCCGGTCGGCCCGCTGAGTCCAACAGTGCCACGGTCAGGCCGAGTTCGGCCGCGCGTACGGCACCGGCAAGGCCCGCGGGCCCGGCGCCGAGCACCACGACGTCGTACCGCCCGAGGTCGGAGTGCGCCCCGGAAGCCTCATGCCCTTGTGTGGCCTCGGACCCTTGCAAGGTCTCAGGCCCTTCCATGGCATCAGCCCCTTCCATGGCCTCATGCCCTCGCGGCGCCTCAGACGTCGAGCCCGGCATGGCCATGCCCTTCCTGAGCGGTGACGGCGTCGCCGGGCCGGGCGGTGACCAGGCAGGCTCGCCTGTTGGGCACTCCGTTGACGGTCGCGAGGCAGTCGTAGCACTGGCCGATCCCGCAGAACGCACCGCGCGGCCGACCGCCGACGCGGGTGGTCCGCCAGGCGAGGATTCCCGCGGACCAGAGCACGGCGGCGATGGACTGGCCCGGCAGCGCGTCGAGTTGATGTCCGTCGAAGGTGATCGGGAAGGTGTTCCCGGGGGCGGCCTTCACGAGATCGGCGGGGGCCCGGTCGTCACGTGCCATGTGGGCGACTCCTCCCGGAGGCCGTGGGGATGTGGGTGGCGAGGGCGCGGCGGGGCCTCATCGCGGGGTGTCCGCCCGTACGCGGCGGTCCGAAGGGCGGCGGTCCGAAGCGCGGCGGTCCGCAGCGTAGCGTTCCGAAGCGAAGCGGCCCGGCGCGAACGCAGCTGGCGACACCGGCAGTTCACGTCCCGTCAGCATCGCGGCGAGCAGCGCCCCCGTCGCCGGGGCGAGGCCGATGCCCGCGCCCTCGTGGCCGCAGGCGTGCAACAGGCCGGGGACGCGTGGGTCGGGGCCGATCGCCGGGAGGTGGTCCGGGAGGTAGGGGCGGAACCCGGCGTAGGTGCGGATCGCGCGCACCTCGGCGAGTACGGGGAACAGGCGCAGCGCCTGGGCCCCGAGGCGCCGCAGGACCTCCACCGACAGCGTGCGGTCGAAGCCCACGCGCTCCCGGCTCGCCCCGATCAGCACCGGGCCTGCCGGAGTGCCTTCCACCACGGCGGAGGTCTGCAGCGCCGCGGAGCCGCTCGCGACGTCGGACACGTACTCCGCGGAGTACACCTTGTGGCGCACCACGCGCGGCAGCGGTTCGGTGACGAGGACGAAACCGCGCCGGGGGAGCACCGGCAGTTCCACGCCCGCCAGGCGCGCGAGTTGGCCACCCCACGTGCCCGCGGCGTTGAGCACATGGGGCGCCCGCGCCTCGCCGCGCTGCGTCCGTACGCCCCGTATCTCGCCCCTCGGTCCGGTGAGGAACGCGGTGACCTCCTCGCCCAGCCGCAGCGTCAGCCGTCCGGCGTCGGCCGCCGCCCGCAGCAGGTGCGCGGCGGCGAGCGCGGGCTGTACCTGCGCGTCCTGCGGGTAGTGGAAACCACCGGCCAGGCCGGGTGCGAGGTGCGGTTCGAGGTCGGCGAGGCGGTCGGCCGGGACCTCGACGGCCTCGACGCCCGCGCCCCGCTGCTCGGCGGCGAAGCCGCGCAGTGCGGTCAGGCCCTGCTCGCTGGAGGCGACGACCAGGCCGCCCTTCGTCTCGTACTCGATGCGTGCGGGGAGTTCGCGGGCGAGTTCCCGCCACAACCGGGCGGAGAGGAGGGCGAGTTCGAGCTCGGGGCCCGGCTCCTTGTCGGAGACGAGGAGATTGCCCTCGCCCGCCCCGGTGGTGCCGCCGGCGACGGGGCCGCGATCGATGACCGTGACGTGGAGGCCGGAACGCGCGGCGTAGTAGGCGCAGGCGGCGCCGACCACGCCCGCCCCCACGACGATGAGGTCCGAGCGACCCGGGGAGTCCGGAGGAGCTGAGAGGTCCGAGGGGTCCGAGGGGTCCGGTGGTCCGGACGAATGTCCCGTGAGCACGGCAGTAATATTTCACATGGCACTGGCGCTGCCAAGGGGGCGTACGGACAAGGCAGTTGAGCGCGTGCGGCTCGAGGTCAGTCGCGGCGGAGGTGCGTTCCCGGTGTGTAGCCGTAGGCGCGGCGGAACACGTCGATGAACGCGCTGGTGGACGACCACCCGCAGCGGTGTGCGACCGCCGTGACCGCCAGGCCGTCGGCCAGCATGCGCAGGGCGTGGTAGAGGCGCAGTTGGGTGCGCCACTGGGGAAACGTCATGCCCAGCTCGCGGCGGAAGAGGCGGCTGAGGGTGCGTTCGCCGGCGCCTGCCGCGGTGGCCAGCTCGGCCAGGCCGCGCGGGTCCGCGGGGTCTTGGTGCAGCAGGTCGCAGACGGCGGTGAGGCGGGGGTCCGAAGGGGCGGGCAGTTGGACGGGCTCCTGCGGCGACGCGCGCAGCTGGTCGAGGAGTACGGCGCGCAGGCGGCGGCGCTCGGCGGACTCGTCGTGCGGGGACCGGGTGCAGGCGAGGATCAGTTCCCGCAGCAGCGGGCTGACGGCGAGGACGGTCGGGGTGGCGAGGCCGAGCGGATTCGTGGCGGCGGGCAGTCCGACCAGGTGCAGGGCGAGGTGGCCGTGGGCGCGGTGCGCGTGCACGCAGCCCGCGGGCACCCAGATGGCGCGGGTGCCCGGCGCGAACCAGGTGCCCGCGTCGGTGGTGACGGCCACCACGCCGGAGCCCGCGTAGACGATCTGGTGGTTGTCGTGGCGGTGCGCGTCGATGCGTTCGCCGGGAGCCAACTCCCGGGTTGCGGTGGGGGCGTCGGGGGTGTGGCGGATATTCGGCACAGGTTGGCACTTTATCGGAAGCGGGCCAGGGCGGGCCGCGACGACGATGAGGCGATGTCGACGAAACAGACTCCGGACGCGGCTAACGCGGCTAACGCGGCTAACGCGGTCCCGGGCCGCCGCCCCGCCCCCGGCAACGAGGCTCGGCCCTCCTCCCGCCCCGGCCCCATCCCCCTCCTCTCCCTCGGCCACGCCTGCGTGGACATCTACCAGGGGGCCGTGGCCGCCCTCGTGCCGTTCTTCGTCTCCGAGCGTGCCTTTAGCTACGCCGCCGCGTCCGGCATCGTGCTCGCCGCCTCGTTGCTCTCCTCGGTGGTGCAGCCCCTGTTCGGCGCGCTCACCGACAAGTGGGCCATGCCGTGGCTGCTCCCGGTGAGCACGCTGGTGGGCGGGGCGGGGGTCGCCTTCGCCGGGGTCGGCGGGAACTACGTGCTGACGCTGCTGGCCGTCGCCGTGTCCGGCATCGGCGTCGCCGCGTACCACCCGGAGGCCGCGCGTGTGGCGCGGCAGGCCAGCCGGGGCAGCCACACCGCGATGAGCTGGTTCTCGTTGGGTGGCAACGTCGGTTTCGCGTTCGCGCCCCTGCTGGTCGCCGCCGTCGTCGCCACGGGCGGCCTGGGCGCCTCCCCGCTCCTGGTCGTGCCCGCCCTCGCGGGAGCCGCGCTGTGCGTGGCCGCGCTGCGGAGCGTCAGGGCTCGGGAGGCGGCGGAGCCCAAGAGCGAGGTCCCGGCTTCGACCGCTGCCGCCGAGGACGACTGGCCGTCGTTCGTCAAGCTGTCCGGCGCCATCGTCTGCCGCTCCATCGTCTTCACCGGACTGAGCACCTTCATCGCCCTGTACGTGCGGGAGCGCACCGGCGGCGGTGAAGTCTCCGGCACCGTGGCGCTGTTCGTGCTCTACGTCGGCGGGGCGGCCGGAACCGTCGTGGGCGGACGGCTCGCCGCCCGGCACGGCCGTCTGCCGGTCGTCCGCTGGTCGTACGCCTCGTCGGTGCTCGCCGTCGCGGGCGTCGTCCTCGTCCCCGGGCCCCTCCTGTACGTCTTCGTCGCGCTCACCTCCGCCGCCCTGTACGTGCCCTTCTCCCTGCACATCACCCTCGGCCAGGACTACTTGCCCCGGCGCGTGGGCACCGCGAGCGGCGTCACACTCGGCCTGACCGTGAGCATCGGCGGTCTCGCGAGCCCGCTGATCGGCACCGTCGCCGACGCGACCTCCCTGCACGTCGCGCTCGCACCGCTCGTCGTGCTGCCCGCGCTCGGCTGGCTCCTACTGCGCACACTGCGCGAGCCGGGGGCGGCAGCCGTGTCCCGCTCCTGAGCGAGTGAGCCAGCGAGCGAGTGTGTGAGGCGGGGGGGGGCGGGACGTTTCCTGGCGTCTGAGGGGTTGTCAGTGCAATTTCACATTACTACGTTACGCATCACATGGCGCGGCGGCGGCCCGCAAGTAGGGCGTCAGGCGCGCCAGTTGACCGAGGTGTCACCTCTCGCCTTCCCACCCCACAGGAGCCATCGGTGTACCGACCACGTCCACGAACCCTGCGCAGATCCGCGCTCTCCGGCGCGATAGCGGCGGTCCTCTGCGTCTCGGCCGCCCAGTACGGGCACGCGGCCACTTCCTCTCCCGCGGCGGCCGGACCCCGCGCCGCCGCGACCTCCGCGACCTCCCAGGCGTACACGCCCGACAAGCCGAGCCCCTTCGACATCGTCGACCGGAAGGCGAAGGCTCCCAGGCCGAGCGCCTACAAGATCCCGGCGCCCGGCGGGCTCAAGGGCGGCCGCACCCCGGGTGCGCGCACGCCGGAACCGAAGGAGCGGCGCACGGTGAGAGCCGAGGCCGCCCCCTGCACCCTCGACGGCGTCACCGGCCTCTCGCCCGAGCGGTTCGCCGACTTCCTCGCCGACCCGGCCGTCACCGCCGACGGCTGCCTGCGCACGCTCGTCTGGACCTGGGACCGGCGCCTCGCCCCCGTCATGTCGGACGCCCACGTCCAGGCCGTCGCGGGCCGCATATCCCGGCTCGCCCCCGCCCACGACGGCAGGAACGGCGGCAACCTCCTGGAGATGCTCACCTACCTCCACGCCGTCGCCTACCAGGACTTCTCGCACGACGAGATCGACGTGACCGACGGGCCGACCGTCGACGCGATGCGCCGTGCCGTCGACGCCTTCGGCTCGGCCGCCCGCACCTTCGACGTGACCCCGGCCAACGCCGCGTCGCTGCGCGAGGCGCTCTACGCGGCGAGCGCCCCGGGGCTGCGGCAGCACCAACTCCCCTTGGTCAAGCGAGTGTTGTCCACCATGGACGCCGCTCACCCTGAGACCGCGAAGGACGCGGGCTGGGCCGGGTCCGCGCTCGCCGCGCTCTCCCTGAGCTACCTCGGCGTCTATCCCGGGAACCAGGACACCGCCTTCCACGCCGCGGTGAAGGCCGACCCCTCCTACCGGGCCGCCTTCAAGGCCTTCGGCGCGTACACCCACCTCAAGGGCACCGGCAACGCCTGGGTGGTGCGGGACGCACTGAGCGAGTACGGCAGGCTCGGGCAGATCGACGGACTGACCCAGGAGACCGTCTCCGGGCTCGGCGGCCTCGTCGCCGTCACCGCCCGCAACTTCGGAGAGGGCAGCGCCCCTTGGGCCAAGGTCGCCACCTGGCTGAACACGTTCGGGGCCTGCGCGCCGTACAAGGTGTGCAAGGAGGACATCGAGCGACGCCTCTTCCCGCGGACCTATACGTACGACAAGGGCGGGATGAAGGTCCGTACGGCGCTCGGCCAGGACACAGTCGACCAGCTCTACTACGCGAGCAAGCAGGTCAAGGCGCACTTCCACCGCGTCGTCGGCACCGAGGAGCCCCTCGCGGGCGACCCCAACACCGGACTGACGACCGTCCTCTACGCCTCGCGCGCCGACTACGAGAACTACCACCCCCTGCTCACCGGGATGGACACGAACAACGGCGGCGTCTACATCGAGCGCGGCGCGACCTTCTACACCTACCAGCGCCGCGTCCCGCAGGACTCCACGCTGACGCTGGAGGAGCTCTTCCGCCACGAGTACACGCACTACCTCAACGGCCGCTGGGCGGTGCCGGGCTTCTTCGGTGAGGGCCGGTGGTACGAGGGCGATCGGACCACCGCGATGGACGAGGGAACGGCCGAGTTCTTCGACGGCGCCACCCGCGACGACGGCATCAAGGTCCGCAAGTCACTGGTGAGGGGGATCATCGACGACACGGCGAACGGCGGGCCGCGGATGAGCGTGGACCAGCTCCTGCACGCCACGTACGACGGCGACGGCTTCCGCTTCTACGACTACGCCGGCACGTTCTTCGAGTTCCTGTGGAGCGAGCGCCCCGCGCTCCTGAAGGAGATGTACGGGTACCTGCGGGCCGACGACCCGGCGGGCTTCGACGCCTGGCGCGACCGGCTCGGCGGGGACGGGGGCCTGCAGAGCCGGTACGACGCCTTCCTCGACAAGCAGATCGCGCACGTCGACGACCTCTTCGTGCCGGACACGAGGTATGTGCCGGTGAGCGCGCTGCGCGACACCACCGCCGCGCAGGTCCGCGCCTCCTTCGTGGCCACGACGGGCATCACGCCCGACTGCCGCACGAACGGCGCGCCGGAGCGTCCGCGGTACATCTGCACGGGCCGGATCACCGCGAACCTCGGCGCGGCCGGTGACCCGGACGCCGTCTTCGAGGACATGTCGGAGACGGTGGACTACTTCCTCCTCGACCGCTCCGCGGCCGGTGACAACAACCTGGCCGACATGAACTGCACGTTCGGCAAGGTCGACATCTGGTCCGACGGCCGCGCGGGCAGTGCCGACTTCGGCTGCGAGGGCCCGCTGAAGGGCTGAGAGCCTGCTCTGTGACCGAAACCCCGAGGGGCGGCGGATCAGCTCGCGGCGCCCGCGAGCAGTTCCGCCGCCGCGATCCCCGACACCCGGGTCGCGCCGTGCGTGACGAGGTGGGTGGCGCCGAACGCGTCGCCCGCCGGGACACCCATCTCGACGACCAGGGCGTCGGGGCGGCTGCGCAGGATCCGGCTCAGGGCATCGGTCATCCAGCGGTGCCGGGCCGCGTCGCGCACTACGACGACCAGGGCGCGGCCCGTCGCCGGAGTCAGCACCTCGCGGTCGACGAGGTCCCCGTGGTGGGCGAGTTCGGGCTCCGTCAGGCGTACGGACGTGGTGCCCGGGCGCAGGTCGCGCAGCGGTACGGCGACGCCCCAGGGGGTGTGGCCGTCGACGGCGAGGTTCATCGTGGGGGAGAGCTCCACGACGTGCGGTGTGCCGGCGAGCGGCAGGGCGGCTTTCGCGGTGCCGGAGCGGTGGCGTACCCGCACCGCGCGGCGCGCCGCGACCAGGCCGATGTCGGAGGGTCCCGCGTCACGGGCCACGGCCCGGGACCGCTCGCCCGACCAGGCGGCGAACTCCCGTACGCGCGCGCCGGCCTCGGCCAGCCGCGCCTCGGGGAGCGTGCCTTCGAGCACCGCCTTCACCAGGGCCGTGGAGAGCAGGTCGAACGTTGCCTCGTCGGCGCTCTCGCCGCCCACGCAGACCGCGTCCACGCCACCGGCCACCGCCATCACCGTCGCCCCGTCGATGCCGTAGCGGTCGGTCACCGCGCCCATCTCGATGCCGTCGGTGACCAGCAGACCGTCGAAGCCCAGCTCCCCGCGCAGCAGCTCCACCAGGATGCGGGGGCTGAGGGTCGCGGGCAGGTCCGGGTCGTACGCGGGGGCGAGCAGATGCGCGGTCATCACCGCGCGGACGCCCGCCTCCATCGCCGCGATGAACGGCGGCAGCGCGGTGAGCGCGATCTCCTCGGCGGAGCCCTTCACCTGGGGCAGGCCGTAGTGCGAGTCGACGACCGTGTCGCCGTGGCCGGGGAAGTGCTTGGCGCAGGCGGCGACACCGGCCCCCTGCAGACCGCGGATCCAGGCGGCGGTGTGCCGGGAGACGACGGCGGTCCGGGACCCGAAGGACCGCACGCCGATGACCGGGTTGAGCGGATTGGAGTTCACGTCGGCGCTGGGCGCGAAGTTGAGCGAGATGCCCGCGGCGTGCAGGTCGCGGCCGATGTCGTGGGCGACGTGCTCGGTCAGGTCGATGTCGTCGACGGCGCCGAGGGCGAGGTTGCCGGGGCGGGACGATCCGGTCCAGGCTTCCAGGCGGGTCACGTCGCCGGCCTCCTCGTCGATGGCGACGATCAGGTCCGGGTTCTCCGCGCGCAGGTCCGAGGTGAGCCGCGCGACCTGTTCGGGCGTCTCGATGTTCCGCGCGAACAGCACGACGGAGCCCAGGCCGTCGGCGATCCTGCGGCGGAGCCAGTCGGGGGCCGTGGTGCCCTCAAAGCCGGGCTGCAGCACGGAGTGGGCGAGGTGCTCCAGAGTCGGGTCACTGCTCGGTGCCATGGCGCGACCTCCGAAGATGCGGGTACGTGGCTGATGCGGGTGGGTGGGCGCAGGACGATGCGTGAGACGTACGGTGCACCGGTCGTGCAGTGGGACTCCTGCTGATTGGTCCAGGCCAATCGGATAGTGGATATTGGCTCGTACCAAACAGGGCTGTCAAGGAGTCGGAACCGGTCGAGCCGGGCGAATACACCATGACACGGCGCGAGTTGGTGAATCCTTGAGACTTCCGCTGATCGCAACCGCTGATCGCATCCGCTGGAGGAGAGGGTCATGCGCAGGTACGAACTCGTCGGCAGGCGCGACATCAGGCTGGTCACCGACGTCGCGGTGCCCGAACCCGGCCCGCTCGAGGTGCTCGTCCGGGTCCGGGCCTGCACGGTCTGCAACCGCAGCGATCTCGCCTACTTCCACTACCACGGGCTGCGGGAACACTGTGCCCAGGGCTGTTTCGGCCACGAGATCGCCGGGGTCGTCGAAGCGGCCGGCGCGGGTGTGCGCCGCGTCGTACCCGGCCAGCGGGTCTTCGTGCGGACGCCGCTCACCACCGGATACGCCGACTACGCGCTCGCCAGGGAGGTCGCCGTGGGCGCGCTCCCCGACTCCGTACCCTTCGAGCAGGGCGCGATCCTGCAGCTCCTTCCACTGGCCGTGCACGCCACGCGCGGGGTCAGGCTCGGCGACCGGGTGGCGATCGTCGGGCAGGGGCCTGTCGGGCAGATGGCGCTGCGGGTCGCCGTGGCGCGCGGCGCCGCCGAGGTCGTCGCCGTCGACCTCGACGACTGGCGCCTGGAGCGGTCCCTGGCGGCGGGAGCCGACGCCGTACGCCGCGTGGACGGCAGCGCCGAACAACTGGCCGCCATCGGCGCCGACTTCGACGTGGCTGTGGACGCCGTCGGCACCCCCACCACCCTCAACGCCTGCGTGCGACTCGTACGGCAGAACGGCCTCGTCGTCCTCCTCGGCACCCACCACGTGGACACGCACGTCACCGTCGACCTGGTCACCTGGGAGCGCAAGGGCCTGCGCGTGCACAGCTCCGCAGAGCCGCTGGACACCGCTCGCGCCGAGGCGCTCGCCGTCGCCGAACGTCTCGCCCACCGCCGCACCGAAGCCCTGCGCCTGCCCGACCTCCTCACCCACACCTACCCGCTCGATGAACTCCCCAAGGCCATGGAACAGCTCTCCGCGAGCCGCTCCCTCTTCCCGGACGCCGAACAGGCCCCCTACGACGGCCCGCCCCCCGCGACGCTGAAGGTGGCGATCGTCCCCTGAGGGGCAAGGGGCAAGGGGCAAGGGGCAAGGGGCAAGGGGCAAGGGGCAAGGGGCAAGGGGCGAGGCGTGGGAGAAGGGGGAAACGGCGTGAGATGGGGCATCGCCGGATACGGCGACATCGTGACCCGGCGGGTGCTGCCCGCCCTGCACGCGCTCGGTGAGGTACCGGTGGCCCTCTGGGGCCGTGACCCGCGCCGCGCCGCCCACATCGCCGAACGGCACGGCGTCGCGCGGTCCGGCGGCGACCCCGGCGTGCTGCTGTCCGGTGTGGACGCCGTGTATGTCGCCACGCCCGTCGTGGGCCATGTGCCGCTCGCCCAGGCCGTGTTGGCGGCCGGGCTGCCCGTACTGATCGAGAAGCCGCTCGCCGGCGGCCTCGGCACCGGCGGCGCCCTCGACACGGCGGGGCCGTGCGCGGGCGTCGCCTACTACCGCAGGCTCGCACCCGCCGTACGCAGGCTGCGCGAGGAGTTGGAGGGGTGGACGCCCGACCGGGTGGAGGTGCGGTTCCGGTGCTCCTTCGAGCCGGGGCCCGACGATCCGATGCGCTGGCGCACCGACCCCGCCGTGTCGGGCGGCGGTGTCCTCGCGGACGCCGGAAGCCACCGGATCGATCTGCTGCTCCACCTGTTCGGGCGGCCGCAGGAGATCACGGCCCGGCTCGGCGGACGCTTCCCGCGCGGCGCCGAGCGGCAGGCCGAGGTCACCCTGCGCTGGCGCTCGGGGCTGCGGGCGCACTGCCTCGTGGAGTGGGGGGACGGGGCGCCGGTGGACCGGATGCGGCTCACCGGCGGGGGCCGCGCCGTCCGCCTGGACCCGCTGGACTCCGGCCGCGTCGAAGGCGCTGCCGGGCCGTCGTCGTCGCTCCTGCTGCCGCCCGGGGCCAACCCGCACCAGCCGCTGATCGCCGACTTCGCGACCGCCGTCGCGACGGGCACCGCCCCCGTCTGTCCCCTGGCCGAGGCCGTGCTGGTCGACGACGTGATCGTCGCGGCGGAGCGCTCGGACGCGGCGGGCGGACGGGCGGTCAGGCCGTGGGGCTGAACCTGTCAGGCGCTGAGGGGGAGGCGAGTGTCAGGTGAAGGCGAGCAGCAGGTCCTCGCCGGTCGAGGGGTGGAGGCCGTCGGTGCGGTCGGCCAGGTAGCGCTGTGCGAGCGAGACACCCGCCACGTGCCGGGCGTCCTTGAAGCCTGCTTCGAGGGCCAGGGCCAGCACTTCCCGCGGAGCGTAGGAGCTGACGAAGGGGTTGCCCGACCGGCGTGCGCCTTCCTCGCTCGTCCGCAGGCCGGGGCGCTCCGCGGGGTCGACGAGGTCGTACGGCAGCAGGAAGGTCATGGCGAACGTCGAGCCGGGGGCGAGGGCCGCGGCCTGGCGGAACGTGGCCGTGGTGCCGGCCTTGCTGATGTACATGCTGACGCCGGTGGAGACGACGACCGCGGGCCGGGCGGGATCGAATCCGGCCGCGGCCAGCTCCTCGGACCAGGAGGCACCGGCCTCGAAGTCGACCGGCACCAGGTGCAGCCAGTCCGGGACGCCGTAGCCGAGTTCGACCAGCCGGCGGCGCTTCCAGGTCTGCGTGGCGGACCGGTCGACCTCGAAGACCCGCAGGCGCGAGGCGAGGCCGGGCTTGCGCTGGGCGAAGGTGTCGAGGCCTGCTCCCAGGATGACGTACTGGGTGACGCCGAGGGCGGCCTGCTCGGCGATCAGGTCGTCGACGAAACGGGCGCGGACCACGACGGACGCCCGGAAGGCGCTGGTGGCCCGCGCGTCCATGTCCGGGCGGTCGCGCCACGCCTCGTCCGGGGCCACGAGG
The DNA here is from genome assembly GCF_056433985.1 of Streptomyces sp. NPDC044106. Classification (NCBI taxonomy): domain Bacteria; kingdom Bacillati; phylum Actinomycetota; class Actinomycetes; order Kitasatosporales; family Streptomycetaceae; genus Streptomyces; species Streptomyces sp. NPDC044106. The sequence continues at coordinate 278,751 of NZ_JBWKFZ010000002.1, forward strand.
CGCAGGCCGACCTCGTCCTCGACCACGTGCGGCGGCTGGTCGACACGGAGGTGCAGGGCCCGCCAGAGCGCGGTCCGCATCGCGGTGCTGTCCGGCGCGGCGCCCGGTTCGTCGGTCATGGTGCTCCCTTTCGCGGCGGATGCCCCTCCGGCTCCGTCACAGTTTCCCCACCGCAGGTGCCCTCAAGCGCCGTCGTCCGCCGACCACGGCCGCAGCCAGCGAGGGTCCGGGGTGTCGCCCGAGCGTACGAAACGGGCGTCGACGGACAGCCGCATCGTGTCCGTCGTCGTGTCCAGGGAGGCGTGGATGACGCGCGGCAGGTGCACCATCACGTCGCCCGCCGAGAAGTCGGCGTGCAGCCAGCGGCGGCCCAGCGTGCGGGCGGTCAGCTCCAGGTCGTGGCAGATCTGCCGGCGGTCCCCGGGCCGGTCGGTGACGTCGCGCAGCGGGGCGTACTCCTCGGGCGACAGCCGGTGCGAGCCCTCCAGGTAGACCAGGGCGCCGGTGCGCGGCGGGCAGTCGCCGACGGGGATCCAGAAGGTGACGACGCGCGGGGACCCCTCGTCCATGTAGTCGAAGTCGACATGCGCACGCGAGGCGCGCCGGGTGCCCCGGTGGAAGTGGCGCAGGATGCGGCGCGGCAGCATCTCCGCCTTGCCGTCCAGGAGGTGGGCGGCGAGCTCGGCCAGGACCGGATTGCTCACGAAGTGGGCGAAGGGCGCCGAGCGCACGAAGGCATGGGCCGGATGGCCTTCCACCCCGTGCTCAGGCACGCCCGAGGGCACCCGCCCGGAGAAGACGCCGTCCACGGGGGTGGTTCCGGGCGCCAGCAGACCCGGTGGGAAGAGGGCGAAGTACCGGCCGCGCAGCCGCAGCACCTCGGCGCGGTCGAGCAGCCCCGGCAGGTACAGGTAGCCGTCCGCGTGCAGCCGCTCCCGCAGCACGTCGGGGTCGGCCGCCGGTGCCCGGAGGTCCGCGCTGGATCGCAGCGGGCCGAAGAGCTCCGGCGTGAAGGGTATGGGTACGCCGTTCGACGACAAGTTCACGGTGCGTGTCCCTCGATCCTTCGGTCAGTAGACGCCTTCCACCGCCTCCGCGGACTCCTGGAAGGGCCGCACGGCGGCGACTCCGTCCCAGGGGAACCACGGGTGCGGCCCGGTCCTCACCGCGCTGTCCCGCTCCAGAAGGTTGGGCAGGAAGAGGTCTTCCAGGAGGGTCGTGGCCCGTACGCGGCCCCGCTGCCCGACCGCGACCTCCTGCCAGGGGTCCGCCGGGTCGACGACCCGCAACACCGCGAAGGGTGGCGGCAGATGATAGGAGTGGCCGGTCCCGCCCGGTACGGCGGGCGCGCCGGCCACGGCGTCGGCCTGCAGCGCATGGCCGACCAGGGTGTTGCCGTAGGTGTCGATCCACTGCACCCCCGGCAGGTGCTCCTCGCGCAGGAACTCCGCCTCCGCGGCGGAGCACGAGGTGCCGCCGGTGCAGACCGCCCGGATGCCGTACGTGTGCAGGGGGCGGGGCAGCCGCATCGCGAGTTCCACGAGCAGCCGCGAGGTCGTGAAGAGCAGCGCGGGCCGCTCGGCGGCGAGCAGCGCGAGCGTCTGGTCGATCAGGTGGGCGGTGTAGGCGTCGGCCGTGCCGCCCGAGCGCAGCGCGGCCTTCACCCAGCGCGGATCGAAGTCGATGGCGTGCACCGCGCCGCGCCAGCTGTCCGCGAGCCCCTCCACGAAGTGCCCGTACGCGTGCGGGCCGCTCGGCGTCATCGCGAGCACGTCGCCGCCCGCCACCCCGCGCGCCTCAAGGACCGTGCGGTAGATCTCCACGTCGTACGCGAGGCGGGTGACGTTGACGATCCGGCAGGGCGCGCCCGTGGTGCCGCCGGTCTCGAAGACCCGGAAGGGCCGGTCGTGGTAGCCGCGCGGCCGCAGGTCGCGGGCGCTCGCGGCACGCAGCTCGGCCTTGTCGAAGAGGCCGAAGCGGTCGAGGGCGGCGAAACCGTCGATGTCCCTGACCGGGTCGAAGCCGAGCTTGTCGCGCCGCGCCACCCAGAAGGGGCTGCCGGTCTCCGGGTCGAAGTGCCAGCGCATCATGCGGCGCGTCCAGGCGTCCAGGTCGACGCCCAGCTCAGGGACGCGTTCGCGCAGCACGTCGGGCAGCGTGCCGAAGGCGGTGGTCATCCGGGCCTCACTTCGCTGGGCGGTACACGAACAGGGACTCGGCGGTGATGGCGCGCACTGCTTCGCGCGATGCGCTCAGGATGGCGGCGAAGGGGAAGGGGACCTCGTGGCCGATGAGGGGGTGGGAGACGGTGTCTGTCGTGAAATGGCCTCCGAGCAGGGCGAGTTGAGGCCTTGCGTGGACGTCGGGCGTCGCGCTGTGCGTGACGGGCGGCAGGCGGGTGAGGAGCCGGTCGCCGGGGCGCAGGCGGTCGTGGACGGTGCGCGCCGCGCTCTCGGCCGCGCCCGGCTCACGGAAGGCGGTCAGCGGCCACTCGCCGTCGGGCCGGAGCGCGTCGAGTGCGGCGGCGAGGGCCAGGGCCAGGGGCTCAGCCGCGTCGGGGGCCTCGCAGACGACGGTGCGTACGTTGCTGCAGAACCGCCCCGAGTCCGCCGCGACCAGCGGCAGCAGCCAGGACGCGGCCTCGTCGACGGGCATGGCCGGCGGCACCAGGGCGCAGCCCCGGCCGGGGCCGTGCAGCGTGAGTGCGGGGGAGTCGCGGACCGAGGCGGCGAGCCCGGCGCCGCCGTACACGACCTGCCGGTCCGTGAGCCGCAACAGGCCTGGCAGGAAACGCTGTTCGGTGGGGTACAGGCCGAGGCGTTCCGGGGGCCAGCCCGCCGCGAGCAGGGCGGCGACGAACCGGGCGGCGGAGAGCGGTTCGCGCCGGCTCGGGCGCACCCACACGCCCGCCGAGCACTCGGCCTGGTCGCAGACCGACTCCAGGCAGGTGAAGGTGTTGCCCGGCAGTGCGACCAGGGCGAGGCGGCCGTCGGGCTCCGGGGCCCCGCCCCGCTCGAGCAGGCCGTCCCGCAGCATCGCGCACCACCGGTCGACCAGGGCGGGCGGCAGCCCCGCACTCTCCCACAGCGCCGAGCGGAAGTCCCCGGCGCTCTGCTCGCCGATGCCACCGACGGCGAGGGTGCCCCGGTCGAACAACTCTGTTGCGGCGTGCAGGAGTTCACGGCGTCCGGTGAGCGGAGGCAGCTGCGGGAGTGCGCTGTCCCACCAGCGCCGGTCCGCGGCGGCGACGATCTCCGGGACCAGCGAGAGTCCGCTGCCCGGCGGGCCCGGCAGGGGCACCTGGTCGAGCGACGTCCGCCACTCGCCCCTGCGGAAAGCGCGGAGCACGGCGGTCACGGCAGCTCGCTGCGGAGCGCGGCGGCCACCTGAATCTGTTCGGCCTCCGTGAGGGACGGGTACAGCGGAAGGGCGATGTGGTGCCGCGCGAACCAGCGGGCCCGCGTGAACGCGCCGTCGCCCGCGTCCTGTTGTCGTTGTGGCGTGAAGTACGGGTGGTCGCAGAGCAGATGGTCGTAGACCTCGCCGGCCAGGGCGACGCCGTGCCGCTCGCGCAGCCGCTTCTTGAGGAGTGGACGGTCCAGTGGGGCGTCGGGGGCCAGGTAGAGGACGTACTTGTAGAAGTTGCTGCCCGCGGCCTTGGGCACGTCGTGCGTCCGCACTCCCGGCACGTCGGCGAGGAGCGCGTCGTACCGCGCGGCGAGCGCACGGCGCGCCGCGAGCGTGCGGGAGAAGCGCTCGAGGTCCACCGTGCCCACCGCGGCGTGCAGTTCGCTCAGCCGCCAGTTGCCGCCGGGCCGGTCGTGCAGCGTGGAGCCCGGGGCGCTCTTGCCGTGGTCGCGCCAGCGCCGCACCTGCTCCAGGTCGTCCGCCGAGGCGGCGCAGAGCAGTCCGCCCTCACCGCTGACGGCGACCTTCGTGGGGAAGAAGGAGAAGGCGCCGAACCGGCCGAAGCTCCCGGCCGGACGCCCGTCGAGCGTGGCGCCGAAGGCGTGCGCGGCGTCCTCGACCACCGGGATGCCGCGCTCCTGGCAGAGCTTGAGCACCGCGTCGAGCGCGGGCGAGACGATGCCGCCGATGTGCACGGGCAGTACGGCGGCCGTGTCGTGATGCCGGGCGAGGGCGGCGCGCAGGGCGTCCGGGTCCATGCCCAGACCGTCGAGCTCGATGTCGACGAAGCGCACGGCCGCCCCGGCGCGTACGGCCGCCGCGGCCGTGGCGAAGAATGTGTTGACGGGTGCGAGCACCGTGCGGCCCGCCACGCCGACGATGCGCAGCGCGATCTCCAGGGCCGCCGAGCCGGAGGCGACCGCCGCGGTGTCCGCGCCGGTCCAGGGGCGGGCGAGCTCCTCGAAGCGGGCCACCTGTGGACCTTGGGTGAGGATGCCGGAGGCGAGCGCCGCGTCGACCCGGTCGAGTACGGCGCGGCGCTCGGACACCTCGAAGTGGATGCGCTGGGCGGGCACTTGACGCCCGGCGCCCGGGGCTTTGCCGTCCGGTGCGGTCCGCGGTGGGAGCGTACGTCTGAAGAAGTCCGCCGCGTGGCCGACGTGGGTGCCGTGCCCCATGGGCAGCGCGTGGATCTCCGCGTCCGCCCCGACGGCCGTGTACGCCGCAAGGACGCGGTCGGCCGCGGCGCGCGCGTCGGCCGGTTCCAGGTAGGTGTCGGCCGTGCCGTACTGGAGCTGGAGCGGGGCCGGGGCGAGGGCGGTGTACAGGTCGGGGAGGTCGGCGTACTCCAGGATGCCGGGGAGCACCGCGCCCTCGTAACCGGTCAACAGCCGTTCGTACAGGGCCGGGTAGCTGCCGATGTGGCTGGCCGCGCAGAGCGGGAGGTCCCGGCGCTCGGTGAGCAGCGCGGTGTGCAGGGCGACCGCCGCGCCGAGGCTGTGGCCGAACAGACCGACGCGGTGCGGGTCGACGAGCGGGTGCGCGGTGAGGACGTCCAGCGCGCCGAGGGCGTCCCCGGTGAGGGCGCCGAGCAGGGAGCGGCCGGTGAGGGCGAACGCGTGGGCCAGCAGCGCCCCTTCGTCCCGGCCGGCCCTGCGGTCGGCGTCCATGGCGCCGCCGATGCCGTGGTCGAAGGAGAGCGTGACGAAACCGGCCCTCGCCAGGTGCTCGGCCACATTGCGGTCGGGGTGGTCCGGGGGCACGTCTCCGGTGAGCTGGTCCAGGCGGGCGTTCTTGCCGCCGAGGACGAGGACGGCCGGTCCCGGGGCGGCGTTCGGCGGGGCGAGGAGGGTGGCGTGGAAGGGGCCGCGTACGGGGGATTCGAGCAGGAGCCGCTCGTGGTGCAGCCCGTCACGCGCGGAGGAGGTGGATTCGGCGACGGCGAGCGGGGCCCGCTCCACGCGGGCCATCCGCTCGACGACGGCACGGACCCGGCGGGACCGGGTCGCGTGCGCTTCGGTGTTGTTCGCGGTGGTGGCGCCGGTGCTGTTGTCGGTGCTGTCGGGTTCGGTGGGGCGCAGGGCCGGCTCGGCGGCGAGCAGCCTCTGGAGGTGACGTAGCTGCATGCGCGGCTCAGACGAAGTCGCCGTGCAACGTGCTCGGCACTTCCAGCGAGTAGGCGTCCAGGGCCTCGTCGAGCTTGATCTGACCGCGCTTGAGGAGCTCCAGGAGCTCGTTCTGCGGCCGGTAGAAGCACGACTTGCACAGGTCGGTCCTGCGCGGGTTGGACGCCTCCCATTCGGCGCGCGGCCCGCCTTCCAGGACCTGTGCGTACCCCTGCTCGACGACATTGCCGATCAGGTAGCGGCTGTTGAGGTGGACCTGCGGGCAGGGGTAGAGATTTCCGTCGGCGCCGACGGCCGTGACGAAGCGGCTGTAGTGGCAGCGCTCGAAATCGCCCTCGACCTCCTCGACCTGGTCCATGGGGCCCCGGTCGAGTTTGGGCACCGACACTTCGAAGGCGTCCGTGGAGAGCTCGGCGGCGCGCTGGAGGGAGTCGGAGATCTCCGGCATCACGGATTCGATGGTCTCGTGTCCGAGTGCGCTGTAGAACTCGGGCTCGAAGCGTACGTAATGCGCCCCGGACTCATGGGCGATATGGGCCGCCTCCATGATTTCCCGGTAGTTCTGCAGGGTGATGACGTAGTTGAAGCCGATGCGGAAGTCCGGGTCGACGGCCTTCTCGCGGAGCTTGCCGACCGAGCCGATGAACTTCGAGAACGTCTGTTCGCGGTCCCGCGTGATGTCGTCGAAGGTGGCTTCCGTGCCCGCGTTCAGGCCGATGCGGACCCAGGTGTGGGTCGCGGCGACGCATTCGGCGACCTTCGGACGGCCGAGCCGGGAGCCGTTGGTGATCAGGCCGATGCGCAGTCCGGCCGCGTGCCCGGCCCGGCAGATCTCCGTGTACCCGGGATGGATGGTGCACTCGCCGCTGCCGCAGAAGGTCACGGCGCGCCCGTCGTTGGCGGCGAACTCGCGCAGCAGGGTGACGGCCTTGTCGGTGGCGATGGAGTCCTTGAACGAGAACAGGTCGTAGAACTGTTCCTCGTTGGGGGAGTGGAAGTTGCAGAAATTGCACCGCATATTGCAGGCGCCCATGATGCCGATGCGCATATGGACCGGCTTGATCTCCTCGTCCGCCACGAATCGCCGCAGCAATTCTCCGTGGGCGAGTACTTTCTGCGGTGAGTGTGCCTGATCGAGGCTGACGATGGGCAGGCCCTCGCGATTTTGCGGGAATGCCATTCCAATATCGCCGGCAGCAGGTGTGCTGTTCACGAACCCCCCACGCATGATCGATGTGCGGTGACGTTCTTCGAGCGGTAATGGCGACATTAGGGAGCGCCGGAAGGGGTGTCAATGGGTCTAGACAACTGGGTAGTTTATGGCGGAATCAAGCACCCCGGTCTGTTCGGGGAGCCCCTCGGCGTGGTAGTCGCGGACGGCCCGTGCCCCGGCCGGGGCACGGGCCGCCAAGCGTTACGCGCTCTTCGGGTGCAGCCTGTCGAGCGCCTCGGTGACCCAGGCCGTGATGGACTCCTTCTGGAGGCCGAGGCCGGTGAACGGACCCGCGCCGTCCTCGAACTCGACCAGGGCCAGCAGGAGATGCTCGGTGCCGATGTAGTTGTGGCCGAGGCGCAGCGCCTCGCGGAACGTCAGCTCAAGCACCTTGCGCGCCCCCGCGTCGTACGGGATGAGCTCTGGGGCCTCGGCGGCCGTCGCGGGCAGCGCGTCGAGGGCGGCCCGGCGGACGTCGTCCAGGGAGGCGCCCGAGGCGACGATCGCCTTGGCGGCCAGCGCCTCCGGCTCGCTGAGGAGGCCCAGGATCAGATGTTCCGCGCGGACCTCGTCGTGCTGGGTGGCCTTGGCCTCGTTGTGCGCGGCCATCACGACGTTCCTCGCCCGGGGGGTGAAGCGGCTGAAGCCCTGGTTCGGGTCGAGGTCGGAGCTCTCGCCCGGCTTCTTGGGTACGAACCGCTTCTGGGCCGCCTGCCGCGTGACGCCCATGCTCCTGCCGATGTCGGTCCAGGAGGCGCCGGAACGCCGCGCCTGGTCCACGAAGTGGCCGATGAGGTGGTCGGCCACGTCGCCCAGGTGGTCGGCGGCGATGACCGCGTCGGAGAGTTGGTCGAGTGCGTCGGTGTGCGCCGTCTTGATGGCGTCGATGAGATCGTCGAGGCGGATCGGGGACTGAGGGGTGGTGGGGGACGGGCCTGCTGTACCGGACGTACCGGATGTGCCGTCGGAAGGTGTCATGTGACAACCGTAGGTTGACAGTTGGGCACCGTCAACCTTCGGTTGACACCTGCCGTGAACTGTCGGCAGGGGGGGAGAGCGGCAAGGCCGCCACGAGAGGTGCCGGGGCACAGGGCCCGCTCACACCTCCGCACCCCGCACTGTGGTGCCCGCGGCCAAGGGAGGAACGGCCGTCGCTCACTAGCCTTTCGGCCATGACGAGCGAACATCCCGGCCCCGCCGGGCACCCGCGCACCGGCAACGGCACCGATGGAGGCCCCGACCACGTGGACCTCGCCGGACGCACCGCCCTGGTGACCGGCGGCGGCAGCGGCATCGGGCGGGCCTGCGCCGAGGCGTTCGCCGCCGCTGGTGCCCTCGTCCACGTCGTCGACATCGACGGGGCGTCGGCCAAGGCGGTGGCCGACGCCGTCGACGGTGTCCCGCACGCCGTGGACCTCACCGACGCGGGAGCGGTCCAGGCACTGCCCACCGCCGTGGACATCCTGGTCAACAGCGCGGGCGCCCAGCACATCGCGCCCATCGAGGAGTTCGACCCGGCCCGCTTCGAACTCCTCCAACGCCTGATGGTCACCGCGCCGTTCCTGCTGCTGCGGCACTGCCTGCCGCACATGTACGGCAGGGGCTGGGGCCGGGCCGTGCACATCTCCAGCGTGCACGGACTGCGGGCCAGCCGCTTCAAGTCCGCGTACGTCGCCGCCAAGCACGGCCTGGAGGGGCTCAGCAAGGTCGCCGCGCTCGAAGGCGCCGCGCACGGTGTGACCAGCAACTGCGTCAACCCCGGTTACGTACGTACGCCACTGGTCGAGGGGCAGATCGCCGACCAGGCCGCCGTGCACGGCATCGCCCCGCACGACGTCGTCACGGACGTCCTGCTCGACCGCTCCGCGATCAAACGCCTCATCGAGCCCGCCGAGGTCGCCGCCGTGGCACGCTGGCTCTGCGGACCGCACACCGGCTACATCACCGGCGCCTCACTGCCCGTGGACGGCGGCTGGGGCGCCGGCTGACCCGCCGCGGACTGCCCGAGGAAAACCCTGGGTCGGGCCGCCCCGGGGCGCGGCCGGGCCCGGGGGCCACCGGTTCACCGACACTGCGTTCGAGGTCGTACGCCCCACCTGCCCCGCCCGCCCCGCCGAGCCCGACAGACCGCCGTGGCCCCCGTAACCGGACCCCAGGGTTTTCACTGTCGCCCCCGTCCGCGTACGGGGCCATGGTGTACCCACGGTCGCGAAGACGCGGCGGACCCGAAACACCGGAACAGGGGAGCAACACCGGTGGCCGGACGTACTACGGGGGTGTACGGCCGGACGGACGGCCCGTCAGCATCGGGGGAGCGACCGTCGCGAGGGCGGGGGGCGGGGGTGCCCGTAGGCACCCCCGCTCGGGTACGGGACGTATCCGGGACCGGGCGCACGCCATCGCTGCCCGTACGGCTGTGGGGGCCGCACGCGGCGCGAAGTGGGCCCGGAGCCCGCGCGACCCGGCCCCGACGGTCCGGTCAAGGCCGGACTGCCCCGCCCGACCTTCAGAGCCTGTCTTTGAACCCCCGCCTGCGCCCCGGCGCCCGGCACGCACGCTCGGCGCACGGAGTTCCAGGACAGGTGGCTCCGCCACATGTCCTGGAACTCCGCACTCCGATCGCACGCACCGAACACCGCTGCGCCCGCGCTTCGCGCGGACGACGAGGGTTCAAAGACAGGCTCTCAGGGACGGGCCCTCAGACCCCCGACGCCTCGGAGACCTCGGAAGCCTGCGCGAGCAGGCGGACCAGCTGCGCCCTGCGGTGCACCCCGTCGAGCTTGCGGTAGATGTTGCTCAGGTGGAACTCGACGGTCTTCACGCTGAGGAACAGCCGCTCCGCCACCTCGTGGTTGGTCAGACCACGGCCCACCACCAGCGCGACCTGCAGTTCCTGCGGCGTCAGCCGCTGCAACGGGGCCCGCTCGGGCCGCACTTCGGTGCCGCCCGCCGCGTGCAGCTCCGCCGCCACCCGCGCCGCCCACCCCGCCGCGCCGAGCCGCTCGAACGTGGCGAGCGCCCGCTCCAGCAGCCGCCGGGCCTCACTGCGCCGTCCCTGCCTGCGCAGCTGCTCGCCCCACGCGAACTCGGTCCGGCCCCGTTCGAAGGGCACGGGCCGCTCGGAGAGCAGCGTGAGGGAGCGCCTCATGTGCCGCGACGCCGCCTCCGGATCGCCCGGTTCCAGCAGCCCGCGGCACCGGGCCGCCGCCCCCGCCGTGACGGGACGGTGACCGCGGGCCGCCTCGTACTCCAGGACGTCGAGGACCTCGCGCGCCTCCGCGGTTCTGTGCAGATGGACGTACGCGTCCGCCAGGTCGGCCGCCCATGTCAGATACAGGCCGTCGCCCCGCCCGTGCCGCTGCGAGAAGGCCCGCACCTCCTCCAGGTGGTGCACGGCCTCCTCGAAGCGGCCGAGGCCGAGCTCCAGGAGGCCGAGCCCGCCGAGCGCCCGCGCCGCGTCGAGTTGCAGCTCGGTGGAGGCGGCCCACTCCATGGCCTGCGCCGCGTGCCGTCGGCAGTCCTCCTCGCGGTTGACGGCGGCCTCGGTCCTGACCAGGGCGGCGAGCCCGCGAGACACCTCGATCAGCTGCCCGGACGCCTCGGCGAGCCGCACCGCCTCGTCGGCGTGGGCCAGCGACGCCGTCCAGCGGCCCCGCCAGAACTCGACCACCGACAGCGTGCCGAGCAGGTGCGAGAGCAGCCCCACCGCGCTGGAACCGCGCGCCGTGTACGCGGCGCGGTCCAACAGGTCGTGCGCCTCGTCGAGTTCCTCCGCCGCGAGGTGGCACAGGCCGCCCACCCCGGCGACCGGGTAGGGGAAGGTGGGGTCGGGCGCGGCGAGCGGGCCCGCCAGTTCGCGCAGGAGCGCCCGGCCGGCCTCGGCGTCCCCGCCGAGCAGCAGCACCAGTGTGCGCAGCAGCCGCACGGGCGCAGGCGGCTCGTGCGCGGAGTCGGCGAGCTCCATCGCGGTGGCCGAGGTGCGCCGGGCCGCGGTGAGGTCGCCGACCGCAAGTTCGGTGAGCGCGATGCCGCCGAGCATGATCGCGGCGAGCGCCGGGTCGACCTTCTCGGCTTCGTCGACGGCCGACCTGAGCAGGTCGCGCGAGCGCGTCGGCCGGCCGCGCTGCACGTCCAGGTAGCAGCGGAGCTGGCGGATGTCGAGCTGGGTGCCGAGCTGTTCGGCGTGTTCCAGGGCGCGGTCCAGGATCGCGGCCGCCTCGTCCAGGGATCCCGCGGCCTGTGAGGCGCGGGCCGCGCACAGCAGCCGCTCCGCCTTGCGCTGCCCCTCAGGCGTGAAGCGCGCCGCCCGTTCGTAGAGCCGGGAGGCCAGGGGGTACGCGAGGGTGTCGGGGGCCCCGGCGGCGGCGTTTTCCAGGAGGGACGCCACATGCTCGTCCGGTTCGGCGCCCGAGGCGGCCAGATGCCAGGCGTACTGTTCGAGCGCGGGCGCGGTGGCGCCCTGCAGGGAGCGGGCGATGGCGTGGTGGGCCCGCCGCCTGCGCACGGCCGTCGCGCTGTGGTAGACCGCCGAACGCACCAGCGGATGCCGGAAGGCGTACCCGTCCCGCTCCTCGACGACCAGGCCCGCGGCCTCGGCGGTCTCCAGCGACTCGTAGCTGAGCCCGTGCGCCCGCAGCGCCGCCTCGGTGCCCGCCAGCGGCCGGGTCCCGAGGACCGCGAGCAGCAGCATCGCGTCCTGCGCCTCCGAGGGCAGCCTGGCCACGGCGCTGCCGAACGTGTGGGCCAGCATCTCGCCGATGGGCAGCGGCGCCCCGGAGTCCACGTCGTCACCGGCGCCGCTCCCGGCGAGCAGCGCGGGCAGTTCGATCAGCGCCAGGGGATTGCCGCGCGCCTCCGTGAGCAGCCGGGCGGCCTCCCGCTCGGTGAGCTGTGCGGTGCCCTTCTCGGCGATCAGCCGGTGCGCGGACTCGGGGTCGAGGCCGGTGAGGGTGAACGTCTCGATGGAGGCGAGCCGGGACGCGGCCTCCTCCTGCTCGTCGCGGGCGGTGAACAGGACGACGACGCCCTCGCGGCCGAGCCTGCGGGTGGCGAAGGCGAGCGCGTCCAGCGAGTACGGGTCGAGCCACTGCGCGTCGTCGACGGTGACCAGGACCGGGCTCTCCTCGGCGAGCGCGCCGAGCAGGCTGAGCGTGCCCGCGGCCACCGCGAAGCGGTCCTGGGCGACGGCGGGTCCGAGCGCCAGCGCGCCGGTGAGCGCCGCCGCCTGCCGTTCGGGTATGCGGTCGAGGAAGTGCAGGACGGGCCGCAGCAGGTCGGCGAGGCCCACATAGGGCAGGTCGGACTCGACCTCGACGCCGCGCGTGGAGAGCCGCAGCAGGTCGTCGGCCTGCCCGGCGACATGACTGACCAGGCTGGTCTTGCCGATCCCGGCCTCACCGCGGATGAGCAGGGCGCCGCTCTCGCCCCCGCGTGCCTTGTCGATGAGAGCGAGAAGACGCGCGCATTCCGCGGAACGCCCCAGGAGCATACGTAAAGCGTACCGGCGGTACGCGACTTCGGAGAGGCACGGAAGCGGACGGATCTCTTCTTCTCGGGCCGTGCCTCTGTCAACCGTCGCCGCCCCTCGCTACCCTCCGCGCATGATTCCCACGGTGGTCTGGGGCACCGGCAACGTCGGCCGTGCGGCCGTGCGCGCCGTGGTGGCCCATCCCGGTCTCACGCTCGCTGCCGTGCTCGTGCACCACCCCGCCAAGGTCGGTGTCGACGCCGGTGAACTGGCGCGAATGGGGCGGGGGTTGGGGGTGCCCGCGACCGATGACGTGGCGGCGGTCCTCGCCGCCGGACCGCGCGCCGTGGTCTACGCGGCCTCCGGCGACCTGCGCCCCGACGAGGCGCTCGCCGACGTCGTGCGGGCGGTGCGGGCCGGGGCCGTGGTCGTCACGCCCGCGCTGTACCCGCTCTACGAACGGCGGGGCGCGCCGCCGGAGTTCAGGGACCCGGTGCTCGCGGCCGTCGCGGCGGGTGGCGGGTCGCTGTTCGTCTCCGGTGTGGACCCCGGCTGGGCCAACGACGTCCTGCCGCTCCTTGTCAGCGGCCTCGGCTCCACCGTCGACGCGGTCCGCTGCCAGGAGATCTTCGACTACTCGACGTACGACCAGGAGGATTCCGTACGGCACCTGATCGGCATGGGGCACCCGATGGAGTACGAGCCGCCCATGCTGGCGCCCTCGGTGCCGACCATGGTGTGGGGCGGACAGATACGACTGCTGGCGCGGGCGCTGGACGTCGGACTCGATGGCTTACGCGAGACGTTGGAGCGCCATCCGCTCGACGCCTCGGTACGCACCCGCACGATGGGCGAGTTCGCGGCGGGCACCCAGGGCGCGGTCCGCTTCGAGGTGCAGGGCGTCGTCGGGGGCGAACCCCGCATCGTCATCGAGCACATCACCCGCATCCACCCCTCCTGCGCGCCCCACTGGCCCTCGCCCCCCGACGGCGGCGACGGCGCCCACCGCGTGATCGTCGAGGGCCGCCCGCGCATCGAGGTCACGGTCGAGGCCACCGACGAGGACGAGAACCGCTCCGCGGGCGGCAACGCCACCGCGGTGGGCCGCCTGGTGAACGCCGTCGACTGGCTGGTGGACGCCGAGCCCGGCCTCTATGACGCGCTCGACGTCCCGCTGCGCCCGGCAGCGGGACGACTGGGAAGGAAGTGACGCATGAGTGGTCCCTTGCGCATCGACATACCCGAGGGCCAGGACGCCATCCCGTACGTGTGGGGCGACATGGTGCCCGAGATCGGGGCGGCCGCGTCGAACTTCTCGCTCGCGGTGTACGCCCACACCACCCTGGGGCTGCGGGAGTTCGAGGCGGCCCGGCTGCGGATCGCCCAGATCAACGGCTGCGCGTTCTGCCTGGACTGGCGCACCGAGCGGGACGGGGACAAGGTCGAGAGCGAGTTCGCCGAGGCGGTGGCCCAGTGGCGTACCACCGACGCCTTCGACGACCGCACCCGGCTGGCCGCGGAGTACGCGGAGCGGTACGCCCTGGACCACCACCATCTAGAGGACGCGTTCTGGGCGCGGATGACCGCGCACTACAGCCAGGCGGAGATCGTGGAGTTGAGCATGAGTATCGGGTCGTGGCTCGCCTTCGGCCGGCTCAACCACGTACTCGGGCTCGACACGGTGTGCGTGCTGCCCCGGCCCTGAGGGCCAGTCCTTGAACCCCCGCCCTCGCCCCCGGCGGCGGACTCACAGATCCGTGGCGATGATCTTCTCGATGTTGCGTTCGGCGAGCGCCGTGATGGTGACGAACGGGTTGACGCTGGTGTTGCCCGGGATCAGGGCGCCGTCGATGACATAGAGCCCCGGATAGCCCTGCAGGCGACCGTAGTTGTCGGTGGCCCTGCCGAGCACCGCGCCGCCGAGCGGGTGGTACGTGAGGTGGTCGCCCCAGATCTTGTAGGTGCCGAAGAGGTCGGTGCGGTAGATCGTCCCCTCCTTCGCGTTGATCTTGTCGAAGATCGTCTTGGCGGCGTCGATCGAGGCCTGCTTCCACGCGGTCTGCCAGTTCAGGTCGACCCGGTTCGCGGCCGCGTTCCAGCTGAACGCGGCGCGGTGCGGGGTCCTGGTGATCGACAGGTAGAACGAGGCGTACGTCTCGATGCCGGTGGGCAGCGGCGCCACCTCGGCGAAGACGCCGCCCGCGGCCCAGTTGTCGATGCCGGCCGTCGGGATGGACGACTGGAGCTTGCCGGTGGCGTCCCACAGGTGGTTGGCGCGGCCGCACATGACGTTGCCGTTGTCGCCCCAGCCCTGGCCGATCTCGCCGTTCAGGCGGGGCAGCGCGCCGGTGGCCTTCAGCTTGACCAGGAGCTTGCTGGTGCCGACGCTGCCTGCGGCGAAGAAGACCCGATCGGCGGTCACCGACTTGGTGGCGGTGGTCTCGCCGCCGGTGCCGAGCTGCAGAATCGTGACGGTATAGCCGCCGCCGGTCGCGGGAGTGACCGAGGTGACGCGGTGCAGTGGCGAGATGGTGACCCGTCCGGTCGCCCTGACGCGGGCGAGGTAGGTCTGCTGGAGGGACTTCTTGCCGTGGTTGTTGCCGTAGAGGATCTCACCCGCGAGCGCCGACCTGGGGACGGTGCCCGCCTGCTCCCGCTTCATGTACTCCCAGTCGTAGACGTCGGGCACGAAGGTGAAGCCGAAGCCCGAGCGCTGCGCGTGCTTGCGGCCGATCCGGGCGTACTGGTAGCACTCGGCCGTCTCGAACCAGGCGGGGTCGATGGTGTTCACGCCCAGGCCCGCGTTGGCCCGCGGGTAGTAGGTGCCGTACATCTCGGCGGCGTCGACCGTGGGGAGGATCGCGCCGAAGTTCTCGCGCTTCGGGGTGACCGCCATGCCGCCGTTGACCAGGGAACCGCCGCCGACGCCGCGGCCCTGGTAGACGATGATGCCGCCGAACTCCTCGGCGTCGAGGATTCCGGTGTGGCGCGGCACGTCCTTGTCGAGCGGGAAGCCCAGGAAGTTGCTGATGGGCTGCTTGGTCCGGGTGCGCAGCCAGTACGAACGGACGTCCGGGGCCGTGGTGTTGGCGAAGATCTTGCCGTCGGCGCCCGGGGTGTCCCAGGCCATGCCCATCTCGATCATGTGCACGTCGACACCGGCCTCGGCGAGCCGCAGGGCGGCGACGGACCCGCCGTATCCGCTCCCGATCACCAGGGCCGGCACGTCGGCGCCGTCGGTGATCGGTGCGGCCGTGGCCCTCGCCCGCGCCGGGGAGGCCTGACCGGCCAGCGCGACCGCCCCCAGAATGGAACTCGTTCCCGCGATGAATCTTCGACGTGACACACCATCAGAAGTGGTGCCACGCGCGGCAGATGCACTCATGTGATCTTCCTCACGTTTGGCTGAACGGAAACGAGTTCTACTGCTGCGGGTGTGTGAAGTCACGGCATACCTATGAGTAATTTCCAGCCGCGCGAGGCCCTCAGCGGTCCGGGTGGTCGTCCGGGCGGTTGTCCGGGTGGTTGTCCAGGTGGTGGCCCGCCCAGACCGCCGGGGTACGGACCGACCACGGGCTCGCCTCCTCCAGCTGTCCCGCGAGGCGGAAGAGCAGGCCTTCGCGCCCGTACCCGGCGGCGAACTGCATGCCGATCGGAAGCCCCGTGCCCGCGTCGGCCATCAGGGGCACGGACATGGCGGGCGTGCCCGAGACATTGAACGCCACGGTGAACGGCGACAGATCGAGCAGGCGGCGGAGCCAGCCAAGACCGTCGAGCTCGGTCGCTCCCTCGGCGTGGGTGCCCAGGGGTACGGGAAGCTCCGGCACGGTCGGGGTGAGCAGCACGTCGTACGTGTCGAAGTGCCGCGCCAGGCTCCGGGAGACCCGGTTGCGGACCGCGAGGGCGTCGACGAACTCGGCGCCGCTCACCCGCCGCCCGTAGTGGTAGCTGGCAAGGACCGGCGGTTCGAGGGTGGTCGAGTCGACGGGCCGGTCGAAGGCGGCCGCCAGTGCGTCGACCGACGCCGTGAGGTTCGCCGTCCACTGGCGGGCGCTGGCAAGCACGAACTCCTCCCAGTCGACCCCGAGACCGGCCTCGGCCTCCACCACGTGGTGGCCGAGGGATTCGAGCAGACCCGCGGTGCGGGAGAGCGCGTCGGCCACGGGCGCGGTGGTGCGGTGGCCGCCCCATGCCTGCCCGAGGACGCCGACCCGCAGGGCGCCCGGCGCGCGGGTGACCTCCTGCGCGTACGGCCGGGGCGGCTCCGGGGCGAAGTAGGGATCGCCCGGCTCCGGGCCGCGTATCAGGTCGAGCAGCACCGCGCTGTCCCGCACCGTGCGGCTGACGCTGCCGTGCACGGCGAGGCCGTTGAAGATCTCGTCGAAATCGGGGCCCGCGGAGACCCGGCCCCGGGTGGGCTTCAGGCCGAAGAGGCCGTTGTAGGAGGCGGGGACGCGGATCGAGCCCGCGGCGTCGGTGGCGTGGGCGATCGGCACCACCCCGGCGGCGACGGCCGCGCCCGCGCCCCCGCTGGAGCCGCCCGCGCTGCGCCGCAGGTCCCAGGGGTTGCGGGTCGGGCCGTACAGCACGGGTTCCGTCGTGTTGCTGTAGGCCATCTCCGGCGTCGAGGTGCGGCCGAACGTCACGAGGCCGGCGCGGCGCAACCGCCGCATCAGGAAGGAGTCGGTGGCGCAGACGTGGCCCGCCGCGAGCCGGCTGCCCAGCTCCATGCGCCGCCCCGCCATGGCCACCGCGATGTCCTTGATCAGGAAAGGGACCCCGGCCAGCGGCGAACTGCCGGGGCGGGGCTCGTCGTCGGCCGGCCAGGTCTCCACGACGGCGTTGATCCGCGGATCGACCGCCCGCGCGGCCTCCCGTGCGACCGCCTCCAGTTCGGCGGGGGTCACCTCACCCTTGGCGACCAGCTCGGCGAGCCCGACCGCGTCGTGGCTCACGTACTCGGTGATGCGCACTGTCACTCACTCCCGGCAGAGAAGAAGATACCTTGCGGTGTCGCACGATACCGCGCGGTATCGCGTGGCACGGGCTGGTACCGTAGCAGCGGGTCGCAGGACCGGCAACGAACGCCAACGCACGGAGTGGTCATGGCATCGACCGTCAGCAGGCCGAGCAGAGTGGCGCAGCTGCCGCCGCGTGAGCGCATCCTCGACGCGGCCGAGGAGCTCTTCGAGAGCGAGGGGATCCGGCGGGTCGGCGTCCAGGCGATCGCCGAGCGGGCGAAGACCACCAAGATGGCGATCTACCGGCACTTCGAGACCAAGGACGCGCTGGTCGCGGAGTGGCTGCGGATCGTCGCCGCCGACTATCGGGCGGCCTTCGACCGGGTCGAGGCCGAGTACCCCGACCGGCCCCGGGAGCAGATCCTGGGCCTCGCCCGCTTCATCGCCGAGGGGCTGCCCGCGGTCTCGCACCGGGGCTGCCCGTTCATCAACTCCATCGCCGAGCTGCCCGACCGCGCCCACCCCGCACGGCAGGTGATCGAGGACCACAAGGCCCACCAGACCCGCAGGCTGGTGGGCATGTGTGCCGCCGCCGGGCTGACCGATCCGGAGCAGGTCGCGGCCGAGATCACCTTCGTACTCGAAGGCGCCCAGGTCAGTACGCAGAACGGCAGCATCGACCGGACGGGCGAGCGGCTGATGCGGATCGTCGAGGGGATCGTGGACCGGTCCCGCCCGTAGTCAACTCGCGCCGGTCACTTGCCAGGTGGGGCAGCGGCCGGAATGCGGCGGTGGATGTCGCTGACCATGTTCCTCATCGACATGCGGAAGATCTCCGCCTGGTGGCCGTCGAGGAACGACGTGTGCCCGAACACCTCAAGGACCACCAGGCCGTGCATGTGCCCCCACGCGCTCAGGAGCAGAGCGGTCGCGGGCGGCGGCAGCGTGCCCATGCCGGTCGGCGGCAGCTGGGACAGCTGCGCCCGGAGTGACGGTGAGAGCTCGGGGGCGTCGGCCGCGGCGAGTTGGGCCGCGGTGAACCCGTGGAACATCTCGCGCTCGAAGATCAGGCTCATCCGGCGCGTCGCCTGCGTGGTCGGGCCCTCGGCGGGCGCTTCGTAGCCGCGCAGCGGTGTGCCGTAGAGGAGTTGGAAGCGCTCCGGGTGGGCGATGCCCCAGCGGCGGTAGCCCTCGGCCGCGACGACCGGGCGCGGCAGGTCAGGATCGGGCGCGGCCTGGTCGACGGCGGCCTGCACGGCGTCGGCCACGTCGCTGTACGCGTGCGTGACCAGCGCCGTGACGAGGGCGTCCCGGTTCGGGAAGTAGTGGTAGAGCGCCTGCACGGTCATGCCGAGGTCGCGGGCGACGGCGCGCAACGACAGGGCGGCGGGGCCGTGTTCGGCGATGTGGCGCTCGGCGGCGTCCACGATCTCCAGGGTGGCGGCGGCGCGGCGCCGCTCACGCAGCGTGGGCCGGGTCATGGCGAGAACCTCCGAGGACGCGGGGCGTGATCCGAGGGTGCGGGGCGTGTCCCGAGCGTGCAGGGTGTGAAGAAAATCTAACACTGCCAAATCTTCTTCAGCCTCACTAGCGTCGCTCGCGGCGACAAAGAGTGCGCCCCCACCCGCTCCGGCCGCTTCGCGCCGTTTTCGTGTGGACATCAAAGGAGATCGCGCGTGTTTGAACGCATAGCCGAACTGGCGATCCGCCGGTCGCGGCCGGTACTCGTCGTGGCCGCCGTGGTGGTGGCCCTCATGGGCGCCCTGGGCGCCGGTGCGTTCGGGAAGTTGCAGGACGGCGGTTTCGACGACCCGGCGTCGCAGTCCTCCCGCGCCAGGGAGGTCATCGACGAGGAGTTCGGCGGCGAGAACAACCTGGTGCTGTTGGTCCGCGCCCCCGACGGCCGCATCGACACCCCGGCCGCCGAGCGGACCGGCCGGGCCCTGGTGGCCAACCTCAAGGACGAGCGGAACCTCGAGAACGTCGTCTCGTTCTGGGACACGGAAAACCCCGACCTCCGCTCCGAGGACGGCCGCGAGGCCGTGGTCCTCGCCCGGGTGAAGGGCGACGGCGCGCAGCGCAACGACAACGCCAGGAGCGTCATCGACGAATACGCCGGCGCGTACGAGAACGCGCTGACGGTCAAGGCCGGCGGCGCCACCGGCGTGAGCTACGAGATGGGCCCGCAGACCGGTGAGGACCTGGTCCTCGCCGAGACCATCGCCATACCCCTGATCCTCCTGCTGCTCCTGGTCGTCTTCGGCAGCGTCGTCGCCGCGCTGCTGCCGCTGGCCATCGCGCTCATCGCCATCGCCGGTGTGCTCGCGCAGCTCTTCCTGGTCGGCAGCGTCACCGACGTATCGATCTTCGCGATCAACCTGACCACCGCCCTCGGCCTCGGACTCGGCGTCGACTACGGCCTGCTGATGATCAGCCGCTTCCGCGAGCAGCTGGCGGCGGGGGCGCGCGTGGACGACGCCGTCCGGACGATGATGAGCACCGCGGGCCGTACGGTCGCGTTCTCCGCCGCGACGGTGGCGGCCGCGCTCATGGTGTTCCCGCAGTACTTCCTGCGCTCGTTCGGCTACTCCGGAGTCGGCGTCGTCGTCATCGCGGCGCTCGGCACCCTCTTCGTGATGCCGGCCCTGCTCAACATCCTGGGGCACCGCGTCAACAGCGGGCGGATGCCGTGGGCGAAGCCGGAGCGCGCCGGATCGGGGTCGTCCGCCTGGGGCCGCCTCGCCCGCACCGTCATGCGGCGGCCCGTACTCACCGCCGTGCCCGTGCTCGCGGTCCTGCTCCTCGCGGCGAGCCCGCTCCTCGGCATCACCTTCGGCACGGCCGACGAACGCGTGCTGCCCGAGGGCGCCGAAAGCCGCCAGGTCTCGACGGCGCTGCGGGAGAACTTCAACGGCAACGACGCGGCGGCGCTCCACGTCGTCATCGACGGGCGCGTGGCCAAGGCGCCGCTGGCGAAGTACGCGGCGGCGCTCTCCGAACTCGAAGGCGTGGCCCGCGTCGAGGCAGGTACGGGGGTCTATGCCGAAGGACGGGCCAAGGCGGCGGGACCCGCGGGCACGGCACTCGGCCGCCCCACCGCGCAGCAGCTCAACGTGGTGAGCACCCTGACGCCCAAGTCGGACGAGGCCAAGGACCTGGTCGACAAGGTCAGGGCGGCCGAACCGCCCGCCGGCACGCATCCGCTGGTGGGCGGCGCCGACGCCGAACTGGTCGACTCGGGCGACTCCATCGGCGGCCGGCTTCCGCTCGCCGTCGGCCTGATCGCCGTCACCACCTTCCTGCTGCTCTTCCTGTTCACCGGCAGCGTCGTGCAGCCGCTGCGCGCACTGGTCCTCAACATGATCAGCCTGGGCGCGACCCTCGGCGTCATGACCTGGATCTTCCAGGACGGCCACCTCTCCTCCCTGCTCGGCTTCACCGCGCAGCCGATGGAGACCTCGATGACCGTCCTGATGTTCTGCGTCGCCTTCGGCCTCTCGATGGACTACGAGGTGTTCGTCACCAGCCGCATCAAGGAACTCCACGAGCGGGGCGAGGACAACGAGTCCGCCGTGGCGAACGGCCTCGGGCACACCGGACGCATCGTCAGCGCGGCGGCCGTCCTGCTCGCGGTGAGCTTCTTCGCCTTCGGCACGGCCGAGATCAGCTTCCTGCAACTCTTCGGCCTGGGCAGCGGCCTCGCCATCCTCATCGACGCCCTCGCCGTACGCGGCATCCTGCTGCCCGCCGCGATGCGCCTGCTCGGCCGTTCCGCCTGGTACGCGCCCGGGTTCCTGCGGACGTTCCACGCACGGTTCGGCCTCAGCGAAAAGACCCCCGAGCCCGCGCCGGCCACCACCCCCGCCCCCACGGCCGAGCCGCCGTACGCCAACAGCTCGACGGACGCCTGACCCCGCCGAGCCCCCGGTCGCGGTGCCCGCCTCCCTCCCCCGGAGGCGGGCACCGCCATGCGCAGGGGCAACGCGCCCCGGGCGGTGATACGGCGGATCCCGCGCAGGCCATCGACCGCGCCCACCCCGCCGGGAGACCATCGCCCCATGCTTCCCTCCACCACGGGCGCGGACCCCGCCGAACCCCGGGCGGCCCTGCGCACGCTGCTCGACCTGCTCGCCCGGGGCGCGCCCGCCGAGGAGTTCGCCCACCCCGCGGCACGGGCCCGCGAGGCCGGCGCCACTACCGACGACCTGGCCGCCCTCGACGAGGCCACCGACGTGGCGCTGCGCGTCCACCGCACCCTGGGCACGCACCGCCGCCGCGAGGCCGAACTCACCGCGCTGTTCGACACCGCGAGCGACCTGGCCGCGCTGCGCGACCCGGACGCCGTGCTCCGCGCCATCGTGCGCCGCGCCAAACTGCTCCTGGGCACCGACGTCACGTACCTCTCCCTGAACGACGAGGCGGCGGGCGACACCTACATGCGGGTGACCGACGGCAGCGTGGCCGCCGCCTTCCAGCAACTGCGGCTCGGCATGGGCGAGGGCCTCGGCGGCCTCGTCGCCCAGACCGCCCGCCCCTACGTCAGTGGCGACTACCAGCAGGACCCCCGATTCCACCACACCGACGCCATAGACAGCGCCGTCCGGCAGGAAGGGCTGCGGGCCATCCTCGGCGTACCGCTGCGCCTGGGCCCACGCGTCATCGGCGTGCTCTACGCGGCCGACCGCGCGGCCCGCACGTTCACCACCGAGGAGATCGTGCTGCTCTCCTCACTCGCCGACCACGCCGCCATCGCCATCGACGGTGCCCGCCTGCTCGAGGAGACCCGCGCCGCGCTCGTCGAGCTCAACGCCGCCAACGAGACCATCCGCGCGCACAGCAGCGCCATGCGCCGCGCGGAGCAGGCCCACGACCAGCTCACCGATCTCGTCCTGCGCGGCGGCGGCGCCGACGAGGTGGCCGACGGCATCGCCGCGCTGCTCGACGGCGGGGTCCTCATCCACGACGCGGACGGCGTCGAACTGGCCCGCACCACCGGCGGCACCGGGCCGCTGCCGCCGCCCGCGCCCGCCGTCGCCGCCTCGCGCACCAGTGGCCGCGCCGTCCTGCAGGACGGCACCTGGGTCTGCGCGGTCCTCGCGGGCCCCGAGATCCTCGGCAGCATCGCCCTCACCGGGCGCCCCGAACTCGCCGACGCCGACCGGCGGTTGTTCGAGCGGGCCGGCGTCGTCACCGCGCTGCTCCTGCTGCTGCGCAGGTCGGTGGCCGAGACCGAGGACCGGGTGCGCGGCGAACTTCTCGGTGACCTGCTCGCCACCACCGGCGACCCGGCGGGCCTGACGGGCCGCGCCCGCCGCCTGGGCGTCCGGCTCGACCGGCCGCACGCGGTGTTCGTCGCCCACGGCGAGAGCGCGCCACGGCCCCGGCTGCTCGCCGCCGCCCACCGCACCGCCCGTGTCCACAGCGGCCTGGCCGGCCTGCACCACGACAACGTGGTGATCGTGACCCCCGCCACCGCCCCGGACGCCGACGCGCGGGCGCTCGCCACCGCGCTCGGGCAGGCCGTGGGCGGCCCGGTCACCGTGGGCGCGGCGGGCCCGGCCACCGGACCCGCCGGGCTGCCCGGCGCGCACGCCGAGGCCCTGCGCTGCCTCTCCGCCCTGCGCGCCCTCGGTCACACCGGGCACGGCGCGACCCTCGCGGACCTCGGCTTCGTCGGCCTGCTCATCGGCGAACAGGCCGATCTGGGCGGCTACATCAGGGCCACGCTCGGCCCGGTCCTGGAGTACGACGCCGATCGCGGCACGGAGCTGGTGCGCACCCTGGAGGCGTACTTCGGCCAGGACCGCAGCCTCACCAGGGCCAAGACCGCGCTGCACGTGCACGTGAACACGGTGGTGCAGCGACTGGAACGGGTGGCGCGGCTGCTCGGCGACGACTGGAACACCCCGGCCCGCACCCTGGA
This sequence comes from Streptomyces sp. NPDC044106, assembly GCF_056433985.1. Lineage (NCBI taxonomy): Bacteria > Bacillati > Actinomycetota > Actinomycetes > Kitasatosporales > Streptomycetaceae > Streptomyces > Streptomyces sp. NPDC044106. The sequence goes on from NZ_JBWKFZ010000002.1 coordinate 301,849, forward strand.
GATCCAACTCGCCCTGCGGCTGCACCGGTTGACGCCGCGAGCGTGAGCTTCACGCCAGTGGCAAGTTGTCACATCCGCGGCTGTTGGATCCGTCACCCATGCGACCTACCCTGGAACCGCCTGAAAGGGAGTCGCATGAGCGGACGCATCGAGCGCACCCGAACGAATGCACGACCTGTACAGCACGGCAAAGGGGAGCGGATCGCCGACTGGGCGGACGGGCGGCTCGGCATCAACACCCTGGCCAGGACCCAGATGCGCAAGATCTTCCCCGACCACTGGTCGTTCATGTTCGGGGAGATCTGCCTCTACAGCTTCATCATCCTGATCCTGACCGGCACCTACCTCACCCTGTTCTTCGACCCGAGCATGTCCGAGGTGGCCTACGACGGGACGTACGTACCGCTCAAGGGCGTCCTGGTCTCCCGGGCGTACGAATCCACCGTGGACATCAGCATGGAGGTCCGCGGCGGACTGCTCATCCGGCAGATCCACCACTGGGCCGCGCTCGTCTTCGTCGCCGGGATGCTCGTGCACATGATGCGGGTGTTCTTCACCGGCGCGTTCCGCAAGCCGCGCGAGCTCAACTGGCTCTTCGGCTGGACCCTGTTGTTCCTTGGCATCCTCACCGGCCTGACCGGCTACTCCCTCCCCGACGACATGCTGTCCGGCACCGGCATCCGCTTCGCGCAGGGCGCCATCCTCGCCACCCCCGTCATCGGGACGTACCTCTCCTTCTTCCTGTTCGGCGGGGAGTTCCCGGGCCAGGACATCATCCCGCGGCTCTACCCGATCCATGTGCTGCTGCTCCCGGGCATCATGCTGGGGCTCGTCACCGCCCACCTGATCCTGGTCTTCTACCACAAGCACACCCAGTTCTCCGGGCCCGGCAAGACCGAGAAGAACGTCGTCGGGGCGCCGCTCCTGCCCGTCTACATCGCCAAGGCGGGCGGCTTCTTCTTCCTCGTCTTCGGCGTGCTCGCGATCATGGGCGCGGTCGCCTCCATCAACCCGGTCTTCGCGATCGGTCCCTACCGGCCCGACGTGGTCTCCACCGGCGCCCAGCCCGACTGGTACCTGGGCTTCTCCGAGGGGCTGATCCGGGTGATGCCCAGCTGGGAGATCAACGCCTGGGGGCACACGCTCGAACTCGGCGTCTTCATCCCCTTCACCCTCTTCCCGCTGATCCTCCTCGCGATCGGCGTCTATCCGTTCATCGAGTCCTGGGTCAAGGGCGACAAGAGGGAACACCACATCGCGGACCGGCCGCGCAACGCACCCGTGCGCACCGGTCTCGGTGTCGCCTGGCTCGCGCTCTTCGGCGTGCTGATGGTCGGCGGCGGCAACGACCTGTGGGCCACCCATTTCCACCTCTCCATCAACGCGATCACCTGGTTCGTGCGGGCCGGCTTCTTCCTCGGGCCCGTCGTCGCCTTCTTCGTCACGCACCGGATCTGCCTCGGCCTGCAGCGCAGGGACCAGGAGAAGGTGCTGCACGGGCGGGAGACCGGCACCGTCAAACGGCTTCCGCACGGCGAGTACGTCGAGGTCCACGAACCGCTGCCGCAGTCCGAGCTCTACCGCCTCACCGCCCACGAACAGCCGCGGCCCTACGAGGTCGGGCCCCTGGTCGACGCCAACGGCGTGAGGCGCAAGGTCCCTCGCTCCGACCGGCTCCGCGCCCGCCTCGCCCGCGCCATGTACGGCCCCAAGGCGCAGGTCCCCAAGGCGACTGCGGAGGAGTATCTGGCGATCCAGCGAGGTGAGGGCGACCACCACTGACGGTGCGGCTCGGTTAGCCTCGCACCGTGATGGCATCCGAGAAGACTCCGAAGCTGCTGGCGATCAGCGACCTCCACGTGGCCTACGCGGAGAACAGGAAGTACGTCGAGACCATCAGGCCCGGCACGGACGAGGACTGGCTGATAGTCGCCGGGGACGTCGCCGAGCGCATGGCCGACATCGAGTGGGCGCTGCGCACGCTCGCCGGGCGCTTCGCCAAGGTGGTGTGGTCGCCGGGCAACCACGAGCTGTGGACGCCGAAGGACGATCCGGTCCAGCTGCGCGGCGAGGCGCGCTACCGCCACCTGGTCGAACTCTGCCGCGAGTCGGGCATCGCCACGCCCGAGGACCCCTACCCGGTGTGGCGCGGCGCGGGCGGCCCCGTCGTGGTCGCCCCGCTGTTCGTGCTCTACGACTACTCCTTCCGCCCCGCGGGGACGCACACGAAGGAGCAGGCGCTGGAGGTCGCCCATGAGGCGGGCGTCGTCTGCACCGACGAGTACTTCCTGCACCCCGACCCGTACGCGACCCGCGACGACTGGTCCCGCGCCCGCGTCAAGCAGACCGAGGAGCGGCTCGCCGAGCGGCCCGCGGGCATGCCGACCGTCCTGATCAACCACTGGCCGCTGCTGCGCGAACCCACCCGGGTCCTGCGCTACCCCGAATTCGCGCTCTGGTGCGGCACCGAGCGGACCGCCGACTGGCACGTGAAGTACGAAGCGGCGGCCGTCGTCTACGGCCACCTGCACATCCCGCGCACCACCGTGCACGACGGGGTGCCGCACATCGAGGCGTCCGTCGGCTATCCCCGCGAGTGGCGCAGGGACTTCCACCCCGACCCGCATCTGCGCCAGATCCTGCCCGTGCCCGAACCGGAGTGAGAAGGGGGCTTGTCAGGGCTGTGGCTGCGCGGGAAGTGGCCTGCGGGCGAGGAGTTCGGCCAGGCCCTGGCGGGTCGCGGCGATGACGACGCGGTCCCCGGGACGCAGTTCGTACGCCGGGTCGAGCTCCCACTCCAGAGACGACGTCCGGCCGGACACCTGACCGGATGCCTGGCCGGGCCCGTGGTCCGACGAGCGCTCCAGAGCGACCACGCGCCACGCCCCCGGCCGGAACACCTGAGCGATCCTGCGGCCCGTCAGCTGCGGCTGGCGTGAGACGTCGAGCGCCGCGAAGAGCAGCACCGAGCGCTCGACGGGCAGCGCCCCCAGGATCTGCCGGCCCATCATCGCCCCGGCGAACGCGGGCGCGGCCAGCGCGGACACGCTGCGGCTGCGGGTGAGGGCGTTCGGGTGCGCGGCGCGCAGGGTGCGGTACACGGCGGTCGCAAACTCGTCGTCGTACAGGCGCAGCGCCACCCGCAGATCGGGCTTCACCGACCGTGCGTACAGGGCGGCTTCGAGGTTTATGGTGTCCGCGCTGGTCAGGGCGAGCAGCGCGTGCGCGCGGTGCACCTTGGCCGCCTCCAGGACGCCCTCCTCGGTCACGTCGCCGATTACGGTGGGCACCCGCAGGCGCCGCGCCAGCGAGATGCCGCGCGCTTCGGGGTCCGCCTCCACGCACACGACGGGGATGTCCAGCTCGCGCAGCCGGGCGAGGACCCGGGTGCCGATCTTGCCGAGACCCAGCAGGACGACGTGGCCCGAGAGGCCGCGCGGCGGGCGGCGCAGCGAGGACGCGGTGCGGAAGGTGCCGAGCGCCTCGAGGACGGCGGCGAAGACGATCGGCAGGAGCAGCAGCCCGACCAGGCCGGAGAGGAGCTGCAGGATCTGCCGGCTCATCGGCCCATCGGTCGCCGGGTCGTTGATCGAGAAGAGGTCGAGGAGCGTCAGGTACGTGGCGTGCAGCGGGGTGTCGTCGGTGGTGACGATCGACGCGATGGCCATGCCGAGCACCGCCGCCGCGAATCCGGCCACCGACCAGCGCAACCGCCGCGAGAACAGCTGCCGCAGCGGTACGCCGCGCCCCGCGAGGAAACCGGGCGGTGGCGTGGAGCCCGAGTACGAGACGGCCTCCAGGACGAGCGCGCCCCGCCCGGGAGCGGCCGCCACGGCGGCGTCGTCCGGCAGCAGCCGGGGCCCCGCGCCGCTGTCCGCGCCCTCCGAACCCTCCGCCCCGGCAGGGTCGTTGGCGGTGGCGGAGAGCAGCGCCAGGGTCGCAAGGCCCTGCGGTGCCACCTCGCCGGGTGCCGGGGGAGTGCGCTCCACCGCGCGCAGCAGCAGTCCATAGGCGTGTACGACCTTGCTGGTCCCGGCGACCGCGGTGGCCGCGAGGGCGGGCGCCGCGGTGTCCGCGTCGGACAGCACGGTGACGCTGGCGTCGGTGGTGGCCAGGCCGGCCACGGCGGCCGCCTGATCGAGCAGCTCCTCCAGGTGCTGGCCCAGCTTGCGGTTGTACAGCCGGATGACCAGGCGCAGCCGGGGGTTGAGCCGGCGTGCGGCGAGCGCGGTGCGGATGTTGGTCTCGTCGTCGTCGAGTACGAGCGCGAGCGCGGCGGCCTGCGGGATGCCCGCGCCTTCCAGGGCCGCGTCGGTGAGCTCGGCGGCCTCCAGCGTCCTTGGCGGGTCCGGCGGATTGCCGCCCTCGCCGTTCCCGGCCCCGTTGCCGGTTCCGCGCGCGACGGCCGCCGTGATGCGCCCAAGGAGCGCCGTCGTCCTGGCCCGGCCCGTCAGCCGGTCGACCTCGCCGCGGCCCGCGGGCGGGACGACGAGGACGACCTGCTCACCGTAGACACCGCGGAGTTCGGCGGCGAGCCGGTGGGCCAGTGCGTTGTCGCTGCCGCACACGACCATGTGGCCGGGGGCGGGCAGTGGCGGGCGCTGCGGGGGGAGCGAAGATGCGTGCGACACAGGGAGAAGAGTGCCTCAAGTGGCCGGGTGGTTCCCGCAGCCGGGCGGCACGCACCACCAACCCTCAAGGCGCACCTGCGATCTCCGGCTCGGGAGCTGCTCGAACGGCATGAGAGATCGGTGACTGATGTGTCAGTCAGTATCGCAATGAGCTGCTGATGCTTGAGCTGATGTGGCCTGGTGTTGTGGATATCGCAACGCATGGGTACGGTGGCCCACCATGCAGTCAGAGCAGCGGGACGACGTGTCCGAGCGCGTGCGGAAGGTCATCACGGACGCCGGGGTGACCCAGCGGGAGTTCGCCCGCCGGATCGTGATGGACCCCTCGAAGCTGTCCCGCTCGCTGGGCGGCACCCGCCGGTTCACCGCTGCCGAGCTGGCCCGGATCGCCGCCATCGGGCACGTCGACGCGGGCTGGCTCCTCGGCACGGAGGCTCCCGCGTCCCCGGCCCGGCGGCAGCGTGCCGGAGGGCCGTCCCCCTCACCGGAGGGTGGCCGCCCGTTGCAGATCGTCCGTGAGACCGTCCGCCTCATCGCGGAGCGCGGCTTCCACGCCGTCCGCGTCCAGGACATCGCGGCGGCCTGCGACACCAGTACCGCCGCCATCCACTACCACTTCCCCGGCCGCGACGACCTCCTCGAAGCGGCCGTGCGCTGGTGCATGGACGAGGACACCGCGCGCCGGGTGGCCCGGATCGCGGACGCCGCCGACACCGCCGACGAACTGCGCCAGCTCATCGAGTTGCAGATCCCCCGCACCCCGCAGCAGCGCTGGCAGTGGAGCGTCTGGCTCGACCTGTGGGCGGAGGCCGCGCGCTCCACCGCCGTGGGCCGCCTGCATGCCGACTACTACCGGCAGTGGCGCGCCACCGTCGCCGACGTCATCCGCCGCGGTACCGCCGAAGGCGTCTTCCGTTCCACCGATCCCGAGGCTGCCGCGCTGCGGCTGACGGCGCTGATCGACGGGCTCGCCACGCAGGTGCTCGCCTCGGCGCCGGACGGTGGTGGTTCTGGTACCACTCCTGGTTCTGGTACCGGCCCCGGTTCTGGTACCGGTGCCGACGCCATGCATGAGGCGCTCATCGCTTACGTCGACGCGACGCTGACCGCGCACTGACTCCCAGGCCGCCTGCACTTCTACCCCACCCCCGAGGGAGAGTTCCGCATGCCCGTGAACGACAACGTCATCATCACCTGCGCCCTGACCGGTGCGGGCGACACCGTCCGCAAGAGCCCGCACGTGCCCGTGACGCCCGAGCAGATAGCCGCCTCGGCCGTCGAGGCAGCCGAGGCGGGCGCCGCCGTCGTGCACATCCACGTCCGCGACCCCGAGAGCGGCGACCCGTCCCGCGACCCGCGCCTCTACCGCGAGGTCGTCGAGCGCATCAAGGAGACCGGCACCGACGTCGTCATCAACCTGACGGCGGGCATGGGCGGCGACCTCGTCATCGACCCGGACGAGCCGCTCAAGCACCTGCCGGGCACGGACCTCGTCAGCGGGCTCGACCGGCTCCCGCACGTCGAGGAGTTGCTCCCCGACATCTGCACCCTCGACTGCGGATCGCTCAACTTCGGCGACGGCAGCAACCTGTACGTCTCCACGCCCGACATGCTCCGGCAGGGTGCCAAGCGGATCCAGGAGCTGGGCGTCCGCCCCGAGCTGGAGATCTTCGACACGGGTCAGCTCTGGTTCGCCAAGCAGCTACTCGCCGAGGGGCTGCTCGACGAGCCGACCGTCTTCCAGCTCTGCATGGGCGTTCCGTGGGGTGCCCCCGCCGACCCGGGGGTCCTGCAATCCATGGTCAACATGCTTCCCGAGGGCGCGCAGTGGGCCAGCTTCGCGCTCGGTCGCATGCAGATGCCGTGGGTGGCCCAGTCCATCCTGCTCGGTGGACAGGTCCGCGTCGGGCTTGAGGACAATCTGTACCTGGGCAAGGGCAACAAGGCGACGAACGCGCAGTTGGTCGAGCGGGCGGTTCGGATCACCGAGAGCCTTGGCTCGCGGGTGGCTTCGCCGGACGAGGCCCGGCAGAAGCTTGGCCTTCGGCCTCGGGGATAGCGGGGTGTCGGGGCGCCGTCCTGCCGTCTCGCCGGTCCGCCGGCTTGCGAGGGTGTGTGCGCTGCGGGCCCATTGTGGCTGGTCGCGCAGTTCCCCGCGCCCCTGAAGAGCGCCCCCCCCGAAGCGCCCGCCCACCGACACACCCTCCCCCACGAAAGGATCCCCACCCTCATGACAACGACCACGAGCACGACAACGACCGCCCCCGAAGAAGTGCGCCGTGTCGCCTGTGTCGGTGCCGGTGTCATCGGTGGCGGCTGGGTCGCCCACTTCCTGGCTCGCGGCTATGACGTCACCGCATGGGACCCCGCCCCCGACGCCGGAACGCGGCTGCGCCGGCTCGTCGGGGCCGCCTGGCCCGCTCTCACCCAGCTCGGCCTCGCCGAAGGCGCCTCACAGGAGCGGCTCACCGTGACCGCGACCCTCGAAGAGACCGTCCGCGACGCGCAGTTCGTGCAGGAGAGCGCCCCCGAGAAGCTGGAGCTCAAGCGCGACCTGCTCGCCCAACTGGACGCCGCCGCGCCCGCCGGCGTCGTCATCGCCTCCTCCACCTCCGGCTACCCGATGACCGACATGCAGACCGAGGCCGCCACCCCGGGCCGCCTGGTCGTCGGGCATCCCTTCAACCCGCCGTACCTCATCCCCCTCGTCGAGGTCGTCGGCGGCGAGCTGACCGATGCCGAGGCCGTCGCCTGGGCGTCCCGCTTCTACGAGGTCGCGGGCAAGTCCGTGATCACGATGAAGAGCGAGGTGCCCGGCTTCATAGCCAACCGCCTCCAGGAAGCCCTGTGGCGCGAGGCCCTGCACATGGTCGCCAACGGCGAGGCCACCGTGCGGGAGATCGACGACTCCATCACCGAGGGCCCCGGCCTGCGCTGGGCGTTCATGGGACCCATGCTCACCTTCGCGCTGGCCGGCGGGGAGGGCGGCATGGCCCACATGCTCGACCACTTCGGCCCGTCCCTGAAGTCGCCGTGGACGCGCCTCGAAGCACCCGAACTCGACAAGAAGCTGTACGACGCCGTGGTCGCCGGATGCGACGAGGAGGCGGACGGCCGCACCATCGCGGACCTCGTCGCCGAGCGCGACCAGGGCGTCATCGACGTCCTGCGCGCCACGGGCCGCCTGAACGGAGGCAAGAAGTGAGCGAGTCCCTGCCCCTGCTGCACCGCACCGTGCGGCCCGAGTGGATCGACTACAACGGCCATATGAGCGAGGCGTTCTACGTCCTCGTCTTCGGCTACGCCACTGACGCCATGATGATTGGGACCGGCCTGCACGCGGGCTACCGCGAGTCCACCGGCTGCTCCCTCTACACCGTCGAGGCGCACGTGCGGTACCTGAACGACGTCTCCGAGGGCGCCCACCTCGCCGTCCGCACCCGCATGCTGGGCGCGGACGCCAAGAAGGCGCGCTTCACGCACGAGATGTACGTGGTCGGGGCCGAGGGCGACGCACCCGCCCCGGACGCCGCCCCCGTGGCGACCACCGAACTGCTCGCGCTCCACGTCGACCAGAACGCGGGCCGCACGACGCCGTTCCCGGACGGGATCCGCGAGCGTCTCGATGCCCTTGCGGAACCGGCACCCGATTGGGCGGGCCGCTCGATCGGCCTGCTTACGGCGGCCCCGGCCGGCAGCGGCTGACCGGATCGCTCACAGCGGGATCTGGTAGCGGTTGAGCAGATAGCGGCAGGTGTCGGCGATCTGCTCGTCGGTCAGTGCCGCATCGCAGAGGACCGCGGTGGCCACCAGGCCCTGGAACGCATGGCCGTGGTCCGGGCGGTAGCCGAAGACCGGCCCGGACCAGCCCACCGTGCGGACCCGATCGTCCCTGCGCAGCTCGTAGGGGTATCCGTTGGTGTACGTCTGGAGCCTGCGGGCCGCGCCCGCCGCGCAGCGGACGGCGTACACCGCCCACTGGTTGTCCGACTCGGCGGTGCGTGAGATCAGCAGGTGGTCCAGCTGCCACCCCTGCCCGTTGCTGCGCAGCGAGCCCGAGCGGCCGGGAGCGGAGTCGAAGGTGGGCAGACGCTTGGCCACGAAGAACCAGGTCGCGGCGCCACTGGAGCCCTGAAGGGCAGGGAAGGCGTAGTGGCCGCCGGTGAAGCGCAGGGCCGCGAGGCCGTTCACGGCGTCGGTCTGGAACACGGCGGGGCTGCCCACCGGGGCGCCGTGGTGGTGCGCGGGGCTCAGGTCGGTGAGCTCGGTGACGGCGCTGCCGTCGCGCAGCGGGAGGCCTTTGCTGTCGCGCAGGGCGTCGGCGCGGTAGTAGCCGATCAGACCGGGCAGGCTCGGCAGCGGGTCGTACGGCGAGGGCGCGAGCGGCGGCACCGACACCGGGGGCGGCACCGCGCCGACGCCGATCCTGGCGGAGGCGCCGGGGGTGGCCGTGTTGACGGCCAGGGCCATGCCGGTCGGCGGAAGGCCTTCGTACAGGCCCTGCCAGAGGGGGCCGTCCACCGCGATCAGGGCCGGCATCCGCAGATCGGCGTGGTGGTTGAACGACCGCTCGACCTTGCACCAGCCGACGCCCTTGCGCGTGTCCCCGAGCGCTCCGCGCTCGTTGCCGACGAGCCGGATCGCGACCGTGCGTTCGCCTCCGGCGCTTCCGACGCAGTCGCGTACGACCAACTGCGTCGGGCCGCCGAGGTCGTCCGCGAGGCTCACCCAGATGTAGCTGTCGCGCGGCAGGTCCCCGTCGAAGTCCTCGAAATCGATCATCCAGTTGTCGAGCACCGCTTCGCTCTGGAACAGCTTCACCGCCGATTCGCACACGGCGGAGTCGGTACAGGGGACATCGCGGTAGGCCACCCGGGACCTCAGCGCCTTGAACGCGGAGCGGCCGTAGTAGGCGAGGGCCAGATCGGTGGCCGTGGTGTACTGCCCGAAGCTGTAGATCGCGCAGTCGGTCTGGTGCTCGAAGGTGCAGGAGCGCAGCGACACCGGGTAGCTCACCCCGAAGTGGTGCGAGCTCAGGCCCTGGGCGCCGAACTCCACGACCACGTCGTCCATGGCGAAGTTGTAGACGAGCCCGAGGCCGATGGCCTGCCCGTAGTGGGTCGCCTTGGGCGCGAAGGAGAAGCCCCGGACGTCGAGCTTCTCGCAGCCGTTGCCCTCGACGTACTCGTGCAGGTCGTGCGGTACGAAGAAGCCACGTCCGAACACCCCCACGTCGCCCTCCCACAGCACCTGGAGATCGGGCACGCCCGAGGCGCTCTTGTGCACCGGGTCCCTCATCGTCAGGGCGCCGAAGACCCGGCTCTCCACCGTGAGGCAGCGCAGGTCGTCGACCTTGCCGCGCGCGTCCTGCTGCTCCTGCCCCTCCTCCAGGACCTTGTAGCGCAGGACGTCGGAGAAGCGCAGCGCGCCGAAGGTGAGGTCGACGGGGTTGTCCTCGCTGCCGGGCAGGCCCGCCCGGCCCGACGAGTTCTGCCCGATCGCGGCCAGCCGGAACGGGGCGTACCAGTTGGGGGTGAACGCCAATTCCCGGCCGGGCTCCCGCGGGGCCCAGCCGTCGTTGATCAATGAGAGGTCGGGCTGGACCTGGACGCGCTGGGTGGCCTGGCGCCTGTTCGTCCACGCCGTCACCGTGCGGGCGTCCAGGTCGAGTTGGAAGGAGCAGCGCAGCACGGGCTGCGCCGGGTCGAAGGGGATGCGGATCTCGCGGTGCAGGCCGTCGGCGGTGCGGAAGACGAAGACGACCGCCGGTGGGTTCTCGTGCGCGTTGACGTACGCGTAGAACGGGGACGGCTGGTTGAAGGCGTCCTTCATGCCGAACAGCGGCTGCACCGACCAGGGCATGACGTCGTTGCGGATGACGAAGTCGACGGTGAGCTGGCGCACCGCCGACCAGTAGGCGCCGTCCGTCGGACCGAACTGGAAGGGCGAGCAGGGCAGGGTCACCGTGGCCTCGCTCGTCGGCCCGCCGGCGACCGGGGAGGGGACGCGGGTGCGGCATCCCCACCGCTGGTCGGTCACCGAGGTGTCGAGCATGCCGCGCAGATCCGCCCAGTGGCCGTCGCTGAGCGGCTGCCCATGGGTGACGCGGCGCAGCCCGAAGGTCAGCGGGGGCGTGGCCCCGATGGCCCGCAGCGCGCTGGTGCGCCTGCCCTCGCCGACGATGCGGACCCGGTTGCGGTCCACAAGCACCGAGCGCAGGAATTCATAGGGCTGGGGGTCGGCGGGGACGAACACGACCCCGCCGGCGTCCTTGTCCAGGGCGTCCACGGCGTTCTGGAACGCGTCCGAACAGGTCGAGCGGCCCTCGGGGCCGGGGATGGCGTGGAAATCACGGACATTGACGAATACGGGGGCCAAAGGCGCCATGATCCGAGCATATCGGCATGCGATGCGAGGGCGGAAGGTCTCAATTCAGGGGCTGGTGCGCCGTCTCGGGAAGCCGCAGGTAGACGGCGGACGAGACGACGCAGAGCACGGCCACGTACACGGGAAAGAGCCCGGGGGACCCGATCTCCTTGAAGAGCGTTCCCATGTACGGGGCCGTGCCGCCGAACAGGGCCACGGTGAGCGAGTACGGGAAGCCGATCCCGGCCGCCCGGACCCTCGCGGGGAACACCTCCGCGTTCACGGCGGCCGAGATCGACGTGAAGCCGGTCAGGAGCACCATGCCCGCGCACTGCACGAGCAGCAGCGAAGTGAACGATCCCGTGAGGGACTTGAGCAGCGGCACGCTCAGGGCGGCGAACCCGATGCTGAAGAAGAGCAGCGGCGGCCTGCGTCCGAAGCGGTCCGAGAGCAGGCCGCCGACCGGCTGGAGCAGGGCGAAGAAGGCGAGCGCGACCGTGCCCGCGAGGAGCGCCTGCCCCTTGCTGATGTCGGTGTTCAGCTCGGCGTACGTCGGCAGGTACGACGTCCAGGTGTAGTAGGCGAGCGTGCCGCCCGCCGTGATGCCGCAGATCAGCAGGGACTGGCGCGGATGGTGGCGCAGCGCGTCGAAGAGGCCGGGCCGGTCGCCCGGTTCGGCGGGCGCCCGGTGCGTCTCGTGCGCGCCCTGCCTGATCCAGAAGCCGACGAGGCTCAGCGCCGCGCCGGCCAGGAAGGGCAGCCGCCAGCCCCAGCCGTCCATCTGCCCGTCGGAGAGCGTGGCGACGAGGAGGGCCGCGACGCCGGACGCCGCGAGCTGGCCCGCGCTGGTGGAGACGTACTGGAAACTGGAGAACAGGCCTCGCCGTCCGGGTCCTGCCGACTCGACGAGGAACGTCGTCGACGCGGCGAACTCGCCGCCCACCGACAGGCCCTGGAGCAGCCGGGCGCATACCAGGAAGACCGGGGCGAGCACGCCCGCGGCCGCGTACGTCGGTGTCAGGCCGACCAGCAGGCTGCTGCCGCCCATGAGCAGGATCGTGACCGTCAGCGCGGCGCGCCTGCCGCGCCGGTCGGCGACCGCGCCCATGAGCAGACCGCCGACGGGCCGCATGAAGAAGCCCACCGCGAAGACGGCGAAGGTGGCGAGCAGCGGGACGAGGGAGTTGCCGGACCCCTTGGGGAAGACCTGGTCGGCGATGTAGGTGGCGAGGAAGGTGTACGCGTACCAGTCGTACCACTCCACGGCGTTGCCGACCGACGCGGCGAGCAACTGCCGTATCGGGCGCCGCTCGGGGGCGGGGAGGGTGGCGATCACCTGCTGGTCGTGCTGTGTCATGATCACGACTTTCCCCCACGTCGCGGCGCCCCACACGTACTGTCCGGCAGGCGGACAGGGCGGGCCGGGACAGGCGTGCGTCAGCCGGTCGTCGGCCTGTACGCGTGCACCGCCGTCGTCACCAGACACGGCGCGGGCGGCACCACCTCGACGCGCAGGGTGCGACGCGCGGTGTCGTAGTCGATGCCCTCCGTCTCGAACGTGCCCGAGCAGACACTGCGCCGCGGCGCGGCGAAGAGGCTCGTGACGTGTCCGGTCACCGGCTTTCCGGCCAGCGGGCCCGGCAGGTCGACCTGGAGGACGGGGCGGTCCTCGGGCCACAGCTCCCTGGACGCGTCGTTGGAGGCGCAGAGCAGGCGGGTGTCGGAGACGAAGTCGCAGCCCTGGATGTCACGGACCGGCTTGTCGAGCGAGATCCGCCCGGCCTGCGGGAGCGCGCCGCCGGTCGGCGGGGTCGAGGGGTTGAGGAGCGGCGTGGGGAAGACCTGGAGGCGGTTCTGGTCGCCCCACTCGCCGGACACCAGCCACTGCTTGTCCGGCGAGACGGCCGCGAAGGAGTTGTTGAGCTTCTCGCCCGCGTCGAGCTGGTGCTCGTAGAGGTAGCGCTGCCCGGCCGGCGTCGTGACGGCATACATCTTCGACCGGGCCGTGTCGCCGCCCTGGTACGCGTCGAAGGTGTGGCCGTCCGCGATGTCCGGGTCGCCTATGTGCCCCCAGCCCTTGATCCGCAGGTCGAGGGGGATCGAGCCGAGCCCGCGGTGCAGCAGGCTGCCGTCCGCGCGGCTCGCCAGCCCCTGGCTGCCGGTGAGGGAGTTGACGTACGAGGTGCCGGACTCCTGCCAGCCGCCGGGTCCCGCGGGCGCGGCCGAGGCGCCGCCGCCCGTCGTCACCGCCAGCGTGACGGCGCCGAACAGGGCGGTTGATGCCTTCCAAACGGTCATCGGGGCGCTACCTCCGTGGGGGGTCCGAACGCTGCCGCGCCATCGTACGTAACGTGAGCACCGGTGATAACGGTCCGACAGAAGGCGGTTGAAGAAGTGAAGCTGGTAATTCTCGGCGGGGGCGGATTCCGTGTGCCGCTCGTGTACCGGGCCCTCCTCGGCGACCGCGCGGAGGGCCGCGTCACCGACGTCGTCCTGCACGACCTGGACGCGGCCCGCCTCGACGCCGTCGCCCGCGTCCTGGCCGAGCAGGCCGACGGGATCGCGGACGCGCCCTCCGTCACCGCCACCACCGACCTCGACGATGCGCTGCGCGGCGCCGACTTCGTCTTCTCCGCCATCCGCGTCGGCGGCCTCGAGGGGCGGGCCGCCGACGAGCGCGTGGCTCTCGCCGAGGGCGTCCTCGGGCAGGAGACGGTCGGCGCGGGCGGCATCGCGTACGGGCTGCGCACCGTGCCCGTCGCCGTCGGCATCGCGCGCCGCGTCGCCCGGCTCGCCCCCGACGCCTGGGTCATCAACTTCACCAACCCCGCGGGCCTGGTCACCGAGGCCATGTCCCACCACCTCGGCGACCGCGTCATCGGCATCTGCGACTCGCCCGTGGGCCTCGGCCGCCGGGTCGCGCAGGTGCTCGGCGGCGACCCCGACGAAGCCTTCATCGACTACGTGGGCCTCAACCACCTCGGCTGGCTGCGCGGGCTGCACATCGGGGGCCGCGACGAGCTGCCGCGCCTGCTCGCCGACCCCTCGCTCCTCGTCTCCTTCGAGCAGGGCAGGCTTTTTGGCGCCGACTGGCTCCAGTCGCTCGGCGCGATCCCCAACGAATACCTGCACTACTACTACTTCAACCGCGAGACCGTCCGCGCCTATCAGCGGGCCGAGCGGACCCGCGGTGCCTTCCTCCACCACCAGCAGAGCCGCTTCTACGCCGACATGCGGCGCCCCGGCACCCCCGCCCTCAAGACCTGGCACGCCACCCTCGCCGAGCGCGAGGCGGCGTACATGGCGGAGAACAGGGAAGCGGCGGGCGTGGGGGAGCGGGCCGAGGAGGACCTGGAGTCCGGCGGGTACGAGAAGGTCGCCCTCGCCCTGATGCGGGCCATCGCGCGGGACGAGCGGGCGACGCTGATCCTCAACGTCCGCAACGGCACGACCCTCGCCGCCCTCGACGCGGACGCCGTGATCGAGGTGCCCTGCTCCGTCGACGCCAACGGCCCCCACCCCATGTCGGTGGCCCCGCTGCCCGGCCACGCCACCGGCCTGGTGTGCGCGGTCAAGGCGGTCGAACGGGAGGTGCTCGAAGCCGCCGGGAGCGGGTCGGCCGCCACGGCGGTCAAGGCGTTCGCGCTGCACCCGCTGGTGGACTCGGTGACGGTCGCGCGGCGTCTGGTGGAGGGCTACCGGGGCGTGCACCCCGGACTCGCGTACCTGAGATGATCACGACATGAGTCCCGTCGTCTCCATCGGTGCCGCCGCCCGCCGCCCCTGCACACTCGTCGTGTGCCGGGGCTGCTGCTGCGGTGACGCGCGCAAGAATCCCGGTATCGACCACGCCTGGCAGCTGGCGCGGCTGCGCTCCGCCGCGGCTGCCTCGCGCGGCCGGTTCACGGTGCGTACGAGCGACTGCCTCGGGCCGTGCGGCCAGGCCAACATCGTCGTGGTCCAACCCTCGTACGAAGGGCGCAGGCGGGGCGGCCGGGCGGCCTGGGTCGGCTTCGTCACGGACGACGCCTCGCTCGACGGGATACTCGACTGGGCCGCCGCGGGCGGCCCGGGCCTGGCCGAGCCGTCGGCCACGCTCGCACTCCAGCTGGTGGACCCCCGCGCGCTGTAGCCGGCGCGCGTCCTGGCCGGTGCACGACCTGGCCGGTGCGCGGCTCTCGGCGTCCGGCTCTCGGCGTCCGGCTCAGTCGGCCAGGACCTGGTCCAGGAAGCCGTTGAGGTTCTGCACGGTCCTGGCGTTCTGCTCCTCCAGGGTGAGGCTCTCCTCGAAGCGGCGGGCCAGCGCCGTCTTCTTCTTCCCGCGTACGTAGAGGGAGCAGGCCAGGTCCGCGCAGACGTACAGCCCGACCGAGTTGCCCTGGCGGCCCGCCGCGCCCGCCTTCGGGGCCACGAGCAGCGTGATGCCGGAACCGGCCTGGGGCGTCACGCAGACCGAGCAGATGCTGGACTTGAACAGGCTCCTGCGCGCCCCGGTCGAGGCGCGCAGGGCGATGCCCACGAGCTCGCCGTCCCGCCAGGTCACGACGTAGCCGCGGTCGGGCGCCTTGGGGTCGCGCCAGCCGAGGAAGTCCAGGTCGGACCAGGGCGTGTCGGCGAAACCGGCAGGCAGGGCGAGTCTGCGGGCCTCGCCCTTGGAGCAGTTCACGAAGGACGCGCGGATCTCGTTCTCACTGACGGACTTCATGATCCGGAAGGTATCAACGGCCCCGGCGGGCCGTCGTGTCATTTTCCGCCCGACGGGCCGGGCCCCGAGCCTCCTTTCAGGCCGGGACCTCGATCACGACCTTGCCCCGTGCGTGGCCACCCTCCACCGCGCGCAGCGCCTCGTCCGCGCGGTCCAGGGGGTACGTCGCCGTCACGTGCGGGCGCAGCACGCCCGCCACGGCGAGGAGCGCGACCTCGTCGAGTACGGCCGAGGTGCGGGCCCGCGCGACGGGGGCGCCGCCCAGTTCGGCCACGGTCTCCTTGGCCGCCGCAGTGATCAGCTTCTTCCGGTCGGTCAGGAGCTGGGCGACCTCCACCAGGTCCGCGCCGCCGACCAGGTCGAAGACCGCGTCGACACGGTGGCCCGGCGCCGCCTCCCGCACGCGCTCGGCGAGAGCGGGGCCCGGCGGCACGTGGAGCGCGCCCAGCGACTCGACGAACTCCTTCTTGCCCGCGCTCGCCGTGCCCACCACACGCAGCCCGAAGTGCAGGGCGATCTGCGTGGCGGCCACCCCGACACCACCCCCGGCCCCGGTGATCAGCAGCGTCGAACCTGCGGGCAGACCGAGCTGCCGCAGCCCGTCGTACGCCGTCGCCGCCGCGACCGGCAGCACGGCCGCGTCCGTGAAGGAGAGGGCGTCCGGCTTGTGCGCGGCGATGTCGGCGGGGATCAGCGTGAACTCCGCGTACCCGCCGGTGACCGGATTGCCGAACACCGGGTCACCGGCCGCGAACCCCGTGACGCCGGGACCCACCGCCTGAACGATCCCGGACACCTCACTGCCCAGGACCTCGGCCCCGGTCAGGGGCGGCTGGCCGGGACGGCGCTTGCCCGCGCGCAGCTTCCAGTCGACCGGGTTGACGCCGGCCGCGCGCACGGCGACGAGCAGCTGCCCGGGGCCTGGCTCCGGTTTCGCGAGGTCGAGGAAGGCCTCCACCTCGGGGCCGCCGTGCGCGGTGTACGCGTAGACCTTGGGCATCTGGCTCCCTCATTCCGATCGCCCGCCCGCTCATCGTCGGCCGGCGGCTTCCGTGCAGGGGACGACCATGAAGATCGCCCGGCTATTCCCGGCCGGGACAGGTCGGGCCGGACTTGGGGTGCTGAGGTGCGACAACGGGGGCAAGCTTTCGGGTGAGCAGGCTCTGAGCCGACGAGGGAGAGGTCAACGCGGTGGTGCCGACCGACGGGAATGACGAGGATCTGCTCGAGGGGCTGTCCGTGGACGACACCCGGCCCGAGCGCCCGGTGCTCCTCGACGAGCAGGGGAAGCCCCTGCAGACGTGGCGGGAGAACTACCCGTACGAGAAGAAGCTGAGCCGGACGGCGTACGAGCGGAGCAAGCGGATCCTGCAGATCGAGCTGCTGAAGCTGCAGAAGTCGGTGCGCGAGGAGGGCCGCCGCATCGTGGTGGTGTGCGAGGGGCGGGACGCGGCAGGCAAGGGCGGCACGATCAAACGGTTCACCGAGCGCCTCAATCCGCGCGGCGCGCGCACGGTGGCGCTGGACAAGCCGAACGAGCACGAGGCGGGCCAGTGGTACTTCCAGCGGTACGTCGCCCAGCTGCCGTCGGCCGGCGAGATCGTCTTCTTCGACCGGTCCTGGTACAACCGCGCCGGTGTCGAGCCGGTCATGGGGTTCTGCACGCCGCAGGAGCATCTGCACTTCCTGGAGCAGGCCCCGCTGTTCGAGAAGATGATCACCGACGACGGCATCCTCCTCATCAAGTTCTGGTTCTCCGTCTCCCGCGCCGAACAGCGGACGCGCTTCGCGATCCGGCAGGTCGACCCGGTCCGCCAGTGGAAGCTGTCCTCCACCGACCTCGCCTCCCTGGACCTGTGGGACGCCTACACCTACGCGAAGGTGGAGATGTTCCGGGCCACGGACACGCCCCACGCCCCGTGGACGGTGGTGAAGACCAACGACAAGCGGCGCGGCCGGCTGGAGGCCATGCGCCATCTGCTGTTGCAGGTCGACTACGAGGCGAAGGACACCGAGGCGGTGGGCAAGGCCGATCCGCTGATCATCGGCCCCGCCAACACCCTCCTCGAACCGGGGGAGGACCCCACGGACCTCTCACCCAGCAAGCTCGCCCCCAACGACCGGGGACCGGGCAGGCACCCGCGCCTGTGAGGGCCTGCCTTCGCACCCCCGCCGCCACGCCCCGCCGACGTCTACGGCTCAGTACCCCACCGACCCGTCGATCCGCTCCCTGAGCAGATCGGCGTGGCCGTTGTGGCGTGCGTACTCCTGGATCATGTGCAGGAGGATCCAGCGCAGCGACACCGGGCCGAGCCGGGGGTCCTGCGCCTCGAAGTCGAGGCCTTCGGCCTCCTCGACGAACTTCTCGGCGAACGCCACCTCCGCACGCCACGCCTCCCAGGCCGCGGCGACGGCCTCGCGGTCGGGCTCCGCCGCCACTCCGTCGAAGTCCTCATCGGCGTTGTCGGGCGTGGCGTAGCGGGGCGCCGGGTCCTGACCTGCGAGGACGCGCCGGAACCAGCGGCGCTCCACGTCGGTGAGGTGACGGACCAGGCCGAGCAGCGACAGGGCCGAGGGCGCTGCGGACCGTCGGCCCAACTCGCCCGTCAGGCCCGCGCACTTGAGCTCCAGAGTCGCCCGCTGGGCCCGCAACAAGCTGACGATCATGGCCCGTTCGTCGCCCGTGGTGACCGCGCCGTACCGGGGGTCGGTCGGCTCTCCCGTGGCGAAGACGGCCCTTCTGAGCGCAGGGCGTGAAGTGCCTGTAGTGCCTGTAGTGCGTGAAGTCATGTCCTCATCATCGTCCCCCGCCCCGGCCCCGATCGCTCAGGCACCGGTACAGCGCCCCCACCAGGTGGATGCTGCGCAGGTCCTCGCCCGACGTCCCGGCGCCCATGCGGTTCATGGCGTACGCGTAGGAGACGCCGTTCTCCGGGTCGGCGAAGGCGTACGAGCCGCCCATGCCGCCGTGGCCGAACGCCCGGGGATTGGGGCCCGCCTGCCCGTACTGGTTGAGCATGTAGCCGAGGCCCCACGGCCAGGACTCGGCGAGCGGGGTGCCCGCCCGCAGTACCAGGTCCGGCTCGTCCCCTTCGCTCTGCAGCGTGCGCAACCGCTCCAGCGCGCCGGGGGAGAGGAGCCGCCCGCACGCCAACTCCGCGTAGACGGCGGCGAGTCCGCGGGCGGTGGCGTGGCCGTTGGCGGCGGGTATCTCCGCACTGCGGTAGGCCGCGCTGTTCACGTCGCCGAGCGGCAGATAGTGCAGGGCCAGCGTGACCGGTGCCATCGGATGGTCCGTCAGCCCGCCGACCGGCGGCTTGGGGGCGTCGCCGAAGGTGCCGCGCGCGGCCGACGACGACGCGCCGGCGGCCGGGACGGGCGGCGCCAGGTCCGCGCACCGCCCGTGCTCGCTCTCCGGCGTGCCGATATGGACGTCCGCGCCCAGCGGCCCGGTCACCTCCGCGCGCAGGAACGCGCCGAGCGAGAGACCGCTGACACGCCGCACCACCTCGCCGACCAGGAAGCCGAACGTCACCGCGTGATAGCCCTGCGCCGTCCCTGGACGCCACCACGGCCGCGTCGCCGCCAGCGCCTCGGTCACCTTCTCCCAGTCGTACGCCGCGCCCGGTGCCATGGGCTCGCTCGGCGCGATCAGCCCGGCGCGGTGGCTGAGCAGCCAGCGCACCGGGATGTCGGCCTTGCCCGCCCGCGCGAACTCCGGCCAGTACCGCGCGACAGGCGCGTCGAAGTCCAACTGGCCCCGGTCGGCGAGCAGATGGGCGCAGAGCGCCGTCATGCCCTTGGTCGTGGAGTAGACGTTCACCAGCGTGTCCCGCTCCCAGGGGCGGGTGCCCGTGCGGTCCGCGTCGCCGCCCCACAGATCGACGACGACTTGTCCGCCGACGGTGGCGGCGACGGACGCCCCGAGTTCGTCCCGCTCGGCGAAACTCCGCTCGAACTCCTTCCGTACGCCCTCGAACCCGGGGGCGCAGATGCCGTGGACGCGCACAGTCATGACTCTCCTCGGTGGCCGGAGCGGGACGGCGGGAAGGGCCGTGGCCGCCATCCTTCCGCATGGTTGCCCATGGCACCTACCCCCGCGACGCCGTGGGTGTGGCGAAGCGGGCCCGGCGCGAGGGCGTAGACGTGATGTGAATGTGCTGTGAAAGCACTGGTCAAGTGCGGGCCTTGTCTTATGTCCGCTATGGGGTGGCGGTCCCGAAATGGTGAGGCCTTGTGTCCTGTCGACCAGAGGTTGGACTTCTCTTCACACGCCCGTCACCGGCTCTTCCGTATCGCTTGCTCCCCTTGGCACACTTCACCCCGCTCGCGTCCCCCACATCACACGAGGTCGGATTACCCATGCCTGAACTCAATCGGCGCCGCTTCATGCAGCTGACCGGCGGCACCGCCGCGTTCGCGATGCTCAACCAGAGCATCGCGAAGGCCGCGTCCCTGCCCGCCCGGCGCGCCACCGGCACCATCAAGGACGTCGAGCACGTCGTCGTGCTGATGCAGGAGAACCGTTCCTTCGACCACTACTTCGGCACCATGAAGGGCGTACGCGGCTTCGGCGACCCGCGCCCGGTGACGCTGCCGAACGGCAAGCCGGTCTGGCACCAGCCGAGCGGCGCCAAGGAGGTCCTGCCCTTCCACCCGGACGCCGAGAACCTCGGCATGCAGTTCATCGCGGGCCTCGACCACGACTGGGCGGGTGGCCACAAGGCGTTCAACAACGGCAACTACGACCAGTGGATCCCCGCGAAGTCCGAGCGGACGATGGCGTACCTCGAACGGGACGACATCCCCTTCCACTACGCCCTCGCCGACGCCTTCACCGTCTGCGACGACTACCACTGCTCGTTCATGGGGGCCACCGACCCCAACCGCTACTACATGCTGACCGGCCACGTCGGCAACGACGGCAAGGGCGGCGGCCCGGTCCTCGGCAACCAGGAGGCGGGCTACGACTGGACGACGTACGCGGAGCGCCTGGAGCAGGCGGGCGTCTCCTGGAAGGTGTACCAGGACATCGGTGACGGCCTGGACAAGGCCGGGCACTGGGGCTGGATAGACGACGCGTACCGCGGCAACTACGGCGACAACTCGCTGCTGTACTTCAACAAGTACCGCAACGCCAAGGCGGGCGACCCGCTGTACGAGAAGGCCCGAACCGGCACCAACGCCAAGGCGGGCGACGGCTACTTCGACATCCTCACGGCCGACGTGAAGGCGGACCGGCTGCCGCAGGTCTCCTACATCGCGTGTCCGGAGGCCTTCACCGAGCACCCCAACTGGCCCGTGAACTACGGGGCCTGGTACATCGCGCAGGTCCTGGACGCCCTCACCTCCAACCCCGCGGTGTGGGCGAAGACGGCGCTGTTCATCACGTACGACGAGAACGACGGCTACTTCGACCACATCGTGCCGCCGTACGTCCCGAAGGACGCCAACCAGGGCAAGTCCACCGTGGACACCACCCTGGACTACTTCCCCGGCAACACCTCCTACGCGGCAGGGCACTACGGCCTCGGCCAGCGTGTCCCCATGCTCGTCGTCTCGCCGTGGAGCACCGGCGGCTACGTCAACTCCGAGGTCTTCGACCACACGTCGATCATCCGGTTCATGGAGCGGCGCTTCGGCGTCAGGGAGCCCAACATCTCGCCGTGGCGCCGGGCGATCTGCGGCGACCTCACCTCCGCCTTCGACTTCGCGGGCAAGGACACCGGCCCGGCGCGGCTGCCCGACACCGCCGCCTACCAGCCGCCGGACGACAAGCGGCACCCCGACTACGTGCCCAAGGCGCCCGCGAACCCGGCGCTGCCCAAGCAGGAGCGCGGCTCCCGGCCCGCCCGCCCGCTGCCGTACGCCCCGCTGGTCGACGGCGCGGCGGACGCGACCGCGGGCAGGTTCACGCTCACCTTCAGCGGCGGTTCCAAGGCCGGCGTCTGCTTCCACGTCCGCTCGGCCAACCGCACCGACGGCCCCTGGACGTACACCGCGGAGGCGGGCAAGACGGTCTCCGACACGTGGAACTCGAAGTACTCCCACGACAGCTACGACCTCTCGGTGTTCGGCCCCAACGGCTTCCTGCGCACCTTCAGGGGCCCCGGCAAGAAAGCGGGTCCCGAGGTCGTCGCCCGGCACGACGGCACGACGGGCAACATCAAGCTGACCTTGAAGAACACGGGCAGCGCCGACGTGAACCTCACGGTGACCAACGCCTACGGCGGCGCGCGCCAGACCTTCAAGGTCAAGGCCGGCGCCTCCGTGCAGCACACCGTCGACCTGCGGTCGACCAAGCGCTGGTACGACCTGACCGTGAAGTCCGACGCGGACGCCGGATTCCTGCGGCGCCTCGCGGGCCACGTGGAGACCGGCGAGGCGGGCGTCAGCGACCCGGCGATCATCACCGGCTGACCGGGCCTCCGCACGCTCCCGCCCCCCGGTGTTGGGGGGCGGGAGCGGCGCCGGAAAAGAAGAGGCCCCGGCCCGTACCGCTGGATAGCATCCAGGGGCATGGCAGCCACCCATCGCCGTGCAGGCGCCCCCGGCAAGCCCGTCCTCGACGGGCTCGAAGAGAAGTGGTCCCGGCGATGGGAGCAGGCGGACGTATTCGTCTTCGACAGGTCGAGGACGCGGGACGAGGTCTTCTCCATCGACACTCCGCCGCCCACGGTCAGCGGCTCGCTCCACGTCGGCCACGTCTTCTCGTACACCCACACCGACGCGGTCGCCCGCTATCAGCGCATGCGAGGCAAGGAAGTCTTCTATCCCATGGGATGGGACGACAACGGCCTGCCGACCGAGCGCCGCGTCCAGCACCACTTCGGCGTCCGCTGCGACCCCGCCCTGCCGTACGACCCGGACCTCGTCCCGCCCGAGAAGCCCGGCAAGCATCAACTAGCCGTCTCGCGGCGGAACTTCATCGAACTGTGCGAGCGCCTCACTGTCGAGGACGAGAAGGCCTTCGAAGCGCTGTGGCGGCGGCTCGGACTCTCCGTCGACTGGTCGAGGACCTACCGGACCATCGGCGCCGAGGCCCGCGCCACCGCGCAGCTCGCCTTCCTGAACAACCTCGCGCGCGGTGAGGCGTACGTCGCCGAGGCGCCCACCCTGTGGGACGTCACGTTCCGCACGGCGGTCGCCCAGGCCGAGCTGGAGGACCGGGAGCGGCCCACCGCCCGCCACCGGCTCGCGTTCCACGGAGCGGACGGCCACGCCGTCCTGATCGAGACGACCCGGCCCGAACTGCTCCCCGCCTGCGTCGCCCTCGTCGGCCACCCCGACGACGAGCGCTACAGGCACCTGTTCGGCACGACGGTCCGCACACCGCTCTTCGACGTCGAGGTCCCCGTCCTCGCCCACCGTCTGGCGGCGCCCGGCAAGGGCACGGGCGCCGTCATGGTCTGCACGTTCGGCGACACGACCGATGTCACATGGTGGCGCGAACTGCGCCTCGCCACCCGGCCGGTGATCGGCTGGGACGGCCGCTTCCTCGCCGAGCCGCCGCCCGGCGTCGAGGCACCGGCCGCCGTCGCCGCGTACGCCGAACTCGCCGGCGCCACCGCGCACACCGCGCGCGAACGCGTCGTCGGCATGCTGCGCGGGAGCGGCGCCCTGGTGGGCGAGCCGCGCGCCGTCACGCACGCGGTCAAGTACTTCGAGAAGGGCGACAAGCCCCTGGAGATCGTCACGACCCGCCAGTGGTACGTCCGCAACGGCGGCAGGGACGCCGCGCTGCGCGAGCGGCTCCTCGCCCGTGGCGCCGGGCTGGCGTGGCATCCGCCGCACATGCGAAATCGCTACGAGAACTGGGTCGGCGGCCTCAACGGCGACTGGCTGATCAGCCGGCAGCGGTTCTTCGGCGTCCCGATCCCCGTCTGGTACCCGCTGGACGGCGCGGGGAGACCCGACCACGAGCACCCGATCGTCCCCGACCGCTCCGCGCTGCCCGTCGACCCGAGCGCGGAGACCCCGCCCGGTTACGAGGCGGACCGGCGCGGCGAGCCGCACGGCTTCATCGGCGACCCGGACGTCATGGACACCTGGGCGACGTCCTCGCTCACCCCGCAGATCGCGGGCGGGTGGCTCGCGGACCCGGACCTGTTCGCGCGGGTCTTCCCGATGGACCTGCGCCCCCAGGCCCACGAGATCATCCGCACCTGGCTGTTCTCCACGGTCGTGCGGGCCCACGCCGAGCACGACGCGCTGCCCTGGCGGCACGCGGCGATCTCGGGCTGGATCCTCGACCCCGACCGCAAGAAGATGGCGAAGACCAAGGGCAACGCGGTCACCCCGGATCACCTCCTCGAACAGCACGGCGCGGACGCCGTCCGCTACTGGGCGGCGAGCGGGCGTCCCGGCACGGACACGGCGTTCGACGTCGGCCAGATGAAGGTCGGCCGCCGCCTGGCCACGAAGGTCCTGAACGTCGGAAAGTTCGTCCTCGGCCTCGGCGTGCCGGAAACCGAGGGCACACGGGGGCCCAAGGGCACGCCGGGGTCCAAGGGCGCGCCGGAGCCCGAAGCCGCTGTCACGGAACCGCTCGACCGCGCCCTGCTGGCCGAGCTGGCGTCGACCGTCGAGGAGGCGACACGGGCCTTCGAGGCCTTCGACTACGCGCGCGCCCTGGAACGTACGGAGCAGCTCTTCTGGCGGTTCTGCGACGACTACGTCGAACTGGTCAAGGCCCGCGCGTACGGCGACCACGGCGACACGGCCGCGGCGGGGTCGGCGCGAGCGGCGCTGCGCACGGCTCTCGACGTCCTGCTGCGCCTTCTCGCGCCGGTCCTGCCGTTCGTCACGGAGGAAGTCTGGTCGTGGTGGCGCGGGGGATCGGTCCATCGCGCGGCGTGGCCGGACGCCGCCGGGCTGCGGGCCGGTGCGGGCGACGCGGAGGTCCTCGCCGTCGCCTCGGAGGCCGTCGCCGCGGTCCGCAAGGCGAAATCACAGGCCGGCCTCTCGATGCGCACGGAGGTCGCGAGGGCGTCGGTGACGGCCCCGCGCGCCGCCCTGGCCCGCTTCGCGTCGGTTGCGGACGACGTGCGGGCGGCGGGCAGGATCGGGGCGGTGGAGCTGCGGGAGGCGGAAGGGGCGGAGCCGTTGCGGGTCGAGGTGGTGTTCTGAGCGGCTCGGGTGCGCCCCTTGAGGGCGCCGCCCGCCCTGGCTGAGGCGGACATCACAACTCAGCATGGGGCTGGCGGGCGGCCCGTACCCGGGGGGTAGGGTCACCCGGGTGACCACGCATTCGAACACTCCTGCAGGCTGGTACCCGGACCCGCACGGCGCAGCCCAGCTCCTGCGCTGGTGGGACGGCTCCCAATGGACGGAGCACACCACCTCGGCCCAGCAGCAGGCCCAGCAGGTCCCGCAGCAGGCGCAGCAGCAGCCCGGGCAACAGCAGCAGCACGCGCAGGCCCCGGCCGCCGCCCAGCAGCAGGGCCAGTTCGGGCAGCCGCAGGCCCAGCCCGCGCAGCAGCAGGGCCAGTTCGCGCAGCCGCAGGGCCAGTTCGGCCAGGCACAGGCCCCGGCCCAGCAGGGGCAGTTCGGCCAGCCGCAGGCGAACCCGCACCCGCAGGCGGCCCCGGCGGCCGACCCGGCCAAGGTGCAGCGCCAGGTGCAGCAGCAGGCCGGCGTCGCGCCGTCCGCGCAGGGCGGCGGCTCGCTGTTCACCGAGCCGGTCCTCGTCGTGAACCAGAAGGCCAAGCTCATCGAGCTGACGAACGAGTACAGCGTGATGGACCAGGCGGGCAACACGCTCGGCTCGGTCGTCCAGGTGGGCCAGAGCACGCTGAAGAAGGTCGCGCGCTTCGTCTCCAGCATCGACCAGTTCATGACGCACAAGCTGGAGATCCGCGACGCGTACGGCCAGCCGCAGCTCACGCTGACGCGCCCCAAGAAGTTCATGAAGTCCCGGGTGATCGTCGAGCGCCCGGACGGGCAGCCGGTCGGCGAGATCGTCCAGCAGAACATGATCGGCAAGATCAACTTCGGGATGATGGTGGACGGCCGGCAGGTCGGCGCGATCAAGGCGGAGAACTGGCGCGCCTGGAACTTCTCGATCGTCGACCACGCCGACAACGAGGTCGCCCGGATCACGAAGACCTGGGAAGGCCTCGCCAAGACCATGTTCACCACCGCGGACAACTACGTCCTGCAGATCCACTACCAGCTGCCCGAGCCGCTCCTGAGCCTGGTCGTGGCGACCGCGCTCACCGTCGACACGGCGCTGAAGCAGGACTCCCGCGGCTTCGGGTGACCGTGCCCCCTGCCGTCCGGCTTCTCGCCCGCCTTCTCGTATGACAACGGCGCCGGCCGCCCCCTTCGTCAGGGGCGACCGGCGCCGTTTCCGTCTGTCCGTCTGTCTGTTTCCGTCTGTCTGTCCGTCCGTCTCACACGCTCTGCAGGCCGGACGGGGCCGGTCGCGCCCCCTCGGGCGACCCGGGCTGGTCGGGGATGGACAGCAGGGACTCCACCGCGGCACCGCCGGTGACGGACCGGGGCGAACGGGTGAGCACGATCACTCCGTACGCCGCCACTCCGGCGCCCGCCACCGCGAGGGCGACGCCGCCGGCCCCGCCCTGGAGCCGCTCGCCGAGCAGCGCCACGCCGATGACCGAGGCCGCCAGCGGGTTGGACAGGGTCACCACGGCGAGCGGTGCGCCGAGGCCGCCGCGGTAGGCGGTCTGCGAGAGCAGCAGGCCGCCCGCGGCGAGCGCCGCCACCAGGAGCGCCACGACGATCACCTGCGGGCTGAGCAGCGGTCCCGAGCGGTCGGTGACGGCGACCGTCAGGGTTTGGGTGAGCGCCGACGCGACACCCGACGCGAAGCCGGACGCGGTCGCGTGCCGCAGCCCGGGGCGGGTGCCCGGCCGGGAGAGGAACCCGATGACCGCCATGGTCGCCGCCGCGACGGTCAGCGCCTCGGGCACCGTCAGGCTGTCCTCGGGCGCGGGCCCCGACGCGGTCAGGAGCAGTGCGCCGAGGCCGATGAGGGTGAGACCCGTGCCGCGCCACTCCAGGCGCGTGACCCGGCGGCCCGCGAGCCGGGCGCCGAGTGGCACGGCCGCGACCAGGGTGAGCGCGCCGAGCGGCTGGACCAGCGTGAGCGGCCCGTACTTCAGGGCCGCCACGTGCAGCAGCGCCGCGGACGCGTTGAGCCCGACCGAGGACCACCAGGTGCCGCTGCCGAGCATCCGCAGGGCGCCGCTCTCGCCCTCGGCGACACGGGAGGCCAGCCGCTCCTGGGCGACCGCCGCGGCGGCGTACGCGGCCGCCGAGACGAGGGAGAGTACGACGGCGAGAAGCGTGGCGCTCATCGGCGGGCTCCCGAGGTGATCAGTTCCGGTGCGGGCGCCGGTGCCGGTGTGGGTGTCAATGTGGCTGTGGCTGTGGCTGTGGCTGTGAGTGCGGGCGTGGGCTCGGGTGCTGGTGCTGGTGCCGGTGTCCGCGTCCGGGCCGGTGCCGAGCGGCGCACGACCCGCGAGCGGCCCGCCTTCGGCAGCCGGATCACCGCGAGCGCGATGCCGAGCAGAGCGGTCGCCGCGAGGGCGTCGAGCCAGTAGTGGTTGGCGGTGCCGACCACCACGAGCAGGGTCAGCAGCGGATGCAGCAGCCACAGCCAGCGCCACCGCGTCGAGGTGGCGACGATCATGCCGACGGCGAGCATCAGCGCCCAGCCGAAGTGCAGGGACGGCATGGCCGCGAACTGGTTCGCCATGGTGTCGGTCGCGGGTTTGGCGGCGTACACCGAAGGCCCGTAGACCTGCGCGGTGTCCATGAGGTGCGCCACGTCGAGCATCCGGGGCGGCGCGAGCGGGAAGCCGAGGTGCAGGACGAGCGCGGCGGCGGTCAGCGCGGCGAGCACCCGCCGCGTCCAGACGTAGTGCCGCGGGCGGCGCAGGTACAGCCAGACCAGGAAGAGCAGCGTCGCCGGGAAGTGCACGGTCGCGTAGTAGGTGTTCGCGACGTGGATCAGCGACTCGCTGCTGAGCAGGGCGTGCTGTACGACGCCTTCGCCCGGCAGGCGCAGGGTGCGCTCGGCGTCCCACACGCGGTGCGCGTTGTGGAAGGCCTCGCCGGTGTGACCGTTGGCGAGCTGCCTGCCGAATTTGTAGACGAGGAAAAGTCCTACGACGAGGAGGAGCTCGCGGACGAGGGGCGGTCGGGCAGATGTGTCCGGCTTCCGGACGGCGGTTGCGCCCGGCTCCCGGACCTCTATGTCCGGCTCCCGTTCGGCAGGCTCGGTTCGGGATTCCATCCCCCGGCCCCTTTACGTGACGACTGGGTGGTGCGGTGCTTGAGCGGAGGATCGCCCCACTCATCGATACGCCAGTGTACCGATACGGAGGCGTACCGGTACACTCGCGTTTCGAAAGGTGCCGATCGAGCCGATCGGCCGCCGTACCGAGGAGAAGAGCCATGACGTCGACGTCGAGCCGCTCGAAGATCACGCCGGAGCGTGAGCAGGAGTTCTACGAGGCCGTCCTCGACCAGCTCCGAGAGTGCGGCTACGACTCGCTGACCATGGAGGGCGTGGCCGCCCGCACCCGTTGCAGCAAGTCCACGCTCTACCGCCAGTGGAAGACCAAGCCCCAGTTCGTGGCCGCCGCGCTGCGCGCCAACCGCTGTGTGCGTTTCGCCGGCATCGACACCGGGAGCCTCGCCGGGGACCTGCGGGAGGCGGCCCGCGCCGCGGGCGAGCAGTCGGGCCGGGACATGATGCTGGTCCAGGCGCTCAGCCACGCGGTCCTCCAGGACGAGGAACTGCAGCGGGCGCTGCGCGAGACGCTGGTCGAGCCGGAACTCCAGGCCGTCGCCGAGATCATCCGGCGCGGCGTCGAGCGCGGCGAGATCCCCGAGGGCCACCCGGCGGTGGAGTTCCTCTCGGTGCAGATGTTCGGCGTGCTGCGGGCCCGGCCCATCCTGGAGGGCGTGTACGCCGACGGGGAGTATCTGACCCGCTTCGTCGAGGCCTGTGTGCTCCCCGCACTGGGCCTCACCTGATCGTGGGCCCGGGTCTGCTGGATGACGACCCGGGCCCGCCCGCGCCGCACCGTGGGGACGGGGGCGGCGCGCACCCCCCGGGCCGGACGGGGTTCCTCCTGAGCGGCGAGGAACCCCGCCCGGCCCGCTGGGCGGGTAGCCGCGCGGCTATACGTTCTTGCCGGCCCCGCCGCCGCCGACCGGACCGGCCTTGATCCCCGCGGCGATCTTGTCCATGGCGGACTGCGACGGCGCCTTGTCGTTGACGTCGATGCCCACGCGGACGATGACGATCTTCGACTTGTCGGCGGGCGACGGGAAGGCGAGCGACTCGACGTACCCGTCGTCGCTCTTCTGCGTGACGGCTTTCCACCGGACGCGGTAGCCCTTCCGGCCCGCCACGGTGACCGCCTCGGACGCCAGCACCTTGTGCGAGGTGATCCTGCCGTAGGTCTTGCCGCCGTACCCGGTCTCGGCGTTCTTCCCGATGTCCGCCTTGGCCGCCGCCTCGGGCGTCGTGGCGTCGATCTTCAGCTGCTCGGCCGACTGCGAGAACGCGCTGCCGCGCGTGCACTGCTCCGCGGTGTTCCCGGGGCACGGGATCGGGTTGGTCTGCACCCCTGCGCCGTCCTTGGTGCTCCCACCCCGCCAGCCGTCCGGCACGGGGATCCTGATGCCGTTCACCAGGTCGCTCACGAAACCCGGGTCCTCCTGCGGCGCCCGGTCGTCGGGCGCACCCGGCGATTTCGGCGCGCGGGGCGACTCGGACGCCCCCGGCCCCCGCGGCGCGCCGGCCGACGGCTCCTTGACCGCGGTGCCGCCGCCGTCCCCGTCGTCGTCGGAGGTCAGGGCGTACACGCCCCCGACTATCCCCGCGAGGACGACGATCACCACGCCGGTGGCTATCGCCATGCGCAGCCGCCGCCGTGGGGCGGGAGGCTGCCCGGGGTACGCCGGGAAGGCCGGCTGCGTCGGGTACGCCGTGGTGCCCGCGGCCGCCCGCACCTGGTCCGTCCACACGTTCCCGTCCCACCAGCGCTCGGTGGGAGGACCGCCGGCGATCTGGCCGGGGTCGGGGTACCAGCCTGGGGGAGTCATCTGGGTCATGACCGCCAGCGTAGGAGCACCGCGTGAAAGGCGGATGAGAGGGGCCACTTCTTGTGTGGAGCCGCCGTGTCGGCCCTGCCCCCTGCTCCATCGGCTCGTGTTCTCGCCCTACCGGCCCTTGTCCCCCCGCCCGTTGACGACGAGCCGCACCGGTCCCTCGCTCCTTGCCACCGTCTTCGGCCACGGCGTTCCCGGGCGCCCCGGTGTGATCGAGCCCAGCACGCTCGCGTGCCGCGCTCCGGTACTGGCCGAGACCGTGCCCGGCAGCCCGTGCAGGGTCAGGAAGCCGAGGACGGCGAAGGCGTACGCCTCCTTCGCCGCGGAGGGCAGACCGAGCTCGTCGGAGGTGCGCACCGAAATCCCCCTGCCCAACTCCGCGCGCAGGGCGGCCATCAGGGCCGGGTTGCGCGTCCCGCCCCCGGAGGCGACGACCTCGCAGGCTCCGACGGTGCGGGCGGCGTCGGCGACCGTGCGGGCGGTGAGGCGGGTGAGCGTGGCGACGACGTCCTCCGGCGGCAGGGCCTCGTACCCCTTCAACGCCTCGCGCAGGTAGGGCAGATGGAAGAGCTCCTTGCCCGTCGTCTTGGGCGCGGGACGTGCGTAGTAGGGCTCGGCAAGGAGCCGGGAGAGGAGTTCCTCGTCGACCGTGCCGCGTGCGGCGAGCTCGCCGTCCAGGTCGTAGGCGAGGCGCCCGCCCGTCGCCTCGTGCACCGCGGCGTCGATCAGGGCGTTGGCGGGGCCGGTGTCGAAGGCGGTGCCGTCGGCGGCGGTGATGTTGGCGATGCCGCCGAGGTTGAGGGCGGCCGGGGAGCCGGGCCTGCCGCGCAGCCACATCCGGTCCACCAGGCTGACCAGGGGCGCGCCCTGGCCACCCGCCGCGATGTCACGGGGCCGGAAGTCGGCGACCACCGGCAGGCCGGTCGCCTCGGCGATCCAGGCGGGCTGCCCGATCTGCAGCGTGCCGTGCACCTGCCCGTCCGCCACCCAGTGGTAGACGGTCTGCCCGTGCGAGGCGACCAGCTCGGCCCGTCCGTCGCACAGCTCGCGGTCGGCCTCGACCGCGGCGGCGGCGAAGGCCCGGCCGATCCGGGTGTCCAGACGGCAGACCTCGGCGAGGGTGGTGGCCGCGGGCGGCAGCGCCGCGGCCAGGTCGGCGCGCAGCCCCTCGTCGTAGCCGCGGCTGATCAGGCCGAGAGGAGTGAGCGTCAGACGGTCGCCGTCCAGGGACAGATCGGCGGCTGCCGCGTCGATGGCGTCGTACGAGGTCCCTGACATGAGCCCGATCACGCGCACGTGGGGCCTCCTTCCCGGTCGGCTCACCGAATGCGTTTGATCATCGCACCTCGCGGGCCGCGGACGGCTCGTGTTCCGGGAAGACGGACCGCTGCCCGTACGCCGCGAGGGCCCGCCCGCGCCACACCCCCGGGTCCCCCCAGGCGCTCCGCAGCGCCCGCGCCTTGGTGAGCCACAGCGACAGATCGAACTCCGCCGTGTACCCGATCGCTCCGTGCAGTTGGAGCGCCGCGCGGGCCGCCGCGTACGCGGCCTCGCCCGTCGTCACCTTGGCGGCCGCGACATCGCGGGGGGCCATGGTCGTCGCGGCGCCGAACAGCAGCGGCCGGGCGAACTCCAGGCCCACCAGAACATCCGCGAGCCGGTGCTTGACCGCCTGGAACGACCCGATCGGCGCCCCGAACTGCGTGCGCTGCTTCACGTACGCCACGGTCCTGTCGAGCAGCGCCAGGCCCACGCCGAGTGACTGCGCTGCCGTGGCGAGCGCCGCCCAGCGTGCCGCGTGCCGCGCGGCCGTCTTCAGGGCGGGCCCCGAGGCGAGCAACTCCCCGCCGGGCAGCGGCGCGGCGAGGCGCCGCGCCGGGTCCAGGGACCGGCGCACGCGCGCGTGCCCGGGGGCGAGCCGCAGGGCGTCGTCGGTCACGGCCAGGATCAGGTCCGCCGCGTCCGCGTCCAGGGCGTGCGGGCCCCCGTCGGGCAGCGTCAGCGTCGCGCTCACCGCGCCGGAGGCAAGGAAGGGCAGCAGGCGTTTGGCCGGTTCCGGCTCACCCTCGTCGGCGAGGTGTGCGAGGAGCGCGGCCGCCGCCACCGTCTCGACGGCCGGCCCCGGCACGGCGTGCCGCCCCAACTCGACGAACGCAACGGCCGTCGCCACCGGCCGCGGCCCCACACCCTCGTACTCCTCGGGAACCGGCAGCGCGAAGACCCCCGCGTCCGCGAGCCGTACCCACACCGCCCGCCCCGGCGCGTGATCGCCCGCTCCCCACGCGCGCGTGGCCGTCACGGTGTCCGCCGCCGTCAGCATCGCGTCCAGGGAGTGCGCGAACTCCCGCTGCTCGTCGTCGAGGAGGAACCTCATCAGCGGCGTCCCTTCGGCAGGCCGAGCAGCCGCTCGGCGATGATGTCGCGCTGGATCTCGTTGGTACCGGCGTAGATGGGGCCGGCCAGCGAGAAGAGGTACCCCTCGGCCCAGCCGGGGCCGTCCACCGGCGGCGCGTCGGTCAGTTCGCCGTCCGGGCCGAGCAGGTCGAGCGCCGTCTCGTGCACGGCGATGTCGTACTCCGACCAGAACACCTTGTTGAGACTCGACTCGGCGCCGATCGTCTGCCCGGCCAGGAATCGCGACGCGTTGGCCCAGGTGAACAACTCATAGGCGCGGGCCCCGATGACGGCGTCGGCGACCCGGTCGCGCAGCGCCGTGTCGGCCGGGTCCGCGTGCGCCTGCCACAGTCCGGCCAGCCGGTCCGCCGCGGCGAGGAAGCGGCCGGGGGAGCGGAGCGTCAGGCCGCGTTCGTTGCCCGTGGTGGACATGGCGATCCGCCAGCCCTGGCCCGGCTCGCCGATCACGTCCTCGTCCGGCACGAACACGTCGTCGAGGAAGAGCTCGGCGAAGGCGGGCTTGCCGTCCAGGCGCCCGACGGGACGGACCGTCACCCCGTCCGCGTCGAGCGGGAACATCAGATATGTCAGGCCCCGGTGCGGCTTGGCCGCACGGTCCGCGCCGTTCCCGTGCGGCTCGCTGCGGAACAGGCCGAACGCGCGGTCGGCGAACGCGGCCCGCGACGACCACGTCTTCTGCCCGCTGACCAGCCAACCGCCGTCCGTGCGCCGGGCGGTGGAGCGCAGCGACGCGAGGTCGGAGCCCGACTCCGGCTCCGACCAGGCCTGCGCCCAGATCACCTCGCCCCTCGCCATGGGCGGCAGCACCCGCGCGCGCTGCTCCTCGGTGCCGAAGTCGAACAGGGTCGGCGCGAGGAGACTGATGCCGTTCTGCGAGACCCGGCCCGGCGCGCCCGCCGCGTAGTACTCCTCCTCGAACACCAGCCACTTGACGATGTCGACGCCCTGTCCGCCGTACTCGTGCGGCCAGGACACCACCGACCAGCGGTCGGCCGCGAGTGTGCGCTCCCACTCGCGGTGGGCGGCGAAGCCCTCCCCGGTCTCCAGGGAGGGGAGCGGCGCGGCCGGTACGTGCGCGGCCAGCCAGGCGCGCGCCCGCTGCCTGAACTCGCCTTCCTCGGCGGTGAAGTCGAGGTCCATCAGTGGCCCACCTCTTCGAATCCGGGATGCGGTTCCGCGATCGCGGCCGGGAACGCTTCGCACTCTTCCCTAACAAGTGTTTGGTAGATTACCCTGAAGGCGGTCAGTGAGTCGAGAGCCCGAATCCGGAACTGGGGAAAGACCATGGACGCACCCGCCTACGTGCCCGCGCACCACCTGCTCGCGGGCCGCACGGCCGTGATCACGGCGGCCGCCGGGGCGGGCATCGGCGGCGCCACCGCGCGCCGCTTTCTCGAAGAGGGCGCGCGGATCGTCATCGGCGACGCACACGCGCGGCGCACCAAGGAGTCGGTGGCGGCGCTCGCGGCGGAGTTCGGCGCCGACCGGGTCGACGGCATGCCGTGCGACGTCACCGACGCGGCGCAGATCGAGGCGCTGTTCGACCTCGCGGAGCGGCACCACGGACCCCTCGACATCGTGGTGAACAACGCCGGGCTCGGGGGGACCGCCGAACTCGCCGAGATGACCGACGAGCAGTGGGACAAGGTCATCGACGTCACGCTGAACGGCACCTTCCGCTCCACCCGCGCCGCCCTGCGCCGCATGCGGGCCGCCGGGCGGGGCGGCGTACTCGTGAACAACGCGTCGGTGCTCGGCTGGCGTGCCCAGGCGGGCCAGGCGCACTACGCGGCGGCCAAGGCCGGGGTCATGGCCCTCACCCGCTGTGCCGCCGTCGAGGCCGCCCCGCACGCCATCCGGGTCAACGCGGTCTCGCCCAGCCTCGCCATGCACCCCCACCTCGCCAGGGTCACCTCGCCGGAGCTCCTCGAAGAGCTCACCGCACGCGAGGCGTTCGGGCGGCATGCCGAGCCGTGGGAGATAGCCAACGTCATCGTCTTCCTGGCCAGCGGCTACTCCTCGTACATGACGGGGGAGACGGTCTCGGTCAGCAGCCAGCACGCCTAGGGCCCGGCCCGTGCCGGCTCGCGGGACCCGACGGTGAATCCGGCGAAGCGCTTGGGCGGAGAATGACCGTGTGCCGAATCCGAAACAGCAGACCAGCAAGAAGAAGGCCCCGGTGAGCCCCTCGCCCGAGCGGCGCCGTGAACTCCTCGCCATCGCCGCCGACGTCTTCGCCGAGCAGGGGTACAACGCGACCACCGTCCGCAAGATCGCCGACGCCGCGGGCATGCTCGCCGGCAGCCTCTACTACCACTTCGATTCCAAGGAGTCGATGCTCGAAGAGATCCTCCGCACCTTCCTCACCGAGCTGTGGGACGGGTACGACACCGTGCTCCAGGCCCGGCTCGGCTCCCGCGAAACGCTCGAAGCGCTCGTCACCGAGTCCTTCCGGGAGATCGACCGGCACCGCGCCGCCGTCGCGATCTACCAGAAGGAGTCCAGGCACCTGGTCGCACAGCAGCGCTTCCAGTACCTGTCGGACTCGCAGCAGCGCTTCGAGAAGGCCTGGCTGACGACGCTGGAGCGCGGCGTCGCGGAAGGCGTCTTCCGCGACGACCTGGACATCCGGCTCGCCTACCGCTTCGTGCGCGACACCGTCTGGGTCGCCGCGTCCTGGTACCGCCCCGGCGGAGGCCACAGCCCCGAGGAGATCGCCCGTCAGTACCTGTCGATGGTCCTGGACGGCATCTCGCTACGCAAGTGAGCGGCGCCTCCTCCCGCGGCGCCGCCCGACCGAGGAGATTGAGGAGTACACCGTCATGGCCGAGGCCTACATCGTCGAAGCGGTCCGCACCCCCGTCGGCAGGCGCAAGGGGGGCCTCAGCGAGGTCCACCCCGCCGACCTGGGCGCCCATGTCCTCAAGGCGCTCGTCGAGCGCGCCGGCGTCGACCCCGCCGCCGTCGAGGACGTCGTCCTCGGCTGCCTGGACACCGTCGGGCCGCAGGCCGGCGACATCGCCCGCACCAGCTGGCTGGCGGCCGGGTTCCCCGAAGAGGTCCCCGGCGTCACCATCGACCGGCAGTGCGGGTCGTCGCAGCAGGCCGTGCACTTCGCGGCGCAGGGCGTGCTGTCCGGCACCCAGGACCTCGTCGTCGCGGGCGGCACCCAGAACATGTCGATGATCCCCATCGCCTTCGCCTCCCGGCAGGCCGCCGAGCCCCTCGGTCTGACCGAGGGCCCCTACGCGGGCAGCGAGGGCTGGCGCTCGCGCTACGGCGACCGGCCCGTCAACCAGTTCCACGGCGCCCAGCTGATCGCCGGGAAGTGGGGGATATCCCGCCGCGACATGGAGGAGTACGCCCTGCGCTCGCACCGGCGGGCGGTTCGCGCCATCGACGAGGGCCGCTTCGACCGCGAACTCGTCGCCCATGGGGAAGTCACCACCGACGAGGGCCCGCGGCGCGACACCACCCTGGAGAAGATGGCGGGCCTGCGGCCCGTCCTCGACGACGGCACGATCACCGCCGCCTGCTCCTCGCAGGTCTCCGACGGCGCGGCGGCAATGCTCATCGCGAGCGAACGGGCCGTGCGGGAGCACGGGTTGACGCCCCGCGCCCGCATCCACCACCTCTCCGTGCGCGGCGAGGACCCCATCCGGATGCTCTCCGCGCCGATCCCCGCCACCGCGTACGCCCTCAAGAAGACCGGCATGAGCATCGGGGACATCGACCTCGTCGAGATCAACGAAGCGTTCGCGCCGGTCGTCCTCGCCTGGCTGAAGGAGACCGGCGCCGACCCCGCGAAGGTCAACGTCAACGGCGGCGCGATCGCCCTCGGTCACCCTCTCGGCGCCACCGGTGTGCGGCTGATGACGACCCTCCTGCACGAACTGGAGCGCACCGGCGGCCGGTTCGGACTCCAGACGATGTGCGAGGGCGGCGGCCAGGCCAACGTGACGATCATCGAACGGCTCTGAGAGCCTGTGTCATATGCCCGGCCGCCCCGGAAGCGGAATGCGGAATGCGGAAGCGGACTCTTCCTCACCCCTTGCGGGAGTACCTGCGCCGACCGCGCTCCATCGCGGCTCCGACCCGGCTAGTCTCGACTTCTGTACGTCGATTGAGCGACCCCGGGAGGTAGCGCGATGACGCAGGGACGGCCCGGAGGGGCCGCAGCCTGGGCCCCGCTGTGGGAGCGCGATGTCGAACTCGCCGCGGCGACCCGGGCCGTCGAGGAGCTGTGCGCCGACGCGACCACCATGGGCGGCCTCATCGTCTTCAGCGGTGAGGCGGGCATCGGCAAGACGGCTCTGCTGGCCGAGGTGCGCCGCATCGCCGACGGCCGTGCCACGGTCTGGAGCGCCCGCGGCGGAGAGGCGGTCACCTCCGTCCCCTTCAACGTCGTACGTCAACTCCTGCAGCCCGCACTCGTCCACCTCGCCCCCGACCAGGCCCGCGAGTACTTCGGCGACTGCTACGACATCGCGGGGCCCGCCCTCGGGATAGCCGAGCCCGGCGGGCGCCAGCCCGATCCGCAAGGCGTCTGTGACGGCCTCGTCGAAGCGGTCTCCCGGCTCACCAGGCTGTACTGGCCGCTCGTCCTCCTCATCGACGACGTGCACTGGGCCGACCAGGAAACGCTGCACTGGCTCGCCACCTTCGCCCAGCGCCTGGACGAACTGCCCGTACTCGTCGTGGTCGCCCGCAGGCCCGGCGAGGCCAAGGGCGACAGCGCCCGCCACCTGGCAGCCGTCGCCGCCAAGGCCCGCTCGTTCACCACCCTGCGCGCCCTCACCCCGGACGCCGCCGCGGGCCTGACCCGCGCCACGCTAGGCGAGCACGCCGACGCCCCGTTCTGCCGCGAGGTCTGGGCGGTCACCGGCGGCAATCCGTACGAATCCGTCGAGCTCCTCGCCAAGGTGCAGGACAGCGAGCTCGAACCGGTCGAGAGCTCCGCCGACGAACTGCGCGCCCTCAACCGCACGGCCCGCGGCCGCGGCCTCGTCGCCCGCCTCGAAGGCCTCGGCACCGACGCCACCCGCTTCGCCTGGGCCGCCGCCATCCTCGGCAGCTCCATCTCCACCGAACTCGCCGCCTCGCTCGCCGGAATGACACTCGAATCCGCCGAGCGGTGCGCGGAGCGGCTGTGCACGGCGCGCATCCTGGTCGACGGCGACGAGGGCCTGGAATTCGTCCATCCGCTGATCGCCACCACGGTCTACGACTCCATCCCCGCGGCCACCCAGACCGCCATGCACGGCCAGGCCGCCTCCGTCATCACCCACTCCGGCCTCGGCGCCGCGGCCGCCTCCCGGCATCTCTTGGAGGTCCACCCGGACGACGACCCCGACCTGGTGGAGCAGTTGCGCGAGGCCGCCGCCGAACACCTCGCCGTCGGCGCGCCCGACGCGGCCCGCCGGTGCCTGGAGCGCGCCCTGAAAGAGCCGCCGCTGCCCGAGATCCACGCCCGCGTGCTCTACGAACTGGGCTGCGCCACCCTCCTCACCTCGCCCGTCACCACCATCCGCCACCTGCGCGAGGCGCTCTCCACCCCCGGTCTCGCCCAGGAGCTGCGCGTCGACGCGGTCTGCCGCCTCTCCCAGGCCCTCGTCCACAACGACCAGCTGGAGGAAGGCCTGCGGGCCATCGCCGAGGAGGCGGCCCGGCTGGAGGAGGGGCCCGCACGGCTGCGCCTGCAAGCCGTGCGCTACATGTGGGAAGGCATCCACGCGGGCGAGGAGGACTCGCCCGGCCGCTCGCGGCGGCTCGCCGAGCTCGCGGGCCCCCTCACCGGCCGCGACAACGCCGAGCGCGCCCTGCTGATCCTGCGCGCGTTCGACGCCATGACCCGCGGCGAGAGTGCCGAACTGGTCGTCGAGCTCTGCGACCGCGCCCTCGTCAACGGCCGCCTCGCACCCGGCCTCGGCTGGACCGACACGGAGTGGAGCTTCGAGCTCCGCCTGATGCTCGGCGGTTCGTACGCCTTCTCGGACCGGCTCGACCGCGCGGAGAGCCTGTTCACGGAGGCCGTGCGGGCCTATGAGACCGCGGGCTGGAGCGGCGGGCACCTCGCCCTCTCGCACGCCTTCCTCGGCTATGTGTACCGAAGGCGCGGGCGGCTGACGGACGCCGAGCGGTCGCTGCGCGAGAGCCTGCGCCTCGCCGACCGGGTCGGCGAGGGCCTGCCGATGCACTGGGAGGCGGCGAGCATGCTCATCGACACCCTCCTGGCGCGCGGGCACGTCGAGGAAGCGGGCGCCATCGCCGAGCGGTACGGCTTCGCGCCACCCTCCGCATCCACCATCTACGTCCCCGACGCGCCCTCCGTCCGCGGCCGACTGCTGCTGGCACTCGGACGTACGAAGGACGGCCTCAACGAACTGGAGGCCACCGCGAAGGCGTTGACCGCGCGCGGCCAGTACAACACCGTCCTCGCACCCTGGGCATACGACCTCGCCAGGGCTCTGGCGCACGAGGATCCCAGGCGGGCGGCGCACCTGGTCTCCGACGCCCGTATGCAGGCGGAGCGGTTCGGGACGGACACGGCGATCGGTGAGGCCCTGCGGTGCGCGGCGGCCCTGGAGACGGGACCGCGCGCCATCGCGCTGTACCGCAGAGCCGTCACCTATCTGGAGGCCTCGCCCTGCGCGTACGAACACGCCGTCGCCCGCGTCGAGTACGGCATCGCCGCGGACTCCGCGCTCGAGCTGGAGCGCGGGCTGGCCCTGGCGCGTACGTGTGGTGCGGACGGTCTCGCCGAGCGGGCACTGGACCACTTGCCGCTGGCCCGGCGCTGACCCGCGGGGTCCGAGGGCAGGGGCCGGGGGCCGGGGACGTCAGCGGTCCGGCCGCAACCGGGCCATGACCTCCTCCGCCTCGGTCATCACCCGCTCCACCAGCTCCGCGCACGACGGCAGGTCCTCGATCAGTCCGGCGATCTGCCCCGAGGCCATCACCCCGGTCTCCGGACGGCCGTCCACCATCGCGGACTTGAGCATCATGGGCGTGTTCGCGGCGAGCAGGACCTGGCTCCACGTCAGCTCCTTGCCGTGCCGCATCGCGAGCCCGTCGCGGGCCATCCGGCGCCACCCCATGCCGGAGACCTTCCGGAACGCCGCGGCGTGCCGCACCGCACGGGCCAGCGACGAGACGCGGCCCGATCTCTCCAGGGCCGCCACCAGTTCGGTCCGCAGCATCCGGTGCGGGAGGCCGTCCACGCGCGTGGTGACCGTGACGTCCTTGACGGAGGCGGCCAGATAGCGGGCCTTGACGGCGTCCGGCACGGTCGAGTCCGAGGTGAGCAGGAAGCGGGTGCCCATGGCCACGCCCGCCGCGCCGTAGGCCAGGGCGGCGACCAGGCCGCGGCCGTCGTAGAAGCCGCCCGCCGCGACGACCGGGATGTCCACGGCGTCGACGACCTGCGGCAGCAGCACGGTCGTGGCGACCTCGCCGGTGTGCCCGCCGCCCTCGCCGCCCTGCACGATCACCGCGTCCGCGCCCCACGCGGCGACCTTCTCGGCGTGCCGGCGCGCACCGATCGAGGGAATGACCACCACGCCCGCGTCCTTCAGCTCCGCGATCAGCTCCCTGGACGGGGCCAGCGCGAAGGACGCGACCCGCACGCCTTCCTCGACGATGACCCGGACACGGTCCCGCGCGTCGCCCGCGTCGGCCCGCAGATTGACCCCGAACGGCGCGGTTGTGCGGGACTTGACCTCGCGGACGGCCGCGCGCAGCTGCCCGACCGTCATCGTGGCGGAGGCGAGGATGCCGAGCGCCCCGGCCTCGGCCGTCGCGGTGACCAGACGGGGCCCCGCCACCCAGCCCATCCCGGTCTGCACGACCGGATGCCGGACGCCGACCAGCCTGGTCAGCGGCGTCCGCAGAGCGGGCGGCGCGGGCGGCGGCTCCCGCGTCGTCACGGCCGCACCTCGCGCTCGCGCAGGCTGCGCGGGTCCACCACGTCCCGGATCAGCCGCAGCTCCTCGGCGGTGGGCTCACGGGTGTACGGGACGTCGTCGTCCTCCACGACCGGCGCGAACCCGGTGGCCTCGCGCAGCCGGCCGAGGGTGACGCCCGGGTGCAGGGACACCAGGCGCATGGCGTGATCGGGCGTCCGGAAATCGAAGACGCCCAGGTCGGAGACGACCCGGCGCAGCTCGTGGAAGCGGGTCGCGGAGGGCCCGGCCGCCGCCGCGCTGTCGTACCCCACCCCGCTGATCATGTCGACCTTCTCGACGAAGACCCGCGGCGAATGTCTCGGGATCCAGTAGCTGACCGGGTTGTTGAGCGTGTTGACCGGCCCCCCGCGCACTCCGAGAAGCTGACGGCTGGGCCGCGACCAGTCGCCGATGCAGGAGATGTTCTGGTTCCCGAACCGGTCGATCTGGCTCGCGCCCATCATCACGTGCCGCTTGCCACCCATGACCATCGTCAGGTGCCTGCGGTACGGGAGCCATCCCTCGGTCACCGCCGACGCGGATCCGACCGCGGGGACGTCGCCGATGAGCAGGGCCTCGCCGTCGGTGAGCAGCAGGTCGGGGGAGAACGTCAGCTTGGCGAGGCGGGCCGCGACCGACGGGACCGTGCCCATGGGCGAGGCGAGCACCTCGCCGTCGCCCCGCCAGGCCTCCGCGCAGGCGATCACGCAGTACTCGGCACGGGTGACGGCCCGCTCGGCGGTCGAGGTCATCGCTGCTCCTTGTGCCAGGCCTGGACAGCCAGGTGGTAGTCCCGTTCGCTGCCGGCGAGGAAGCGGCCGCGGAACGCGGCCCAGGCCCGCGGGTCGGCCGCCGCGGTGGCGTACTCCTTCTGGAAGGGCTCGTCGCGGCCGTAGTCGGGCACGCAGGACGTGAAGTGGGCCCCCTGGGGCGTCTCGGTCACGCCCGTCACCGAGTGCCGGGAGATCAGCATGGTCTGGGGCGCGGCGTGCGCCGTGAGCTCGCCCGGGTCGACGACGCGCTCGCACGAGACGTACGCGGTGTCGGCGGCCTCGCAGAACAGGTCGTCGAAGTAGGGGTCGGGGCCCAGGTACTGGCCGTTGCCGAGGTGGTCGGCGCGGTTCATGTGCACCAGGGCCGCGTCCATGCGCAGCGCGGGCACGGCGACGAGCTCCTCCCCGTCCTCGTACGGTGAAGTGACCGTCCGCAGGTTGGGGTTGACCCGCAGGACGTCGGAGCCGAGCCCCGCGCGGATCGGCAGGAACGGCAGCCGCTGGGCGCCCGCGGTGAGGCCCTGCATGAACATCGCCTCGTCCAGCTCGACGAGTTCGAAGGCGCCGCGTTCGCGCGCCGCGCGGAAGTGCGGCTCCAGGGGGATCGAGTCGAGCGTCGTGAAGGCGGTGACGAGCTTGCGGATCCGGCCGGCCGCGGCGAGCAGCCCGACGTCCGGGCCGCCGTACGAGACGACGGTCAGGTCCGTGACGTCGGAGCGCAGCAGTGCGCGCACCAGCGCCATCGGCTTGCGGCGCGATCCCCAGCCGCCGATGCCGAGCGTCATCCCGCTCGCCAGGCGCCCCACGATCTCGTCGGGCGTCATCCTCTTGTGGCTCCCGCTGCCGGTGGCGCCGTCCGCCCCACCGCCGGTCCTGTCGCTCATGACCCGCCCTCCCCTTGCGTGCCGAAGTCCTCACGGATGCGGTCGGCCAGGCCGCTGAGGTTCGCCTCGAAGGTGAAGCCCTGCTCGAAGCGGTAGCTGCGGTGCACGTCGACCGGGTCGATGCCGTTGATCGCGGCCTTGGCGAAGCGCAGCAGCGTGCCGTCCTTGCGGGCTATCTCCCGCGCCAACTCCAGCGCCGCATCGAACAGTTCCGCGCGCGGGACGACCCGCCACACGGAGCCGTGCGCATGCAGCTCGGCGGCGGCCGCGGTCCGCGAGGTGTAGTACAGGGCGCGCATCAGATGCTGCGGCACGAGACGGGCCAGGTGCGTGGCCGCGCCGAGCGCCCCCCGGTCCAGCTCGGGCAGGCCGAAGGTGGCATCCTCACTCGCCACGATCGCGTCCGCGTTCCCCACGAGGCCTATCCCCCCGCCCAGGCAGAAGCCGTGGACGGCAGCCACGACGGGGACCTCGCACTCGTACACCGCGGAAAACGCTTCGTAGCACCCGCGGTTGGCGCCGATCAGTGCGGTGTGGCCGGTGTCGTGCCGCAGCTCCTTGATATCCACGCCCGCGTTGAACCCGCGG
This sequence comes from Streptomyces sp. NPDC044106, assembly GCF_056433985.1. NCBI lineage: Bacteria > Bacillati > Actinomycetota > Actinomycetes > Kitasatosporales > Streptomycetaceae > Streptomyces > Streptomyces sp. NPDC044106. Next base: position 344,245 of record NZ_JBWKFZ010000002.1, read on the forward strand.
CCCTCGGCGGTCAGGACGACGCAGCGGTTCTCGGGGGCGCGCCCGGCGGCGCGCACCGCCTCCGCCAGCTCGTACCAGCCCCGGACGGGCACGGCGTTGACGGGCGGATAGTCGACGGTGACGACGGCCACGCCCTTCTCGGGGGCGGAGGTGGAGACAGACATCAGAGGATCCGCTACCTTTCGACCACACGCCTTCAACCAAACATTTGTTAGTTGGAAAGGTAGCAGCGATGACTGACACACGACAGGTGGTCGTCGTCACCGGCGGTACCCGCGGCGTCGGCGCCGGTATCGCCCGGAGCTTCCTGGCCACTGGGGCGCGGGTCGTCGTCTGCGCCCGCAGGCCGCCGGACGAACCCGTCGAAGCGGCGGGAACCGCCGCCGAGTTCAGGCCCCTCGACCTGCGCGACGCGGACGCGGCCCGTACCTTCTTCGGCCAAGTGGCCGCGGACCACGGATCGGTGGACGCCGTGGTCAACAACGCCGGGGGCACGCCGTTCGGGCTGCTCGCCGAAACCTCCCCGGCCCGCCAGGCCAGGATCGTCGAACTCAACCTCCTCGCGCCGCTGTACGCCTCGCTCGCCGCCCGGGAGGTGATGCGCGGCCAGGAGGCCGGTGGCAGTATCACGATGATCGGAAGTGTCAGCGGGACCCGGCCCTCGCCCGGCAGCGGTGCGTACGGCGCCGCGAAGGCAGGCCTGGAGAACCTCGCGGGGACCATGGCGGTCGAGTGGGCCCCGGACGTCCGCGTCAACACGGTCGTCCTCGGCCTCGCCCGCACCGAGAGCGCCGCACTCCACTACGGCGACGAGGAAGGCATCGACCGGGTGGCCCGCACCGTCCCGCTGGGCCGCCTGGCCGACCCCTCCGACGTCGGCGACGCCTGCGTGTTCCTCGCCTCCGACCGCGCCCGGTACATCAGCGGGGCCGCGCTCCGGCTGCACGGCGGCGGGGAACGCCCTGCCTTCCTCGCGGCGGCGACCGCCAACCACGGCACGCATCCGAGCCACTGACCACACCCGAGCCACTGACCACACCCGAGGAGTTCCGTCATGACGTCAGCTACCAAGTCCCGGCTCTGTGAGGGCCGCGTCGTGATCGTCACCGGTGCGGGCCGCGGGCTCGGCCGGGCGCACGCGCGCGCGTACGCCGCCGAAGGCGCCCGGGTCGTCGTCAACGACCTCGGCGTGGGGCCCGACGGTTCGGGGGAGTCCGGCGGCCCCGCCCACACCGTCGTGGCGGAGATCCGGGCGGCGGGCGGCGAAGCCGTCGCGCACGGCGGTGACATCGCCACGTCCGAGGGCGCCGCCTCACTGGTGCGGGCCGCCCTCGACACGTACGGCCGCCTCGACACCCTCGTCAACAACGCGGGCTTCCTGCGCGACCGGATGCTCGTCAACCTCGACGAGGACGACTGGGACGCCGTGCTGCGCGTCCACCTCAAGGGGCACTTCCTCCCCCTCAAGCACGCGGGCGCGCACTGGCGGGCCGAGGCGAAGGCGGGTCGTGCCCCGCACGCCTGCGTGGTCAACACCAGCTCCGGAGCGGGGCTTTCGGGCAGCGTGGGGCAGGGAAACTACAGCGCCGCAAAGGCCGGAATCCTCGGCTTGACGATGGTGGCCGCCGCCGAACTGGGCGCCTACGGAGTACGGGTGAACGCCATCGCACCCGCCGCCCGCACCCGTATGACCGAGCAGACCTTCGCCGACACCATGGCTGCTCCCGAGGACGGCGGTTTCGACGCGATGGCCCCGGAGAACGTCTCCCCGCTCGTGGTCTGGCTCGGCTCCACCGCCTCCGCCGGAGTCACGGGCCGGGTCTTCGAGGCGGAGGCGGGCCGCATCACGGTCATGGAGGGCTGGCGGCCGGGCCCGGCGGCCGACAAGGGCGCCCGCTGGACCCCGGCGGAGGCGGGGGAGACGGCCCGAAAACTCCTCGCGGACGCGGAGACGCCCCAGCCGGTGTACGGGGCGCGCCAGTAGGGGTTCCGCTCGCCGGGGTCCTCGACCTACCGTGTGGCCGCACCCCGTGCCCGTGCCGGGTCCACCCGCTCCAGCATGCTCCAGCCGGTCCAGCCCCGTTCCGTCAGCAGCTCGATCAGCCGACGGGCCGCCGGCAGGGTGGCGAACACATAGGTGTCGAGGAGCTGGGCGAACCGTGGCTCGATGCCGGTGTCGTCGACGTAGAGATCGCCCTGCTCCTCGGCCACCCGGGAGATGTAGGCGGCCAGCCTGTCGGCCAGCGCGACCAGTCTCGGGTCGTCCTCGGCGTGGTCGAGAGCCGCGCTCAAGGTGAGGTAGAAGTCGACGACCTGCGGGTCGGCGAGCTGTTCCCGTTTGCGGGCCATCCACTCCGGGACCCGCTCGGGTGAACGCGCGGCCAGCGGGATCCAGCCGTCGCGCTCGACCCGGACGATCCGTTCGTCGACCCCGAGCGCCCGCAGCCGGTCGAGGTACTCGACCACCTCCCCGGGCAGCGCCAGGCTCTCCCCGGCGGTGAGGCGGGCGATCCGCTCGCGGTGGCGCTGCCGCTCCCGGATCTCCGCCCGCAGCCGCTTGTCGATGTCGGCGACCGCCGCGGCGAACTCCTCCTCGTCGGCCCACAGCAGCTCCCGCACGCGGGCCAGGGGGACCCCGGCCTCGGCGAGGGTCCGGATCTTGAGCAACTCGACCACGGCGCCCGCGCCGTACCTCCGGTAGCCGGAGTGGTCCCGTTCCGGCTCCGGCAGCAGCCCCTTGGAGTGGTAGTGCCGCACCGCGCGCACCGTCACTCCGGTGCACGACGCCAGTTCGCCGATGGTCAGCATGAATCAAGTCTCCAACGAATCGTCCGGTCCTCCGGTCCTCCGGTCCTCCGATCGTCCGGTCCTCCGGCTCCTCTAGTGCGCGCCCCGGGTCCGGTAGAGCCGCCGCGACCAGAAGTAGCCGGTCAGCCCGATCACCGCGCACCAGCCGATGGCCCGGAGCACGTCCGAACCGTCGGGCGCCCCGGCAAGCAGAGCGCGGAAAGCGTTCATGACCGGCGTGAACGGCTGGTACTCGGCGAACCACCGCAGCCCGGTCGGCATCGACTCGACCGGCACGAACCCGCTGCCCACGAACGGCAGCATGATGAAGATCATCGGCCAGTTGCTCGCGGCCTCCGGATTCGGGCTGACCAGCCCCAGTGCCACGGTGAACCAGGTCATGGCGAACGACAGCAGCGCGAGCAGGCCGATCAGGCCCAGCCACTGCGCCGGGGATGCGGCGCTCTCCAGACCGAGCGGAAACGCCACACCGAAGACCGCCGCGAGGGCCAGCGCCGTCTGGACCATCGCGCCCAGCACATGGCCGGTGAGCACCGAGACTTTGGCGATGGCCATGGTCCGGAACCGGTCGATGATCCCGCCCGTCATGTCGGTGGCGACCGAGACCGCGGTGCTGACGGACACGCTCGCCACCGCCATCACCAGGATCCCGGGAGTGATGAACACCAGGTAGTCGCCGCGGTCGCCCGCCGGAGCCCCGGACAGACCGGCGCCCATGGTGGCGCCGAAGACGTAGACGAACAGCAACAGGAACAGCAGCGGCAGGCCGATCAGCATCAGCGTCTGCGACGGGTACCGGGCCATGTGTTTCAGGTTGCGGCGCAGCATGGTCGCCGAGTCGCGGACGGCGTACGTCGCGGTGTTCATGCCGGTACCTCCTCGGGAGAGCCCTCGACGGTGGAGCGGTCGGTGAGGGCCAGGAACACGTCGTCCAGGTCCGGGGTGTGCACGGCGAGCCCGGTGACCGCGTCGTCGTCGATCCCGGCCAACAGCCTTCGCAGCGTGGTGAGGCTGCCGTCGTGCGGCAGGGTCAGGGTGAGTGCCGCGGCGTTCATGTCCGCCCCGGGGAACCGGTGCGCCAGCTCGGCAAGACGTGCGCCGTCGGCGGCGTGCAGCTCGACATGGCCGCCGGGGACCAGCCGCTTCAGCTCGGCCGCGGTGCCCTCGGCGACCAGTCGGCCCCCGTCGAGGACGCCGATCCGGTCGGCGAGCTGGTCGGCCTCCTCCAGGTACTGGGTGGTGAGGAAGACGGTCACCCCGTCGGCCACCAACTCCCGCACGATGTCCCACAGGTCGCGGCGGCTGCGCGGGTCGAGGCTGGTGGTCGGTTCGTCGAGGAAGATCAGCCGTGGCCCGCCGACGAGGGTCATGGCCAGGTCAAGGCGCCGCTTCATGCCGCCGGAGTACGTGGCCGCACGTCGGTCGGCGGCATCGGCCAGGCGGAACCGCTCCAGCAACCGCTCCGTCACATCCTTCGCGCGGCGCCGGTCGAGATGGCCGAGGTCGGCCATCAGCCGCAGGTTCTCCCGCCCGGTCAGCAACCCGTCCACGGAGGAGAACTGCCCGGTCACACCGATCGACGCCCGCACCCGGTCTGCCTCGCGGCGTGTGTCGTACCCGGCGACCCGGGCCTCACCGGCGTCCGCGGGCAGCAAGGTGGACAGGATCCGGACTGTCGTGGTCTTGCCGGCCCCGTTGGGTCCGAGCAGGGCGTAGACGGTGCCGGTGGGGACGGTCAGGTCGACTTCGGCGACCACCGTGTGGTCACCGTACGACTTGCGCACTCCCGTGACCTCGATCGCATGGGTTCTCGTCGTCATGCCGACCATGCTGGGAGGTTGCCCCTGCGTCAGGGTCAACTGCCGGGGCCGCGCGGGCCCGCACCGTCCGCAGTTCCGGGGCAGCCGCGCCGTCCAAGGCCCTTTTCGCCCCTCTGACCTGGTGCGTTAGGGTATCGGCGCCCCATTGTTCCGCCGAGGAGACCTCGCCATGCCCGCGCGCACCGTCCTGATCCTCCAGCACGTCGAGGTCGAGAAGCCCGGCCTGATCCTGGACGCGCTGGACGGCAGCGGTCTCCACGTCGACGTACGGAATCTGCTCGACGCTCCCGCTCCGGATGCCTGTGCGGACGCCCTGCCGTCCGTCTCGGAGCTGGCGGGCCTCGTCGTGATGGGCGGCCCCATGAACGCCGACGACCTGGCGGGCCACCCGGCGCTCAAGCTGGAGCGGGACCTCCTGGCCGACGCGCTGCGGGCCGGCGTTCCGACGCTGGGCGTGTGTCTCGGTGCCCAACTGCTCGCCCGCGCCCAGGGTCTGGCCGTCCGCACGGGCGCCGAGCTCGGCCGCGCCGGTGAGATCGGCTGGGCCCCGCTGCACGACGTGGACCGGGACGATCCCGTCGTCGGCCCGCTGGCCGACTCTCCCGCGGTGCTCCACTGGCACGGCGACCGCATCGTGCCCGCCGCCGGGACCCGTGTGCTCGCCCGCACCGCCACGACCGAGTGCCAGGCCTTCCGGGCCGGACCGGTGGCCTGGGGCCTCCAGTTCCACCTGGAGGTCACCCCGGAGCTCCTGGACGACTGGCTCGCCGAACCGTCCTTCGCCACGGAGGCGGCCGAGGCCCTCGGCCCCGGAGCCGCGGCCCGCCTCCGCGCCGACGCCCGCACCGTCGCCCCGGCACTGCGCCCCCTGGCCGAACGCGGCCTGGCACACCTGCGGTCCCTCTTCATGGAACGCGCCGGGCTTTAGAGTCCGTCTCTGAACCCTCGTCGCCCTCCTCCGCCAGCACCCGCTGCGCCACCGCGAACGCCGAGTTGGCCGCGGGCACCCCGCAGTACACCGCCGTCTGCAGCAGAACCGCGCCGATCTCCTGCGGCGTGAGCCCGATCCTGCGGGCGGCGCGGACGTGCAGGGCGAGTTCGTCGAGGTGGCCGTGGGCGACCAGTGCGGTCATCGTGATCATGCTGCGTTCGCGGCGTGCCAGCGTGGGGTCGGTCCAGATCTCGCCCCACGCGTAGCGGGAGATGAACTCCTGGAAGCGCGCCGTGAACGCCGTCGTGTTCGCCTGGGCGCGGTCGACATGGGCGTCCCCGAGCACCGCACGCCGCACGGCCGTGCCGCTCCTCGGTGCGTCGTCGGCGAAGTGGGAGCGCAGCGCGGTCGCCACGGCCTCGGGGCGTTCGGCGGGCGCCAGGTGGGAGGCGCCCGCCAACTCCACGAGGGCCGCGCCCGGCACGGCGTCGACGATCTCCCGCGCGTGAGCGGGCGGTGTCGCCGGGTCCTCGCGCCCGGCGACGACCAGCGTCGGCACCTCGATCGACGCCAGCACGTCCCGCATGTCGTACGCGGCCAGGGCGTCGCAGCACGCGGCGTACGCCCCGGGATCGACCGCCCGGTGGTCCGCGACCAGCGCGGGCACCGTGAAACCGGGCGTGAACCAGCGCTGCGGAGCCGACTCCGCGAGCCCAGCCAGACCCTCGCGGCGCACCAGCGCGGCCCGCTCCCGCCACGGTCCTGCGCCGCCGAAGTGGGCCGAGGAGCAGATCACGGCGAGGCTCGCAAGCCGCTCGGGATGCCGGGCCGCCAACTCCAGGCCCACGGCGCCGCCGAGCGAGACCCCGGCGTACGCGAAGCGGTCGATGCCGAGTGAGTCGGCGAGGGTCAGGACGAGGTCCGCCAGTTCGGCGACGGTCGCGCCGGGGCCGATCAGGTCGGCGGGGGAGCCGCCGTGGCCGGGGAGGTCCCAGCGCACGACGCGGTGGGCGCCGCGCAGTTCGGGCACGACGGCGTCCCACAGGGACAGGGAGGTGCCCAGGGACGGGCCGAGGAGGAGCGGGGGAGCGGTGGTGGCGCCCTCGACGGTGTGGTGCGGCAGCCTGCCGCTCGGTGCGGTGGTCAAGGTCGCTCCAGCGCGCGGTCGGTCAGGACACCGGCGTAACCGGTGTACTGGGTGGGGTCGGTGAGGCGGTCGGTCATCTCGGTGAGATCGACGTTCTCCAAGGATGGCTCGTCGGCGAGGAGTTCCCTGAGGACCTCCGCGAGCGTCCGGCCCTCGGCGTGAGTCCGGCGGGCCGCCCGGGTCAGCAGCTCCTTGGCGCGGGCACGGCCGAGCGGTGGCGCGAGCTCGGCGGCCAGCCGCTCGGAGACGATCAACCCGCCGGTCAGTCCCAGGTGTTCACGCATCACCTCCGGATGCACACGCAGGCCCTCGGCGAGCTCGGCCGCGTCCCGGGCTGCGCCGCCCGCCAGCCGCAGCAGGTCGCGCAGCGGCTCCCATTCGGCGTGCCAGGCACCGGCGGGCCGCTCGTCCTCGGCGGCCAGCGAGCCGTACAGGATCGACGCGAGGGCGGGCGCGCGGCGCGCGGCGGCGGCGATGAGCGTCGCGCGCACGGGATTGGCCTTGTGCGGCATGGCGGACGAGCCCCCGCCCGAGCCCTCGGAGACCTCCGCGGTCTCGGTGCGGGAGAGGACGAGCACATCGGCCGCGGTCTTGCCGAGGGCGCCGACGGTGAAGGCGAGGGCGGAGCCGAGGTCGGTGACCGGGGTGCGGAGCGTGTGCCAGGGCAACGGGGGCGCCTGCAGGGCCAGTTCGCGAGCGAAGGCGGAGACGAGGGCTCCCGCGGCGTCCGGCACCGGCCCCTCACCCGTGCGGCCACCCGCCCCGTACGTCCCGAACGCAGCCAACGTCCCGGCCGCGCCCCCCAGTTGCACGGGCAGCCCGCCGCGCACGGCCGCCACCCGGTCCCGCGCGTCGAGGACCAGCGACCGCCACCCCGCCGCCTTCAGGCCGAACGTCGTCGGCACCGCGTGCTGTGTCAGCGTGCGGCCCGGCATCACCGTGTCCCGGTGGTCGCGGGCGAGGCGGGCCAACGCCCGCTCCGTGCGCCCCAGGTCGGCGAGGATCAGCTCCAGCGTCCGCGCGGACACCAGCATCAGCGCCGTATCCAGGATGTCCTGACTCGTCGCGCCACGGTGGACGTACGGAGCCGCCTCGGCCGGTACGGCCGCCGTCAACTCCGCCACCAGCGGGATCACCGGATTTCCGCCCTCCCGCGCGCGGAGCGCGATGTCCCGCGCGTCGTACCGGCCGAGGTCCGCCGCGGCCGCCGTCACCGCCGTCGCGGCGTGCCGGGGCGCCAGTCCCACGGCGGCCTGCGCACGGGTCAGCGCGGCCTCGGCGGCCAGCAGGGCTTCGAGGAACGCGGTGTCCGACGTCGCGTCGGCGGCGGGGGAGCCCGCCCACCCCGGGGAGAGCAGGCCGCTCACGGGGCCTCCGGCGGAAATTCCAGGAAGACCGTCTCGTCGGCCCCTTGCAGTCGGATGTCGAACCGGTACGTGCGCGGCGCCTCGCTCCGGGCGACGAGCGTCGCGCGCCGCTCCTCGTCCAACGAGGCGAGCAGCGCGTCGCCGGGTTCTTCCACCAGGTACGCGCGTGTGTACAGATGATGAAGCAGACCACGCGCGAAGACGGCGATCGAGACGTACGAGACGCCGCCCGGTGGCAGCGTCCGTACGGCCCAGTGGCCGTCCGCGTCGGTCGGGACCCGGCCGAACCCGGTGAACGCGACGCCGTCGCGCCCCACGACGCGTCCCGTGACGGGATCATGTCGCAGGGACCCGGGCGCGCCCGTGCGCGAACAGTCCGGCGCGGGCTGCCACGTCTCGATCAGGGCGTCGGGCACGGGCTGACCTGCGCCGTCCAGCACGTACCCGTGCAGAGTGATCGTGTCCGGGTCCCCGACGGGCGCCACCTCGCCGCCGCGCGGGAAGGGCAGCGCGTACCCGTAGAACGGGCCGACGGTCTGGGAGGGCGTGGGGGCGTACGACGCCGTGGAGGGGGCGGCCCTGGGGTGCGGTGGTGTCGGGGTGTGCGTCATCGGCGCGGTTCGGCCTCCTCGAAGAGCGTCGCGGACGGGCCGTCCAGGACGATGTCCCAGCGGTGGCCGAGCGACCACTCGGGAACGGACAGGGTGTGGTCGTAGGCGCAGACGAGGCGCTGCCTGGCCGACGCGTCGGTCACCGAGCGCAGCACCGGGTCGTACGGGAAAAGGGGGTCCCCGGGGAAGTACATCTGGGTCACCAGGCGTTGTGCGAACGCCGTGCCGAAGAGTGAGAAGTGCAGGTGCGCGGGCCGCCACGCGTTGACGTGGTTGAGCCATGGGTAGGCGCCCGGCTTGATGGTGGTGAAGGAGTACACGCCGTCGTCGTCGGTGAGGCAGCGCCCGAAGCCCGTGAAGTTCGGGTCGAGCGGCGCGGGGTGCCGGTCCACCTGGTGCGCGTACCGGCCCGAGGCGTTGGCCTGCCACAACTCGACCAGCTGGCCGCGCACGGGCCGCCCCCTGCGGTCCAGGACCCGGCCGCTCACGGTGATGCGCTCGCCGAGCGGCTCCCCCGGGTGCTGCCGCGTCAGATCGCTGTCCAACGGGCCCACATCGGTGACACCGAACGCGGGCCCGCTCAGCTCCACGGCCTCCGGGTCGCGCAGCGGGATCAGCGGCCGCTTGGGGTGGCGCAGATGGCTGCTGCGGTAGGGCGGGTAGTCGCGGGGCGGATGGTGCGAGCCGCCCGCCACGGCCTGTGCCCGCGCTTGGGCCTTCGCCTTCGCCTGTGCCTTGGCGATCTCGGCGTCCATCGCGTCCTGGCTGAGTCCGGCGGGCAGCGGTTCGGTGGTGTCGGGGTCGGGGTCGGTGTCGGTGTCGGTGACGGTGACGGGGTCGGTGTCGGTGTCGGTGTCGGTGGGGAGGGACATTCTCGGGCCTCCTCGGCTCTTCACGTTGGGGCGCGGGTTCAAGGTGCGAAGCCCGTGGCGACGCGGACTTCGGCCGCGGTTCTGGCGGTGATCTCCTCGGCGGAGACACCCGGCGCCGACTCGACGAGCTCAAGACCGTCGCCCGTCACGTCGAGCACACCCAGGTCGGTGATGATCCGGTCCACGCAGCCCTTGCCGGTGAGCGGCAACGCGCACTCCTCGACGATCTTCGGTGTGCCGTCCTTGGCGGTGTGCGTCATGACGACGACGACCGTCCGCGCGCCGTGCACGAGGTCCATCGCCCCGCCGATACCGGTGATCATCTTGCCGGGGATCGCCCAGTTGGCGAGGTCCCCGCGCGCGGAGACCTGCATCGCGCCCAGTACGGCGACGTCGATGTGACCGCCCCGGATCATCCCGAAGGAGAGCGCCGAGTCGAAGAAGGAGGCACCGGGCAGCACGGTCACCGTCTCCTTGCCCGCGTTGATCAGATCCGGGTCGACATCCGCTTCGGTGGGGTAGGGGCCCACGCCGAGGATGCCGTTCTCGGACTCGAGGACCACTTCCACGCCCGGTGGCAGGTGGTTGGGGACCAGTGTGGGCAGCCCGATGCCGAGGTTCACGTACTGTCCGTCCCGGAGTTCGCGCGCGGCGCGGGCGGCCATCTCCTCCCGGGTCCAGGCCATCAGCGTGCCACCGTCCCGGTCGCCGTCGCAGCGGCAGGAGGAACTGGGGCAGGCGTCGAGACGGTGCGTCGTTCGATGCCCTTGTCGGCGGCCTGCTCAGGGGTGAGCGCCACCACCCGCTGCACGAAGATCCCCGGCAGATGCACCGCGTCCGGTTCGATCGCACCCGGCTCCACCAGCTCCTCCACCTCCGCGACGGTCACGCGTCCGGCCATCGCCGCGAGCGGGTTGAAGTTGCGGGCGGACTTGGCGAACACGAGGTTCCCGTGCCGGTCGCCGCGGGCCGCGCGCACCAGGGCGTAGTCGGTACGGATACCGCGCTCCAGGACGTACGGGATGCCGTCGAACTCCCGTACCTCCTTGGCCGGGGACGCGACGGCGACCCCGCCCTCACCGTCGTAGCGCCAGGGGATCCCGCCCTCGGCGACCTGCGTGCCGACCCCGGCGGGGGTGTAGAACGCGGGGATGCCCGTGCCGCCCGCCCGCAGCCGCTCGGCGAGCGTGCCCTGCGGAATCATCTCGACCTCCAGTTCGCCGCCCAGGTACTGCCGCGCGAACTCCTTGTTGGCGCCGATGTAGGAGCCCGTCACGCGGGCGATGCGGCCCGCCGCCAGGAGCACCGCGAGGCCCGAGTCCATCGCCCCGCAGTTGTTGGACACGACCTCCAGGCCCGAGACCCCGGCCCGGTGCAGCGCCCGTATCAGTTCGTTCGGCACGCCGCTCAGGCCGAAGCCGCCGACCGCCACCGACGCGCCGTCCCGTACGTCGGCCACCGCGTCGGCAGCCGTGGCCACCACCTTGTCCATCCGTGTGCCCCCTCTCGCCCCGCCGATTAATCAGGGCACTGACTATTCCGGCGAGGATAGGAGCACGCCCAACTGCCTGACAAGACCCGCATAGTGCGGAGTTCCGGACGCGTACTGTTCAGTGCACCGACTACCCCGACTGCACCGACTACTGTGTCCGACGACCGAGCAGCTGCGGACCGGGCACCTGCGAAATCAGTCGGGGACCCAATCCGGCGGAGCGGAGGAACTCATGGCCGCGGTGGACCTCGCCACTCACCCCGGGCATCTGGCCCGGCGGCTGCAGCAGGCGCACCACCTCCTGTGGAACGCGATGGTGTCCGAGGAGATCACTTCGCCGCAGTACGCCGTCCTCAACGCCCTGGTCGCCGAACCCGGCCTCGACCAGCGCACCGTGGGGCAGCGGGTGGGCCTCGACCGGTCCACCATCGCGGAGGTCGTCGCCCGGCTGATCCGCCGCGGACTGCTCGACAAGGTCCGCGACCCGCGGGACGGCCGCCGCTTCCTGCTGAGCCTCACCGACGACGGCCTGCGCACGCACCGCAGGCTGACCGTGCGGACCGCCCGGATGAACCAGGTCCTCCTCGCGCCGCTCTCCGCCGAGGAGCGGTCCGTCTTCCTCGAACTGATCCAGCGGGTCGCGGACGCCACGGAGGATCTGCGCAACCCCGTGGAACCGGTCGAGGCGACCACGGCGACCACAGCGGCCGTCGTGGACTGACGCGGCTCACCCCTTCGCGTACACGACCCACACCTGCCCCTTCGCGAACGGCAGCGGCTTGCCGTCGGCCGTCGTGAAATCGGTGCCGCTCTCGGCCGACGGGCGCCTCCACCGGCCCTTGTAGGCGCGCCCGTCGCGCAGCACGCTCACATCGCCCTCGCCGACCGTCTCGGTGAACGGCGAGACGCTGCCCGCACGGTCGTGGAAGCGGGACGGCCGCACCTTCACGTACTGCACGACGACCGTCGACGGCCCGAGGGCCTTGCCGTCGGACGTCCGTGCCGCCCGCCCGTCCATCGCGACGCGCCAACGCCCCTCGTACTCCACCCAGTCGAAGGTGAAGCGGGCCGCGGGGAAGCGGACCGTCCGCCGGGTCTGCGGTGTGCCGCCGTCCGGGCGCGGCCCGAACCGGAAGCCGGTGCTCTCCAGGGCGCCCGCGCGCGGGGCGGCCTTCAAGGCGTCCGGGCGTACGAAGAGGTTGTGCGGCGCGACCCGCCTGCTGCCCCGGTAGTAGGCGTCGCCGGGCGCCTTGCCGGGCGGCAGCGCCCGCACCGGAGCGCCCGCGATCAGCGGAAGGAGCTTGGCCTGGGCCCCGGAGAACGCGAGCGTGGGCCGGTCGTCGAACTGGCGCAGGAGTTCGAGATCCGTCTCGCGCGCACTGCGTACGGGACCGACGGCGGCCGGCAGCCGGGACGCGAACACCGCCATCAGGCGGCTGAGCCCCGCCTCCACCTGCTCGACGTACACGACGTCCGCCGCGTCGATGCCGGTCTGCGGCCGGGCCGGGCCCACGTTGTCGATCTTCACGGCGAGTACGCCGCCTCTCCCCGGCCCCGGCGTGTCTCCGTCCGCCCCGGAGGGCTCGATCGTGCAGCCGGACACGAGGGCGGCGACGGCGATCGCCACCGCCGCCCCGGCCGCCCGTGTACGTGTCCGCGTCCGTGTCCGCCGTCTCATGCGGGAGTCCTACCCCATTTGCGCGGGGCCGTGGCCGCGTCAGCCGAGATCGAGGGCGTTCCGCAGGCCGAGCCGGTAGCGGGTGCGGTCGTGGCGCTTGAGGATCTCCAGCTCCGGGACCCGGTACAACGGCGTCACCGTGCACGGCTTCTGGCCCGAACCGGCCCGCTCAAGGAGAGCGTTGACCGCCTGGCGGGCGGCGGCGTTGGCGCCCTCCATCGTCGCGAGGTCGATGTCCACGGAGACGTAGTCACCGGCGAGGAAGAGGTTCGGGATCTTCGTGGCGGCCGACGGGCGGTTGTGGAACGTGCCGACGGGGTGGATGAGCAGCTGGTCCTCGTTGGTGGGGTGCGGCGTGCCGAGCCCGTCCACACCCGGGTCGAGGAACCACGAGTGCAGTTTGCTGTCGCTCAGGACCGTCTTCCCGGTGTCGTTGAGGGCGGCCTTGAGCTGTGCCCACACTTCCTTGGCGACCTCGTCGCGGGTGCACTGCTTGGCGGTCTTGCCGTACAGGATCCCCGGCTTGTCCCACTCGGAGATGTCCACCGACAGGCAGTCGACCGCGACGCCGTCGCCGTAGTCGGCCGGGAAGTCGCGCTCGGGCCAGTGTCCGGCCTGCGCGATGCCGGTGAGCGACCAGGGCGAGTCGATGAGGTTGAAGTGGCCCTTCACGACCGCCGGACGCTCCGTCAGGTAGAACTGGATGCCCGTCATCCAGTCCGTCTCCAGCTTGTCGCAGCGCGCCAACTGCGGGTCGGCTGCCTTGAGTTGCGCGCTCCAGGTGCGGCGCGCGTGCTCCACCGGCATGGCCTGGACGTAATGGTCGGCGGTGATGTCGCGCCGTACGCCTTCGGGGTCCTCGATGACGGTCTTGGTGATGCGGCCACCGTCGAAGCCCAGCTCCCGCACGTTCCAGCCGATCCGGAACTCCACGCCCAGCGCACGGAGATGGGATACCCACGGATCGATCCACGCCTCGTTGGTCGGTGCGTTGAGGATGCGGTCGGGCGGGCCGTCCGCGCCCTGGCCGAGCGCGTTGAGGACGAAGGCCTCGCCGAGCGTGCCGACGGTGCGGGTGCTGGCCTCCTCGGCCTTCGTCGCCACGATGTTCCGGGTCACGCCGATGGCGAGGATGCGCTGGTAGTCCTTGGACATCTTCGCTGCGCGGGTGAACTCCCACCAGGGCGTCGACTCCCAGTCGTCCTCGCGGCGCTCGTCACAGCTGGTGAGGAAGACCAGGGCGCGGTTGACGAAGTACGCGGCCTCGTGGGCCGGCAGGTTGAACGCGGTGTCGAGCAGCGCGGCGAGCGCCCGCCGGATGTCGTCGAGCGTGAGCTTCTCCGGCTCGCTGCCCGGCCAGGGGATCGGCATCCGGATGTCCTCGCGGCCGGTGCGGGCGAACATCATCTCGCGCGGGGCGACGAGGTTGTCCCAGACGCCGTTGGCGTTCCCGGGGAAGGGAATGCGGCGCATCGTGTCCGGGAGGTTGTGGTAGATGCCCGGGATGAAGCGGAAGCCGTGCTCGCCGGGCAGCGGCTTCCTGCCGCCTCTCGCGCTGTCCGGTACATCCATGCTGCGGGCCTTGCCGCCGAGCGCCCGGCGTTCATAGACGGTGACGGCGAAGCCGCGCTCGGCCAGTTCATGGGCGGCGGTCAGCCCCGCGACACCGCCGCCGAGCACCGCGACGGAGGGCTTCGCCCGCGGCGCGTCCGCTGCGCCCGCGGCGCCCGGTACGGCCGCCGCGGCGGGCAGCGCCCCCGCTCCCAGCGCCGCCGCCCCGCCGACCGCCGCGGCCCCCGCGACGAACCGCCGCCGCGTACTCCCCTCGGCTTCCCCGCGCTCCGTGCCCCGCCGCCGCATGTCCCGCCCCATGTCCGCCCCCATTACCGTCGGTAACTGACGTGTCAGGCGCAGGAGCCTACGGTGACGGCCGGTGGGGTGGAAGGTGCGCGGGGGCCCGGCCGAACATTGGCGCGATTGCGGTGCTTGCGGGGGCGGGCGGGGCGTGTGTGGGGGCCAGGGGTGCGCGAGGCGAAGGTGCGGACGTCCCACGCCCGCCGCTCACCCGCCGAAACCGAGGCCCCGGGTACGCCGCTCAGCCACCGGCCCCGACATCGAGCCCCCGGGTACGCCGCTCAGCCACCGGACCCGAACACGTCCGCCAGAGGGTTGCGGACCGGCTGCTCCAACTGGGCGTACGTGCAGCTCTCCGGGGTCCGGTCGTCGCGCCACCGGCGAAACGCGGCCGTGTGCCGGAAGCGGCGCCCGCCCTCCATATGGTCGTACGCCACCTCGCAGACCCGCTCCGGGCGCAACGGCATCCAGGAGAGGTCCTTCTTGCCCGACCAGCGGCTCGGGGCGCCGGGCATGCGGGCCGTCTCGTGGGCCGTCTCGTCCGTCCAGGCGGCCCACGGGTGCCCGGCCGCGGACTCCATCCGCAGCGGCTCCAGCTCGTCGACGAGTTCGGCGCGGCGCTTCATCGAGAACGCCGCGCACACGCCCACGTGCTGCAGGGCGCCCTCGTCGTCGTACAGGCCGAGCAGCAGCGAACCGACGACGGGGCCGCTCTTGTGGAAGCGGTAGCCCGCGACCACGCAGTCCGCGGTGCGCTCATGCTTGATCTTGAACATCAGGCGTTCGTTCTGGCGGTAGCGCAGGTCCAGCGGCTTGGCGATGACACCGTCGAGTCCCGCCCCCTCGAACTGCTCGAACCACACCTGCGCCGTCTCGGGGTCCGTGGTCGCCGGTGCCAGATGGACGGGTGGCGTGACGCCGGAAAGCGCCTGTACGAGGAGGGTGCGCCGGTCGGCCAGGCCGACGTCGAGCAGCGCCTCGTCCGCGAGGGCGAGGAGGTCGAACGCCACGAACGAGGCGGGCGTGCGGTCGGCCAGCGTCGTCACCCGGGAGGCGGCGGGATGGATCCGCTCGGTGAGCGCGTCGAAGTCGAGGTGCCCGTCCCGGACGATCACGATCTCACCGTCCACCACGCACCGCTTGGGCAGACGCTCCCGCAGGGCCGTCACCAGCTCGGGAAAGTAGCGGGTCAGCGGCTTCCCGGTGCGGCTGCCGATCTCGACCTCCTCGCCGTCGCGGAAGACGATCGCGCGGAACCCGTCCCACTTCGCCTCGTACTGCATGCCCGGCGGAATCTTCGCCACGGGCTTGGCGAGCATGGGCTTCACGGGCGGCATCACCGGCAGGTCCATGGCTCGATTCTGCTCCGTGCTGCGGCGTATCGCCCGGTGTGCGGCAAATGCCCGACCCGCCTAGCCTGGCTCGCATGGGTGCAGCCAACGGCAAGAGCGCGGCCGTGCAGATCGACACGGGGGAGCGGGAGGTGCGGCTCTCCAGTCCGGACCGGGTCGTCTTTCCCGAGCGGGGGTTCACCAAGCTGGACCTCGCCCGGTACTTCGTGGCCGTCGGACCCGGCATCCTGCGCGCGCTCAGGAACCGCCCCACCACGCTGCAGCGCTATCCGGACGGGGCGGCCGGTGAGTTCTTCTACCAGAAGCGCGTCCCGAAGAACCATCCCGACTGGATCCCCACCGCCACCATCGTCTTCCCCAGTGGCCGCACCGCCGACGAGATGTGCCCCACGGAGCTGGCCGCCGTCATCTGGGCCGCCCAGTACAACACCCTCACCTTTCACCCCTGGCCGGTGCGGCGCGACGACCTCGACCACCCCGACGAGCTCCGCATCGACCTCGACCCGCAGCCCGGCACGGACTACGCGGACGCGGTGCGGGCCGCGCACGAACTCCGTGCCGTACTGGACGAGTTCGGCGGCCTGGTGGGCTGGCCCAAGACCTCCGGCGGCCGTGGCCTGCACGTCTTCGTGCCCATCGAGCCGCGCTGGACCTTCACCCAGGTGCGGCGGGCCGCGATCGCCTGCGGGCGGGAGCTCGAACGGCGGATGCCGGGCGCGGTCACCACGGCGTGGTGGAAGGAGGAGCGCGGTGCCAAGATCTTCGTGGACTACAACCAGACCGCCCGGGACCGCACGATCGCCTCCGCCTACTCGGTACGCGCCCGCCCGCACGCCCCCGTCTCGGCACCGCTGCGCTGGGACGAGGTGGACGACGCGGCCCCGGAGGAGTTCGACCTCGCGACCATGCCGACCCGCTTCGCCGAGGTCGGCGACGTCCACGCGGCCATGGACGAACGGGCGTACTCCCTGGAGGCACTCCTCGAACTGGCCACCAAGGACGAGAAGGACCATGGGCTCGGCGACCTGCCGTACCCCCCGGAGTACCCGAAGATGCCGGGCGAGCCGAAGCGGGTACAGCCGAGCCGGGCGAAGCGCGGGGACTGACCCGGTGCGCTCCGCCCGGCCCGGCCCGGGGACTGGACCAGAGATCCCCTACAGCTCCTTGATCCGCACGTCCCGGTACGAGATCACATCGGTGACCCCGTGCACCTGGAGCCCGAGGTAGCCGGACGAGTACCGCCGCCCGTCCGTGCCCGGGTCGTCGGCGCGCGGGGGCGTGAAGGCCTGGCCGCCCGTGTTGTCGAACTCGTTGATCAGGGTGCCGTTGCGGTAGACCGAGTAGTGCTGGTCCACCACGCGGATCTCGTAGTCGTTCCAGGTGCCCTTCGGGGTGACGCCCGCGCCGGCGAGACCCACCCGGTCGAAGCCGTAGACCGACCCCGTCTTGTACATGTCGCCGTCAGGCTTGTCGAGCGCCTGGATCTCGTGCCCGTACTTGATGGCGACCCACTCCGGACGCGATTCCTCCGGGTGGTCGTGGACCTGCGGGAAGCGCACGAACACACCGCCGTTGGCGTTGCCGTTGCCCGGCGCGTCGTCCCGCCACTGGAGCTTCAGCGAGAAGTCGCCGTACTTGCGCTGGGGGTACCAGAGCATGCCCATGCCCTCGACGGTGGTGCTGCTGGTGATCGAGCCGTCGGGGTTCAGGCCGAACTTGCCGCCGCCGACCTGCTCCCACTTGTTCAGGGAGGCCTGGGTGCCGTCGAAGATCTTGCGGTAGCCCTCCGTCTGGCCGGGCTTGCCGATGCCGGACTGCTTGGCGGCGCGGTTGATCTTGTTGTACTCGCGCTGGTCGATCTCACCCGCCCTGAGGAGCTTGTCCGTCACGCTCTTGACGTGCTTGAGGAAGAGCGCCTGCGACGTCCACTCCTTCTCGTCCTCGATCAGCTCGCCGACCCGGCAACGGTTGTTGGTGACCCGGTTCGGGATGCCGGTGTCGACCGTGCCCACGAAGACCGTCAGCCGTTCGTCGAACTCGGGGCAGTTGGGCGCGGGCACGCCGCCCCCGTCGGTGACGGTGAAGGAGACCGTCCTGGCCCCGGCGGTGTTGCCCGCCTTGTCGCTCGCCCGGTACGCCACGCTGTGGCGCCCCGCGCGGTCGACGACGACCGGCGCCCCGTACGCGAGGTAGGGGCCGCCGTCGAGTGAGTACTCCACCTTGTCGACGCCCGAGTCGGCGTCCGTGGTGGTGACCGTCACCTTGGCCCTGCCGAGGTAGGCGCCGTCCGAGTTCCTTTCGCCCTCGACCTTCGCCGAGGTCTCCGGAGGCGTCTTGTCCTGCACGGGCGGTGCGACCACCGTGAACTCGACGGACTTCTCGGCCGCCTGGTTGCCGGCCTTGTCGGCGGCGCGGTAGCGGACCTTGTGGGCGCCCGTCTCGTGCACCATGACCGGCGCGGTGTACGCGGTCCAGGCGCCGTCGCCGATCGCGTACTCGATCTTGTTGACGCCGGAACCGGTGTCCGACGCGGTCACCGTGACCGTCGCCATCCCGATGTACTGACCCTGGTCGTTCTTCTCACCGGTCACCGTGGTGGACGTCTCCGGCGGCGTCCTGTCGTCCGTCGGCGGCGCGACGACCGTGAAGTCCACGGACTTCTCCGCCGAGACGTTGCCCGCCTTGTCGGTGGCCCGGTAGCGGACCTTGTGCGTGCCGACCCGGTCGACGACGACCGGCGCGGTGTACGGCTGCCAGGCGCCGTCCGCCCCGAGGGCGTACTCGATCCTGTCGACGCCCGAGCCCTCGTCCGTCGCGGTCACCGCGACGGCCGCCGAACCGACGTACGCGCCATCGGAGTTGGTGGCTCCCTCGACCTTCGCCGAGGTCTCCGGAGCCGTGGTGTCCTGGCCGCCGCCCTCGGTCACGACCAGGATTCCCTGCATCGAGCCGTGGCCGGGGATGGTGCAGTGGTAGCGGTAGCGGCCCGGGGTGAGTGTCACCTCGGCGGTGTGCTTGCCGCCCTGGTCGTCATTGGGGTTGGCCAGGATGTTCAGCGTGACATCGTTGTTGTACTCCGGGTCGGAGGTGTCGAACGTCAGCGTGTGCGGCATGCCCGTCGTGTTGCCGGTCGCCTCGCTGTTCTCGAAGACGATCGTCGCCGGGCCCGCCACCGCCGTGGTGGGCGCCGACCGGTACTTGGCGATGTCGTTGTCGGCGGTCCAGGTGAGGGTCTGCGCCGCGGCCGGAGCGGTGTCGTCGGGGCGCGCCACGGCCGCCGTCGACGTCAGGCCGAGCACCATCAGGAGCGAGGCGAACAGCGCTGTGTACAGTCTCCGCCCGCGCCGGGACCTCGTCGTGTGGGAACGCATCATCCCGCCTTCCTCGCCAGGTCGTCGGCGGCCGGGGTCGCCGCGCCGCCCTTGTACGTCACGCGCCACAGCGCCGACTTGGCGTCCGAGGTGAAGAAGCCCCTGCCGTAGTCGAGGACGTACAGCGAGCCGTCCGGCGCGAACTTCCAGTCCATGAGGTTCTTGATGCCGTCGTTGCCGATCGGAATGATCTTCTTCAGCGATTCGGCGTGCACGGGCAGGCCGCCGCTGCCGGCCGTCTTCGGGTCCATGAGCACCGCGTGCCGCGGCTGGTCGGCGTCGTAGAAGTCACCGACGAACCACTTGCCGTCCCAGTACGAGGGCCACTTGTCGGCGCCGGCGTTGGCCGCGTCGTAGCGGTAGACCGGGCCGTTCATGGTCGCCTGGCCGCCGCCCTTGAGCCACGGCAGGAGGATCTTCTGCTCCTCCGTCCTGTAGCTCGGCACGCCCTTCGCGTCGCGCGGGTAGTCGACGCCGCCGCCCTGCGGCGAGTACCAGATGTTGTTCGGCTCGGCCGGCGGGATGTTCACCAGGCCGTCGTTGTTGGGCGACTCGTTCTTGAGGTTCTCGCAGTCGTACCAGCCGAGCGGCTTCGTCGGGTCCGGCAGATTGCGGTCGCGGTAGGGCTGGTTGTTGCCCATGCAGTACGGCCAGCCGCGGTTGGAGGCGTGGGTGATCGCGGCGAACGTGTCGTACTTCGCCGGGCCCCAGGTCGTCGACGGCGCACCGGCGTCCGGGCCGACCCAGCCCGCGTACAGCGTGTCCGTCTTCTTGTCGATGCTGATGCGCGCCGGGTTCCTGACGCCCATCACGTAGATCTCGCCGCGCGTCTTGCCGCCGCCCTCGTCCTGCTCCTTGCCGGTGAAGAGGTTCCCTTCGGGGAGCGTGTACGTCCCGTCGGGCTCGGGGTGGATGCGCAGGATCTTGCCGTTGAGGTTGTTGGTGTTGCCCGCGGTGCGGCGCGCGTCGGCGAAGGAGACGCCCTTGAAGTTCGGCTGCGGGTTGTTGCCCGAGTAGCCGTCGCTGAATCCGGAGGAGTTGTTGTCACCGGTCGCGATGTACAGGTTGTTCTTGGAGTCCCAGGCCATCCCACCGCCCGCGTGGCAGCAACTGTGGATCTGCACCGGCCACTTGAGCAGCACCTTCTCGCTGTCCATGGCCAGCTTGTCCGTGCTCCGGTCGAGCGTGAAGCGGGAGACGTAGCGCTCGGCCATGTGCGTCTCGCGGTTGATCCTGGAGTGCGGGGTGTAGTGCAGGTACACCCAGCCGTTCTGCTCGAACTTCGGGTCGAGCTCGATGCCGAGCAGGCCCTCCTCGACCTTGGTCAGCTCATCGCCGCCGCCCTTGTTGCCGAAGACGGTCAGCGCGCCCGCGAGCGTCGACTTCTTGGTCTTCGGGTCGTAGACGTGGATCTCGCCCGTGCCCTTGCCGACGTCCGGACTGTTCCAGTCGGTGACGACCGGCTGCGAGGAGTCGGCGCCGCCGCGGCCGATGTAGAGGACCTTGCCGTCGGGCGCGGTGACCAGCCCGTGCGGCTCGCCGATCTGGTCGTTCCTGCCCGGCTGGTTGGGCTGGGTGAGGCGCTCCGCCTTGTAGTTGGCGTTGATCGTCGCCTTGCAGTCGGCGCGCGCGAGGCGGGTGGTCCAGAGCAGGGCGCCCCGCAGATGGCTGCGGAAGTCCGCCTCGTCGTAGGAGGCCGCGGTGCCGCCCATGCCCGTGTAGAAGGAGCGGCCGCCGTCGTAGTCGCGGCACCAGGACACCGGGTGGTCCGCGCCGTTCTTGCCGGTGCCGGGCTGGTACGTCGACTCCCGTACGCGGGCGACCGTGTGCACGTCGCCGGAGGGGTTCTTCGTCCAGTTCAGCCACCGGTCGGGGCGCTTCCACTGGAGCGGCAGGTCCTTGGTGGCCGGATTCTCCCGGTCGCCCACCTCGACGGTCGCCCGCTGCACGTTCGTCGGTCCCGCGTCCGACGGCCGGGCGCCGACGAGTCCGGTGAACCAGTTCGAGTACGGCTCGGCGCGGGCCGCGTCGTGGATGCCGAGGAAGCCGCCGCCGGCCTCCATATAGGCCTCAAGACCCGCCTCCTGCTCGGGGTCGAGGATGTCGCCGCCGCCGGTCAGGAACGCCACGGCGTTGAACTTGCCGAGCTTGCGCTCGTTGGTGAAGACGGCCGGGTCGTCCGTCGCCTCGATGGTGAATCGCTGCGCGGCCGGGCCGGATTGGCCGATCTTCTCGATGGTCTCGATGCCGGCGTCGACGACGGGGGACTCGTCGCCGCCCGCCGCCGAACCGTGGAAGACCAGCACCTTCACGTTGGCCCCACCGGGCGGCGAGGGGAGGGACATCGTTGTCAACGGCGGTTCCGGGTACGGCTGCGCGGACGCGGCCTGCGCGGAGAGCGCCCCGGTGACCAGGGCTCCCGAGGTCAGCGCGGCGGCCCAGGCCCGCCGCGAACGGTTCGGTCCCGGTCGCGTTCTGCTCAACCCTCGTACGGTCAAGGGTCCTTGATGCGGTATGAGCCGCATGAGTACACCCACCCCTCGTCGGTCACAGCAACAGCGCCGACGAAGCTAGACCTCTTTTCGCAACTCGCCAATAGGTATCACCGCGATAGCACCAACTTTGTCCTGAGTGTGGATAAACAAAGATCCGGCCGATACCGTGTGGCCGTCCCCGGGGCCTTCGACGCCCCGTCAGTCTCCCTACCGCAGCGGGGGTTCGTCATGGCACGACGGAACGTGGACAGGCGGAGTTTCAACCGGCGAATGCTTGTGGGCGGCGCGGCGGCGGCAGCGGGGGTGACATCGTTGTCGGTCGCGGGCGCGCCGGACGCGAGCACCGCCGAGGGGGCACCGCGGACCGCGCCCGCGGGCGGCGAGGTCAAGCGCATCAAGATGTACGCGGAGAAGCTCCCCGACGGGCAGATGGGGTACGGCCTGGAGAAGGGCAAGGCCTCCATACCCGGGCCGCTCATCGAGCTGAACGAGGGCGACACCCTGCACATCGAGTTCGAGAACGCCATGGACGTGGACGCCAGCCTGCACGTCCACGGCATGGACTACGAGATCTCCAGCGACGGCACGCGGCACACCGGCAGCCACGTCGAGCCGGGCGGCAAGCGCACGTACACCTGGCGCACGCACGCCCCGGGCCGCCGCAAGGACGGCACGTGGCGCCCCGGCACGGCCGGCTACTGGCACTACCACGACCACGTGGTCGGCACCGATCACGGCACCGGCGGGGTGCGCAAGGGGCTCTACGGGCCGCTGATCGTGCGGCGCAAGGGCGACCTGCTGCCGGACAAGACCTTCACGATCGTCTTCAACGACATGACGATCAACAACAGGGCGGGCCACGACAGTCCTGCCTTCGAGGCCACGGTGGGCGAGCGGGTGGAGTTCGTCTCGATCACCCACGGCGAGTACTACCACACGTTCCACGTACACGGTCACCGCTGGGCGGACAACCGTACGGGCCTGCTCACCGGCCCCGACGACCCGAGCCAGATCCTCGACGACAAGATCACGGGTCCCGGCGACTCCTTCGGCTTCCAGGTCATCGCGGGCGAGGGCGTGGGGGCCGGAGCCTGGATGTACCACTGCCATGTGCAGAGCCACTCGGACATGGGCATGGCGGGCCTCTTCCTGGTGAAGAAGGCGGACGGCACGATTCCGGACTACGAGCCGCACCGTGCGGCCGCGTCGAAGGAGGGCGCGGGGAAACACGGCCACGACTGAGAGTCTGGCTCCGAGGCGTTCCCGAACTTGTTCCGCGGCGTCGTTCGCCGGCGTCGTTCGTCCCGTTGGGTGATGCTCGCGGGGTGTCTCGGCGCCGTGCGTGCCGTAGGGCGGGCAGGCTCGTTGCTGTTCACGAAACGTCCCGTATTGAGCAAGAGGTGAACTTCTGTGCGTCGAATGAGCATCGCCCTGGCCACGGCCGTCGTGGCCATCGGCCTGGCCGCTCCGATGGCGAGCGCCGCCGCCGTCTCCAAGTCCGGGCCGCCCTTCCCCTACGCGGACTGCCTGGCCGCCACCAAGAAGAAGGGCGAGTCCCCGTCCCACGGCAGGTGGCACTGCGACCAGTTGGTGAAGAAGGGCTGGGTCTCGCCGCCGAACCGCTGATCGTCCGGCGGACCTTCCGGTACGTCCGGGTCACCTCGGAGTGATCGCGGAGTACGGGCGGCCTTCCCGGTGATCCTCGACTCCGTCGTGGAGTACGAGAGATCACCGGGAAGGCCGTTGTGGTGTGTGCGGTGTCGCGGCCCGCTCGCGCGCCACCAGGTGGTCCAGGGCCCCGCGGGCGCTCGGCGCCGACTGGGTGCCCGCTGTCCGCCCCTCGTCGGCACGCCCCGGAGGTGATACGGGAGGATGCCTCCTGACACCGTCAGGGAGGAGTGACCGAAGGTGACCGAGGAACCGCGCCCCACCCTGGAGGCCGTGGCCGCACGTGCCGGGGTCTCCAGGGCCACCGTCTCCCGTGTCGTCAACGGCGACCCCGGGGTGCGGGAGGTACTCGCGGAGAAGGTGCGGCACGCGGTCGACGAACTGGGCTACGTACCCAATCGCGCCGCCCGCAGCCTTGTCACCCGGCGCCACGACGCGGTCGCCGTGGTGATCGCCGAGCCCGAGACGCGCGTGTTCGCCGACCCCTTCTTCGGCCTCCAACTGCGCGGCATCAGCAAGGAATTGACATCACAGGACATTCAGCTGGTGCTGCTGCTCACCGAGGGGCGGGACGATCACGAGCGGGTTGGCCGGTATCTCGCGGGCGGCCATGTCGACGGCGCCCTCGTCTTCTCGCTGCACCTCGACGACCCGCTGCCCGGCATCATCCGGCGCGCGGGGGTACCGACCGTGTTCGGTGGGCGCCCCGGCTGGCCGCAGGGGAGCACGGAAGGGCCGAGCGCGCCGTACGTGGACTGCGACAACCGCGGGGGTGCGCGCGAGGCGGTGCGCCACCTGGTCGGTCTCGGCCGCGAGCGCATCGCGCACATCACCGGCGCCCTCGACCAGACCTCGGCGGTCGACCGGCTCGACGGATTCCGCGACGTGCTGGCCGACGTGGATCCGCGGCTGATCGCCGAGGGCGACTTCACCCCGGCGGGCGGCGAACGCGCGATGCGGGAACTCCTGGACCGAGTACCGGAGTTGGACGCGGTCTTCGCCGCCAACGACCTGACCGCGTCCGGCGCCCTGCGGGTGCTGCGCGAGCTGGGCAGGAGGGTGCCGGACGATGTGGCGGTGGTCGGCTTCGACGACATGCTGCCGGTGGCCGAGCAGACCGATCCGCCGCTGACCTCGGTCCGTCAGGACATCGAGGAGATGGGGCGGTTGATGGCCCGGATGCTTCTGCGGGGCAGGGCGGGCGGGGCGCCCGCCGCCGAGCCTGCCGGTGTGGTCCTGCCGACGTCGCTGGTGCGCAGGGCCTCGGCGTGACGTGACGTGGCCGGGGGAGCGGTCAGGAACCGACGCTCACGGTGAAGCGCCGCGGGTTCCCGTCGTGCGCCGCTCCCGACACGTCGGGCTGCCCGTCGGGGCGCACGTCGTCGTACGGGAAGGCGTACCCGATGGGGGAGTTGGCGTGCACCACCCGTGACCAGTGATTGGTCACCGCGTCCCGGTAGTAGTCGGCCGATGACGTGCCGTTCGGCTGCTCGGGGTGGGTGAGCATGATGCTGCGGTTGAAGCCCGCCGCCAGCCGGGCGAGCAGGGCCTTCTTGTCGTCGGGGTCGTTGGGATTGTTGGCGAAGGGACCGTGGTTGCAGGTGAAGATGTCCTTCGAGGTGGGCTTGGTGAAGGAGTGGCCGCCGTTGAACGTCAGTACGCCGCCGCTGACGCGCCCGGTGAACACGCCCCGGCCGCCCTGCAGGTCGATCCTGAGGTCCGTCGAGCGGTACTTGTCCCACACCCGGTCGATGTAGCCGTTCCATACGTCGCGGAACGGCATCTGGTCCGGCCTGTCGAAGTACGGCGCCATGAGGTTCTGTGGCGAGATCACCCGCAGCACGCCCCCGCCGCCACCGCGGATGACCAGCTTGTCCCACGGCTGCCCGTCCTTCGCCGCCTGCGCCGCGAGGTCGGCGGCGATCCTGCCGACGGCGCCGTCGGGCAGCGGGGCGACGGTGTGTCTGCCGTCGCCCTCCAGGGTCAGGCCGATGGGCAGCGCGGTCACCAGGTCGACGTAGCTGATGTTGGCGTAGAGCTGCTGGGAGTTGAAGGTGAACTCGCAGAACGACCACGTGCGGCCGTAGTTGGGGTCATCGCGGGTGGCGAAGGCGGGCTCGACCAGGGCGGGGCCGGGATTGAGGAAGAAGTCCAGCTTGTCGTCGCGTACGAAGTAGACACGGGCGCCGTACATCTGAGGCAGCGTCAGGACCTTGGGGGCGGAGCCTGCGGCGCCGAGGGGGATGGCGCAGTCGACGGGCAGCGGGGTCCGGGGCGCCGAGGGGGAGTCGGGGCGGTAGACGCCGCCGTCCGGCCTGAGCAGCACCCAGCGGTCGGTTCCCTGCTCGTGGCCGGTGACGTAGGCGCGGACCTGGCCGGGGAGCGACTTGTTCGCGAGGGCCAGCTCGCAGGTGGCGGGCGCGGCCTTGCCGCCCGCCCGGGCGCCGGGACTCAGAGCGCTGCCCCAGACGGGGTAGGTGAGGGCGCCCGCGGCGCCGGCTGCGGTGGTCAGGAACGTTCGACGCGATATCACGGAAGGTCTCCTGCGCGGTTGCGTGGGGGGTGTGTGGGGGTGGTGCACCACTGTCCCGACGGGCGAATGCGGCGTCAAGAGTTGTGACTGAGAGCGCTCTCAAAAATGTTCTCGCTTCATCAAATGACGACGGCTTCCCGGCGGCTTCGACGGCGGCTTCCTGGCAGCGGTGGATTGTCAGTGGCGGGTGCCAGACTCGGAAGAACGGAGGAGACATGCGACAAAGGAGTCGATCATGCTCAACAACCGTTTCACCACCGGCGCCCCCGTCTGGGTGGACATGTGCGCCCCTGACCTGGGCGGTGTCGGCGATTTCTACCGCTCGCTCTTCGGCTGGGAACTCCAGCGCGGCGGCGAGGACGTAGGTGGCTACAGCCAGTACCAGCTGTCCGGCAGGACCGTCGCGGGCGCCATGGCCCTGCCGGCGGAGGAGGGCTCCCCGGCCTGGACGGTCTACTTCCGCACACCGGAGGTGGACGCCACCGCGAAGGCGGTCGAGCAGGCCGGCGGCAGCACGCTCTTCGGAGCCGTCGACGTACTCGACCTCGGCCGCATGGCGGGCCTCGCCGACCCCGCGGGCGCCGCGTTCGCGGTGTGGCAGCAGGGAGAGCTCAAGGGCCTCGATGTCCTGAACGAACCGGGCAGCCTGGTCTGGACCGAGCTGTACACACCGGACGTCCCCGCGGCCGTCGCGTTCTACGGCGCGGTGTTCGGCTGGCAGACCACCGAGGCGGCCTTCCCCGGCGGGAGCTACACGATGGTGCATCCCGCGGACGGCACGCCGGACGACATGTTCGGCGGCGTGGTACCGCTCGCGGCCGACCCCGCCGAGGCGGAATCGGGCCCCTACTGGCTGCCGTACTTCCAGGTGGACGACTGTGACGCCGTGGCCGAGAAGGCGCGGCAGGGCGGCGGCACGGTCCGGATGGAGCCGGTCGACATGGAGGGCGTGGGCCGCTTCGCCAAGTTCGCGGATCCGGCGGGTGCGCGGTTCGCGGTGCTTCAGCCGGCCGCTGCCGGGGAGTAGGGCGGGCCGGGGAACCGTGCGTTGATCAATCGTTGATTGCTTGTTTCGCGCGGTGGGACACCATCGGTGGCATGCAGATCGACATGACAGCCGAGCCGGAACTCGCCTGGCAGGAGCAGGCGCTGTGCGCCCAGACAGGAGCCGACTTCTTCTTCCCCGAGCCCGGTAGTTCGGTGCGCGAGGCGAAGGACATCTGCCAGATGTGCGAGATGCGCTCGGCCTGCCTGGAGTACGCGCTGAACAACGACGAGCGCTTCGGAGTCTGGGGCGGCCTCTCCGAAAAGGAGCGGTACGCCCTCAGACGCGAACCCCGGGCTTGAGAGCGCGTCCCCCTGGGCTGAAGCCCAACGGAAGTTTGCGCCAGCGAGCCGGACATCGCGTGGGACATCGGTGTCCGGCTCGCTCACGTGCGTCTACTGACCGGCGAACTGCTGATAATTGAGGCCGTTGCAGCCGAAGGCGCGCAGCCCGTACGCGCCGCTGTCGTCGATGCACCGCCCGGTGTTCTCGTTCTTGAAGGTGAAGCTGCCGTTGCCGTTGCGGTAGAGAGCCCACCGCTGGTAGTTGAGGCCGTTGCAGCCGAACGAGCGCAGCCCGTACGCGCCGCTGTCGTCGATGCAGCGCCCGGTGTTGCCGTTCTTCAGGACCCAGTTGCCGTTGGACTGACCGGTCATGGCCCAGTACTGGTAGTTGAGGCCGTTGCAGCCGAAGGCGCGCAGCCCGTACGCGCCGCTGTCGTCGATGCACCGCCCGGTGTTGAGGTTCTTGATGGCGCCGGTGCTGTCGGGGTGGGCGGCGCCGGCGTGGACGGTGACGGCGTCACGCCCCAGGGAGGGCGTCGGGGGTGTGGAGGCTCCGGCCGCGCCGGCACCGACCAGTACGAAGCCCGCTGCCATCGCAAGTGCGGCGCGGATGTGAGGTGTGCGTCTCGCCAAGAGCGGATGCATGTTCACTGTGCCCCCTGTAGATGTTCACTGTGCCCCCCGTAGATAGGGAGGGGCGCCTGCTCTGAGATGGGCAGGCAGCCGGTATGGGCAGTGAAGCGCAACCGGCAGGGGCAGACGCTAGGCCCCGTGATGCGGACCCACCAGACCAGAATCGGCCCAGAGGTGTGAATGTCCAATTTTCGGGATTTGGTGCGCTCTCTCGGAGCACTTCGCGCTGCCGCTCGGGTTCCTCCCTCAGCCGTACGTCACGACGAACCGCCGCGTCCCGGCGGGCACCTGCACGTCGTCGCCGGTCACCGGTAGTTCCCGGTCGTCCGCCGACACCGACCTGACGGGTCCGAACCGGCACGGGTACACGTATCGCACCCCGCCCGGCGCCTGGGTGACCTCCACCGTCACGGACCGTCGGTCGGTGTCGTGCGTGAGCCGGTAGCCGAAGGGCTCGCCGAACAGTGTCGGCGCCGAGTCGACGGCCACCGTCTCACCGTCGGGTACCCAGTGGGGGCGGACGCCCGGCGCGATGTACAGGTGCGGGTCGTGGTCCTCGTCCGCCTCGAAGAGCAGGATGTCGCGGATCAGGAGCAGGTACTCGGCGGCGGCCCAGCCGTGCGGGATGTCGCCCATGTACCAGTGCCGGGACGGCACCTCGTGGAAGTCGGAGGCGACGGTGAAGGCGTGCTGCTCGTTCCACGCGCCGAGCGCGACCGCCCGCTCCTGCGTGCGGGGGAAGGACGCCCGTACCGTCCAGTCGAGGAGCGCGTCCATCCGCGCCGGATCGCCCGCGAGCAGGTACGCGTGCGCCAACTGCAGGGTGAGGTAGGGCCCGTAGGCGTTCCACGCGGCCTCGTGCCGGTAGCCGCCCGACACGAAACGGGCGTACATGGTGTCGAGCGTGCAGCGTGCCGCCGCGTCGATGTCCGGGCCCAGCTTGCTGCCCATGTGCAGGCGCAGCGGATGGAAGAAGGCCGCGGCACCGATCATCGTCGAGTCGAGCCGGCCCACGTCGCCCGGCCCGGTCGGGATGTACGTCTCCCAGGCCCCGCGCCCGCGCTGCTCCGCCAGGACCCAGCGGATCGAGGCCGCCGTCGCGCGCTTCACGTCGTCGAAGGCGGCCCACAGTTCGGGTACGTCCGGCGATCCGATGCGCTCCGCGAGCCGCGCCGCCTCGTACAGGCCGGCCAGCGCCCACAGGTCGTCCCAGTAGTGCGGCTTGTCGCGCTCGCCCAGGTGCTCGGCGCTCCAGCCGCTGTGCAGCAGGCCGTACTGGTCACGGTTGTCGCGCAGCCACCGGGCGCCGTCGGCGACGTACGGCGTGTAGAGCTTCGCGCCGAACGCGGCGGCCCGGCCCTTCGTGCGGTCGAAGCGGCCGATCGCCCAGAGCGCCTGCCCGTTGCTGTCCCACTCGCGGTCGTCACGCTCGTGCGGGCCGCCGTAGAACCCGTACTCGGCGCACGGACCGATCCGGCCCGTGCCGCGGTTGAACTTCAGCGGGTAGTGCGTGCCGAGCTGATGCTCGGCGAGCGCGCCGTCACCCACCAGCGAGCAGGCCGTGGCCTCGACGGAAGAGTCACGGATCCAGAACGAGTCGTAGACCGTGGGGCCGGGGTGGATCTCCCCCTGGTCGGAGAGGATGAGCAGCTGGGCGCGGGACTCGCGGAAGAGGTCCGTCAAGTGCACGACGGGGCGCGGCAGTTCGGGCTGCACGCCCTGGCCGAGCAGTTTCGACGTCCAGAACGCCCGGTTGGCCTCTTCCAGGTCGGCGGCCGGTGTCGCCCTGATCTCGGCCAGGTCGTCGGCCCCGCTGTACAGATCGACGGGCAGCCGCACATCCAGCTCGAACACCTCGTCGTCGATGACCCGGAACGGCCAGGCGAACGCCGCGCTGCACAACCCCGCGATCTGGTCCTGCGCCTGTCCGGCGCCGTTCAGCTTGCCGCCCATCACCAGGTCGTGGAACGGACTGTGCGCCAGGTACGCGGCGGGGTCGTAGCTGAAATCGGGGTTGCCGTACACCCCGTACTGCTCGGGAGCGGTGTCGAACACCGGACCCCAGCCGCTGTTGGTCTCCACCCGGTTCTCCGCCGGAAGATGACGCAGGAACGTCAGCCTCCGGTCGGTGATCTGCCGCCCGTTGCGGTCGTGCCGCTGGAAGCCGCTCGGACCCGTCGGCATGACCGCCGCGCACAGCCAGCCCTCGCGCGGCTGCCCGGTCGCGCTGCCCACCGTCAGCCGGGTCACCACCAGATCGCGCTGCCGCGCGCCCACGGTCGTCGCGAAGGTGCGCTGCACGAGCGCGACGCCGTCCGGCGTGCGGAAGTCCGTGAGGACGACCGGCAGATGCGGGGCCTCCATGCGCTGCGCCACCGTGCCGCCCTCGGCGAGCTGCGGCAGGTGCAGGGCTCCCGTCGCCGGGTCGTACAGGAAGAAGAGCAGGCAGTACTTGTCGTAGACCGGCTCGATCTCCCCGGCCTGGCCGATCAGGGACTCCTGGCGGTGGTCCTTCACGCCCACCATGTGCCAGTAGCGGTAGAGGGCGTTGGAGGCCAGCGCGGCCTCCTTCGATTCGTACGTGCCGGAGTCGAAGTCGTCGCTCCAGCGCCGGAAGGCCTGCTGCGCCCACCACGGCACGGGATAGGGCACCTGCGCCCTGCCCGCCCAGCTGCGCCACATGACCTCGTAGAACATCCACTCATGGGTCTGCGCCATGGGTTCACCCCCTCGCCCACAGTTGCACCGCAGGGGGCGGTCGTAAATCGATGCGACACAGGCGCGCGGCCACCGTTACGATCCTGGGGTCGCACGCGAGGCGTGTGACGGGGGGTCCTGTAGAGCAGAGGCAGACTCGCCGCCTTTCCAGGGCGGATACGCCGGTTCGAATCCGGCCGGGACCACGGGAACGGAACACGCGGGGCGGGGCGCATGGGTCAGAGCGGCGGGATCAGCGAGCGGGACCTCGCGGCCTTCCACGACGTGGTCGGCAGACTGCGGGAACTGCCCGTCGACGACCCGGTGCGGCTGCGCGCCGAGCAGGTCGCCGCGTCCTTCGCCCGCGACGGGCGGCTGCGCAGACGCAAGGCGCGCGGCGCCGAACTGTCCGCCGCCGACGCCGCGGCCATGGCCGCCACCGCGACCGGCGCGGGTGACCGCCGAGAGGACGCGCCGCTGGTCGCCGAGGGCACGGGCGGTACGTTCCTGCGCCCCCGCCCCTGCTACGTCTGCAAGACGTCGTATCGACAGGTCGACTCCTTCTACCACCGGCTCTGTCCGGACTGCGCCGCCGACAACCGCGCCCGGCGCGCCCTCACCACGGATCTCCGCGGGCGCCGCGCGCTGCTCACCGGGGGCCGCGTGAAGATCGGCTTCCAGCTGGCCCTGATGCTGCTGCGCGACGGCGCCGACCTCGTCGTCACCAGCCGCTTCCCGCACGACACCGAGCGGCGCTTTCGCGCGGTACCGGGCAGCGGGGCCTGGCTGGACCGCCTCACCGTGCTCGCCGTCGACCTGCGCGACCCGCGCCAAGTACTCGGCCTGTGCGAGGAGTTGCGCGAGGCGGGCGAACCGCTCGACATCCTCGTCAACAACGCGGCCCAGACGGTCCGCAGGCCGCCCGGATCGTACGCGGCGCTCGCGGCGGGCGAGGCGGCGGAGCTGCCCGCGCTCGCCCGCAGCGCCCCCGGCTTCCGGCCGATGCGGACGGAAGCCCACTCCGCGGGACAGGGGGCGCTCGCCCTCGTGCTGCGCGACGCCGAGGGGACGGGGTTGTCACGTGACGCGGACGAGGCGGGCCTGCTGCCCGACCTCTCGCCGGAGAACTCCTGGTCCGCCCGGCTCGGTGCCCTCGACCCCGCGGAGGTCCTGGAGACCCAGCTCGTCAACGCGCTCGCCCCGGCCCTGCTCTGCGACCGGCTGCTGCCCCTGCTGCTGGCCTCGCCGCACCCCCGCACGTACATCGTGAACGTGACGGCGGTCGAGGGCCGCTTCGCCGTGCGCAACAAGCTGGGCGGGCACCCCCACACGAACATGGCGAAGGCCGCCCTGAACATGCTCA
Source organism: Streptomyces sp. NPDC044106 (assembly GCF_056433985.1). Classification (NCBI taxonomy): domain Bacteria; kingdom Bacillati; phylum Actinomycetota; class Actinomycetes; order Kitasatosporales; family Streptomycetaceae; genus Streptomyces; species Streptomyces sp. NPDC044106. Next base: position 376,266 of record NZ_JBWKFZ010000002.1, read on the forward strand.
CCCGCACCAGCGCCGCCGAACTCGCCGAGCAGGGTGTGCACATGTGCGCCGTCGACACCGGCTGGATCACGGACGAGAACCCGGCGCCCAAGAAGGACCGCATCGCGGGAGCGGGTTCCCGCACGCCCCTCGACGTGGTGGACGGCGCGGCCCGCATCTACGACCCGATCGTGCGCGGCGAGGCGGGCGATCCCGTCTCGGGCGTCTTCCTCAAGGACTACCGGGAGGCGGCGTGGTGAGCGGGGACGTGGACGTCGCACCGGCCTCCAGAACCGGAACACGCCGATGCGAATCCGGCCGCCCCGTCCCCGCACCTCCGCACCTGTGAGGTCAGGCGCCGCGCGCCGCCATCCGCGCCTTGCGGGCGGCCAGCCTCTCGTCGAACTTCGAGGCCTCCGCGTCGAGACCGTTCATGAAGAAGCCCAGCTCCTCCTGGGCCTTGAGCCCCTCGGGGCCGAGGCCGTCGATCTCCAGGACCTTCAGGAAGCGCAGCACGGGCTGGAGCACGTCGTCGTGGTGGATGCGCATGTTGTAGACCTCGCCGATGGCCATCTGCGCGGCGGCCCGCTCGAAGCCCGGCATGCCGTGTCCCGGCATCCGGAAGTTGACCACGACGTCCCGCACGGCCTGCATCGTCAGGTCGGGCGCGAGCTCGAAGGCGGCCTTCAGCAGGTTCCGGTAGAAGACCATGTGGAGGTTCTCGTCGGTGGCGATGCGCGCCAGCATGCGGTCGCAGACCGGGTCGCCGGACTGGTGTCCGGTGTTGCGGTGCGAGATGCGGGTCGCCAGCTCCTGGAAGGCGACGTACGCGACGGAGTGCAGCATCGAGTGGCGGTTGTCCGACTCGAAGCCCTCGCTCATGTGCGCCATCCGGAACTGCTCCAGCTGGTCCGGGTCGACGGCGCGCGAGGCGAGGAGGTAGTCGCGCATCACGATGCCGTGGCGGCCCTCCTCGGCCGTCCAGCGGTGCACCCAGGTGCCCCAGGCGCCGTCGCGGCCGAAGAGGGAGGCGATCTCGTGGTGGTAGCTGGGGAGGTTGTCCTCGGTGAGCAGGTTGACCACCAGGGCGATGCGACCGATGTCGGTGACCGGGGACTGGCCCTTCTCCCACGCCTCGCCGTCCTCGAAGATGCCGGGGAAGTTGCGGGCGTCGGAGAACGGGACGTACTCGTGGGGCATCCAGTCCTTGGCCACCTTGAGGTGGCGATTGAGTTCCTGCTCGACCACTTCCTCCAGCGCGTACAGCAACCGGGCGTCGGTCCAGCTGTCCGTGCTGCCGAGGTGGGGAGAGGTGATCGTCACGTGGGCTCCAGAAGGGGGACGGGAGTGTCTTACGGCAATGCGAGCGGTGCACTACCTACGGTGTCGTAGGTTACGTTGCCGTAGGTTAAACCCGCCGTAAAGAGCCTGTGAGACCGGGCCCCACCCGTCACCAGGGCAACAACCGCCTCATTGCTGGTCAGGCGCCCGGTTCGCGCGGCGACACTGAGAGGGACGTCACACGGCCTGTCGGCTTCGACCGGCTCTCCGCGCGAGGGGCCGGGCCGTGCCGCACGTCATGCGGCGCGCTCCCGGGCCAGGCCCGGCGCGCCGCGCAGATGCTCCGCCGTGAACGATCCCCCGGCGCCCAGGAGCTGCGCGGGCGTCCCCTCGAACACGACCCGTCCGCCGTGCTTGCCGCCGTCGGGGCCGAGGTCGATCACCCAGTCCGCGTGCTTGACGACGTCGAGGTTGTGCTCGACGACAAGCACCGTGTTGCCCGCGTCGACGAGCCGGTCGAGAAGGGCGAGCAGCCCGTCGACGTCCGCCATGTGCAGACCGGTGGTCGGCTCGTCCAGGACGTACGTCGTGCCCGTGCGGTGCAGCTGGGTGGCCAGCTTGATGCGCTGGCGCTCGCCGCCGGAGAGGGTGCTCAGCGGCTGCCCGAGCGCGAGGTAGGTCAGGCCGACGTCGCGCAGGGCCCGCAGCCGGCGGCGTACCGCAGGGTCGTCGAAACGCTCGAAGAAGTCCAGGGCCTGCCCGGCTGTCATCTCCAGGACGTCCGCGACGGACCGGCCGTCCACGGTGAGCCGCAGCACCTCGTCCTTGAAGCGGCGCCCCTCGCACGCCTCGCACGTCGTGGTCACCGGGTCCATGAACGCCAGATCGCTGTAGATGATCCCGCGCCCCTGGCAACGCTCGCACGCGCCGTGGGAGTTGAAGCTGAACAGACCCGCCTTCGCGCCGGTCTCCCGCGCGAAGAGCCCCCGCACCGTGTCCATGATCCCGAGATACGTCGCCGGGGTGGAGCGGCCCGAGATGCCGATGGACGACTGGTCCACGACGACGGCGTCCGGGTGCGCCGCGGTGAACGCCTTCGACACCAGCGTGCTCTTGCCGGAACCGGCGACGCCGGTGACCGCCGTGAGCACCCCGGTCGGCACCCGCACGCTCACGTTCTTGAGGTTGTGCAGATCGGCGCCCTCGATCCAGTGGCCGCCGGTCGCCTCGCGCGGGCGCTCCTTGACGCCGGTCGTGCGCCGCAGGTGGCGTCCGGTGAGGGTGTCGGCGCGGCGCAGCTCGTCGGGGGTGCCCTCGAAGACGACGAGACCGCCGCCGGCACCGGCCGCCGGGCCCATGTCGACGACGTGGTCGGCGACCGCGATGACGTCCGGGTCGTGCTCGACGACCAGGACGGTGTTGCCCTTGTCGCGCAGCCGCAGCAGGAGGTCGTTCAGGCGTCCCACGTCGCGCGGGTGCAGCCCGACGCTCGGCTCGTCGAAGATGTACGTCATGCCGGTGAGGCTGGAGCCGAGGTGGCGGACCATCTTCAGGCGCTGCCCCTCGCCGCCGGAGAGCGTGGACGTCTCGCGGTCCAGGCTGAGGTAGCCGAGGCCGATAGCCTCGATCCGTTCGAGGGCCGCGACGGCGGCGCGCGCGATCGGCCCCGCCACCGCGTCGTCGATGCGGTCCAACTCCCCGATCAGGTCCGTGACTTCCATCCGGGTGCAGTCCGCTATGCCGAGGCCGCCCACGCGGGTGGCGAGCGCCGCCGGGTTGAGCCGGGCGCCGCGGCAGGCGGGGCAGGGGCCCTCGTTCAGGAACCCCTGCACCAGGTCGCGGGTCCTCTGGGAGAGCGTCGACAGGTCGCGGTTGAGGTAGAGCCGTTCGAAGCGGTCGGCGAGCCCCTCGTAGTCGATGTCCCGCGCGCCGCCCGTGTTGCCGACGCTGACCTTCCTCTTGCGGCCGTTGCCGCGCAGCAGGAACCGCCGCTCCGCTTCGGTGAACCGGCCGACCGGCTTGTGCGGGTCCAGATCGGTGGTGTTGGTGTAGGTCTGGCCCTGCCAGGTTCCCGCGGCGAACGGCGGGAAGAGGATCGCGCCGTCCGCCAGGGACCTGGCGGGGTCGAGGAGGCGGTCGTAGTCGGGGCGCACGGTGCGGCCGAGGCCGTCGCACTCGGTGCACATGCCGGCCGGGTCGTTGAACGAGTATGCCGTCGCCGGGCCCGCGCTCGGCGTGCCGTACCGGGAGAACAGCACGCGGATCACGGAGTAGATGTCCGTCATCGTGCCCACGGTGGAGCGCGAGTGGCCGCCGATCGGCCGCTGGTCGACGACGATCGCGGGGGAGAGCTCCTCGATGGCGTCCGCGTGCGGCCGCTCGTACTTCGGCAGCCGGTTGCGGACGAACCAGGTGAAGGTCTCGTTCAGCTGGCGCTGCGACTCCACCGCGATCGTGTCGAAGACGACCGACGACTTCCCGGACCCTGACACCCCCGTGAAGACGGTGAGCCTGCCCTTCGGAATGCGCAGGCTCACCTCCTTGAGGTTGTTCTCCCGGGCCCCTTCGATGGTGATGTACGGGTGTGTTCCCTGGTGTGTGTCCTGGTGCATGCATCCGAAGCTAGGCGGAATACCCGACAGCTTCTGTCTTCTTTTCCTGAGTGATCTCCTTCAGTTCCCCGTCCAGGAGAAGCCACCGCGTGATGCCGATGGACTCCAGGAACGGCAGGTCGTGACTGGCCACGATCAGTGCGCCCTCGTACGACTCAAGGGCCGTCGAGAGCTGCTTCACGCTCGCCATGTCGAGGTTGTTCGTCGGCTCGTCGAGCATCAGGAGCCGCGGCGCGGGCTCCGCGAGCAGCAGCGCCGCGAGCGTCGCGCGAAACCGCTCGCCGCCGGACAGCGTCGCCGCCCGCTGATCGGCCTTTGCCCCCTTGAACAGGAAGCGGGCCAGCCGTGCCCGGACGCGGTTGTTGGTCGCGTCGGGAGCGTACGCCGCCACGTTCTCGGCGACGGTCAGCTCGCCGTCGAGCACGTCGAGGCGCTGCGGCAGGAAGCGTGCCGGCACGTGGGCGCGCGCCTCGCCGGAGACGGGCTCCAGCTCCCCGGCGATGGTGCGCAGCAGCGTGGTCTTGCCCGCGCCGTTGCGCCCGATCAGCGCGATCCGTTCCGGGCCGCGCAGTTCGAACTCCTTCATCACCCGCGCCCCGTAGCGCAGTTGGAGCCCGCTCAGGGTGAGCACGGTGCGCCCCGGGTGGACCAGGGTGTGCGGCAGATCGACGCGGATCTCGTCGTCGTCGCGCACCGCCTCGACGGCGTCGTCCAGGCGCTCCTTGGCCTCGGCGAGCTTCTCCTCGTGCATGACGCGGTGCTTGCCTGCCGACTCCTGGGCGGCCCGCTTGCGCGCCCCGACGAGGATCTTCGGCTGGCTCCTGCTGTCCTGGATCTTCTGGCCGTACCGCTTGCGGCGGGCCAACTTGACCTGGGCGTCGGCCAGATCGCGCTTCTGCTTCTTCAGGTCGGACTCGGCGACGCGCACCATGCGCTCCGCCGCCTCCTGCTCGGTGGCGAGGGCCTCTTCGTACGCGCTGAAGTTGCCCCCGTACCAACTGACCTCACCGTCCCGCAGATCGGCGATCTGGTCGACGAGGTCGAGGAGCCCGCGGTCGTGGCTGACCACGACCAGGACTCCGGACCACGCCTCGACGGCCGCGTACAGGCGCCGTCGCGCGTACAGGTCGAGGTTGTTGGTCGGCTCGTCGAGCAGCAGTACGTCGGGGCGGCGCAGCAGCAGCGCGGCCAGCCGCAGCAGCACCGACTCGCCGCCGGACACCTCGCCCGTGGTGCGGTCGAGGCCGATGTGGCCGAGGCCGAGCTGATCGAGGGTGGCGAGGGCGCGCTCCTCGACGTCCCAGTCGTCGCCGACCGTCGTGAAGTGCTCCTCGCGCACGTCACCGGCCTCGATGGCGTGCAGCGCGGCGCGGGTCGCGGCGATGCCGAGCACCTCCTCGACGCGCAGGCCGGTGTCGAGGGTGACGTTCTGCGGCAGGTAGCCGACCTCGCCGACGACGCGCACGGCGCCCTCGGCGGGCGTCAGCTCACCGGCGATCAGCTTCAACAGGGTTGATTTTCCTGACCCGTTGACGCCGATGAGCCCGGACCTGCCGGGTCCGAAGGTCACCTGCAGCCCGTCGAAGACGCCGGTGCCGTCGGCCCAGGCGAAGGAGAGCGAGGTGCAGGAGATGGAGGTGGGGGAAGTAGACATACAGGCCTCACGGTCGCGTGGTGTGCAGCGTGGTCGGGGACAACGCGTGGGAGACACCGCGGCGGAGGTGTGAGGCCGGAAAATGAAAAAAGGCCTGCGCCGGGGGACGGGACGGCTCGTATGCCGAGGTCGCACGCGACGTACACGGCAGCGAAAAGCTGCGTGACGCGGTGTCTCATGACCTCAGACGAGCAACGTCCTACTCCTGTCGACGGCAACAGAACCGCTGTACACCGTAGGAGCCCCTTCGGGCCGTGTCAACGCTTTATCGTGAAGGCGCCTTGTCGTGAAGGCCGTGGCGCACGACAGTGCGGCGCGACGCACGACAGCGACGGCGGCCGGGGCCGGCCCCAGCGCCTCAGCAGGCGTCCCGCATCAGCTCCGCCAGATCCTGGTCCAGATCGACGTGGCGGTGCTCCTGGCCGACCGGCACAAGCGCCGTCGTGCTGTGCAGGAAGCGGCGCAGGTCCCCGGTGCGGACGTGGACGATCGCGGTGCCCTCGGGGGCGTGGAACTCCACGACCGTACGGTCGTGGCCGTAGGGCCGCACGCGCACGTCGCCGTCGCCGACCGCCCGCTCCACGCCGTGCGTGAGCAGTTCGCGGGCGAAGGTCCAGTAGACCTCGATGCCCTCCAGGGTCGCGGGCGCGGGGAAGCTCATCCGGACCGCGAAGGGGTCGCGCCGGTCGTAGTGGAGGGTGGCGGGAATGGTCGACATCCGCGGCGCGGCGGCGACGAGGCGGGCCTCTACGGCTTGCTCGATGACGGTGGACAACGCCTGCTCCCTCACTGACTGCTGGACGACTGGGGTCGGCACCTGACTAGACGACGAAACGACGGGATCCGTGCACATGGAGGGCGGGTCGGAGTGAGTGACCTCTGTCACCGCGACACCGTGGCGGCGCCCGCGGTTCCCGGAGCCCGCCCCACGGGGGACACCTTCAGGCCATCTGGACGAGCCCCCGCGCGTCGGCTAGCTTCGCCCGCCATGAGGGGCATGGGGAAGACGAAGGCGATGAGACGGACGATACTCACGGGACTCTGCGGCGCGGCGCTCGCCGGGGCCGTCCTCGCGGCGCCAGGCACCGCGCAGGCGGACGGTCCCGCACACCGCCCGGACCGCGGTCCGCGCTGGCAGCTCAAGGAGAACGGTACCGACGCCCGCTTCCGGGGCCTCGCGGCCGTCAGCCGCGACGCCGCCTGGGTGGCAGGGACCAAGGGAACCGTGCTGCGTACATCGAACGGCGGCAGGACCTGGCGTGAAGTCTCCCCGCCCGGCGCCGCCGATCTGGAGTTCCGCGATATCGAGGCCTTCGACGGCCGCCGCGCCGTGGTGCTCGCCATCGGGGAGGGCGAGGCCTCGCGGGTGCTGCGCACCGAGGACGGCGGCGCGACCTGGACGGAGTCCTTCCGCAACACCGACGCCAAGGCCTTCTACGACTGCATGACCTTCTTCGACCGCCGCCACGGCCTGGCCGTGAGCGACCCGGTCGGCGGCAAGTACCGCGTTCTCTCCACCGCTGACGGCGGCCGTTCCTGGAAGGTGCTGCCGAACGCCGGCATGCCCGCCGCGCAGGACGGCGAGGCGAGCTTCGCGGCGAGCGGCCAGTGCCTGGTGAGCTCGGGGCCGCGCGACGTGTGGCTGGCCACCGGCGGGGCGGCGCGCGCACGCGTCCTGCACTCCGCCGACCGCGGACTGACCTGGACGGCCACCGACGCGACCGTCCCGGCGGGCGACCCGGCCCGCGGCGTCTTCGGGCTCGCCTTCCGCGACCGCGCGCACGGCATCGCGGTCGGCGGCGACTACCGCGCGGACCAGGCCTCGCCGAGGGCGGCGGCGGTGACCCGGGACGGGGGCCGCCGCTGGGACCCGGCCGGGCGCCCGCCGCCCGCCTACCGCTCGGGCGTGACGTGGCTCCCGCACAGCCGCTCCACGGCCCTCGCGGTCGGCCCGACGGGCACCGACGTCACGACGGACGCGGGCGGCAGCTGGCGGACGGTCGACACGGGGTCGTACGACACCGTGGACTGCGCCCCGGACGGCGGCTGCTGGGCCGCGGGGGAGAAGGGCCGCGTCGCCCGCCTGGAGCGAGACTGAGACCGGCCCCGCACACGGCCTAGGCGGGCAGTTCCTCGCGGTACGCGGCGAGGGCCGGTGCCGTCTTCGTCGCGTGGAACTCGGTGACGCGGTACTCGCACACCCCCGCCACCGTGAACGGGTCCGTGGCGAGGAGCTTCTCGATCCGCGCGCGGTCGTCCGCGACGGCGAGGATGACACCGCCGTCGCGCGGGTTCTTGCGGCCGGAGGCGATGAAGAGGCCGGCCTCGTACTGCTGGTCGAGCCAGTCGACGTGGGCGGCCAGCTGTTCGTCGACGGCGGAGAGCGGTGCGGTGTAGGTCAATTCGAGAATGAACATGATCGCGAGGCTACCGGGCCCCGCGGGGACCGGGCGGGGTGCATCGGCTGCCTTCCGGTCCGTACGGCCGCGGCGCGACCTGCCGGGTACTACCTCGCCAGCTCCGCCCGTATGGTCTTGCCGGTCGGGCCGAGCGTGACGCCCACGGCTCTGGCCAGCTGGTGGACCATGGGCCAGCCGAAGCCGCCCGTACCGCCTTGAAGGTCGGGCGCGCGTTCGCGGGGCGGGCGCGGGTCCGCGTCGGAGACGGCGACCGTGATGGTGTCGGCCCGCGCCTGCAGGCGCAGTGAGCACAGGGCGCCGCGGGCGTGGCGCACCACGTTGGTGATGAGTTCGGAGACGACGAGCTCGACTCCGGCCGCGTGCTGCTCGTCCACGGTGGGGACGAGTCCTTCGACGAAGCCGCGGGTGAGCGCCCGCGCGTCGGCCACCGCTTCGGGACTCTTGTCGAAGGTGGCCGTGGCCGGCGGTCCGGTGGCGTCGAGCGGTATGTGCTGTGTCCGCATGCCTCCTCCTTCCTGGGACTTCCTCGGGTCGGCCATATCGGATGATGGCTGTACGAGAGGAACTCTTGCCCGAAAAGTGGCGGGTTCAACGCCCTTGCTGCCGAGGAGGATCGCCGACCGGCCCAACGCCGCCTCCGCGCGCGGGAGTTGGCTGTCAGGGGCGCCCTCGCCAGTCGAGGCACACGATCATCGCGTCGTCGTCGGCGTCGATCGGCCCGCGGTACCCCGCGAGCTCCTTGAGCACCGCGCGCGGCACCTGCGAGGGGGGCAGGAGGCGGGTGCTGGTCATCGCCCGGCCGAGGACCCGCTCGCTGAAGGACTCGGACGTCGGCGACGCCGTGTTGTAGACGCCGTCGCTGACGAACATGAGCCGGTCTCCGGGCCGGACGTGGAAGTGCTCGGTGGTGTACGGCGTGTCCTCGGACATGCCGAGCGGAAGCTGGGCGTCCAGCTTGACGGGCTCGGGCCTGCCGTCGCGCAGCCGCCACATCGTCGGCGAGCCCGCGTCGATGATCTCCGTCTCGCCCGTGCCGAGATGGAAGCGCAGGAGCAGCACGGAGAGGTGGAGCGCCCCCTGGAAGTGGCCGTACACGGCCTGGTCGGCCAGGCAGGCCTGGTCGGCCAGGGACAGTCCGGCGCGCCGGGCGTTGCGCATCGCGGTGACGGCGAGAAGGGTGAGCAGGGCGGCCTGGACGCCCTTGCCCATCCCGTTGGTGACGGTGAGGGTGAGGTGGTCCGCGGTGGCGGACCAGTCGAAGTTGTCGCCGTAGACGGCGTAGGCCGGTTCGAGCTGGGCCCCGATCTCGTACTCGGGGCGGGAGCAGGAGCGGCCGGGCAGCAACTGCCACTGCATCTCGGCGGCGAGGGTGAGCCGATCGGCCCGGCGGGCCCGGACGTAGAGGTCGGTGTCGCGTTCCGCCACGACGATCTCGTGGCCGAGCACCTCGGCCACTTCGGCGAGTTCGTCCACGGTGGCCTGGTCGCAGGCGTGGGCGGGCAGACGCGCGGTGAGGATGCCGATGCGGTCGCCGCGTACGGTGACGGGCAGATGCGCGGTGATCTGGTCCGTACGGTCGTCCGATTCGAGGAACGGTTCCTGGGATCCGAACGCGCGGCCGGGTGCGCCGAGGTGGACCGGTACGGGTGTCGCGGAGTGCGGGATGGCGCTGACCGGTTGGAGTATGGTCATCGCGTAGTCGGCCATGAGCAGCTCGACGGAGTCGGCCGCGTAGTGGACGGCGAGCGCCTCCTGTACCGCTTCGAGGAGGGCGTGCGGTGCGGATCTTCGCAGAGCACGTTCCACGGACGTGAATCTGTCCACCTGTCGGGTACCACCTGTTCCTGTTCGGGATGCGAGCTTGTGAGAAGGAGCCGTCGGCCTGCCATGCCTCAGCGACTGACAGCGTCATTGCGAAGTGTCACAGTTGACGGCATGGATTTTGAAACTTCCGTCGGGGGCGACCAGGATGCGGCCGCGCATGCTGCCCGGGAAGTCATCGAGCTGCTCGAAGTGCTGTGGAGCAGAGGCAGGGACATCACGCCCACGGCGCCGGTCTCGTCGTCCCAGCTGCGTGTGCTGTACGCCCTGGACGGTGCTCGGGGGATCAACCTCCGCACCCTCGGCGAGTATGTGGGGTCCGCGCCGTCGTCGGTGAGCCGCATGTGTGACCGTCTTCACGCCCTGGGCTTCATCGAGCGCTCCCTCAGTTCGGCCAGTCGCCGCGAGCTCGAACTGCGCTTGTCGAGCCGGGGAGAAAAATACCTCAACGAACTGCGGGACCGCCGGGAGAGTGCGCTGCTCGAAGCCATCTCGGCGATGCGGCCCGCGGAACGCTCCGCCCTCGTGCAGGGGTTGAGCGGCTTCCACCGGTCAGTGGAGTGCACCACACCCCGGCCGGCCTCGACGGACGACCACTCGGCGGAGTCCGCCTGACGCCCGCGACGGTGCGATGTCGCCGTCCCCGCCGATCATTGGCCTGATCGCGCGGGTTTACTTCCGGCGTAGCCAGGTACACACAGACGGTCGTGAAGGACCGAGAGCTGTGAGGTTCGGGTGAACGAGGCGCCGGGGACCGGCGAGTGGCCGGAACACGACCGGTAACGGTGCGGCTGAATCGCGCAGTTGACGCGCACGCGGCCTCCGCCTTCGGGAGATCGTCGCCTCGGATAACATTTGCCGCGCGACAACAATTGCTAAGGTGGATGGAATGAACACCAGTGAGCCCGAGGCCCGGTTGCGCGTCATCGCCGCCCTGCGTGACCAGGGCGAGAAAGTTGCCGACCGCTGGGTCCAGCTTCAGTCGGAACAGTCGGTCCTGGAGACAGGGATCACCGAACACGAACTGAACGAGGAAGCCGATTCCCTGGTCGAGACGCTGCTCGCCGGCCTGGAGACCGACTCCCCGGTGCAGGAGGTCGTGGCCTCGCAGCGAGGCCTGCGCCAGGCCATCACCGACCTGTCGCTGCGCCGCGCCCGTGGAGGTGCCTCCCCCACGGCCACCTACATGGCCGTCCTCGCGCTCAAGGAGGCACTCCTCGAAGCGGTGCAGCAGGAGACGCGCGACGTCACCGCGCTCTACCAGGCCGCCCTGTTCATCAACCGCCTCCTCGACACCGCGGGCGCCATGTCCTTCGAGATCTTCGTCGAGGGCCGCGAGGAGATCATCCGGCGACAGAGCCGCCAGCTCCTGGAAGTCTCCACGCCGGTGGTGCGCATCTGGGACCGCGTGCTGGCCGTCCCGCTGATCGGAACGCTCGACACGACCCGGACCCAGGTCGTCATGGAGAACCTCCTTGAGGCCATCGAGCGGGACGAGGCGCAGGTCGCCATCATCGACATCACCGGCGTCCCCACGGTGGACACGGCGGTCGCCCACCATCTGATGCAGACGGTCAACGCCGTACGGCTGATGGGCGCCGACTGTGTGATCAGCGGCATCCGCCCGCCGATCGCCCAGATCATCGCCCAGCTCGGCATCGACCTCTCGGCCATCCTGACGCGCTCGACGCTGGCCGACGCCCTCGCCGCCGCCATTCCGCTCCTCACCGACCAGCCGGAACAGCGGGCGTCTCTCGCGGACGCGCGGTGAGCGGCGGCTTGAGCAGCGTCCCGATCCTGCGGTTCGGTGACGTGCTCGTCACCGGCCTGCTCAACGAGCTCGACGACCGGGCGGCGATCGCCTTCACCGATGAGCTCACGCAGCGCATCGTCGCCGACCGTGCCCGCGCGATCCTGATCGACATCTCCCGGCTGGAGATCATCGACTCGTTCGTGGCCCGCACGCTGATGGAACTGACGACGACGGCACGGCTCTTGGGGGCACGGGTGATAGTGGCCGGTATGCGACCGGCGGTCGCGATCACTCTGGTGGAGCTCGGGCTCGAGCTGTCCGGTGTGGAGACCACGCTCAACGCGGAACAGGGAATGATCGCCCTGGGCTGGCAGCCGGCCTCCCGATCACCCAAGGGGAGTCCTGTTGTCCCTCTACGGTGACCTCCAGAAGACACCCTCCGTCCCCGCCCCCACCCGTTCCGAGCGGCCCATGGCGAGCATGCGGGCGCCGTCCGCGGAGAGCGAGAGCCTCCGCGACGAGTACGCGATCCGGGCCGAGGAGGACCTGCTCGCGGTGCGCCACGCGGTACGGGAGGCGACCCTGCGGGCCGGTTTCGGACTCGTGGACCAGACACGCATCGTCACGGCCGCCAGCGAGCTGGCCCGCAACGCCTACGTGCACGGCGGCGGTGGCTCCCTCGCCCTGGAGATCATCGGCCAGGGCGGACAGCGGGGGCTGCGGCTCACGGTGAGCGACCAGGGGCCCGGCATCGCCGACCTCGACCAGGCGTTCACCGACGGCTACACCACCGGTGCCGGTCTCGGACACGGCCTGGGCGGCGCGCGCCGTCTCATGGACGAGTTCAAGGTGCAGTCGGCCCCGGGCCGGGGCACGGTCATCACCGCCGTGCGATGGAACGGACGGCGATGAACGCCGGCGCGGCGGCGCGCACCCTGCACATCGCCATAGACCACCCCAGCGCCGTGCAGAGCGCGGCCGACCGGGCCCGCTCGGTCGCGCGGGAGATGCCAGGGGCGCTGCCTGACCAGGCGGCCGTGCTCGCCAGCGAGCTGGCGAGCAACATCCTCAAGCACGCGAGGAACGGCGCCCTGTTCGTCCAGCGCTCGTCCCTCGACGGCGCGCTGGACCTCTTCGCCGTCGACAGCGGCCCCGGCATGCCCGACATCGACCTGAGCCTCAGGGACGGGTACAGCACCACCAAGACGATGGGCGCGGGCCTGGGCGCCGCGCGCCGGATCGCCACCGACTTCGCCATCCGCTCGGAGGCGGGGTTCGGCACGCTCGTCCACGCCCGCCTGGCGGACCCGGACGCGCCGCGCGTCCAGGCGGTCCCGGCCGCCCTGTGCCTGCCCGCCGACGGGGAGCAGGAGAACGGCGACGGGTACGCCGTCGCCGAGCACGACGGCGTCCGCACCGCTCTCGTGATCGACGGCCTCGGCCACGGCCCCGAGGCCGCGACGGCGGCCCAGCGCGCCGAACGCACCTTCCTGTCGAATCCCGTCGCCCCGCTGGTGGACATCCTCACCGCACTGCACAAGGCCCTGCGGCACACGCGCGGCGCCGCCGTGGCCGCCCTGCGCATCACCGGCGCCCGCGCCGAGTACTGCGGCGTCGGCAACGTCCGCGCCGTGACCCTGTCCTCCAAAGGCGTCCACCACCAGCTCAACGGTCAGGCCGGCATCGTCGGCTACACCCTCCCCAGGCCCAGGAGCCGGCTTTTGGAGCTGTCCGAGCACACCACCGTGGTCCTGCACACCGACGGGATCGACCACCGGTGGGCGTACGCCCCCTCCGACGCACGCCTCACGCTGCCCCCGGTGCTCCTCGCGGCCTCCCTGGCCCACACCCACCGCCGCTGTCGTGACGACGCGACCATCCTGGCCCTCGGCCCGCACCTGGGAATGAGATGACCCGCGAAACCTTCCGTACGCTCAAGGCCCTGCGGCACACCGTGCGCAGCATCGCCCTCGGGCACCGGCTCCCCGCCGACGACCGGGCGCGCCTCGTCCTGTCCCTGAGCGAGGTGGCGGCCGCGGCCCTCGGCGTCGGCCGCCCCGTCACCCTGCTCAGCGGGCGGGAGACGAGCGCGGACGGCGCCCACCAGCTGACCCTCGCGCTGCGCCTGCCGCACCAGTGCGTCGGTACGGAACTGGCGACGGACCGCCTGCCGCTGCGCGCGCGGACCCAGCCTGACGGCACGGTCGTCTGGAACTTGCCCCTGCCGACCGGCGGCGCGCACGGCCAGGGAGCGCCGTCCGCCGGTGGGCCGGGACACCCCGCGAGCCGCCCACCGGCCACCCCCGCCGCCGCGGCGCAGCACGGAGACAGCGACATCGCCCTGCTGGAGGAGGAGCTCCGGGCCGCACTCGCCCGCGCCGACACGCTGGCCGACGAACACCAGCGGCTCAAGCACGAACTGGCGGAGACCAACAGCGGGGTCCTCGCCCTGTACGTACAGCTGGAGGAGCGCGACGAGCAGCTGCGCACCGCGCACGGCCGCACCCTGCGCGCCCTCGAGGACGCGCTGCGCCCGAGACCGCTCCACGTCGACGGCCTGGAACTCGGCGTGCACTACGCCCCGGCCAGTGACGACGCGCCCACCGGCGGAGACCTGTACGACTGGTTCACGCTCCCGGACGGAACGGTCCACATCACCGTCGTCGACGCGATCGGGCACGGGATCACCAGCACCCGCACCGCCCTGACCGTCACCCACGCGGTGCGCACCCTCGCTCTCGAAGGCCACCCGCTGGAGACCATCGTGGCGCGGACCGACACCATCCTCGCCCCCTTCGACCAGAACGTCATGGCGACCCTGCTGCTGGCCCGCCTGGACCCGGCCGACGGAAAGCTCGCCCTGGCCAACGGCAGTCACCCGCCGGCGCTGCTCGCCCACAAGGACGGCAGCGCGACCTACCTCGAGGTGCGCGGGCGCGGCATCGGGTTCCCGCTGCCCGGCAGCGACCGCGTCCTGACGACGACCATGGAACCCGACGACGTGCTGCTCCTCTACACCGACGGTCTCACCGAGAGCCGGCGGGACCCCATCGAGGGCGAGGCCCGGCTCAAGGAAGCCCTGTGCCGCCACCGTGCACGACCGATCGAGCAGATCCCCGGCCTGCTGGCCGGGGATCTGCTCAGTGACGTGTTGCACCAGGACGACACCCTGGCGATGGTGGTACGGCGAACGGACGTCAGTCGGTCACTTCGATCCGGCCGTTGACGGCGGCCGGTGCCGCGGTGGCCTCCGGGGCCGGGGCGGACGCCTTGCCGCCGGTGATGCCCTTCAGGAGCTCAGCGAGGTCGACTCCCGTGGTGGAGCTGAGGAGTTCCATGCCCTGGGCGACGTTGTCGGCGACCGTGCGGGAGAGCTGGCTCGCCCCGTCCGTCGAGATCACCGTCATCTTGTCCACCGCGCTGAGCGGCTCGGACGCCTTGGCGACCACGCTCGGCAGGACCTCGACGAGCATCTGCAGGACGGCGGCGTCCCCGTACTGCGTGAACGCGTCGGCCTTCTTGCGCATCGCCTCCGCCTCGGCGGAGCCCTTCGCGCCGATCGCGGCGGCCTCGGCCTCACCCTCCAGGCGTACGGCGTCGGCGAGCGCGGCACGGTGCGCCTTCTCGCCCTCACCGGTGAGGCGCGCCCGCTCGGCGTCGGCCTCGGCCTGCTTGACCAGGCCGATCCTGCGGGCCTCCGCCTCCTGCTCGGCCCGGTAGCGGGCGGCGTCGGCGGGCTTGCGGACCTTGGTGTCCAACTCCCGGTCGGTCAGCGCGGCCTGACGCTGCGCGACCTTCTCCTGCTCGGACAACACGTCCTGCTGCCTGGCCGCCTCGGCGAGGGGCCCCGCGGCGCCGGCGCGCGCCGCCGCCTCGTCCGTCTCGGCCTTGATCTCGGCCTGCTTCAGCGCGAACGTCCGCTGGGCGATCGCGATCTCCTCCTCGGCCTTCAGCCGCGCCTGCTCCGCGGCGCGCCGCGCCACCGCCTCGGCGATGTCCGCCTCCTGCTTGGCGCGGGCGGCCTCGGGGCGCCCGAGGTCCTCCAGGTAGGAGCCCTCGGTGGTGATGTCCTGGATCTGGAAGGCGTCGAGGACGAGGCCCTGCCCGGAGAGGCTGGCCTCGGCCTCCTCCGCCACCTGACCGGCGAACGCGGCGCGGTCGCGGATGATGTCCTCGACCGACATCCGCCCCACGATGGAGCGCAGCGCGCCCGAGAGCACTTCCTGGGTGAAGCCGACGATGCCGTCCTGCTGCACGAGGAACCGCTGGGCCGCGGCCCGTATCGAGTCCTCGGTGCCGCCGACCTTCACAATGGCGACGCCTTCGAGGTTCGCCTTCACGCCGCGCAGGGTGACCGCGCCGCGCACGGCGATCGGGATGTGCCGCGAGGACAGTTCGAGGGTGAACTTCTGCTGGACGAACGGGATGACGAAGACGCCGCCACCGACCACGACCTTCTGGCCGCTGTTGTCGGTCATGATCCGGCCGGTCTCCGGGTCGGTGGACTTCTTGCCGCGCCGTCCGGTCACGATGAAGGCCTCGCTGGGCCCGGCGACCTTGTAGCGCGTGATGACGACGAGCGCCAGGAGGACGAGGAGTACGACGACTCCGATGACGGCGGTCAGGACTGGACTCATGGTGCATTCCCCCCTGCCACCCGGGGACGGCAGATCGGTTATGTGATGGATGTGCGTGTTTCGGGGCGGTCGCTGCGCGAGCGGCGCAGCGGTGAAGTGGCGAAGCGGTGTACGGCCGGCCGGTGCGTGGTCAGCGCTCCACGGGCCGTACCGCCACCGAGGTCGGCGACAGTGCCGCGTCGACCCAGATCTCGGTGCCCCGCGCCACCGCGGCCGAGCTGCGGGCCGCGAACTTCACGGGCTGGCCCGCGAGTTGGAGCAGTACCTCGCCGTAGCCGTCGGCCGGGATCGCGGTGACCACGGAGCCCGCGGTCCCCACGAGGTCGGTGCCGCGCGGGGTAGGGGCGGTCTGCTCGCGCATCAGGACCCGGGTGAACTTCCAGGTCACCCAGCCCGCTCCGGTTCCGGCGAAGGTCCCCGCGACGGCGGCGGGGCCCGCCCCGAGCCCGGTCGTACCGAGGACGAGTGCCCCGCCGAAGCCGAGCATGGAGACGAATCCGGCGATCACGGGCAGGGAAAGGAGCCCGTCGAAGAGCCCGTCCAGCGCGCCCGCTCCTTCGAAGAGCCCTTCGAGTACCCCGTCGAGGGCGAGCGAGAGCAACAGCAGCACGATTCCGGCGATGCCGAGACCCAGAAAAACCGTCATCGGATCACTTCCTCCGTCCACGTCGCCCACCTCGGTACGGAGCGATGATCACATGGCGTCCGGCGCCGTGACATTGCCTGATTCCGGCAATCTTTACGCTTCTTTAATGCCGGGCGGTCGTGATCGCGGCGGTGACCGTGGGGAGATGGCCGCGGGGGAGGGGGGATTAACGCCAACTAGGCTTCCCGGCACTATGACCAGCTACGCCAAGCCTTCCGACTGGCCCACCGATGAGCGGACGGCGCGCGCCGTCCAGGACGAGCTGCGCGCCCGTGTCGTCCTGGACGAGACGGGTCCGCCGCCCGGCACGGGGCACGTGACCGGCGTGGACGTCGCCTACGACGACGAGCGGGACATCGTCGCGGCGGCCGTCGTCGTCCTTGACGCGGGCACGCTCGACGTGGTCGAGGAGTCGACGGCGGTCGGCACGGTGACGTTCCCCTACGTGCCGGGTCTGCTGGCGTTCCGTGAGATCCCGGCGATCCTCGCCGCGCTCGCCGGGCTGCGGACCGACCCAGGTCTCGTCGTCTGCGACGGCTACGGCGTCGCCCACCCGCGCCGCTTCGGCCTCGCGAGCCACCTCGGCGTGCTGACGGGCCTGGCGACGATGGGCGTCGCCAAGAACCCCTTCGCCTTCTCGTACGAGGACCCGGCTCCCGCGCGCGGGAGTGCGGCGCCGCTGCTGGACGGCGCGGAGGAGGTGGGCAGTGCGCTGCGCACCCGCGCGGACGTGAAGCCGGTCTTCGTCTCGGTGGGCCACCGCGTGAGCCTCGCCAACGCCTGCGAGCACGTTCTGCGCCTGACGCCCCGCTACCGCCTGCCGGAGTCCACGCGCCGCGCGGACGCCTTGTGCCGCACGGCCTTGCGGGAGGCGACCAGTGGTGCCGCGGCACCCGATGAACGATCAAATGAGGAGCGGGTTAGCATATGAGCGCCGCCTAGCTCGAAAGATACTCCTGTGACTGTCAATGACGACTCGTTCACCAATTGGAAGCACCGCGAGGAGATCGCGGAGTCGATGATCCCGATCATCGGGAAGCTGCACCGCGAGCGGGACGTGACGGTCCTGCTGCACAGCCGCTCCTTGGTGAACAAGTCGGTGGTCAGCATTTTGAAGACCCACCGATTCGCCCGGCAGATCGCCGGGGAGGAGCTCTCGGTCACCGAGACGCTGCCGTTCCTGCAGGCCCTCACTACGCTCGATCTCGGACCTTCGCAGATCGACATCGGCATGCTCGCCGCGACGTACAAGGCCGACGACCGCGGGCTCACGGTCGAGGCGTTCACCGCCGAGGCCGTCGCCGGTGCCACCGGTGCCAACAAGATCGAGTGCCGCGAGGGGCGCGACGTCGTCCTCTACGGCTTCGGCCGTATCGGCCGCCTCGTGGCCCGGCTGCTCATCGAGAAGTCCGGCTCGGGCAACGGCCTGCGGCTGCGCGCCGTCGTCGTCCGCAAGGGGGGCGAGCAGGACATCGTCAAGCGTGCGTCGCTCCTTCGCCGCGACTCGATCCACGGCCAGTTCCAGGGCACGATCACCGTCGACGAGGCGAACAGCACGATCGTCGCCAACGGCAACGAGATCAAGGTGATCTACGCCAACGACCCCTCCGAGGTCGACTACACGGCATACGGCATCAAGGACGCCATCCTCATCGACAACACCGGCAAGTGGCGCGACCGCGAGGGCCTCTCGCAGCACCTGCGGCCCGGTATCGACAAGGTCGTCCTCACCGCGCCGGGCAAGGGCGACGTCCCGAACATCGTGCACGGTGTCAACCACGACACGATCAAGCCGGACGAGCAGATCCTGTCCTGCGCCTCCTGCACCACCAACGCGATCGTGCCGCCGCTGAAGGCGATGGCGGACGAGTACGGCGTGGTGCGCGGGCACGTGGAGACTGTCCACTCGTTCACCAACGACCAGAACCTGCTTGACAACTACCACAAGGCCGACCGCCGCGGCCGCTCGGCGCCGCTCAACATGGTGATCACCGAGACCGGGGCCGCCTCCGCCGTCGCCAAGGCGCTGCCCGACCTCAAGGCGCCGATCACCGGCAGCTCGATCCGCGTCCCGGTCCCTGACGTCTCGATCGCGATCCTCAGCCTGCGGCTCGGCCGCGAGACCAACCGCGAGGAAGTCCTTGACTACCTCCGCAACGTGTCGCTGACCTCACCGCTCAAGCGCCAGATCGACTTCACCAGCGCCCCCGACGCGGTCTCGAACGACTTCATCGGCTCGCGCCACGCCTCGATCGTCGACGCGGGCGCCACCAAGGTCGACGGCGACAACGCGATCCTCTACCTCTGGTACGACAACGAGTTCGGCTACTCGTGCCAGGTGATCCGCGTCGTCCAGCACGTCTCCGGGGTGGAGTACCCGACGTACCCGGTGCCGGTGCTCTGACCGGCACCTCCGGTACGCCGACGGATCGGCTCGCGAAGTCCCTCAACACCCTCGCTTGAGGGACTTCGACGGCACCGGACCACTGGACACGGTCCGTTCGCCACGTACGCGTACGGGCGCGGCCGTGCTGTCGGTGATGTCCTCGACGGTGGTGCCCGGGGCGGTTTCCACCAGGGCCAGGCCGTTCTCCGTCACGTCGAGGACGGCGGTGTCGATGCTCCTCGGCACCACCTGGCGCGACCCGGAACGGCTCCTGGAGATCCAGGTCGCCCTGCGGCTGCTGAAAGTCAGCAAGTACTGACCCGCCCCCCCCGGCGCCCAACACACCTCGCGGGCCGCCCCTGTGTGCGCCGAGCCCATACCGTCCATGGCGGCACCCTTCGTAGCCTTTGCGCCTCGCGACACGAGGCACGAGCTACGGAGACGCCATGAAGAAGGCCATCACCGCGACAGGGCTCGCCTGCGCTCTGGTCAGCGGCACGCTCCTGTTCCCGGCACACGCCGCCGAGCGACCGAACGGCTGCGGCGACCTGCGCGGCCTGCGCATACCCGCCTCAGTGATCGGGCTGCCCACCACGGGCGGCGAGGTGAGCACCGCGAACACCATCGCGCCGGCCGACGGCGGAACCTCGCCGACCGGCGCGTACTGCCGTGTCGACGCTGTCATCCACCCGATGGACCCGCGCGCTCCCGACATCACCCTGCGCGTCGCCCTGCCGCAGCGGTGGAACGACAAGACGATGATGTTCGGCGGCGGAGGCTACGACGGCACCATCCCCGATGTCACGGGCAGCGTCCCCTTCGGCCCGACCGGCCGGCCACGCCCCCTCAGCCGCGGCTACGCCACCTACGCCGGTGACTCCGGCCACCGGGCGGCGCCGGACTTCCAGCCGGTCACCTCTTTGGACGGCTCCTTCGGCGTCAACGACGAAGCGGTGCGAAATTTCGCCGGCGACGCGCTGAAGAAGACCCATGACGCCGCCCGCTTCATCATCCGCGCACGCTACGGCGCCACTGCCGCCCACAGCTACTTCGCCGGCGGCTCCAGCGGCGGACGCGAAGCCCTTGCCGTCGCCCAGCGCCTGCCCACCGACTTCGACGGTGTCATCGCCGCCTACCCCGCCTGGAACGCCGTCGGCCTCAACCTCTTCTTCGGCTACGAAGCGCAGATCCTCTCCCGCCCCGGGGCCGTCCTCGACCCGACCGAACAGGACCTTCTGTACCGCGGCGTCATCAGCGCCTGTGACGGCGACGACGGCCTGCGCGACG
The DNA here is from genome assembly GCF_056433985.1 of Streptomyces sp. NPDC044106. Taxonomy (NCBI): domain Bacteria; kingdom Bacillati; phylum Actinomycetota; class Actinomycetes; order Kitasatosporales; family Streptomycetaceae; genus Streptomyces; species Streptomyces sp. NPDC044106. The sequence goes on from NZ_JBWKFZ010000002.1 coordinate 396,742, forward strand.
GCGTCATCTCGGACGAGTCGGGCTGTCGCTTCCAGCCCCGCACCCTGCGCTGCCCGGGCGGCAGGGACACTGCGGACACCTGCCTGTCGGACCGCCAGATCCACGCCGTCGATGCGCTCTCTTCCCCCCTGCGCTTCAAACACCGACTGGCCAGTGGCGAAAGCGGCTACCCCGGCTTCCCCTTCCTCTCCGGAGCCGACATGACCACCCCACTGCTGGGCATGGGCGCCCGCGCCCCCGGCCATCCGATGCCGAAGGACAGCGGCTACGGCGTCCAGTTCTGGGACCAGTGGGTGCGCTACTTCGTCACCCGCGACCCGGCACACGATTCGCTGGCCGTGGACCCCCGCCGCCCCGGCGTCCGGCAGCGACGCATCAGCAACCTCTCCGCCCTCCAGGACGTCAACGACCCCGACCTGCGCCGCTTTGCCGAGGGAGGCGGGAAACTCCTCCTGCTGCACGGCACCGCCGACGAACTCGTCAGCCACCGCTCCACCGTCGAGTACTTCGAGCGCGTCCAGCAGCGCATGGGCCGCCGTGCCACCGACGCCTTCGCCCGGCTCTATCTCATCCCCGGCGCCAATCACGTCAACGTCGACGCGTCCTTCGCGGCGAGCTACGACTCACTGAGCGCACTGGAGAGCTGGACCGAGGACGGCGAGCCGCCAACACGGCCCGTCGTCACCGACGCCGGCCCCGCCGGCAACTCCCGCACCCGGCCGCTGTGCGCCTACCCCTCCTGGCCGAAGTACCGCGGCCACGGCGAACCCGCCTCCGCGCGCAGCTTCACCTGCCACAGCGCGCGGCCACGAACCTGACCGGGCCCGCGCGACCCCCGGTATGGCTGCGGCGAGGACATCCCCGCAGGGGCAGTGTGCGCCGCACACATAACGGGTCGCGGGCCGAGAACCCCACCCTGGCACGACACCGCGAACAACGTCAGCCACCCGTCTCGAAAGTGGTGCTTCCCATGTCGTCCCCATCCCCAGCGCACCCCCAGACTCCCAAAGACCTGAAGAAGATCGTGGCCGCCAGTCTCATCGGCACCACCATCGAGTGGTACGACTTCTTCCTCTACGGCGCCGCCGCCGCACTCGTGTTCAACAAACTCTTCTTCCCCGACTCCGACCCCTTGGTCGGCACGCTGCTCTCCTTCCTGACCTACGCCGTCGGCTTCGCCGCCCGCCCCGTCGGCGCCCTCGTCTTCGGCCACTTCGGGGACCGGCTCGGCCGCAAGAAGCTCCTGGTGTACAGCCTGCTGATGATGGGCGGCGCGACCTTCCTGATAGGTCTGCTCCCCACCCACGCCACCGTCGGCTCGGCCGCCCCGCTCCTGCTCACCGCACTGCGCCTGGTCCAGGGCTTCGCCCTGGGCGGCGAATGGGGCGGCGCGGTCCTGCTCGTGGCGGAACACGGAGACGCCAGACGGCGCGGCTTCTGGGCGTCGTGGCCGCAGACCGGAGCGCCGGCCGGGCAGTTGCTGGCCACGGGCGTGCTCGCCGCACTGACGGCCACCCTCTCGGACGCGGCGTTCGACTCCTGGGGCTGGCGGGTGCCGTTCCTGCTCTCCGGCGTGCTGGTCCTGGTCGGACTGTGGATCCGGCTCTCCGTCGACGAATCACCCGTGTTCAAAGCCGCCCTCGCGGCAGCCGAACGACGCAAGACCGAACACGGCGCCAGTGAGAAGCTGCCCGTCCTCGCCGTCCTGCGCGACCACTGGCGCGACGTCCTCATCGCCATGGGCACCCGCATGGCGGAGAACATCTCCTACTACGTCGTCACCGCGTTCATCCTCGTGTACGCGACCGAGCAGGCCGGCACGAGCAAGCAGACCGCTCTCAACGCCGTCCTGATCGCGTCCGCCGTCCACTTCGTGACCATCCCCCTGTGGGGCGCCCTCTCCGACAGAACCGGGCGCCGTCCCGTCTACCTCGTCGGCGCCCTCGGCATGGGCGGCTGGATCTACCCGTTCTTCACTCTCGTCGACCGGGGCTCCTTCGGGGCGCTCATCACGGCCGTAACCGTGGCCCTGCTCTTCCACGGCGCGATGTACGCCCCGCAAGCGGCGTTCTTCTCCGAGATGTTCGCCACCCGCATGCGCTACTCCGGAGCGTCGATCGGCGCCCAGTTCTCCTCCGTGGCCGCCGGCGCCCCGGCCCCGCTCATCGCCACCGCCCTGCTCGCCGAGTACGACAGCGCCGCGCCCATCGCCCTCTACGTCATGGCCGCCGTCCTGCTCACCGTCATCGCCCTCGGCTGCGCCGAGGAGACCCGGCACCGCGACCTCTCGGACGCGGAAGCCTACGAAACCGATCCGGCACCGGCCGGTGACCAACCGGTCCGTACAGTCTGAAAGACCAGAAGGACGGAACGGGGTGTGGTCGTAACGGCCAGGGGGAACTCCCTTGCTTCACAGCTCAACGCACGGACGCCACTCGGAAAGAGATCCCCACGGCGCGCAGCCGCTCGATCAGCGCGTCGCCCATCGCCGTCGCCGTGGTGACCTGGCCCGCGGTCGGAGGCAGGTCGTCGAGCGCCAGGCACAGGGCCGACTCGCCCAGCATCCTCGCCGTCTCGTCGTAGCCGGGATCACCGCCCGAGACCTCGGTGAACACGCGCTTGCCGCCGCCCTCGCCGACGAAGCGCACCGTGAACCACGACGTGGCCCGGCGTGACTCGCTCGGCCCGTCCCCGGGCTTGAGCCGTCCGGACAACCACCGCCGCACGGGCGGCACTTGCGCGGCCGCCAGCAGACCGCCGATGGCCACGGGGCCGCCCAGCGCGACCGGCAGCGACTTCACGGCCGCGTAGTGCCGGTAGCGGAAGTCCGGCCCGTACCGCTCCAGGGCCCGCGCCGAGCGCTGCACCACCTGCGGGTCGATCGTCGGCAGCGGCAGTGCCCACGCGCCGACCTCGGCCGCGTAGTGGGGCGCGCCCGGCGGGGCGTACGCCTTGCGGCCCACCGGGCGCGGCTCGTGCCGCTTCCGCTCCTTCGCGGCGGCCAGCATCTGCGGCCCGCGCGCGAACTGGTTGAGCGCGGAGGCGAAGGTCCCGCCGGAGAACTGCGCGCCGACCCGCACGAACCCGTCGACGCGCAACGGCACCCCCTCGGGCAGCTGCCGCACCGTGAAGTACGCCCCCAGATCATGCGGGACCGAGTCGAACCCGCAGGAGTGCACGATCCGTGCGCCGGTCTCCCGAGCGCGGGCGTCGTGGCGCACGTACATGAGGTCGACGAACTCGGGCTCACCCGTCAGGTCCACGTAGTCCGTGCCCGCTTCGGCGCACGCCGCGACCAGCTCCTGCCCGTACGTCAGGTACGGGCCGACCGTCGAGGCGACGACCCGCGCGTGGGCGGCCATCTCCCGCAGGGACGCGGTGTCGGCCGCATCCGCGTGGACCAGGGGAAGGTCGGCGCACTTGGGGTTGACGGCGGCGAGCCGCTCCCGCAGGGCCTCCAGTTTCGCGGTGTCGCGCCCCGCGACGGCCCACCGCACCCCGTCGGGAGCGTGGGCGGCGAGATGCTCCGCCGTCAGCATCCCCACGAAACCTGTCGCTCCGAAGAGCACGATGTCGTACGGGCGATCACTGTTCCTGTTGCGGTGACTCTCGCTGTTACCACTGGTCATGGCAGTCATGGCACCTCTTTGCCGTGGGTCCCGCGCAGTTGTCGGTGGCCGAGGCTAGCGTGCGGAGTCAAAATTGGCTAAGCGCTTGCTCGTCAAGGGCTTGTGCACGGTGGAACACGTTCTTAGCATCATTGGTGTTACATCACTTGTGTCATAGCGCTGGGGGCTCAATGGCAGTACCGGGCACGCAAGTTCACGGGCCGCTGGCCGGAGTGCGCGTGGTGGAGCTCGCGGGCATCGGGCCCGGCCCCTTCGCGGCCATGCTCCTCGCCGACCTCGGCGCCGACGTCGTGCGCGTCGACCGCCCGCGCGGGGGCGGCCTCGCGATCGACCCCGCGTACGACGTGACCAACCGCAACAAGCGCTCCGTCGTCGTCGACCTGAAGGCCCCCGACGGCGCGGCCCGCGTCCTCGACCTCGTCGAGCGCGCCGACGTCCTCATCGAGGGGTACCGCCCCGGCGTGGCCGAGCGCCTCGGCGTCGGCCCCGAGGAGTGCCACGCCCGCAATCCGCGGCTCGTCTACGGCCGGATGACCGGCTGGGGCCAGGAGGGGCCGCTCGCCCAGCGCGCCGGGCACGACATCGCGTACATCGCCATCACCGGCACCCTCGGCATGATCGGCAACCCCGGTGAGCCGCCCGCGATCCCCGCGAACCTCGTGGGCGACTACGCGGGCGGCTCGCTCTACCTCGTCGTCGGCATCCTCGCGGCACTGCACCACGCGCGCGTGCACGGTGCCGGGCAGGTCGTGGACGCCGCGATCGTGGACGGCGCGGCGCACCTCTCCGCGATGATCCACGGCATGCTCGCGGCCGGCGGCTGGCAGGACCGCCGCGGCGCCAACCTCCTCGACGGCGGCTGCCCCTTCTACGGCAACTACGAGACCGCCGACGGCGGCTACATGGCCGTCGGCTCCCTCGAGCAGCAGTTCTACGACGAGTTCATCGGGCTCCTCGGCCTCGCGGGGACCGCACCCGCCCAGAAGGACCTGGCCCGCTGGGGCGACCTGCGCGAGGCCGTCGCCGCCCGCTTCAAGGAACGTACGCGCGACGAGTGGACGGCCGTCTTCGAGGGCTCCGACGCCTGCGTGGCGCCCGTGCTCTCCCTGCGCGAGGCCCCCGGCCACCCGCACCTCGCGGCGCGCGGCACCTTCGTCGACCACGGCGGCATCACCCAGCCCGCCCCGGCCCCCCGCTTCTCCGCTACCCCGACGCAGGTCCGCACCGGCCCCGCGCAGCCCGGCGCCGACACCGCCGAAGTGGCCCGCGACTGGGACGTACCGGCCCTGGGGGACTCATACCCGTCGGCCCCGGGCCGGCCAAGCTGATCGACACCGTCAATGGCTGGCTCTGAAAGGGGCTCGCCGGTCACAACCGGGGCTCCAGGAGGCCACGTACAGATGAAGCGGCAGATCTTCTCCGCCGAGCACGACGCGTTCCGCGAGACCGTCCGCACCTTCCTCGCCAAGGAGGTGCTCCCGCACTACGAGCAGTGGGAGAAGGACGGCATCGTCTCCCGCGACGCCTGGCTCGCCGCGGGCCGACAGGGGCTGCTCGGCCTCGCCGTCCCCGAGGAGTACGGAGGCGGCGGGAACACCGACTTCCGCTACTCCGCCGTCCTGGCCGAGGAGTTCACCCGCGCGGGCGCCGCCGGGCTCGCGATCGGCCTGCACAACGACATCATCGGCCCGTACCTCACCTCCCTGGCCACGGACGAGCAGAAGCGGCGCTGGCTGCCCGGCTTCTGCACCGGCGAGATCATCACGGCCATCGCGATGACCGAGCCCGGCGCGGGCTCCGACCTCCAGGCCATCCGCACCAGCGCCGAGGACCGCGGCGACCACTGGGTGCTCAACGGCTCCAAGACGTTCATCTCCAACGGCATCCTGGCCGACCTCGTCATCGTCGTCGCCAGGACGTCCCCCGAAGGCGGCGCCCACGGTCTGTCCCTCCTCGTCGTCGAGCGCGACACGGAAGGGTTCGAGCGGGGCCGCAACCTCGACAAGATCGGCCAGAAGTCCCAGGACACCGCCGAGCTCTTCTTCAACGACGTACGCGTCCCCAAGGAGAACCTCCTCGGCGAGCTCAACGGCGCCTTCGTCCACCTGATGACGAACCTCGCGCAGGAGCGCATGGGTATCGCCGTCGCGGGGATCGCCGCCGCCGAGCACCTCCTGGAGATCACCACGACGTACGTCAAGGAGCGCGAGGCGTTCGGGCGGCCGCTGGCCAAGTTGCAGCACATCCGCTTCGAGGTGGCGGAGATGGCGACCGAGTGCGCGGTCACCCGCACCTTCCTCGACCGGTGCATCGTCGATCACTCGAACGGGGAACTCGACGCCGTCCACGCGTCGATGGCGAAGTGGTGGGCGACCGAACTGCAGAAGCGCGTCGCCGACCGCTGTCTGCAGCTGCACGGCGGGTACGGCTACATGGCCGAGTACCGCGTCGCCAAGGCCTTCACCGACGGACGCATCCAGACGATCTACGGCGGTACGACCGAGATCATGAAGGAGATCATCGGCCGCTCCCTCCTCGGCTGACCTCCGCCCCCGAGAACCGCACCCTCCCGGACACCCGAAAGGCTCACGCGTGACCACCGAAGCGTACGTATACGACGCGATCCGCACCCCGCGCGGACGCGGCAAGGCCAACGGCGCCCTGCACGGCACCAAGCCCATCGACCTCGTCGTCGGCCTCATCCACGAGATCCGGGCCCGCTTCCCCGGCCTCGACCCGGCCGCCATCGACGACATCGTCCTCGGTGTGGTCGGCCCGGTCGGCGACCAGGGCTCCGACATCGCGCGGATCGCCGCCATCGCCGCGGGGCTGCCTGACACCGTGGCCGGCGTCCAGGAGAACCGCTTCTGCGCCTCGGGCCTGGAGGCCGTCAACCTCGCCGCGATGAAGGTCCGTTCCGGCTGGGAGGACCTGGTGCTCGCGGGCGGCGTCGAGTCGATGTCACGGGTGCCGATGGCCTCCGACGGCGGCGCCTGGTTCGCCGACCCGATGACCAACTTTGAGACCAATTTCGCGCCGCAGGGCATCGGCGCCGACCTCATCGCCACCATCGAGGGCTTCTCGCGGCGCGACGTCGACGAGTACGCGGCCCTCTCCCAGGAGCGCGCCGCCGCGGCCTGGAAGGACGGCCGCTTCGGCAGGTCCGTCGTGCCCGTCAAGGACCGCAACGGCCTGGTCGTCCTCGACCACGACGAGCACCTGCGCCCCGGCACCACCGCCGACTCCCTCGCCAAGCTGAAGCCGTCCTTCAAGGACATCGGCGACCTGGGCGGCTTCGACGCGGTCGCGCTGCAGAAGTACCACTGGATCGAGGAGATCGACCACGTCCACCACGCGGGCAACTCCTCCGGCATCGTCGACGGCGCCTCGCTGGTCGCCGTCGGCAGCAAGGAGGTCGGCGAGCGCTACGGCCTCACCCCGCGCGCGCGGATCGTCTCCGCCGCCGTCTCCGGCTCCGAGCCGCTGATCATGCTCACCGGGCCCGCGCCCGCGACCCGCAAGGCGCTCGCCAAGGCCGGTCTGACCATCGACGACATCGACCTCGTCGAGATCAACGAGGCGTTCGCCGCGGTCGTGCTGCGCTTCGTCAAGGACATGGGCCTGTCGCTGGACAAGGTCAACGTCAACGGCGGCGCGATCGCGCTCGGGCATCCGCTCGGGGCGACCGGGGCGATGATCCTCGGGACGCTCGTGGACGAGTTGGAGCGGCGGGATCTGCGGTACGGGCTCGCCACGTTGTGCGTGGGGGGCGGGATGGGCATCGCGACGATCGTCGAGCGGTTGTAAGGGGCCTCGCCGTAGGGGTTCGGGGTGCGTCGCCAACCGCGGGTACGTCGTGGTTGCTCGCGCAGTTCCCCGCGCCCCTGAAAGGCGCACTGCGTGCGCCGCCTCAGGGGCCCGTATCGGGGAAGGCTGCGGCGCAGCCGCATGCCTTCAGGGGCGCGGGGAACTGCGCGACCAGCCCCCACTCGCGGTCAGTCGGCCACGATCCCCCGCCATCCTCCCCAGATTCCGCCTGCCACAGACTTCACGGAGAATCAGAAATGACCGAAAGCACAACGATCCGCTGGGAACAGGACGACACCGGCGTCGTCACCCTCGTCCTCGACGACCCCAACCAGTCCGCGAACACCATGAACCAGGCGTTCAAGGACTCCATCGCGGCGATCGCCGACCGCGCGGAGGCCGCCGTCGCGGCCGACAAGGACGCGATCCGCGGCTTCATCTACACCTCCGCGAAGAAGACCTTCTTCGCGGGCGGCGACCTCAAGGACATGATCAAGGTCGGCCCGGAGAACGCCCGGCAGGCGTTCGAGACGGGCAACGCGATCAAGAACTCGCTGCGCCGCATCGAGACCCTGGGCAAGCCCGTCGTCGCCGCCATCAACGGCGCGGCGCTCGGCGGCGGTTACGAGATCGCCCTCGCCTCCCACCACCGCGTCGCCCTGGACGTGTCCGGCTCCAAGATCGGCCTGCCCGAGGTCACCCTCGGCCTGCTCCCGGCCGGCGGCGGCGTCACCCGCACCGTGCGCCTCATGGGCATCACGGACGCGCTCCTGAAGGTGCTCCTCCAGGGCACCCAGTACAACCCGAAGCGCGCTCTGGAGAACGGCCTCGTCCACGAACTGGCGGCCACGCCCGAGGAGATGATCGACAAGGCCCGCGCCTTCATCGACGCCAACCCCGAGTCGCAGCAGCCCTGGGACAAGCCCGGCTACCGCATCCCGGGCGGCACCCCGGCCCATCCGAAGTTCGCGGCGAACCTGCCCGCCTTCCCCGCCAACCTCAAGAAGCAGACGGGGGGCGCCAACTACCCCGCGCCGCGCAACATCCTCGCCGCGGCCGTCGAGGGCTCCCAGGTCGACTTCGAGACCGCGCTGACCATCGAGGCCCGCTACTTCACCGAGCTGGTCACCGGCCAGGTCGCGAAGAACATGATCCAGGCGTTCTTCTTCGACCTCCAGGCCGTCAACTCCGGCGCCAACCGCCCCAAGGGCGTCGAGCCGCGCCAGGTCCGCAAGGTCGCCGTCCTCGGTGCCGGGATGATGGGCGCGGGCATCGCGTACTCATGTGCCCGCGCGGGCATCGAGGTCGTCCTGAAGGACGTCTCCGCCGAGGCCGCGCAGAAGGGCAAGGGCTACTCCGAGAAGCTCTGCGCCAAGGCCGTCCAGCGCGGCCGTACCACCCAGGAGAAGGCGGACGCGCTGCTCGCCCGCATCACGCCGACCGCGGACCCGGGGGCCCTCGCGGGCTGCGACGCCGTGATCGAGGCCGTCTTCGAGGACACCTCGCTCAAGCACAAGGTGTTCCAGGAGATCCAGGACGTCGTCGAGCCGGACGCGCTGCTCTGCTCCAACACCTCGACGCTGCCGATCACCACCCTGGCCGAAGGGGTCACGCGCCCGGCCGACTTCATCGGCCTGCACTTCTTCTCGCCCGTCGACAAGATGCCGCTCGTCGAGATCATCAAGGGCGAGCGGACGGGCGAGGCGGCGCTGGCCCGCGCCTTCGACCTGGTGCGCCAGATCAACAAGACCCCGATCGTCGTCAACGACTCGCGCGGCTTCTTCACCTCGCGCGTGATCGGGCAGTTCATCAACGAAGGCGTCGCGATGGTCGGCGAGGGCATCGAGCCGGCCTCCGTCGAGCAGGCCGCGGCCCAGGCGGGCTACCCCGCCAAGGTGCTCTCCCTCATGGACGAGCTGACGCTCACCCTGCCCCGCAAGATCCGCAACGAGACGAAGAAGGCCGTCGAGGAGGCGGGCGGCACCTGGGCGGGCCACCCCTCGGACACCGTCATCGACCGCATGGTCGACGAGTTCGGGCGCCCGGGCCGGAGCGGGGGAGCGGGCTTCTACGACTACGTGGACGGAAAGCGCGCCAAGCTCTGGCCCGGCCTGCGCGAGCACTTCACCAAGCCGGGGCACGAGATCCCGTTCGAGGACATGCAGGAGAGGATGCTCTTCTCCGAAGCGCTCGACACCGTACGCCTGGTGGAGGAGGGCGTCCTGACGTCGGTCGCCGACGCCAACATCGGCTCCATCCTCGGCATCGGGTTCCCGGGCTGGACGGGCGGCGTGCTGCAGTACATCAACGGCTACGAGGGTGGGCTGCCCGGCTTCGTGGCACGCGCGCGTGAGCTCGCCGAGCGGTACGGGGAGCGGTTCGCGCCGCCCGCGCTGCTGGTCGAGAAGGCGGAGAACGGCGAGAAGTTCAGCGACGGGTGATCCCGCCGTCGGCGGGGGAGTGGCTCAGCCTTCCTTGAGCCACTCCCTCAGCTCCTCCCTGAGCGAGCGCTGGAACGCGGTCACCAGCGCCTGCACCACCATCGGCTGCATGTGCGCCGAGAGCGAGCGCATCGCCGCGACGTGCTCGGGGTCCGACTCGCGCTCGCGGTAGGGGCCCCAGACCTCGTCGCGGAAGAGCCGGGACAGCTCGTGCGCCGCCGAACGCGTGTGCTCCATCAGGACCGTGCGTGCCGCGAGGATCGTCTCGTGCGCGATCGGCACGTCCAGGAGCTGCACCCCCAGGCGCAGCAGCCCCAGGTCCACGCGGTACGTCCCCGGGGTCCCGGTCAAGGCGATCACGCCCATCGCCGCGAGCCGCTCCAGGTCCGCCTCGCCGAGCGTGCGGCCCGCCCTGCGCTCCAGCTCGGCGAGCGGGGCGTCCTCCGCCGAGTCGGGCGCCCACGAGGCCACCACGGCGCGGTGGATGGCCAGATCGTGGGCGCTCAGATCCTCGGGCAGCTGCTCCAGGTACCGCTCGATCGCGGCGAGCGTCATGCCCTGGTGCTGCAACTCCTCGATGAGCGCGAGCCGGGACAGGTGCTCCTGGCCGTAGTGGCCGACACGGCGCGCGCCGATCACCGGCGGCGGCAGCAGCCCCTTGGTGCTGTAGAAGCGGATCGTGCGGACCGTGACGCCCGCGCGCGCGGCCAGTTCGTCGACCGTGAGCTTCGGCTCCTCGGCGTCCGTCGTATGCGCCGTGTCCGTGGCGGCCGTCGTGTCCGTCGTGTCCCTCGTCCCGGTCGTGTCCGTCGTCATCGCGCGCCCTCCCTGACCGGTCGGCTCTCCGGACGTCTCCCCGTCGGTGCAGCGGTCCGGTGCCTGGCCGGGCGTGCATCAATCCGGTGCAACAGTATTGCTGGCACACCAGTGTTGTGAAACCCTCCGGGCCAGTCCCGTGGCCGTCCACGCCCGGCCACTCGCTCCTCACGCACCCGTCCGCTCACGCACAGCCGATGGCGCCAGGAGGCGGTCATGACCACGACCCCGCGACTCCCCGGGGACCCCGCCGAGCTCACGCTCCCCGCCCTGCTGCTCCGCGCCGCCGAGGACCACGGAGATCTCCCCGCGCTCTCCTGGCGGGCGGGCGGCGCGTGGTCGACGCTCACCTGGCGCGAGGTGCGCCGCGAAGTCGCCGTTCTCGCCGCCGGATACGGCGCGCTCGGGGTGCGGCGCGGCGAGCACGTCCTGATGATGATGGGCAACCGCCCCGAGCACTGGCTCGGCGACCTCGCCCTGGTGCACCTCGGCGCCGTCCCCGTCAGCGTGTACAGCACCGCGGCCCCCGAGCAGGTCGCCCACGTCGCCCGGCACAGCCGCGCCCGCCTCGCGATCATCGAGGGCGCCCGCGAACTCCCGCGCTGGGAGCCGCTGCTCGCGGACGGCACGGTCCCGCTGGAGCGCCTCGTCGTCGTGGAGGGAGCCGACGCGGGCGGGCACCACGCCCACGGATCCCTGCGCGCCACCGGCGCCCGTCTCCTCGACCCCGAGGCCTTCGAGAGGTCCTGGCGCGAGAGCCGGCCCGGCGACGCGCTCACCGTCGTCTACACCTCGGGCACCACCGGCGACCCCAAGGGCGTCCGCCTCACCCACCGCAACGTCCTCGTCGGCGGCATCGCCCTGGACGGCGTCGTCGACTTCCCCGACCACGCCGGGCACCTCTGCTACCTGCCCTTCGCGCACGTCGCGGAGCGCCTGCTCGGCATCTACCTGCCGGTGCTGCGCGCCGCCCACGTCTACCTGTGCGCGGACCCCGCCCAGGTGGCGGCCACCGCGCGCGAACTGCACCCCGTCCAGTTCTTCGGCGTCCCGCGCGTGTGGGAGAAGCTCGCCGCGTCCGTACGGGCCGCGCTCGCCGCGCTGCCCGAGGAGCGGCGCCGTGCCGTCGAGGCGGCGAACGGGACGGCGCGCGCCCACGTCGCCTGCCGCGAGCGCGGCGAGGAGCCCACCGCGGAGCTGCGCACCGCGTACGAGGAGGCCAGACGGGAGGTGCTCGATCCGCTGCTCGCGCTCGCGGGGTTCGACCGGCTGGTGTGGACGGCGAGCGCGTCGGCGCCGATGCCGCTGGACGTGTCCAGGTTCTGGGCCGGCTTCGGGCTGGTGATCATGGACGCGTGGGGGCTCACCGAGACCTCCGGCGTGGTCACGACGAACCGCCCCGACGCGTTCAGGCTCGGGTCGGTCGGCCGTCCCCTGGAAGGCCTCGGCCTACGCATCGCCGACGACGGCGAGATCCTGGTGCGCGGCGCGACGGTCTTCGAGGGCTACCTGCGGCCCGACGGCGGCGTCGACAGCGCCTGCGACGCGGACGGCTGGTTCGCCACCGGCGACATCGGGCGGCTCGACGAGGACGGCTACCTCTGGCTCACCGACCGCAAGAAGGAAATGATCGTGACGTCGACGGGCAAGAACGTCTCGCCCGCCCTCGTCGAGAACGCGCTCAAGGAGCACCCGCTGATCGGGCAGGCACTCGTCCACGGGGACGGCCGTTCCTATCTGGTGGCGCTGCTCGTCCTCGACCCCGACCTCGCGCCCCTCTGGGCCGCCGCGCGGGGGATCGAGGGGGACCTGGCCGCCCACGAGGCCGTACGGGAAGAGGTGGCGCGCGCCGTGGCGACTGCCAACGCGCGCTTGAACCGCACCGAGCAGATCAAGCGCTACCGCCTGCTCGCGGAGGAGTGGGGTCCTGAGACCGGCGAGCTGACGCCGTCCCTGAAGCTCCGCCGCCGACTGATCCGGGACAAGTACCAGCAGGTCATCGATGCTCTGTACACCCCCTGACCAGCATGTGAGAAGTTCCGCTATGTGACGTGCGCCACCGCGTGGGGCGGGGTGTGTGGGGGAAGGTGTCCCGTCGGTCCGCGCGCACGTCAGGGGTGTCGCGGGCCGGAGCACATCCGGACCCCGGAGTTTTTCGGGCACCAGAGAGTAGATCCCCCCGTGAGCAAGGAAGCCGTAGATTCGGCCGCCCCGGACGCATCCCGCACAGCTGCGTCCCAGGCCCCCGCGGACGCGGGCGACGCCGGTTATAGCAAGGACCTCAAGGCCCGCCACGTCAACATGATCGCGATCGGCGGCGCGATCGGCACCGGCCTGTTCCTGGGGGCGGGTGGCCGCCTCCACTCGGCGGGCCCCGCGCTCGCCCTCGCGTACCTCGTGTGCGGAATCTTCGCGTTTTTCGTGGTCAGGGCGCTCGGTGAGATGGTCCTCTACCGGCCGTCGTCCGGTTCCTTCGTGTCGTACGCGCGTGAGTTCCTCGGCGAGAAGGGCGCGTTCTTCGCCGGTTGGATGTACTTCCTCAACTGGTCGACCACCTGCATCGCCGACATCACGGCGATCGCGCTCTACACCCACTACTGGAGCTTCTTCACCGACATACCCCAGTGGGTGCTCGCGCTGATCGCCCTCGCGGTCGTGCTCTCGGTGAACCTCGTCTCGGTGAAGTACTTCGGCGAGATGGAGTTCTGGTTCTCGATCATCAAGGTCGCCGCACTGAGCGCCTTCATGATCATCGGCATCTACCTGCTTGCCAGCCAGCACAAGGTGGGCGGCGAGACGCCGGGCCTCAACATGATCACCGACCACGGCGGCCTCATGCCGAACGGTGTGATGCCGGTCGTGATCGTGATGCAGGGCGTCGTCTTCGCGTACGCCTCGCTGGAACTGGTCGGCGTCGCGGCGGGCGAGACCGCCGAGCCGCACAAGATCGTCCCGCGCGCGGTGAACTCGATCATGTGGCGCGTCGGCGTCTTCTACGTCGGCTCCGTGGTCCTGCTCGCGCTGCTGCTCCCGGGCGTGGTGTACACGGCCGACCAGAGCCCGTTCGTGACGGTCCTGTCCAAGATCGGCGTCCCGGCCGCCGGTGACGTGATGAACTTCGTGGTCCTCACCGCGGCCATGTCCTCGCTCAACTCCGGCCTGTACTCCACCGGCCGCATCCTGCGCTCGATGGCGATGTCGGGCTCCGCCCCGCGGTTCACGGCCAGGATGAACCGCAACCAGGTGCCCTACGGCGGCATCCTGCTCACCGCCTCCCTCGGCGTCGTCGGCGTCGGCCTCAACCGGGTGGTCCCCGGCAAGGCCTTCGAGATCGTCCTGAACGTGGCGTCGCTCGGCATCATCGGCACCTGGATCACGATCATGGTCTGCCACCTGGCGTTCGTGCGCAGCGCCAAGCGCGGCGAGATCACCCGGCCCAAGTTTCAGCTCCCGTTCAGCGGCGTCACCGAGTACGTGACGATCGCGTTCCTGCTCGCCGTCCTCTGCCTGATGTGGAAGGACGCCGAGGTCGGCCGCAAGACGCTGTTCCTGATCCCGGTCGTGGGCCTCGCCCTGGTCGCGGGCTGGTTCGGCGTGCGGCGCCGGGTCGGACGCGAGGCGCAGAGCCTCACGGAGCCGCGGGACCGGTAGCCGGTCACGGCAACAGAGGGCCACGGTCAGTGGCAGCCCCCACGGTGGCGTCATGTCGGAGATCACGTATGTCCGAGGTGGCGCCACCGCGCCGTTCGGTGCGTGCGCCGAGGGCGCGTCCGGGCCCCGGGGCGCGGGCGGGCGTTCAAAGACAGGCGCTAACCGACCCGCAGGTGTGCGTTGTCGCGCACGGATGAGCGGGTAGAGCACCGGCATGCAACCCATCCCCGTGGAACTCGGGCCGATCGGCCCGAAGGCCCAGGAACTGGCGGTCGCCGTCGTCCTGTGCGGCGCCCTCTGTCTCCTCGCCGGACGCCTCCTGCCGCGCGCCGGCCGCGCCCTCGAAGGACGGGGGCCGGTCCTCACGGACGCAGGGGGCGATACGGAGGCCCGGCAGAGGTTGCTCTCCGAACCCCGTCGCGAGAGCGCGCACGTCGGGCGGCCCGCGCGGGAGGCGGTCGGCGTGGCGAGCGACGGGGCTCTCGCCACCGGGCAGGCCAGGGGAGAGGCGGAGCGCGCCGAGGCCGAGGCCGAACTGCGCGGCCAGGTCTCCGAGTGGGCGTCCGAGCTGGCGAGCCGCATCGCGTCGGAGCCGCTGACGGGGCTGCCCGTGACACCGTTCACGGGAGCGCTCCCGGAGCTGCCGCCGGTGCCGGACACCGGCGCCTCCGTGGCGCCGGGCGGCGAGCCGGGCATCCTGTGGAGCCACGACCCGGACGACCCGCCCGCTGCCGATCCGACAGGTTCCGGTCGCTAGACCTACCCATTCGCGCCCTCGCCCGCCGGGCCCCCTGGCGGTTCCACCCGCACCCGCGGAGACTCGGCGGCATGGACGTCGTGGTGTCGGTCAAGGACGGCGAAGTGTGGGCGCAGGACTCAGGCGACCCGGGCGGCGCGGACGGCGCGGGCCTCCCGCTGGTCCTGCTGCACCCGGGGGTCGGCGACTCCCGCATCTGGGACGGCATCCTCCCGAGCCTCACGGCACGGCACCGGGTGATCCGCTACGACGCGCGGGGGTACGGCAGGTCGCCGGCCCCGACCGCCCCGTACTCCCTGGTCGAAGACCTGATCGCCGTCCTCGACCACTTCGGGGTGGCCCGCGCCGTCATCGCCGCGTCGAGCATGGGCGGTGCGACGGCCCTGAGCCTCGCGCTCCGCGATCCGGCGCGGGTGGCGAGCCTCGCCCTGCTGGTGCCGGGCGTCACCGGCGCCGACGAGCTCGTTCCCGCGGCGTTCATGGCCGAGATCGGCAGGCTCGCCGAGGCGGGCGACGTGGACGGCATCGTGGCGCTGCTGAGGCGCACCTCGGGCGCCGCGGGGACCGGTGACGACCCGGAGGTCGAGGCGCATCTGCGGGCGGTGGTCCCGGCGTGGTTCGCCAACGTCCCCCACAACAGGCCCGACCCGCCCGCCTACGACCGGCTCGGCGAGCTCGACGTGCCGTGCGTCCTCGCCATCGGCGAGCTCGACCAGCCCGAGGTGATCCACGTGAACGAGACGATGGCGCGGCGCATCCCCGGCTGCCGCACGGTGCGCCTCGCGCACAGCGACCACTTCCCGACGGTGCGGGAGCCGGACGCGGCCCTCGACGTCATCCTGGGCGCGTACGCCGCGGCGCGCTGAGCAGGCGGGGGTTCAAAGACAGGCTCTGAGAGCCTGTGGCGCCGCGCCCGGGCGGCGCGGCGGCGCCGCCCGGGTCCGGCACGCCGGTCCTCAGTGACCGTGACCGTGCTCGTGCACACCGTTCGTCGCGGCGATCTGCTTCCACGACTTCGGCTTGGCCGGGGCGGCGGCGGAGCGGGCGATACCGGCGTCCCGCACGGCGGGAGCCGCCGGACGCGACGGCTGGTAGAGCCAGGTGTCGAACAGCTCGGCCAGCGGCTTGCCCGAGACCTTCTCGGCGAACTTCACGAAGTCGTTGACCTTGGCGTTGCCGTACGCGTGCTGCTGCGGCCACTGCTTCAGGATCGCGAAGAACGTCTTGTCCCCGACCTCGTTGCGCAGCGCCTGCAGGGCGAGCGCGCCCCGGTCGTAGACCGCACCGTGGAACTGGTTGTCCGGCCCCGGGTCGCCCGGCTTGACCTGCCAGAACGGGTCGTCCGCGGGGTGCTGGGCGTACACGTAGTCCGCCAGCTCCTGCGCAGTGCCCTCGCCCTCCTTCTCCGACCACAGCCACTGGCTGTAGCGGGCGAAGCCCTCGTTGACCCAGATGTCCTTCCAGCCGTCCACGGACACGCTGTCGCCGTACCACTGGTGGGCCAGCTCATGGACGACGATCGACGCGTTGGAGCCGTTCGCGAACGCGGCGGGGCTGTAGAAGGGCCGCGTCTGGGTCTCCAGGGCGTAGCTGCTCTTCACGTTCGGGACGTACCCGCCGAGCGCGTTGAAGGGGTACTTGCCGAAGACCGTCTCCAGCCACTCGGCGACCTCGGTGGTCCGCTCTATGCTGGCCCGCGCCGAGCCCGCGTTGTCGCCGAGGTCCTTGCTGTAGGCGTTGAGGACCGGCAGGCCGCTCTCGGTCCTGTCGGTCGTGATGTCGAACTTGCCGACCGCGAGGGTGGCGAGGTAGCTCGCCTGCGGCTTGTTGGAGCGCCAGTTGTAGCGGGTCCAGCCGAGCTTGGAACTCTGCGACTGCAGCACGCCGTTGGAGATCGCCTGGGTGCCGTCGGGCACGGAGACGGACACGTCGTACGTCGCCTTGTCCAGCGGGTGGTCGTTGGAGGGGAACCACCACACGGCCGAGTCGGGCTCCTGGGCCGCGACGCCGCCGTCCGGCGTCCGGTGCCAGGCCGTGTAGCCGTTGATCTTCAGCTCGGAGGGCTTGCCCGCGTACCGCACGACGACCGTGACCGCCGTGCCCTTGGACAGTCCCGCCGGCGGCGTGATCTCCAGTTCCTGGTCGCCGGTCTTCGCGAACTTCGCCTTCTTGCCGTTGACCCGCACCTCGGAGACCTTGAGGCCGAAGTCGAGGTTGAAGCGGGAGAGGTCCTGCGTGGTGCGGGCGTTGATCGTCGCCGTGCCTTCGAGCAGGTCGGTCCCGGGCTGGTACTTCAGCCGCAGGTCGTAGTGCGAGACGTCGTATCCGCCGTTGCCGCTGGCCGGGTAGTAGGGGTCGCCGATGCCCGGCGCCCCGGGGGTGAAGTCCGCGGCCGATGCCGGGATCGCCAGCAGGAGAGAGGCCGCGAGCGCGCCCGGGGCGATGAGTCTGCGGTGCACGTCAAACTCCAAGTCGTAGGGTCTGAAGATCGGTTCGTCTTGGTCGACGAGCCTATTCAGCCCCGCCCGCACGCGTCATGTCCATGGCCCCGAACGTCACATGATCGCCATGCGGCCGACATGTGCCTCAATGTCCCACGCACCTGACATGTCGCCTACGGCCCCCTGTCGCGCGGCAGTTCGCCCGTGTACCTTCCGCGCCATGCCGATACGTGCGCGACGCACCCGCCTCCTGTGGAGAGCACTTCTCGCGGCGGCCCTGGCCGCCCTGATCGCCACCCTCATGTCCCCGGGCGCGGCGCAGGGGGCGGCACAGTCCCCCCGCACGCCGGGCCAGAGCCTGCGTACACCGGGCGAGAGCAAGCCCGTGTACTCCTACGAGAACGCGATCCGCGAATCCGTCTGGGTCGACACCAGGATCGACGGTGACGCGGACGGCAGGACCGACCGTGTCGCCGTCGACATCGTCCGGCCCCGCGAACTCGACCGCACGGGCCGCCGGATACCCGTGATCATGGACGCGAGCCCGTACTACTCCTGCTGCGGGCGGGGCAACGAGAGCCAGAAGAAGACGTACGACGCGGACGGCAAGCCCGTCCAACTCCCCCTCTACTACGACAACTACTTCGTGCCGCGCGGCTACGGCTACGTCGCCGTGGACCTCGCGGGCACCAACCGCTCCGACGGCTGTGTCGACGTCGGCGGCCGCTCCGACGTCCAGTCCGCGAAGGCCGTCGTCGACTGGCTGAACGGGCGCGCCCGCGGCTACACGAGCCGCACAGGAAGCGAACGTACGAAGGCGTCGTGGACCAACGGCGCCACCGGAATGATCGGCAAGAGCTACGACGGGACCGTCGCGAACGGAGTGGCCGCCACCGGCGTCAAGGGCTTGCGGACGATCGTGCCGATCGGCGCGATCTCCTCCTGGTACGACTACTACTTCGCCAAGGGCGCGCCGCTCTACGACGGCGGCCCCGACGGCCTCTCGAACGCCGTGGAGAGCCCCGAGGCCCGCGCCCGCTGCGGCGCCGTGCAGCAGCGCCTGGTCGACGGGGCGCCGCGCTCCGGCGACTGGACCCGCCTGTGGAGCGAACGGAACCACGTGCCGGACGCCGGAAAGGTCCGGGCCAGCGTCTTCGCCGTGCACGGCATGCAGGACCTCAACGTCCGCACCAAGCACTTCGGCCAGTGGTGGGACGCCCTCGCGAAGAACGGCGTCGACCGCAAGGTGTGGCTCAGCCAGGCCGGCCACGTCGACCCGTTCGACCTGCGCCGCGGCGACTGGGTGCGCACGCTGCACCGCTGGTTCGACCACGAACTCCTCGGCTACGACAACGGCGTCGACCGCGAGCCGATGGCCGACATCGAACGCGCCCCGGACCACTGGACCACCGACCGGGTCTGGCCGCCGCGCGGCACCCACGCGGTCGCCCTCCGCCCGGCCAAGGGCGCGGCGCCCGGTGTCGGCACCCTCGGACTGCGGCCCGGCAAGGGCACCGAGACCTTCACCGACGACCGTTCGCTGAGCGAGACCGACTGGGCCGATCGCATCGGCACGCCGACCCCCGCCAAGGCGGGCTTCGTCAGCGACCCCCTCGGACGCGACCTGCGCCTCTCCGGCTCCTCCACGGTGACCGTCACCGCGACCCCGACGACCCGCACCGCCCACCTCTCCGCGGTCCTCGTCGACCTCGGCCCCGACACCATCCGGGACTACTCCGCCCCGGGCGAGGGCATCACCACCCTTCCCGAACGCACCTGCTGGGGCGCGAGCACCGCGGGTGACAGCTCCTGCTTCAAGGAGACGCGCGCCAGGACCGCCGCCGTCGACTACACGATCTTCAGCCGCGGCTGGGCCGACCTCGGCAACTGGGCCGATGCCCGGCACGGCCACCCGCTCACCCCGGGCAAGCCGCACACCATCACCCTCGACCTCGCCGCGAGCGACCACGTCGTGCCCAAGGGGCACCGCCTGGCGCTGATCGTCGCGGGCACCGACAAGAATCTCATCGAGCCGCCCGCCGACACCCCGACGCTCACCATCGACCTCGCCCGCACCTCGGCGAAACTGCCGCTGGCCGGCGGCGCGGACTCCTTCACCACCACCGCACCCCGCACACCCGGCCGGTCCCGTCTCGACGGCGTGGCCCCGCCCCGCCCGCTCAACCCCGTTCCCGGAGGCCGCACTTCATGACGCCCCGCATACGCACCCTGGCGCTCGCCTGCGCCACCGCCGCACTCGCCGCGCCCCTTCTGACGGCGCCCGCCCAGGCGACGCAGACCCCGCCCCGTACCGGATTCGAGGAGACCGACGGGGCGCGCTGGACCAACCAGCCGGAGGAACAGGAACTCCTCGCCACCGTCGACAAGGCCGCCAAGAGGGTCACCGTCAGCCGCATCGGCACCACGAAGCAGGGCCGCCCCCTCCAACTGGTCCGCATCGGCGAACGCCCCTCGAAGAACACCATCCTGCTGATCTGCAGCCAGCACGGCGACGAGCCGTCGGGCCGCGAGGCCTGCCTGTCCACGATCCGCGACCTGGCATACGCGAAGGACAAGAAGACCCGGCGCTTCCTCTCCCGCACCACGCTGCTCGTCCTGCCCACCGCCAATCCCGACGGCCGCGCCGCCGACACCCGCGGCAACTCCGACGGCGTGGACATCAACCGCGACCACCTCGCCCTGAAGACCGCGGAGGCCCGCGCCGTGGCCGCCGTGATCCGCGACCGCGAGCCCGACGTCATCTACGACCTGCACGAGTACGGCGCCACCCCCAAGTACTACGACAAAGACCTGTTCGACCTCTGGCCGCGCAACCTCAACACCGACGACGCCGTGCACAGGGAGGCGCAGACCCTGTCCGAGGCGTACGTACGCCCCGCCGCCCGGCACGACGCGTACACCATCGGCACGTACGGCATCTGGACCGACCCGGTCACCGGCGACCCGATCAAGCAGACCGCGGGCGACGGCCAGGAACGCATCCTGCGCAACATGTCCGGCATCAAGCACGCGGCGGGACTGCTCATCGAGAGCCGCGTCGATCCGATGACCGACGCCGAGAAGAAGGACGAGGCGCTGAACAACCGGCGGCGCGTGGCCTCCCAGCGTTCGGCGCTCGGTGGCCTGGCCGAGTTCACGGACGAGCGTCGTGACCGGCTCGAGGCGGCCACCGGCGCCGCCCGCGCCGAGGGCTTCCGCGACCGCGGCCCGGTCTACATCGGCGGCGCCGACAACGACCCCGCCGAACCGTCCGAGATCATCCAGGACCCGCCCTGCGGCTACCGCCTCGACGCCGCCCAGTACCGCGACATCAAGGACGAACTCGCCCTGCACGGCGTCACCGTGAGGCGCGGGAAGTCCGGCGCGTACGTACCGCTGAGGCAGCCCGCGCGCCGTCTCGTCCCGCTCCTGCTCGACGAGCGCGCGCCGTATCACGTGGTCACGGCTCGGCCCGACATGGCCTGTTGAGGAAGTGAGAGGTGCGTCACATGTGGTAGGGGGTAGCGGAGAACAAAGTCCGGAAACAAACGTCCCCTCGAAAGGTGCCCCTTGTGACGCAGGATCAGCGGAAAGCGGACGACGGGGGAGGGGCGCAGGAGATCATGGCGCCCGCCCCCGGCGGCCGCTCGCCACAGACGGACCGGGTGGTGTTCGGCGTGACCGCCGTGCTCACCCTGGCGTTCGTGGTCTGGGGCGCGGTGTCGACGGATTCGTTGCAGGATGTCTCCACGGACATGCTCAACGGGTTGATGCACAACGGCGGTTGGTTCTTCATGCTGACCGCCACCGGGTTCGTCGTCTTCGCGCTCTGGCTGGCCGTCAGCCGGTACGGAAAGATCACTCTCGGGCGGGAGGGCGAGGACCCGGAGTTCCGCACCGTCTCCTGGGTCGCCATGATGTTCAGCGCCGGCATGGGCATCGGCCTGATGTTCTACGGAGTGAGCGAGCCCCTGGCCCACTTCACCTCGCCACCGCCGGGCACCGATCCGGCCGATCCGCCCGCGGCGATGGAGACCGCGATGGCCACCACGCTCTTCCACTGGACGCTCCACCCGTGGGCGATCTACGCCGTCGTGGGCCTCGCCATCGCGTACAGCACCTTCCGCCGCAACCGGCGCCAGACCATCAGCGCCGTCTTCGAACCGCTCATCGGCGAGAAGCACGCGCACGGCGCCTGGGGCCGGGTCATCGACATCCTCGCCATCTTCGCCACGCTCTTCGGCTCGGCCGCCTCCCTCGGCCTCGGCGCCCTGCAGATCGGCAGCGGCATCGAGGTGCTCGACTGGATGGAGAACGCCGGCACGGGCCTGCTCGTCGTCATCATCGCCGTGCTGACCCTGGCCTTCGTGGCGTCCGCCATCTCCGGTGTGGAGAAGGGCGTCCAGTGGCTTTCCAACATCAACATGGTGCTCGCCGCGCTGCTCGTCCTGTTCGTCTTCGTCGCGGGCCCGACGGTCATCATCCTCGACATGGTGCCCACCTCGCTCGGCGCCTACCTCGACGACCTGCCCCAGCTGATCGGCCGCACCGAGGCGTCCAGCGGCAAGGGCGTCGCGGACTGGCTGAGCAGCTGGACGGTCTTCTACTGGGCCTGGTGGATCTCGTGGACGCCCTTCGTCGGCATGTTCATCGCGCGGATCAGCCGCGGCCGTACGATCCGGCAGTTCGTCGGCGGCGTCATCCTGGTGCCGAGCACCGTCAGCCTCATCTGGTTCGCCGTGTTCGGCGGCAGCGCCATGACCGTCGCGGACCGGGGCGGACTCAAGGGCGAGACGACGCAGGAGGCGCAGCTCTTCGGCCTGCTCCACGAGTATCCGATCGCCACCGTCACCAGCCTCCTGGTGATGATCCTCGTGGGCATCTTCTTCGTCTCGGGCGCCGACGCCGCGTCCATCGTGATGGGCACGCTCTCCCAGAAGGGCGCCCTCGAACCGGGCCGGTTCGTGGTGATCTTCTGGGGCATCGTGACCGGCGCCGTCGGCGCGGTCATGCTGCTGATCGGCGACGGCTCGGACGACGCGCTCACCGGCCTGCGCAACCTCACGATCCTGGTGGCCGCTCCCTTCACCCTCGTGATGATCGGCATGTGTGTGTCGCTGATGCGGGACCTGCGCCACGACCCGCTGATCGTGCGCGGTGAGCACGGCACGGAAGCGGTCGAGAAGGCCGTGATCGCCGGGCACGAGCAGTACGCCGGCGACTTCGAGATCCGGATCGGCCCGGCCCAGGACGACAACGGCGACGACGAGGACTCGGGCAGCACGGCGGTCAGGAAGCGCTGAGTCAGGCTCTGCCCGTTCCGTCCCGAAGACGGGCCCTCAGGAGGCGGCGTCCGCCAGGCGCGCCGCCTCCCGCGCACACCCCCAGGCGACCGTGACACCGGCGCCGCCGTGCCCGTAGTTGTGCACGAGCACCCCGCCCTCCGGCGTCCGCTCCCGCTCCAGGCGCACCCGGTGGCGCGCGGGCCGCAGCCCCACCCGATGCCCGAGCACCCGCGCCCCCGCGATCTCCGGCCGCACGGCCGCGCACCGCGCGACGATGGCCTCGGCCACCGCCGGATCCGGCTCGGCCGACCAGACGCTGTCCTCGGCGGTCCCGCCGAGCAGCAGCCCGCCCGGCTGCGGAAAGAAGTACGTGGTCGTACTCGACGCGGCGTCGGCCGCCGTGAACCACGTCTCGATCCCCGGGTTCTCCACGACGACGAGCTGACCCCGCACCGGGTACACCGCGTCGTCCGGTACGAGCCGACGCGCGCCGAGCCCCGAGCAGTTGACCACGGTGGGCGCCTCGGCCAGGGGCTCCGCGAGCCGCCCGACCGTACGCTCCTCCACCACCCCGCCCGCCGCACGGAACCGCTCCCGCAGCCAGCCGAGATGGACCGGCATGTCGATGAGCGGCAACCGCGCCCAGAGCCCACGCCCCGCGTACTCGCCGCGCTCCGCGGGCCGCAGCCCCGCCACGCGCGACGCCCACGGCCCCAACGCGTCCAGCCCTGTCTCGGCATGTACGCCCTCGACCATGCGTACGCCGCCGGACCCGCCGCGAGCGGCCAACTCCTCGTACACGGCCAGCGAGTCCAGCGCCCAGTCACCGGCCGCCGCCACCGGCTCTATGCGGTAGGGCCACCACAGGGCGCCCGCAACGGCCGAGGTGGTCCGCTCGGCGGGCTCCTTGCTCCACACCCGCACGCGGCGCCCCGACTCGGCGAGCACGACGGCCGTGGTGAGCCCGACGACCCCACTGCCCACCACGATCACATCGTCATCTTTCATACCGGGAACGTAGCGGAATGTGCCATGCCGTGCTCACATCACATGCCGGGTGGGGATACTCACAGCATGTCTGCCGAGTACGCGACCTTCGGTCTGGCACCGGCCATGCGCGCCGGTGGGGTCCTCGCCGACGGTGGCTACCAAGTACACCGCGACTTCGTCGACTTCATCGTGGACGGGCGCCCCCTGCTCTTTTGGCTGTCCGACCTCGACGCGGTGTCGCCGCTGGCCGCCGACATCCCGCCGGCCATCTTCACGGCGCACGTCCGCAGACTGCTCCTGGAGGCCGAGGCGCCGCTGCGCGAGGGGCGTTACGTCATCTACGGCTGCCCCGAGTGCGAGGGCCTGGAGTGCGGCGCGGTCACGGCGGTGATCGAGAAGAGCGCCGACGGCAGCGACGACTTCGTCTGGCGCGACTTCGCCTGGCAGACGTCGGAGCCGGTCGACCTGGTGCTCAACGGCTACCACGGCATAGGGCCCTTCCGCTTCCGGGGCGCCGAATACCGCGAGGCACTCGGCCAGTTGCTCACCGCGGGAGAGCGCCAGGCCCGCCGCCGGGTCCTGCTGATCGGCCCGCGCGTGGCGCTCCTCGCCAAACTGGCCGCGGCGCTGCGCACGATCGGCATCGGCGCGGAGATCGCGGCGGACGCGGCGGGCGTCGCGCCCGACGAACTCCGCACGTACGGCGCGGTCGCCTTCGGCCGCGCGGTCCCCGAGGCGACCCGCCACTCCGTACGCTCGGCCTTCGACGGCGCGGGCGCCCAGGTCGCCCACGTCGACGGCCTCGCCCCGGTCATCCCGGTCCTGCTCGCCCAGATCGAGTACGCGCTGGACCGCAGCCCGATGGAACAGCGCCGCCTCACCCGGCTCACGGCGGGCCCCGGCGCGGCGGAGCTGGAGGTCACGTCGGCGTGCCGGGTCCGGCTTACGGCGTACCGCACGGACCGCCTCTCGCGCACCCACACCCACGAAGTCCTCGACGAGGTCCTGGAGCCGGGGCGGCACCGGGTCCCGCTGCCGGCCAAGGCCACGAAGGGCGAGGCCTACGTGGTGGCCCGGACCTCCACGAGCGTGCTGGTCGCCCCGGCCTCGCCGTGACCGCGATCGCCGCCGACGTGAGGACCGGCCAGTGCTCCAAATGTGTTGACCGCCCCCGCCACGCAGTGCTGGAGTCGGCGCGTGGACAGCATCCCCGCCAACCGGCGGCTCTGGAACCGGATCAGCAGCGCCTACCAGCACGAGCACGACCCGCGAATCGGCGCCACACCCCGGCTGTGGGGCATGTACTCCATCCCCGACGCGCGCCTGCGCGCCCTGGGCGACGTCACCGGCAAGCGCGTCCTCGAACTCGGCTGCGGCGCCGGCCAGTGGTCCAGAGCCCTCGCCGCCGAGGGCGCCACCGTGGTCGGGCTCGACCTGTCCGAAGCCCAGCTCGCCGCGGCGGCCGACGCGATGGGAGCGGCCCGCTACCCGCTGGTGCAGGGCGCCGCAGAACGACTCCCCTTCGCCGCCGACAGCTTCGACCTGGTCTTCTGCGACTTCGGCGGGCTCAGCTGGGCGCCCCCGCAGCTGGCCGTCCCGGAGGCCGCACGCGTCCTGGGCCGGGGCGGGCGCCTGGTGTTCAACGTCGCAAGCCCATGGTTCGAAGCGTGCTACGACGAAGCCGCGAGCCGCGTGACCACGACGCTGCGGCAGGACTACTTCGGGCTGGACACCATCGCCGAGGGCGACGGCGCGACCAGCTATCAGCTCACCTACGGCGACTGGGTCAGGGTCCTGCGCGGCGCGGGTCTGATCATCGACGACCTCATAGAGCCGCGGCCCGAACCCGGAACACCCAACGGCTACAACGAGACCGACCCACCCGACTGGGCACACCGCTGGCCGGCGGAGTCGCTCTGGGTCACCCACAGAGCGTGAGGGGCGGGAGGCCACCCCGCCCCACGTCCTACAATCACCCCCTGATGACCGCAACTCTCGTCGCCAAAGATCTCGCCGCAGGCCACGGCGACCGCACCCTGTTCTCCGGACTTGAACTGGTCGTCGCCCCCGGCGACGTCATCGGTCTCGTCGGGGCCAACGGAGCGGGGAAGTCCACGCTGCTGAGGCTCCTCGCGGGCCTCGACGCCCCCGAAGGGGGAGAGCTGAGGCTCTCGCCGCCCGCCGCGTCCGTCGGGCACCTGCCCCAGGAGCCGGACCGCCGCCCGGGTGAGTCGATCCGCGCCTTCCTGGCCCGGCGCACCGGCGTCGCCGAGGCCCAGCGCGTCATGGACGAGGCGACCCAGGCCCTCGTCGACGGCGCCCCGGGCGCGGACGACGCGTACGCCACGAGCCTGGAGCGCTGGCTGGCGCTCGGCGGCGCGGACCTCGACGAACGCGCCGAGGACGTCGCCGACTCCCTCGGTCTCGCCGTCAGCCTCGACCAGCCCATGACGTCGCTCTCGGGAGGCCAGGCGGCCCGCGCGGGACTCGCCTCGCTGCTCCTCTCCCGGTACGACGTGTTCCTCCTCGACGAGCCGACGAACGACCTCGACCTGGCGGGCCTGGAACGCCTGGAGGGCTTCGTACGCGGCCTGCGCGCCGGTACGGTCGTGGTCAGCCACGACCGCGAGTTCCTCACCCGCACCGTCACCAAGGTCCTCGAACTCGACCTGGCCCAGCAGCAGATCAACCTCTACGGCGGCGGCTACGATGCGTACCTGGAGGAGCGGGAGACGGCCCGGCGCCACGCCCGCGACGAGTACGACGAGTACGCCGACAAGAAGTCGGCGCTCCAGAGCCGCGCCCAGATGCAGCGCTCGTGGTCGGACAAGGGCGTGAAGAACGCCCGCCGCAAGGCCAGGGCGGGCGGCGACAACGACAAGATCGGCCGGAACCTCCGCAGCGACGCCAGCGAGAAGCAGGCGGCCAAGGCCCGGCAGACGCAGCGCATGATCGAGCGCCTCGACGTCGTCGAGGAACCCCGCAAGGAGTGGGAGCTCCGCATGGAGATCGCGGCGGCCCCGCGCTCCGGTTCGGTCGTCGCGAGCCTGCGCGACGCGGAGGTGCGCAGGGGCGCGTTCACGCTGGGTCCCCTCACGCTGCAGATCGACTGGGCGGACCGCGTGGCCATCACCGGGGCGAACGGCTCGGGCAAGTCGACGCTGCTCGCCGCGCTCCTGGAACGCCTTCCGCTGGACGCGGGCCACGCGGCCCTCGGATCGGGCGTCCTGGTGGGTGAGGTCGACCAGGCCCGCGCGCTGTTCCACGGCGAGGAGTCCCTGCTCGACGCGTTCTGCGCGGCGGTCCCCGACACCGAGCCGGCCGAAGTCCGCACGCTGCTCGCCAAGTTCGGCCTCAAGGCGGAACACGTGCTGCGCTCGGCGGCCACGCTCTCGCCCGGCGAGCGGACGCGCGCGGCCCTCGCCCTGCTCCAGGGCCGCGGCGTCAACCTGCTCGTCCTCGACGAGCCGACGAACCACCTCGACCTGCCCGCGATCGAGCAGCTGGAGTCGGCCCTGGAGTCCTACGAGGGCACGCTGCTGCTGGTCACGCACGACCGCAGGATGCTCGACGCGGTCCAGGTGACACGCCGCCTGGAGGTGGCGGAGGGCAAAGTGACCGAACTGTCACTCTGACCTCCACGCACCCCCTGGCAGCGCCTCAGCGCCGCTTGGGATCCACCAGACCGGCCCGCCGCAACGCCTCGGCCATCGCGTCGTTGGCGGGCGGCGGGCCCTGCCGCTGCGGCTTCTGCCCGCGCTGACCGCCACCACCGCCACCACGGCCGCCCTGCCGCTGCTCGGGCGGCCGGCCGCCGCCCCGCTTCGGCTGCTCTCCGCCGGAGGCGGCCCCGCCGCCCGTCTCGTCGTCCAGGCGCAGCGTCAGCGAGATCCGCTTGCGCGGGATGTCGACGTCCATGACCTTCACCTTGACGATGTCGCCGGGCTTGACGACGTCCCACGGGTCCTTGACGAACGTCTTCGACATGGCGGACACGTGCACGAGGCCGTCCTGGTGCACGCCCACGTCGACGAACGCCCCGAACGCGGCGACGTTCGTGACGACCCCTTCGAGCACCATCCCGGTGGCGAGGTCGGAGAGCTTCTCGACGCCTTCCTTGAAGGTCGCCGTCTTGAAGGCGGGGCGCGGGTCGCGGCCCGGCTTCTCCAGCTCCTTCAGGATGTCCGTGACGGTCGGCAGACCGAAGGCGTCGTCCACGAAGTCGTCCGGCCGCAGCGAGCGCAGCGCCCCCGTGTTGCCGATCAGCGAACCGACGTCGCCGCCCGCCGACTTCACCATCCTGCGTACGACGGGGTACGCCTCCGGGTGCACGCTGGACGCGTCCAGCGGGTCGTCGCCGCCGCGGATGCGGAGGAAGCCCGCGCACTGCTCGTACGCCTTCGGGCCGAGCCGGGCCACGTCTTTGAGGCCCTTGCGGCTCTTGAAGGGGCCGTTGGCGTCGCGGTGAGCGACGATGTTCTCCGCGAGGCCCGCGCCGATGCCGGAGACCCGGGCGAGGAGCGGGGCGGACGCGGTGTTCACGTCCACGCCGACGCCGTTCACACAGTCCTCGACGACGGCGTCGAGCGAACGCGACAGCTTCATCTCGGAGAGGTCGTGCTGGTACTGGCCGACCCCGATCGACTTGGGGTCGATCTTCACCAGCTCGGCCAGCGGGTCCTGCAGGCGCCGGGCGATGGAGACCGCACCGCGGATCGACACGTCGAGGTCGGGCAGCTCCTGGGAGGCGAAGGCCGAGGCGGAGTACACGGAGGCGCCGGCCTCGGAGACCATCACCTTCGTGAGGTTCAGCTCGGGGTGCTTGTCGATGAGCTCGGCGGCGAGCTTGTCGGTCTCGCGCGAGGCCGTGCCGTTGCCGATGGCCACGAGGTCGACCGCGTGCTCCTTGGCGAGCTTCGCGAGCGTGGCCAGGGACTGGTCCCACTTGTTGGCCGGGACGTGCGGGTGGATCGTGTCGGTCGCGACGACCTTGCCGGTGGCGTCGACGACGGCCACCTTCACGCCCGTGCGGAACCCCGGGTCAAGGCCCAGCGTGGCGCGCGTACCGGCGGGCGCCGCGAGCAGCAGGTCGCGCAGGTTCGAGGCGAAGACCCGTACCGCCTCGTCCTCGGCGGCGGTCCGCAGGCGCAGCCGCAGATCGATCCCGAGGTGGACGAGGATCCGGGTCCGCCAGGACCAGCGCACCGTGTCCTGCAGCCACTTGTCGCCCGGCCTGCCACGATCGGCGATGCCGAAGCGCTGGGCGACGATCCCCTCGTACGTGGAAGGGGCGCCCGGTGTGGCGGAGGGCTCCTCGGGCTCCAGGGTGAGGTCGAGGACCTCCTCCTTCTCGCCGCGCAGCATCGCGAGGACGCGGTGCGAGGGGAGCTCGGTGAAGGGCTCGGCGAAGTCGAAGTAGTCGGCGAACTTGGCGCCCGCCTCCTCCTTGCCCTCGCGGACCTTGGCGGCGAGACGGCCGCGTACCCACATGCGCTCGCGCAGTTCGCCGATCAGGTCGGCGTCCTCCGAGAACCGCTCGGCGAGGATCGCCCTGGCCCCGTCGAGGGCGGCCTGCGGGTCGGCGACGCCCTTGTCGGCGTCCACGAACGCCGTGGCGGCCGCCGGCGGTTCCACCGTCGGGTCGCCGAGCAGCCCGTCGGCCAGCGGCTCGAGGCCCGCCTCACGGGCGATCTGCGCCTTGGTGCGCCGCTTGGGCTTGAAGGGCAGGTAGATGTCCTCGAGCCGCGCCTTGGTGTCCGCCTCGCGGATCCGCGCCTCCAGCTCGTCGGTGAGCTTGCCCTGCTCACGGACCGAGTCGAGGATCGCGGCGCGCCGGTCCTCGAGCTCGCGCAGGTAGCGCAGCCGCTCCTCGAGCGTGCGCAGCTGCGCGTCGTCGAGCATCTCGGTCGCTTCCTTGCGGTAGCGCGCGATGAAGGGCACCGTGGACCCGCCGTCGAGCAGGTCGACGGCGGCCTTCACCTGCCGCTCCCGTACGCCGAGCTCCTCGGCGATCCTGCCTTCGATGGACGCAGGGGTGGACGTCTTCAAAGCTGCCACGTTCCGGTACCGCCTTCTCGCTGAGGTTGCCGGGCAATTGTGGCAGGTGGCGCCGTTGGCGGGGGATCAGACCCGGCGGGTCCGCCCCATCCGCCCGGGGCGGCGGCCGGTGCTCCGCCCGCCCCGCCCGCCCCGTCCGGCGGAACGGGAGGCTCCGCCGAACAGCCGCCCAACGGCCCGGAACGGCAGGGTGACGACGGTGGCGATGGCGCTCGCGATCTGGCGCAGCACATCCGCTATGGCACGGAACATGGATCTCCCCTTTCGTCTCCCGGCGCGGCCGGGGGTGGCGGTCAGGAGACGCCCGGGTACCTCGGAGCCCCGCTTTGAACCCCCTCCCGCGCCCCGACGCCCGCCACCGCGCCCGCGAAGCCGGGCCGAACCGGGTCTGAGAGCCTGTCTTTGAACCCCCGCCTGCGCAGCGACGCCCGGCACGCGCCCTCGGCGCACGGAGTTCCAGGACAGGTGGCTCCGCCACATGACCTCGAACTCCGCACACCGATCGCACGCTTCCCCAAGCTCTCGGCTCCGCTCGAGCAGGGGAGGCCCCAATCCGCCGCTGCGCCCGCGCTTCGCGCGGACGACGGGGGTTCAAAGACAGGCTCTCAGCGCTTGCCGAGCAGATCCGCCGGGAAGGCGCCCGCCTGGAGCGCGGTCCCGGTGAACAGGGTGCCCAGCTCCGTCAGCCGCTCGACGCCCGCGGCGCCCAAGTGCTCGTAGGGGGCCCGGTCGAGGCGGTCCGTCTCCGCCTCGATGTCCCGGCGAAGGGCCACGCCGTCCTCCGTCAACTCGCCCTCGGCGTCGAGCAGTCCGCGCCCGCGCAGCCGCCGCACGGCGTCGTCCCACTCCGCCCTGTTCCAGCCCCGGGTGGCGAAGTGCCACTTGGGCGTCATGCCCTTGCCGGTGGCGGTGTGGCTCACCAGGGCCTCCAGGCCGTCGAGTTCCGCGGAGAGCAGTACGGTCAGGTGCCCGTCGCCGCGGTGTTCGCGCAGCAGCGTCGCCGCGTGCCAGTACGCGAGGTGCGGTGCGTCGGGCACGGGCAGGTCGGCGTGGGCGGAGTACAGGGGGCGGGCGGCGCGGTCGCAGGCCTCGGTGGCGCGCAGGGCGAGGTCTGCGGCCTCCGCCATCTCGGGCGAGGCGACGAGCTCCTCGCCGAGGAGCCGGCGCAGCGTCGTGTCGACGGCACGCAGGCGTGCGCCGCGGGCCTCCTCGGGCGTGGCGCTCTTCCAGACCTCCGGCACGTGCTCGGCGACGAGTTCGTACTTGTAGTTGTAGAACGTGGCGGTCACGGTCCCGGGGCCGACGGCGCCGAGGGCCGCCGCGCGCAGGGCGAAGTTGACGGCTGCGGGGTGAGTGATGCCGAACGCGGCCATCTCCCGCGCCGAGTCGGGCGAGAAGTAGTGCGTCGAGTGCAGGGAGTTGAGGACGTTGTGACAGCGGCGTCCCGCGTGCGGGGGCAGTGCCGTAGCCGTGGAGGAGGTCGTCGAAGAGGTCATGGGAGCACGGTACCTACTGGTTGGTATGTCGTCCGTGGTCAGTCCCTGTGACGTGTGACCGAATGACAGGGACGAAGACCGGAACGAGGACCGGAACAACGACAGGCACGATGGCAGGAATGGTGGGCTACTCGTCATTGCGGCCATCGTGGGGCGGGCGAAGAATCGGGGCATGGAGCAGCGCACCGTCCTGGTCGTCCTCTTCGACGACGTCCAGAGCCTCGACGTCACCGGACCCGCGGAGGTCTTCGCGGGCGCCGGAGTCTGCCTCACAGACCCCGGGAGCGGCTACCGCGTACGCACGGCGTCCCTGGACGGCCGCCCCGTACGCACGTCCAGCGGCCTCACCCTGGTCCCGGACTCCAAGCTCGCCGACGCGCCCGCGCCGCACACGCTGCTGGTCCCGGGCGGTCCGGGCACCCGGCCCGCGGACCGGGCGCTGACCGACTGGCTGCGCGAGCACGGCCCGCGCGCCGAGCGCCTCGTCTCGGTCTGCACCGGCGCCATCCGGCTCGCCGAGGCGGGCCTCCTTGAGGGCCGCCGCGCGACGACGCACTGGGCGTACTGCGAGAAGCTGGCCAGGGACCATCCGGGGGTCGAGGTCGACCCGGACCCCATCTACGTGCGCGACGGCCATGTCGCGACGTCCGCCGGGGTCACCGCGGGCATCGACCTGGCGCTCGCGCTCGTCGAGGAGGACTACGGCCGCGAGGCGGCGCTCACCATCGCCCGCCACCTCGTCGTCTTCCTGCGACGCCCGGGGAACCAGGCGCAGTTCAGCGTCCAGCTCGCCGCGCAGACCGCACGGCGCGAGCCGCTGCGCGACGTCCAGCAGTGGATCACCGAGCATCCGGCCGACGACCTGTCGGTCGACGCGCTCGCCGCGCGCGCCCGGCTCTCGCCCCGCCACTTCGCCCGCGCCTTCCGGGCGGACACCGGGCTCACCCCGGGCAAGTACGTCGAGCGCGTCCGCGTCGAGCACGCCCGCCGGTTGCTCGAGGACACCGACGACGGCGTCGAACAGGTCTCGCGCGCCTGCGGCTACGGCACTCCGGAGGCGATGCGCCGCGCCTTCGTCAAGACGCTCGGCACGGCACCGGCCGAGTACCGCCGCCGCTTCCATCCGGTGCCGCCCGCACCGCCCGGCACATCCACCGGTCGAACCGACCGACAGCCGACCGATCGCCAACCACTGGCCAACCGATAGGGACCCCATGCAGATCGCCATCGCCCTGTACGAGCGCTTCACCGTCCTGGACGCCATCGGCCCTTACCAGACCCTGAGCTCCCTGCCCGGTTACGAGACGGTCTTCGTGGCCGAGCAGGCGGGCCCCGTCCGCGACGACACCGGCTCCCTCGCCCTCGTCGCAGACAAGTCCTTCGCCGAGGTGCGCAGCCCCGACATCGTGGTGGTGCCCGGCGGCCCCGGCCAGAGCGACCAGATGGAGAACGAGCCGCTCCTCGACTGGCTGCGCACGGTCGACGCGACGAGCACCTGGACGACCTCGGTGTGCACCGGCTCCCTCGCCCTGGCCGCCGCCGGTCTCCTCAAGGGCCGCCGCGCCACCTCCCACTGGTGCGCCCTCGGCGAGCTGGACCGGCTCGGCGTGGAGTCGACGGGGGAGCGGGTCGTCTTCGACGGCAAGTACGTCACGGGGGCCGGCGTCTCCGCGGGCATCGACATGGGCCTCACCCTGGCCGGCCGGATCGCGGGTGACGAGCACGCGCAGACCGTCCAGTTGATAACCGAGTACGACCCCCAGCCGCCCTACGACGCGGGCTCCCCGGGGAAGGCGCCCGCGCACCTCGTCGCCAGGATCCGCGACCGGAGCCGCTTCGGGCAGGAGGCGGCAGGCGGCAAGTAGGGACAGTGGGGGCAGTGGGGGCAGCCAGGCTCTGCAGGACGGGCCCGGGGCTCAGTCCGCCCGCACGGTCCACGTGAAGCGCGGCTGCCTACGCTCCAGGAAGGCGGCGACACCCTCGGCGGTGTCGCCGCTGCCGCGTGCCCGCTCGGCCCAGTGGGCGTCCCGGTCGGTGCGCCCGGCCGCGAACTCCTTCGCCGCGGCCTGCGTCAGCTGCGAGCGCGCCGCGAGGACCCGGGTGAACTCCGCGACCCGCTTGTCCAGGCCGCCGGCGGGCAGCACCTCCTCGACCAGGCCGGTGCGCAGCGCCCGCTCCGCGTCGATCAGCTCGCCGGAGAAGAGCAGGTACTTGGCGGCGGACGGTCCCACGAGGGACACCAGGCGACGGGTGGACGACGCCGGATAGACGATGCCCAGCTTGGCCGGCGTGACGCCGAACGAGGCGCCCTCGTCCGCGAACCGCAGGTCGCACGCGCCCGCCAGCTGCGCGCCGCCGCCCACGCAGTAGCCCCGCACCGCGGCGAGCGTCGGCTTGGGGAAGGCCGCGAGGGCCTCCTCGGCGCGCACGGCGAGGTCCTGCGCCGCGCCCGGGGACTCGCGCAGCGAGGAGATGTCCGCGCCCGCGCAGAAGGTGTCGCCCGCGCCGGTGAGCACGACGGCGCGCACGGCCGGGTCGGCGGCGAGGGCGGCGAAGAGCGGCGGCACCTGGCGCCACATGTCGGCGGTCATGGCGTTGCGCTTGGCCGGATGGTCGATGAGGACGGTGGCGACGCCGTCCGTGACGGTCTGCCTCAGCTGCGGCTCCATGCGCCGGATGCTATCCGCACTCCTCGAACGTACGATCAAGGAGGGGTGGGGAGATAAGGCGCGTAACGTGCATAGGGCGCGCAAGGCTCCGCCGAGCGAGAGGGAGACGCCGATGGCCGGACCCAGGGACGCCGGGACCACCAGGCCCACCGAACCCGCGAACGGCAGCCGCGGCAGGCAGGGCGCCCGGCTGAGCCGCAGCTTCGGTTGGCTCGCCCTGCTGGGCGTGATCCTGGCCGTGGCCGGGCTCGTCGGCCTCGTCTACACCGGCGTCGCCACGCTGACCTCGATGCTGCTCTTCGGCTGGCTGCTGCTCATCGGCGGTGTCGTCGGGCTGCTGCACGCCGTCCAGTCGCGCGGCAGCAGCTTCTTCTGGCTGGGCGTCGTGGTCGCCGCGCTGAACCTCGCGGCGGGCGTCGTGATCCTGCGCAGGCCCGAGGTGGCGGCCGAGGCGCTGACCATGTTCGCGGCCCTGCTCTTCCTCACGGGCGGAGTGTTCCGCCTGGTCGGCAGCCTGGTGGTACGCGGCCCGCAGTTCGCCCTGACCCTGCTGCAGGGCGCCTTCGGCCTGCTGATCGGCGTCCTGGTCCTCGCGGGATGGCCCAGCAGCAGTCAGTACGTCATCGGGTGCTTCTTCTCGCTGGCGCTGCTCTTCGACGGCCTCGGTCTGATCGCCACGGGCATCGGAGGGCGCCGCATCGTCAGCCTCGTACAACCTGAAGAGCGCTTGAAAGCGGAACAACAGGGGCAGGAACAGTCACCCGACTGACGGCGGCACGCACCACCGGTCAAAACGCGTCGATAATCGCTGACTTCTGGTCAGTGGCGGGGCACGGACCAGAGCGTTCCCAACACTCGATGTGTGGCGACAATCGAGCGCAAGGGCGGCGACCGGACGATGGAGAACGGCGGGAGGCGGCCCGGCCCACTCCCCGGCCGTGACGGACCGATGCCCTACGAGGGCGTATGGCGCTTCACCGCCCCCGCCGTCGACGCCTCCGTACCCCAGGCCCGGCACGCGGTGCGCGACCTCCTCGCGCGGCAGGGCGTACCCGCCTCGGACGACGTCGTCCAGGGCCTGCTCCTCATCGTCTCGGAGCTGGTCACCAACGCGGTGCGGCACGCGGCCCTGCTCTCGCCGATGCTCGCGGTGGAGGTCGCGGTCGGCGCCGAGTGGGTGCGGGTCTCCGTCGAGGACAACCACCCCTACCGCCCGACGGCCCTGGTGGCGGACCACGGCCAGACGGGCGGCAGGGGACTCCTCCTCGTCCGCGAGATCACCCAGGAGGCGGGCGGCGCCTGCGACGCCGAGCACACCGCGAGCGGCGGCAAGGTCATCTGGGCGGCGCTGCCCCTCAAACCCCAGGGCTAGATCCGGGTCAGGAGCCGGCCGACACCGGCGAATCGGTTCTGTCGCCCACCGAGCCCCGGGTGGCGTCCTTCGGTATGGTCCGGTCCTCGCGCAGGGCGTTCCAGACGGCGTGCGAGGCCTTGTCCAGCGGCTTGACGCGGCCCGCGTCCCGCGCGTCGTAGGTGACTGGCATCGTCACCATGTCGGTGCGGTCGGGGCTAATGCCCTTCAACTCCTCGGCGAGCCCGAGGAGCTTGTCCGCGGAGGCCAGGTCGGAGTCGGCGCTGACGGTCTTGGTCGCGGTGTCCGCCAGGTCGTAGGACTTGCCCGGGTCGCTGAGCGGGTCGACGGTGTTCACGCGGTGGATCAGCGCCTTGATGAAGGCCTGCTGGAGCTGGATGCGGCCGAGGTCGCTGCCGTCGCCCACGCCGTGCCGGGTGCGGACGAGCTCGAGCGCCTGCTTGCCCTTCAGCGTGTGCGTGCCGGCGCTCAGGGAGAGACCGCTGTTGTGGTCCTTGATGGCCTTGCGGGTGGTGATGTCCACGCCGCCGAGCTCGTCCAGAAGCTTCTGGAACCCCTTGAAGTCGACTTCGAGGTAGTGGTCCATGCGGACGCCGGACATCTTCTCGACCGTCTTGACGGTGCAGGCGGGGCCGCCCACCTGGTACGACGAGTTGAACATGGCCTGCTGCGCGCCCGCCGCGCCGCCGCCTGACTGCGTGCACCGGGGCCGCTGCACCATCGTGTCGCGCGGGATGCTGACGACCGAGGCCTTCTTGTGGGTCTTGTCGACGTGCAGGACCATCGCCGTGTCGGCCCGGGCCCCGCTCACGCCACTGCCGTACTCGCCGTGGGTCCCTGCCCGTGAGTCGGATCCGAGCAGGAGGATGTTCATCGATCCGTCCCGCTGCCCGGCGGGCCGGTCGTGGCCGAGGGCGGCGTTCACGTCCGTGCCCTTGATCTGGCCGTTGAGGTGCTGCCAGGCATAGGCCACGCCTCCGCCACCGACGAGAGTCACGCCGAGGGCGCCCCACGCCACGTAGCGCAGCACCTTCTTCCTGGGCCTGCGCCGGGAGCGCCGTACCCGCGCGGGCCCGTAGGCGGGCGCCGCGGGGCCGTCGGCCGGATGCGCCGGATGCTCGTTCCCGCTCTCGTGCGGCATGCGCTGACTCTCCTCGCCGACCGGACTCAGTACGCGGAGTCGACGTTGTCGATGGAGCCGTACTTGTCGGCGGCGTAGTTGGCGGCCGCGGTGATGTTGGCGACCGGGTCGGTCAGGGAGTTTGCGGTGCCCTCGACGTGGTAGGCGTCGAAGGTCGGCTGGATGACCTGGAGCAGGCCCTTGGACGGGGTACCGTTCTGCGCGTTCACGTCCCAGCCGTTCTGGGCGTTCGGGTCACCGGCGGACTCGCGCATGATGTTGCGGTGCAGGCCCTCGTAGGAGCCGGGGATGCCCTTGGCCTTCATGATGTCGAGGGACTGGCGGATCCAGCCGTCGAGGTTGTCGGCGTGCGGCTTCTTGGCGGCCTTGGCCTGCGCCTTCGCCTGCGCCTGCACGTGCGCCGCCACCGTGCTCACCTTGTCCGGCTCCGCGGCGTGCGCGGCGGAGGGGGCCAGGGAGAGGGCCGCTGCCGCGGCGCCGGCTGTGGCGATGCCGGTGACGGAGAGCTTGCGGAAGCGGGCGGCACGGTTGAGCGTCCGGGTCATGGCCATGCGGGGGGAACTCCTCAGGGGGGACGTGAGGGGGCTCGATCCGGAGCGGGCGGTTGTGCCCGGTGGGATCCACGAGCCCCGTAGACCTCAAACAGGGTTAGCGGCGCTTCCCACCGGGCGCAAAGGTGTGACGTACTACCCCCTTACGCAGCGGCACCCGTCCGAGACCTCCCCCGCACGCCCCTGGCCCCACGCCCGTGGCCCCGGCTCCCTACTACCGCCTTTAGCATGTGACGTGCCCCCTATGAGTGGGTTCACAGCCACCGCTTCCCCGACGTGGCCCCGGTCACCGAAAGGGCGGTCTACGCGTCCGTCTCGGAGCGGTCGCCGCCCCAGAGCGTGTGGAACGACCCCTCGCGGTCGGCGCCCCGGGGTGCTGGACCGTCGACGATCATGTCCCCGGGCCCCAGGAGCGGCGCGAATTCCTTGATCACGGTGTCGGTCGGCTCGCCCGCCTTCACCATGAGCACGAGCCGTCGGGGACGTTCGAGGGCGGCCACGAATTCCTCGGCCGTCTCGGTCGGCACGAAGGTGTCCTCCTCGCCGAACTCCGCCATCAGCTGGTGTGTGCGGGCGGCGGTGCGGTTGTGGAGGGCGACCGCGTATCCGTTGCGGGCGAAGTTGCGGGCGAGGTCGCGCCCCATGACGGCGAGGCCCGTGACCCCGATCTAGGCCCGAGTTGCGTGTCTCAGAGCTCTCCGCTTCCCGTCGTCACGTGGACGTAGTCGACGACGAGCTGCTGGGGGAACGAGGTGCTGCCGTTCGGGTCGCCGGGCCAGTAGCCGCCGACCGCGAGGTTGAGGATCAGGAAGAAGGGCTTGTCGAAGACCCAGCGGTTGCCGTTGAGGTCGGCAGGGGTGCGCGTCTGGTAGACCTTGCCGTCGACGGACCAGCTGACCTTGTTCGGCGACCAGTCCACCGCGAACGTGTGGAACTTGTCCGCGAACGCCTCGCCGCCGGGCAGCGTGAAGCCCGCGCCGATCCCGCCCGAGCCGGAGTAGCCGGGGCCGTGCAGCGTGCCGTGGACGGTGCCGGGCTCGAAGCCGACATTCTCCATCACGTCGATCTCACCGCTGGCGGGCCAGCCCACACCCCCGATGTCGGAGCCGAGCATCCAGAACGCCGGCCACATGCCCTGGCCGCGCGGCACCTTCATCCGCGCCTCTACGTGGCCGTAGGTCTGCGTGAACCTGCCCGCGGTGTTCAGCCGGGCCGAGGTGTACTCGCACCGGCCGTACCAGCACTGGTAGTTGCCGGGGTTCTCCTTGCGGGCGGTGATGACCAGGTTGCCCCGGCCGTCGAGTGCCGCGTTCCTGTTGCCCGCGGTGTAGTACTGCCGCTCGTGGTTGTTGACGTTGTCGCCGGTCTCGGTCTGCCACTTGGCGCCGTCGACCGCCGATCCGGCCGGGCCGTCGAAGTCGTCCGTGAAGGTGGCGGCCGTCGTGGAGACGGCGGCGGGGGAGCGGGGCGCGGGCTCGGCCGAGGCCGGGGGAAGAGCGGTCAGGCTCGCGGCGCCGCAAACCAGGGCGAGGGCGCAGAGCGTGGTGCGGCGGCGGGAAGAGGCGTGCACGGTCATCACATCGCTTCGCGTGGGGGGGCGGTGAATGTGGAACATGCGCATGACAAGTAGTGATCGAAAAGTGAACGCGGCGGGAGACCTGCCGCGCTCACTTCGTTCAGTACTTGATTTAAGGCAGGCCCCGAAGCCCCGTCAAGGAGTTGGTGCGAACCAACTCGGCTCAACTCGCGGGCCCGGACCAGAACATGCCGATCGAGTCGTGCGCGGCGGTGTCGGTGAAGCCGAACTTCTCGTACAGGAAGCGCGCCGGGCCATCGGCGATCAGCGAGACGTACGCGGTCGCGGGCGCCCGGCGCTCCAGCTCCCCGGTGAGCGCGGCCATGATGCGCCTGCCGAGACCACGGCCCTGGTGGGCGGGGTGCACGCAGATGTCGACGAGTTGGAACGCGGTCCCGCCGTCGCCGATGATCCGGCCCATGCCGACCGGCTCGCCCGCGTGGTGGAGCACCACCCCGTGCCAGGTGTTCGGCAGGGCGAGCGCGACGGCCTCGGGTGCCCTGTCGGAGAGGCCGGCATCGGCCCGCAGGCGGCGGAAGGTCTCGACGGACGGCACTCCCGTGCGCAGCTCGTAAGAGTCGTCATCAGCTTGCATGTATTACATGCTAACGAACCGGAGCCGCCCCTCCGACCGGGCGGAGCGCGGTTACCAGCCCGCGGAGGGGCCGGTCAGCTCCTTGATCGCGGGGCGGGCCGCGTCGAGCACGGTCATGAACCAGGCGGAGAACGGCTCCCGCTCATGCCGCTCGGCCAGCTCCGCCGCCGTCACGAACGCGGTCCCGCCGATCTCGGCGGCGTCCGGACGCAGCGGGGCCTGCACCATGCCCACGAACAGATGGTTGAACTCCTGCTCCACGAGCCCCGAGTCCGGGTCCGGGTGGTTGTAGCGCACCGTGCCCGCCTCGGCGAGCAGCGACGGCGAGACGCCGAGCTCCTCGTACGTACGCCGGGCGGCCGCCGCGAACGGTGCCTCGCCCGGATAGGGGTGGCCGCAGCAGGTGTTCGACCAGACGCCGGGGGAGTGGTACTTGCCGAGGGCGCGCTGCTGGAGCAGCAGGCGCCCCTGTTCGTCGAAGAGGAAGACGGAGAACGCCCGGTGCAGCTGCCCGGGCGCCTGGTGCGCGGAGAGCTTCTCCGCGGTGCCGATGGTCCTGCCGTCCTCGTCGACGAGTTCGAGCAAGATCGCTTCTCCGGTGCCGTTCGACGAACTGTTCGCCGCGGTGGCAGGTGTGGTCGGCATACCCATCCTTCGCTTCGGTCCTGAGCCCAAGTCTGCCGTACGTTCCGGACGCCCCCGGCACTTCGAGGGCCCGCATGTCCCGCCGCGCCGGGCGCTCCCGAGGGGGCGCCCGGCGCGGTGAATCAGACGCCGAAGGCGGCCGGATACTGGATCGTGCCCCGCGCCGGCCCCGCGGAATCGTCGGATCCGTCGAGTACGAGCGCCATCATCGCCTCATCGGGCACCTCGAAACCTGGCCGGATTCCGTACCCGGAAGCGGGCTTGAAACCGAACCGCGGATAGTACGAGGGATGCCCGAGCACGACGACGAGCCGCTCCCCGCGCGCACGTGCCGCGTCGAGCAGCGCGCGGACGACCGCAGACCCCACCCCCGTCCGCTGGTGCGCGGGCAGTGCGGCCACCGGAGCGAGCGCCGGCGCGAGTGCCCCGCCCACCAGGCAGCGGGTGAGCAGCGCGTGCGCGGCCACGGAACCGTCGGGCGCCTCGGCGACGTACGACAGGCCCGGCAGCCAGGCCCCGGGGTCGGCGCGCAACGCGTCGACCAGGTCGGCCTCCGCCTCGGTCTCGAAGGCGGTTGTGTGGACGGCGTGCACCGCGGCGACGTCCTACGCGGTCTCCGGACGGGTCGGCCAGGAGTCCGTGGGCCGCAGGACGTAGCCCGCGTACCCGAACTCCGTGCCGTGCTCGCGCCGCATCGCGATCTCCTCGCGGGTGGCGGCGAGCGCCTCGGCCATGCCGGGAGCCGAGGGGTCCGCCGCGTCCGCGCGCGCGGCAAGCGGCCCGTAGTACTCGTCCCAGTCGGACTCGGGCTGCGGGTGCACGCCGAGCACGCGGTACCCGGCACCGGTCGCGGCCCGGAGGTTCTCCTCGCCGGTACGGAGGGTGTAGTGCCGCTCCCAGAAGGTACGGGCCGCGGCGGACGGCTCGGCGGTCGTCCACTCGCACTCGGTCAGGACGAGCGCCCCGCCGGGAGCGAGCAGGCGCCGCCAGGCGCGCAGCGCGGTGTCGAAGCCGATGGAGTAGACCGAGCTCTCGGCCCAGACCAGATCGAACGAGCCGTCCGGGAAGGGGAGTTCGGCCATGTCGGCGTTGAGGGTGGTGATCGATCCGGCGAGCCCGAGAGCCCGCGCGGACGCGTGGAGCTCGTCGAGGAACGGCTCGTGCAGATCGACGGCGGTCACCTCGGCGCCGGCCTCGGCGGCGAGGAGGAGTGCGGCCCTGCCGGGGCCGCAACCCAGGTCGAGGACGCGCGGCCGCGCGGGCAGCGGGCCCGCGAGGGAGAGCAGCCGCCGGGTGGTGGCG
The DNA here is from genome assembly GCF_056433985.1 of Streptomyces sp. NPDC044106. Taxonomy (NCBI): domain Bacteria; kingdom Bacillati; phylum Actinomycetota; class Actinomycetes; order Kitasatosporales; family Streptomycetaceae; genus Streptomyces; species Streptomyces sp. NPDC044106. The sequence goes on from NZ_JBWKFZ010000002.1 coordinate 437,963, forward strand.
GCGGAGCCGGGGCCCTGCCGGTGGAGCCCTCGGTGCAGGGCGAAGAAGGCATGGGTGAGCGAACTGTGGTCGGTCAACGTGGGAAACCCTTGAGTGAGGGGCCCGCGGACGTACGGAGCGTCAGGTGCGAGCCCGGGAAGCGGGGATGTACGTGTCGCCGCGCAGGGCAGCGCCGGCCGCGACAGTCATCAACCCACCTCCAGGAAACTCAAGAACTCTGGCCAGGATAGCACCGGCGGTGACCACGGCGCCGTGCTCCGGAGAGGCGGAGCCGGGGCTCAGTGGCAGAGCTTCGCCTCGTGCTCCGCGTGCCCGCCCGGCTCCAGCTGGAAGGTGCAGTGCTCGACGTCGAAGTGGTCGCCCAGGCATCCCTGCAGTTCGTGCAGCATCTTCTCGTGGCCGATCGAGTCGAGGGTGCAGGTGCTCACCACGACGTGCGCGGAGAGCACCGGCAGGCCCGAGGTGATGGTCCAGGCGTGCAGGTCGTGGACGTCCTCGACGCCGGGCAGGGCGAGTATGTGGGCCCGCACCTCCGCCATGTCGACACCCTTGGGGGCCGACTCCAGGAGCACGTTCAAGGTCTCCTTGAGGAGCTTGACCGTGCGCGGGACGATCATGACGCCGATGACGAGCGAGGCGATCGGGTCGGCGGCCTGCCAGCCGGTGAGCATGATCACGGCGGCCGCGACGATGACCGTGACCGAACCGAGGGTGTCGGCCACGACCTCCAGGAAGGCGCCGCGCACATTGAGGCTGTCCCGCTGGCCGCGCATCAGCAGCGACAGCGAGATCATGTTGGCGACGAGGCCGAAGACGCCGAAGTAGATGGCGAGGTCGCCCTCGGTCCGGGCGGGCGTGATGAACCGCTCGACCGCCTCGTACAGCACATAGCCGCCGACGCCGAGCAGCAGCAGGCAGTTGGCGAGCGCGGCGAGGATCTCGGCGCGCGCATAGCCGAAGGTGCGGTTCTCCGTGGCCGGCCGGTTCGCGAAGTGGATGGCGAGCAGCGCCATGCCGAGGCCGAGGGCGTCCGTGGCCATGTGCGCCGCGTCCGCGACCAGCGCGAGCGAGTCCGCCATGAGGCCGCCCACGATCTGGGCCACCATGACCGTGACCGTGATCGCGAGGGCTGTGCGCAGCCTCCCCTTGTAGGCGTTGGCCGCGGTCCCCGTGGCGGGTGCCCCGTGTGTGTGTCCGTGATCGTGCCCAGCCCCCATGGAGCCGCCTCCCGTGTCGGTCATCGGTCCCGCCCCGTCCGCTGGTCGCGCGACCACAGTGAACTACGGGTGGGGGGTATCTGGCAACGCGGCACTGAACACCGTTGTCATCTCCCTGACCTGCGGAAATGGCAATGGTTGCCGACAGGGCGAGGGTGCAGGTCAGGACGTGGGCGCGGTCAGTCGCGGCGCGCTCCCGGGTGGTGCAGGCACCAGCCCGCCCACGCCGACTCCACCATCTCGCGCACCCCGCGCCTGGCCGTCCAGCCCAGCTCCTCGGCCGCGAGGCGGGCGTCGGCCACGGCGCGCGGTGAGTCGCCCGCCCGCGCCGGTTCGACGAGCGCAGGCCGGGTGTCCCCGCTCACCTCGCCGATGAGCGTGACGAGCTCGCGTACGGAGACGCCACGGCCCCGCCCGATGTTCACCGTCAGATCGCCCTGGGCGCCGTCGGTGAGACGGCGGGCCGCCGCCAGGTGCGCCTCGGCGAGATCGGACACGTGGACGTAGTCGCGCACGCAGGTGCCGTCCGGCGTCGGGTGGGTGTCGCCGAAGATCCGCGGCGGCTCGTCGCGCATCAGCCGGTCGAAGACCATCGGGATCACGTTGAAGACCCCGGTGTCCGCGAGCTCGGGGGAGGCGGCGCCCGCCACGTTGAAGTAGCGCAGACAGACGGTCCCGATGCCGTGCGCCCGCCCGGCGGCCCGCACCAGCCACTCCCCGGCGAGCTTCGTCTCGCCGTAGGGGCTCACCGGGACGCAGGGTGTGTCCTCCCGCACGAACTCCGCGTCCGGCGGATTGCCGTAGACCGCGGCCGACGAGGAGAACACGAACCGCGTGATACCGGCCTCGGCGACCGCTTCGAGCAGCGTCGTCAGGCCGCCCAGGTTCTCCCGGTAGTAGCGCAGCGGCTGCTCCACCGACTCCCCGACCTGCTTGCGGGCCGCGAGGTGCACCACCCCGGTGACGCCGTACTCGGCGAAGACCCGGCGCAGCAGCTTCCCGTCCAGCGAGGAGCCCCGCACGAGGGGCATGTCCGCGGGCAGCCGCTGCGGCACCCCTGAGGAGATGTCGTCCAGCACGACGACACCCTCCCCGGCGCCGGCCATGACCCGCGCCACATGTGCCCCGATGTATCCCGCTCCACCCGTGATCAGCCATGTCATGGGCGCCCACACTAAGCGACGACGCGGTGCGGAACAGGTGGTCGCTATGGCCGCTATCCGGGCAAGCCGGGCGCGGGGCGGGTGCGGTTTGTGAGCGTGGCCCCCCATCCACCATGATGATCGCGAAGGCCGAGGCCCTCGCAGGCCGCCCTGAGAGCCCGTGCCATGACCCCGGCCGGGTGGGCGCCACCTGGCCGGGGTGATGACACAGGCTCTTATCGGGGCGTGAACGGGTGATGAACGCCCGCTTCCCATCATCCGATAGCCTCTGCCGACGTGCCGCCCGGCCGCCGTGGCCAGGGGCGCTCCCCTTACGCATGTGCCCGGCGCGAGCCGCGCCGGGACTCAAGGAGTGAGTTCGTCTGTCGACCGCCATCCTCACCGGTCAGCCGGTCCCCGGGTCGCCGCTCGAAGGCGATCTGCGGTCCCTGGGCTTCGACGTGCGGGTCGCCTCCGACGCGGCGGACGCCGAGACGCTGCTCGCCGCCGTGCCGGGCGACCAGCGCGTCGCGGTCGTCGACGCGCGCTTCGTCGGACACGTCCACGCGCTGCGCCTCGGCCTCACCGACCCCCGCTTCGCCGCCTGCGCAGTGCCCGGCGCCGTCACCGCCAAACCGGAGGCGCGCACGGAACTGACCCGGGCCCTGCGCGCCACCGTGGGCAACACGGGCGGCGTCGTGACGCTCGACACGCTCCCGGACGGCATCGCGGCGGCCATGGAGTCCGGCGCCACCGACGTGCACCGCCCCGACCTCGGCACCCTCGTCGCCACCGTGCCCAGCGACCCGCAGGCACGGAACGAGGCGCGCCAGGCCGTCGCCGCCGTCGACGACGAGGCCGTACGCCTGCGCACCGCGGTCAAGTCGCGGGACGGCTTCTTCACGACGTACTGCATCTCCCCCTACTCGCGCTACATCGCCCGCTGGTGCTCCCGCCGGGGCCTGACCCCGAACCAGGTCACCACCGCCTCGCTGCTCACCGCCCTGATCGCGGCGGGCTGCGCGGCGACCGGCACGCGCGGCGGCTTCGTCGCGGCGGGCCTGCTGCTGCTCCTCTCCTTCGTCCTGGACTGCACCGACGGGCAGCTCGCCCGCTACTCCCTGCAGTACTCGACGCTGGGCGCCTGGCTGGACGCGACGTTCGACCGCGCCAAGGAGTACGCCTACTACGCGGGCCTCGCGCTCGGCGCCGCCCGCGGCGGCGATGACGTATGGGCGCTCGCGCTCGGCGCGATGGTCCTCCAGACCTGCCGGCACGTCGTGGACTTCTCCTTCAACGAGGCGAATCACGACGCGACCGCCAACACCAGCCCCACCGCGGCCCTTTCGGACAAGCTCGACAGCGTCGGCTGGACGGTCTGGCTGCGCCGGATGATCGTGCTGCCCATCGGCGAGCGCTGGGCGATGATCGCCGTGCTCACCGCGGTCACCACCCCGCGCGTCACCCTCGTCGTCCTGCTCATCGGCTGCGCGCTCGCCGCCTGCTACACCACGGCAGGACGCGTCCTGCGCTCGCTCACCCGCAAGGCGACCCGCACCGACCGGGCCGCACACGCCCTCGCCGACCTGGCCGACAACGGCCCGCTCGCCTCGTCCTTCGCCGCCCTCCGGCCCCGGACGTGGCTGCGGCCCGCCCCGGTGCTCGCCTTCGTCGGCGGCGCCGTGGTCGTCACCGCAAGCCTGACCGCCCCCTACGGCGGGCCTGCCGTCGTGGTCGCGGCCGCGTTCTACGTCGCCCTCTCGGGTCTCGCGCTGATCATGCCCCTCAAGGGTCCCCTCGACTGGCTGGTCCCGCCGTTCTTCCGCGCCGCCGAGTACGGCACGATTCTGGTATTGGCGGCCAAAGCCGATGTGAACGGGGCGCTTCCCGCGGCTTTCGGGCTCGTGGCGGCGGTCGCCTACCATCACTACGACACGGTGTACCGCATCAAGGGCGGCACCGGCGCGCCCCCGCGCTGGCTGGTGCGGACGATCGGCGGCCAGGACGGCAGGACCCTCGTGGTCGCGCTGGCCGCGACCCTGCTGCCCGCCACAGATTTCACCGTCGCGCTCACGGCACTCGCCGTGGCCGTGGCACTCGTGGTGCTCGTCGAGAGCATCCGCTTCTGGGTGACCGCTCACAAGCGTGGCGCACCCGCCGTACACGATGAAGGAGAACCCGCATGATCGGCCTCGTCCTTGCCGCAGGCGCCGGACGGCGTCTCCGTCCCTACACGGACACCCTGCCCAAGGCTCTGGTGCCCGTCGACGGGGAGACCACGATCCTCGACCTGACGCTCGGCAACTTCGCCGAGATCGGTCTCACCGAGGTCGCGATCATCGTCGGTTACAAGAAGGAGGCCGTCTACGAGCGCAAGGCGGCGCTCGAGGCGAAGTACAACCTCAAGCTGACCCTGATCGACAACGACAAGGCCGAGGAGTGGAACAACGCCTACTCCCTGTGGTGCGGCCGTGACGCCATCAAGCACGACGTGATCCTCGCCAACGGCGACACCGTGCACCCCGTCTCCGTCGAGAAGACGCTGCTCGCCGCCCGCGGCAACGGCCAGAAGATCATCCTCGCCCTCGACACGGTGAAGCAGCTCGCCGACGAGGAGATGAAGGTCATCGTCGACGACGCCAAGGGCGTGCAGCGCATCACCAAGCTGATGGACCCGGCCGAGGCCACCGGTGAGTACATCGGCGTCACCCTCATCGAGGGCTCCGCCGCCGAGGAGCTCGCCGACGCGCTGAAGACCACCTTCGAGCGCGACCCCGACCTCTACTACGAGGACGGCTACCAGGAGCTCGTCAACCGCGGCTTCAAGGTGGACGTGGCCCCGATCGGCGACGTCTCGTGGGTCGAGATCGACAACCACGACGACCTCGCCAAGGGCCGGGAGATCGCGTGCCAGTACTGACGAGGCTCATCCCCTCGCCGGTCGTCGTCGACATCCGGCCGGGGGCGCTCAACGACCTGGCCGGTGTCCTCGCCGACCAGCGGATCTGCTCGTCGACCGGCAAACTGGCCATCGCCATCAGCGGTGGCTCCGGTGCGGTCCTGCGGGACCGCCTCATGGAGTCGCTGCCGGGCGCCGAGTGGTTCGAAGTGGGCGGTGGCACGCTCGACGACGCCATCAAGCTCGCCGACGCCATGAAGAAGGGCCGCTACGACGCGGTCGTCGGGCTCGGCGGCGGCAAGATCATCGACTGCGCCAAGTTCGCCGCGGCGCGCGTCGGCCTGCCGCTGGTCGCCGTCGCGACGAACCTGTCGCACGACGGCCTCTGCTCGCCCGTCGCGACGCTCGACAACGACGCGGGCCGCGGCTCGTACGGTGTGCCGAACCCCATAGCGGTCGTCATCGACCTCGATGTGATCCGTGAGGCGCCCGTCCGCTTCGTCCGCTCCGGCATCGGCGACGCCCTGTCCAACATCTCCGCGATCCGGGACTGGGAACTCGCAGCCCGCGAGCGCGGCGAGGACATCGACGGCCTCGCGGCCGCCATGGCGCGCCAGGCCGGCGAGGCCGTGCTCCGCCACCCCGGCGGCGTCGGCGACGACAGCTTCCTCCAGGTCCTGGCCGAGGGCCTGGTCCTCACCGGCATCGCGATGTCCGTGTCGGGCGACTCCCGCCCGGCGTCCGGCGCCTGCCACGAGATCAACCACGCCTTCGACCTCCTCTTCCCCAAGCGTGCCGCGAGCCACGGCGAGCAGTGCGGCCTGGGCGCGGCGTTCGCGATGCACCTGCGCGGTGCCCGCGAGGAGTCGGCGTACATGGCCTCGGTGCTGCGCCGCCACGGCCTGCCCGTGCTGCCGGCGGAGATCGGCTTCACCGTGGAGGAGTTCGTCCAGGTCGTGGATTTCGCTCCGCAGACCCGGCCCGGCCGCTACACGATCCTCGAACACCTCGACCTGTCCACCGACCAGATCAGGGACGCATACGCCGACTATGCAAAAGCCATCGGTAGCTGAGCTCCGCCCGGTTGTTCACCCCCCGGGGGTGAAGGACCGGCGGAGCGGCGAACACTGGGCGGGCCGGCTCTACATGCGCGAGGTCTCCCTGCGCATCGACCGGCACCTGGTGAACACGAAGGTCACGCCCAACCAGCTGACCTACGTGATGACCGTGGCCGGCGCCCTCGCCGCCCCGGCCCTCCTCGTGCCGGGAATCACGGGCGCCGTGCTCGGCGTGCTCGCGGTCCAGCTGTACCTGCTGCTCGACTGCGTCGACGGCGAGATCGCCCGCTGGAAGAAGCAGTACTCGATGGCCGGGGTCTACCTGGACCGGGTCGCCGCCTACCTGTGCGACGCCGCGGTCCTGGTCGGCTTCGGGCTGCGCGCCGCCGACATCTGGGGCTCGGGACGCATCGACTGGCTGTGGGCCTTCCTCGGCACGCTGGCCGCGCTCGGCGCCATCCTGATCAAGGCCGAGACCGACCTCGTCGGCGTCGCCCGCCACCAGACGGGCAAGGAGCCGGTCAAGGAGTCGGCCGCCGAGCCGCGCTCCTCCGGGATGGCGCTGGCCCGCAGGGCCGCCGCGGCGCTCAAGTTCCACCGCCTGATCCTCGGCGTCGAGGCGTCGCTGCTGATCCTGGTGATCGCGTTCGTGGACCAGGCCAGGGGCGACCTGTTCTTCTCGCGCCTCGGCGTCGCCGTGCTCGCGGGCATCGCGCTGCTTCAGACCCTGCTCCACCTCGTGTCCATCCTCGTATCGAGCAGGCTGAAGTGATAACCCCGAGCACCTCGGCACGGAAGCTGAAGGTCGGCGCCGTCATCATCACGATGGGCAACCGGCCGCAGGAACTGCGCGCCCTCCTCGACTCGGTCGCCAAGCAGGACGGCGACCCGGTCGAGGTGGTCGTGGTCGGCAACGGCGCCCCGGTGCCGGACGTCGCGGAGTCCTCGTCGGTTGTACGCACCGTCGAGCTGCCCGAGAACCTCGGCATACCCGGCGGCCGCAACGTCGGCATCGAGGCCTTCGGCCCCGGCGGCACCGACGTCGACATCCTGCTCTTCCTGGACGACGACGGGCTCCTCGCCACCATGGACACGGCTCAGCTGTGCCGCGAGGCCTTCGCCGCCGACCCGGAGCTCGGCATCATCAGCTTCCGCATCGCGGACCCGGACACGGGAGAGACCCAGCGCCGCCACGTGCCGCGCCTGCGGGCCTCCGACCCGATGCGCTCCTCGCGCGTGACGACCTTCCTCGGCGGCGCCAACGCCGTCCGCACCAAGGTCCTCGCCGAGGTCGGCGGCCTGCCCGGCGAGTTCTTCTACGCGCACGAGGAGACCGACCTCGCCTGGCGCGCGCTGAACGCCGGCTGGATGATCGACTACCGCTCCGACATGGTCCTGCTCCACCCCACGACGGCGCCCTCCCGGCACGCGGTCTACCACCGCATGGTGGCCCGCAACCGCGTCTGGCTCGCCCGCCGCAACCTCCCCGCGCTCCTCGTCCCGGTCTACCTCGGCGTCTGGCTGCTCCTCACTCTCGCCCGGCGCCCCTCGGGCCCGGCCCTGAAGGCCTGGTTCGGCGGCTTCAAGGAGGGCTGGACCACGCCCTGCGGACCTCGCAGGCCCATGAAGTGGCGTACGGTGTGGCGGCTGACCCGGCTGGGCCGACCTCCTGTCATCTGACAAGCTCGGGTCTGAGAGCATTCGGGCCATACCCCGGTCCCTGGCCCATGCCTACGCCCGACCGGCTGCGCATCTGAAGACGAAAGTTTCCACTCGTGAGTGAGACAACGCATGACGGCGGAGTCGCGGTGACCGCGTCCCCGTCGCCCGATGACGGGCTCTCCCGGGCCGAACTCGCCGAGAAGTACGGTCTGACCGTCAGCGGCGCCCGGCCCGGACTTTTCGAGTACGTCCGCCAGCTCTGGGGACGGCGCCACTTCATCCTCGCCTTCTCCCAGGCGAAGCTGACCGCCCAGTACAGCCAGGCCAAGCTCGGCCAGCTGTGGCAGGTGGCGACGCCGCTGCTGAACGCGGCGGTCTACTTCTTCATCTTCGGCCTGCTCCTCGGCGCGCGTAAGGGCATTCCGCACGAGATCTACGTGCCCTTCCTGGTGACGGGTGTCTTCGTCTTCACGTTCACGCAGAGTTCGGTGATGGCGGGCGTGCGGGCGATCTCGGGCAACCTCGGCCTGGTGCGGGCCCTGCACTTCCCGCGGGCCTCACTGCCGATCTCCTTCGCGCTCCAGCAGCTCCAGCAGCTGCTCTTCTCGATGATCGTGCTCGTCCTGATCATGGTCGGGTTCGGGATCTACCCCACCTTCTCCTGGCTCCTCGTGCTGCCCGCCCTGGTGCTGCAGTTCGTCTTCAACACCGGCCTGGCGCTGATCTTCGCCCGGATGGGCAGCAAGACGCCCGACCTGGCGCAGCTGATGCCGTTCGTGATGCGCACCTGGATGTACGCATCGGGCGTCATGTTCAGCATCCCGGCGATGCTCGCGGACAAGAAGGACGTGCCCGGCTGGATCGGGGACGTGCTCCAGTGGAACCCGGCCTCCATCTACATGGACCTGATCCGCTTCGCCATGATCGACGACTACGGCTCCTCCTACCTGCCGCCGCATGTGTGGGCCTTCGCCGTGGGCTGGGCCGTCGTGCTCGGCGTGGTCGGCTTCGTGTACTTCTGGAAGGCTGAGGAGCGTTACGGCCGTGGCTGACGACAAGAACGCCGGCAAGGGGCACATCCCCACCGTCATCGCCGACGAACTGCACATCGTCTACCGCGTCAACGGCGCGAAGACGGGCAAGGGCAGCGCGACCTCCGCGCTCAGCCGCATGCTCCGGCGCGGCGAGGAGCGCGGTGTGCGCAAGGTGCACGCCGTGCGCGGTGTCAGCTTCACCGCCTACCGCGGCGAGGCCATCGGCCTGATCGGCTCGAACGGCTCCGGCAAGTCCACCCTGCTGCGCGCCATCGCGGGCCTGCTCCCCGCCGAGCAGGGCAAGGTCTACACCGACGGCCAACCCTCGCTGCTCGGTGTGAACGCGGCACTGATGAACGACCTGACGGGCGAGCGCAACGTCATCCTCGGCGGCCTCGCGATGGGCATGTCCCGCGAGCAGATCAGGGAGCGCTACCAGGAGATCGTCGACTTCTCGGGCATCAATGAGAAGGGCGACTTCATCACCCTGCCAATGCGCACCTACTCCTCCGGCATGGCGGCCCGGCTGCGCTTCTCCATCGCGGCGGCCAAGGACCACGACGTCCTGATGATCGACGAGGCGCTCGCCACCGGCGACCGCAAGTTCCAGAAGCGCTCCGAGGCCCGCATCCGCGAGCTGCGCAAGGAGGCCGGCACGGTCTTCCTGGTCAGCCACAACAACAAGTCGATCCGCGACACCTGCGACCGCGTGCTGTGGCTGGAGCGCGGCGAGCTGCGCATGGACGGCCCGACCGACGAGGTCATAAAGGAGTACGAGAAGTTCACGGGCAAGTAGCCCGTTTGAGCCATCGAACGTGCATTTGTTCGACAACAGTGCCCCGCCGGGAGGATTCCGGCGGGGCACTGTCATGACATGGTGTTCCCAGGAGCCTCTTGAGCCACTCAACTCCCCGGCGGCCAGGGAAGTTTGACGCCAATCGGTGTGTTGTTGTGATGCGCTGAGCACCCCGACGATGCGCGCGGGGTTGTACAACGTAAGCTGTAGCGGTGCTGATTCGCGGCAAGTGGGGCGATATCGCGCGGCGCCCCGGCTCGGAGCACAGTCCGCCTCGCAGGGGGCCGGGCGGCGTGTCCGAAATGGGATGTATTGGGTCGGCAGTGTAGAACGGGAGATGTGACGGCAATGGCTACGGATGATCTCCGGCTCCGCGATGCATCCGCCGTCCTCGACAAGGCCGCGGACGAAAACTTCCCGGTGGCTCCCTTCTTCCTGCCCCGGGCCTGGCGCGACGACCTGATGGCCGTCTACGGCGTCGTCCGCCTCATCGACGACATCGGCGACGGCGACCTCGCGCCCGAGGCCGGCCACGCCCGCTACCTCGGCCTCGAAGGACCCGGCGCCGACGACCCGCTGAGGCTCCTCGACGCCGTCGGGGCCGACCTCGACAAGGTCTTCGACGGCTCCGGCGCCGGGCACCCGCTGGTGCGGGCGCTGCGGCCGGCCGCCGAGCGCGGGACGCTGACCGTGGAGCCCTTTCGCGGCCTGATCGAGGCCAACCGCCAGGACCAGTCCGTCACGCGCTACGAGACCTTCGACGACCTCGTGGCGTACTGCGCCCTCTCCGCGAACCCGATCGGCCGTCTCGTCCTGGCCATCACCGGCACGGCGACCCCCGAGCGCATCCGCCGCTCGGACGCCGTCTGCACCGGGCTGCAGATCGTCGAGCACATCCAGGACGTCGCCGAAGACCTGCGGCGCGGCCGCATCTACCTGCCGGTTGAGGATATGAAGCGGTTCCACGTGAGCGAGTCAGATCTGTCCCGGCCGACAGCGGGAGCGTCGGTGCGCGCCCTCGTCGCCTACGAAGCGGAACGTGTCAGCGGCCTCCTGAATGAAGGCACCCCCCTGGTGGGTAGCGTCCACGGCAGGCTGAAGCTGCTGCTGGCCGGATTCGTGGCAGGGGGGAGGGCGTCGGTCCGGGCGATCGCCGCCGCCGGGTACGACGTGCTTCCCGGACCGCCCAGACCCACCAAGCCACGCATGCTGCGCGAGGCGGGTGCAGTTCTGCGAGGAGAGGGGTGAGCCGGGCAGTGGAGTCGGATCCGCGCGTGTCCGCGCCGGTGCTCGCCGCGTACAGCTACTGCGAGACCGTGACCGGGCAGCAGGCGCGCAACTTCGCGTACGGCATCAGGCTGCTGCCGGCGCCGAAGCGGCGGGCCATGTCCGCGCTCTACGCCCTCTCGCGGCGGGTGGACGACATCGGCGACGGGGCGCTCGCGCCGGAGACCAAGGCGGCCAGGCTCGACGACACCCGGGCGCTGGTTGCCCGGATCCGCGCGGGCGGCGTTCCCGAGGACGACACCGACCCGGTGGCCGTCGCCCTCGCGCACGCGGCACAGCACTTCCCGATCCCCATGGACGGCCTCGACGAGCTGATCGACGGTGTCCTCATGGACGTACGCGGCGGGACGTACGAGACGTGGGAGGACCTCAAGGTCTACTGCCGCTGTGTGGCGGGGGCCATCGGACGGCTCTCGCTCGGCGTGTTCGGCACCGAACGCGGGGCGCTCCATGCCGAGCGCGCGCCGGAGTATGCCGACACGCTCGGCCTCGCGCTCCAACTGACCAACATTCTCCGTGACGTTCGCGAGGACGCGCAGGACGGCCGCACCTACCTGCCCGCCGACGACCTCGCCAAGTTCGGCTGCGCGGCCGGGTTCTCCGGCTCCGAGCCACCCGCCGGATCCGACTTCGCGGGCCTCGTCCACTTCGAGGTGCGCCGCGCGCGGGCCCTGTTCGCCGAGGGCTACCGCCTGCTGCCCATGCTTGACCGGCGCAGCGGCGCCTGCGTCGCGGCCATGGCCGGCATCTACCGCAGGCTGCTCGACCGCATCGAGCGTGATCCCGAAGCGGTCCTGCGCGGGCGTGTCTCGCTGCCGGGGCGCGAGAAGGCGTACGTCGCGGTGCGCGGCCTGTCCGGGCTCGACGCGCGGAGCGTGTCACGGCAGACCGTCCGGAGGCGTGCGTGATGTGCGCCCGGAGTGCTCGCGGGGCAGCTGGGACGGCGCCCGCGAAGCGGCGCGCAACCCTCCGCCCCAAGATCGCGTCCCAGACTTCAACGGCCGAAGGGGTGGGTGCATGAAGAGTGAGGACATGCAGCCGGAAGGGCTGAACGTGGACGCCGCAGGCCGCCCCGGAGGGGCGGCCGCCGTGGTGGTCGGCGGCGGCCTCGCGGGCGTCACCGCCGCGCTCGCGCTCGCCGACGCGGGCCTGCGCGTGACGCTGCTCGAAGGACGGCCGCGCCTCGGCGGCCTCGCGTTCTCCTTCAAGCGCGGCGAGCTGACCGTCGACAACGGCCAGCACGTCTATCTGCGCTGCTGCACCGCCTACCGGTGGTTCCTCGACCGCATCGAGGGGGCGCACCTCGCGCCCCTGCAGGAACGTCTCGACGTGCCCGTGCTCGACGCCGACCGGAACCGTCTCGGACGCCTTCGGCGCACCGCGCTGCCCGTACCACTGCATCTGGCGTCGAGCCTCGCCACGTACCCGCATCTGTCGCTCGCCGAGCGCGCCAACGTCGGGCGCGCGGCGCTCGCCCTCAAGAAGCTCGACCCGGCCGACCCGGTGCTCGACGGCCAGGACTTCGGCAGCTGGCTGGCCCGGCACGGCCAGTCGGCGCGCGCCATCGAGGCCCTCTGGGACCTCGTGGGCGTCGCGACGCTCAACGCCGTCGCGGGCGACGCCTCGCTGGGGCTCGCCGCGATGGTGTTCAAGACCGGGCTGCTCTCCGAACCGGGCGCCGCCGACATCGGCTGGGCCCGCGCGCCTCTCGGTGATCTGCACGACAAGCTGGCCCGCAGGGCGCTCGACGCCGCGGGAGTCCGTACCGAACTGAAGACACGAGCCACCTCCATCTCCCGTATGGAGAACGGCGGTTGGCGCGTGGACGTTCCCGGCGAGAGCATCGAGGCCGAAAGCGTCGTACTCGCCGTGCCGCAGCACGAGGCGCACGATCTCCTCCCGGACGGCGCGCTCGACCGGCCCGACCGACTGCTCGACATCGACAACGCGCCGATCCTCAACATCCATGTCGTGTATGACAGGAAGGTGCTCAAGCGGCCGTTCTTCGCCGCCCTCGGCACCCCCGTGCAGTGGGTCTTCGACCGGACCGAGGCGTCCGGGCTCGCCGAGGGGCAGTACCTGGCGCTCTCCCAGTCGGCCGCGCAGAACGAGATCGACGCGCCCGTCGCCGCGCTCAGAGAGCGCTATCTCCCCGAGCTCGAGCGGCTGTTGCCCGCCGCGCACGGCGCCGAGGTGCGCGACTTCTTCGTCACCCGCGAGCGCACGGCGACGTTCGCGCCCACCCCCGGCGTCGGCAGGCTCCGCCCCGGTGCCCGCACCAAGGCCCGCGGCCTGTACCTCGCGGGCGCGTGGACCGCCACCGGGTGGCCCGCGACCATGGAGGGCGCCGTACGCAGCGGCATCAGCGCGGCCGAGGCGGCCCTCTCCACCCTGGACCGCCCCCGTGACCACCTCTTCTCGTTCGAGGAGGCGGCGGCGTGAAGCTCCACCTTCTGGGGTCAGGTCCCCAGAGAACCAGCACCGGAACAAGAGGAGAAACTGTGCCGACTGTGCCCTCGGCCGAGAAAACGGCTGCCGACACGGTGGACGTGACCTCAACCCTCGAACAAGGAAGGACGCTGGCCACCCCGGTGCTGCGGGCCGCGGTGGACCGTCTGGCGCCGCCCATGGACACCGTCGCCGCCTATCACTTCGGCTGGATCGACGCCGAGGGCAACCCGTCCGACGGCGACGGCGGCAAGGCCGTGCGTCCCGCGCTCGCCCTGCTCTCCGCCGAGGCGGCCGGCGCGCCTCCCGAGGTCGGCGTCCCCGGCGCGGTCGCCGTCGAGCTCGTACACAACTTCTCGCTGCTGCACGACGACCTCATGGACGGCGACGAGCAGCGCCGCCACCGCGACACGGTGTGGAAGGTGCACGGCCCGGCACAGGCCATCCTCGTCGGCGACGCCCTCTTCGCGCTCGGCAACGAGATCCTCCTCGAACTCGGCACCGTCGAGGCGGGCCGCGCCACCCGCCGCCTCATCACCGCCACCCGCGCGCTGATCGACGGCCAGGCCCAGGACATCAGCTACGAGCACCGCGACCGGGTCACCGTCGAGGAGTGCCTGGAGATGGAGGGCAAGAAGACCGGCGCCCTGCTCGCCTGCGCGGTCTCCATCGGCGCCGTCCTCGGCGGCGCGGACGACCGCACCGCCGACACCCTGGAGAAGTACGGCTACCACCTCGGCCTCGCCTTCCAGGCCGTGGACGACCTGCTGGGTATCTGGGGCGACCCGGAGGCCACCGGCAAGCAGACGTGGAGCGATCTGCGCCAGCGCAAGAAGTCGCTGCCCGTGGTGGCCGCGCTCGCCGCGGGCGGCCCCGCGTCCGAGCGGCTCGGCGAACTGCTCGCCGCCGACGCCAAGAGCAGTGAGTTCGAGAACTTCTCCGAGGAGGAGTTCGCCGCGCGCGCCGCCCTGATCGAGGAGGCGGGCGGCCGCGAGTGGACCGCCAAGGAGGCCCGGCGCCAGCACGCCATCGCCATCGAGGCGCTGGACTCCGTGCGGATGCCCGAGCGGGTGCGGGCGCAGCTCGTCGCGCTCGCGGACTTCGTCGTCGTACGAGAGAGATGATCATTATTGCGCGGACATCCGGGATCTCCGAGGGGTGACCCCCGAAGATCCAGGCAGTCGCCGGCCGGCGCGTCGCGCCGGCCGACGGCGGACCCACAGCAGACGAAGCCACCGCACTGCACGAAGGGGAAGCCATGACAGCGACGACCGACGGAAGCACCGGAGCGGCCCCGCCCCGCGCAGCCTCGGCCAGCCAGCCCACCGAACTTGTCGACCCGTCCACCGAACTCGCCGACCGGCCCGCCGAACCCGTCGACCGGAGCGACACGGCCGTCGCGACCGCGGGCACCCGCGAGGCCGCCGAGCGCGCCATGCGCCGGTCCACCGAATTCCTGCTCTCCCGGCAGGACGCCCAGGGATGGTGGAAGGGCGACCTCGAGACCAATGTGACCATGGACGCCGAGGACCTCCTCCTGCGCCAGTTCCTCGGGATCAGGGACGAGCCGACCACCCGCGCCGCCGCGCTCTTCATCCGCGGCCAGCAGCGCGACGACGGCACCTGGGCCACCTTCTTCGGCGGGCCCGGCGAACTCTCCACCACCATCGAGGCGTACGTGGCGCTGCGCCTGGCCGGCGACCGGCCCGACGAGGCCCACATGGCGAAGGCCTCCGCGTGGATCCGTGAGCGGGGCGGCATCGCCTCGGCCCGGGTCTTCACCCGGATCTGGCTCGCCCTCTTCGGCTGGTGGAAGTGGGACGACCTGCCCGAACTCCCGCCGGAGCTCATCTACTTCCCCAAGTGGGTCCCGCTCAACATCTACGACTTCGGCTGCTGGGCGCGGCAGACCATAGTGCCGCTCACCATCGTCTCAGCCAAGCGGCCGGTACGCCCCGCGCCCTTCGCCCTCGACGAACTGCACACCGACCCGCGTGACCCCAACCCCGCCAAGCCCCTCGCCGCCGTGGCCAGTTGGGACGGTGTCTTCGAGCGGCTCGACAAGGTGCTGCACGTCTACCACAAGGTCGCGCCGCGCCGGCTGCGCAAGGCGGCGATGAACCGCGCCGCGCGCTGGATCATCGAGCGACAGGAGAACGACGGGTGCTGGGGCGGGATCCAGCCGCCCGCCGTCTACTCGATCATCGCGCTGCACCTGCTCGGCTACGACCTGGACCACCCCGTCCTCAAGGCCGGACTCGACTCCCTCGACCGGTTCGCCGTGTGGCGCGAGGACGGCGCCCGCATGATCGAGGCCTGCCAGTCACCGGTATGGGACACCTGTCTGGCCACCATCGCCCTCGCCGACGCCGGACTGCCCCCGGATCACCCGCAGTTGGTCAAGGCCGCCGACTGGATGCTCGGCGAGCAGATCGTGCGGCCCGGCGACTGGTCGGTGCGCAGGCCCGGACTGACGCCGGGCGGCTGGGCGTTCGAGTTCCACAACGACAACTACCCCGACATCGACGACACCGCCGAGGTCGCCCTCGCGCTGCGCCGGGTCGCGCACCCGGACAAGGCCCGCCTGGAGAACGCCATCGAGCGCGGGGTGCGCTGGAACCTCGGCATGCAGTCGAAGAACGGCGCCTGGGGCGCGTTCGACGTCGACAACACGAGCCCCTTCCCCAACCGGCTGCCGTTCTGCGACTTCGGCGAGGTCATCGACCCGCCGTCCGCCGACGTCACCGGGCACGTGGTGGAGATGCTCGCCGTCGAGGGCAGGTCCCGCGACCCGCGCACCCGGCGCGGCATCGAGTGGCTCCTCGCCGAACAGGAGGAGAACGGCGCCTGGTTCGGGCGCTGGGGCGTCAACTACATCTACGGCACGGGTTCGGTGGTGCCCGCCCTGGTCACCGCCGGGCTACCAGCATCGCACCCCGCGATCCGGCGCGCGGTCGCCTGGGTCGAGTCGGTGCAGAACGACGACGGCGGCTGGGGCGAGGACCTGCGTTCCTACCGCGACCGCGGCTGGGTCGGACACGGCACGTCGTCCGCCTCGCAGACGGCGTGGGCGCTGCTCGCGCTGCTCTCCGCGGGGGAGCGCGAGGGCAGGGCCGTGGAGCGGGGCATCGCCTGGCTCGCCGAGGCGCAGCGCGAGGACGGCTCCTGGGACGAGCCGTACTTCACCGGCACCGGCTTCCCCTGGGACTTCTCCATCAACTACCACCTGTACCGGCAGGTGTTCCCGCTCACCGCGCTCGGCCGGTACGTCAACGGCGAGCCCTTCGCACCGGGCGCCGCCGCACACGCCGGCAAGGGCGGCTGATGACAGCGACCCCGGCCCCGCGGCCGGGCCCCGCGCCGCTGCTGATCGCCTGCGCGCTCGGCATCGAGCGCCTCGCCCTGCGTACGGGCGACCGCAGCGGCGCCCCCGGCACCATGACCGTGCTGCGCACCGGCATGGGCCCCAAGAACGCCGAGCGCGCCGTCAGCGGTGCGCTCGGCAAGGAAACCCTGCGCGACGCGGCCGTCCTGGCCACCGGCTTCTGCGCCGGACTCGCCCCCGGTATGCACCCCGGCGACCTCGTCGTCGCCGAGGAGACCAGGGACGCGCGCGGCAGCACGACCTGTACGGGAACCGGTCTGCTGGTCGAGGAGCTGGTGCGGGCCGTGCCCGGACGCGCCGTGCACACCGGACCGCTGACCGGTTCCGACCACGTCGTCCGCGGCCCGGAGCGCGGTGACCTCCTGGCCACCGGCGCGATCGCCGTGGACATGGAGTCCGCCGCGACGCTGCACAGCGCCGTACACGCCGGGCGGCGGTCCGTTGCCGCCGTCCGGGTGGTCGTGGACGCACCCCAGCACGAACTCGTCCGCATCGGCACGGTGCGCGGTGGAATATCGGCTTTCCGCGTTCTCCGTGCCGTGCTCCCGGCTTTCTTTGAATGGCACCGTTCTTCGCTGCTCCCCCGGAGGTGAGCCAGATGGCCATGCCGCTTCGCCAGTCCATCAAGGTCGCTACGTATCTCTTTGAACAGAAGCTGCGCAAGCGGGACAAGTTCCCACTGATCGTCGAATTGGAACCGCTCTTCGCCTGCAACCTGAAGTGCGAGGGATGCGGCAAGATCCAGCACCCGGCCGGTGTGCTCAAGCAGCGCATGCCGGTGGCCCAGGCCGTGGGCGCCGTTCTTGAGTCGGGTGCGCCGATGGTCTCCATCGCCGGCGGCGAGCCACTGATGCATCCTCAGATCGATGAGATCGTGCGGCAGTTGGTGGCGAAGAAGAAGTACGTCTTCCTCTGCACCAATGCCATGCTGCTGCGGAAGAAGATCGAGAAGTTCACGCCCTCGCCGTATTTCGCGTTCGCGGTGCACATCGACGGCATGCGGGAGCGGCACGACGAGTCCGTCGCGAAGGAGGGCGTGTTCGACGAGGCGGTGGAGGCCATCAAGGAGGCCAAGAAGCGCGGCTTCCGCGTCACCACCAACTCGACCTTCTTCAACACCGACACCCCGCAGACCATCATCGAGGTCCTGAACTTCCTCAACGACGACCTCCAGGTCGACGAGATGATGCTCTCGCCCGCCTACGCCTACGAGAAGGCGCCCGACCAGGAGCACTTCCTCGGTGTCGAGCAGACCAGGGAGCTCTTCAAGAAGGCCTTCGCCGGCGGCAACCGGCGGCGCTGGCGGCTCAACCACTCGCCGCTCTTCCTGGACTTCCTGGAGGGCAAGGCGGACTTCCCGTGCACCGCGTGGGCGATCCCGAACTACTCGCTCTTCGGCTGGCAGCGCCCCTGCTACCTGATGAGCGACGGCTACGTCCCCACGTACCGCCAGCTCATCGAGGAGACCGACTGGAACAAGTACGGCCGCGGCAAGGACCCGCGCTGCGCCAACTGCATGGCCCACTGCGGGTACGAGCCGACCGCCGTCCTCGCCACCATGGGCTCCCTCAAGGAGTCCATCCGCGCGGCCCGCGAGACGGTCTCGGGAAACCGCGGGTGACGTCATGAACGGGCGGTCGAGGGCACTCCGTCAGGGGTGCCCTCCGTCGCCGTGAGATGGGACCGACCAGAGAGGGGGCCCGAGCATGACCATTCTCGAGACCATCCGGGGGCCGCGGGACCTGAAGGGGCTCTCCGGGGCCGAGCTGGACGAACTGGCGGGGGAGATCAGGGAGTTCCTGGTGCACGCGGTCGCCAGGACGGGCGGTCACCTCGGGCCCAATCTGGGGGTGGTGGAGCTCTCCATCGCCCTCCACCGGGTCTTCGAGTCGCCCGTGGACCGGCTCGTGTGGGACACCGGCCACCAGAGCTACGTGCACAAGCTGCTCACCGGACGCCAGGACTTCTCCAAACTCCGCGGCAAGGGCGGCCTCTCGGGCTACCCCTCGCGCGAGGAGTCCGAACACGACATCGTCGAGAACAGCCACGCGTCGACCGCGCTCGGCTGGGCGGACGGCCTCGCCAAGGCGCGTGACGTCCTCGGCGAGCGCGGGCACGTCGTCGCGGTCATCGGGGACGGCGCGCTCACCGGCGGCATGGCCTGGGAGGCGCTGAACAACATCGCGGCCGCCAAGGACCGGCCGCTGATCATCGTCGTCAACGACAACGAACGCTCGTACGCCCCGACCATCGGCGGCCTCGCCAACCACCTCGCCACGCTCCGTACGACGGACGGGTACGAGCGGGTGCTCGCCTGGGGCAAGGACGTACTCCAGCGCACGCCCGTCGTCGGACAGCCGCTGTACGAGTCGCTGCACGGCGCCAAGAAGGGGTTCAAGGACGCCTTCGCGCCGCAGGGCATGTTCGAGGACCTGGGGCTCAAGTACGTCGGGCCGATCGACGGGCACGACATCGGCGCCGTCGAGTCGGCCCTGCGACGCGCGAAACGCTTCCACGGCCCCGTGATCGTCCACTGCCTGACGGAGAAGGGCCGCGGCTACGAGCCCGCCCTCGCCGACGAGGCGGACCGCTTCCACACCGTAGGCGTCATGGACCCGCTCACCTGCGAGCCGCTCGCGCCGTCCAACGGCCCTTCCTGGACCTCGGTGTTCGCCGACGAGATCGTCCGCATCGGCGCCGAGCGCGCCGACGTCGTCGCCATCACCGCGGCCATGCCGGGCCCGGTCGGCCTGACCAAGTTCGCCGAGGCCTTCCCCGACCGGGTGTGGGACGTCGGCATCGCGGAGCAGCACGCCGCGGTGTCGGCCGCCGGGCTCGCGACGGGCGGCCTCCATCCGGTCGTCGCCGTCTACGCCACCTTCCTCAACCGCGCCTTCGACCAGCTCCTGATGGACGTGGCGCTGCACCGGTGCGGGGTCACCTTCGTGCTCGACCGGGCCGGCGTCACGGGTGTCGACGGCGCCTCGCACAACGGCATGTGGGACATGTCGGTCCTCCAGGTCGTACCGGGGCTGCGGATCGCCGCGCCGCGCGACGCAGGACAACTGCGAACGCAGCTGCGCGAAGCGGTCGCCGTGGACGACGCGCCGACGCTGATCCGGTTCCCCAAGGAGTCGGTGGGGCCCGCGATCCCGGCCGTGGACCGGCTCGACGGCATGGACCTGCTGCTCCAGGACGCCGACCCCGAGGTGCTGCTCGTCGCGGTCGGGGTGATGGCGCCCGTCTGTCTGCAGGCCGCCGAGCTGCTCCGGGCGCGCGGCCTGCGCTGCACGGTCGTCGACCCGCGCTGGGTCAAGCCGGTCGACGCCGAGCTGCCCGGGCTCGCCGCGAGGCACCGGGTGGTGGCGGTCGTCGAGGACAACAGCCGCGCGTCCGGGGTCGGCGCCGCGGTCGCGCTGGCGCTCGGCGAGGCCGAAGTGGACGTGCCCGTACGGCGGTTCGGGATCCCCGAGCAGTTCCTCGCGCACGCCAAACGGGGCGAGGTCCTCGCCGACATCGGGCTCACCCCGGTCGACATCGCGGGACGGATCAGCGCCACGCTCGCGGCCAAGGAGGGCGCGCGGACGCAGGGTTCAGGCAAGGAGTACAGCGCATGACCAAGGAGTTCGACCTCGGCAGTCTCCTCGCCGAGCGCGGCGCCGAGCGGTACGAACTGCACGCCCGGCACCTCAATCACCAGTTGCCGCGAATGCTGCACACCATCGGTTTCGACAAGATCTACGAGCGGGCCGAGGGCGCGTACTTCTGGGACGCGGAGGGCAACGACTACCTCGACATGCTCGCGGGCTTCGGCGTCATGGGCCTCGGCCGGCACCACCCCGTCGTACGCAAGGCACTGCACGACGTCCTGGACGCCTCGCTCGCCGACCTCACCCGCTTCGACTGCCAGCCGCTGCCCGGCCTGCTCGCGGAGCGGCTGCTCACGCACAGCCCGCACCTGGACCGGGTCTTCTTCGGCAACAGCGGTACGGAGGCCGTCGAGACGGCGCTGAAGTTCGCGCGGTACGCGACCGGGAAGCCGAGGGTGCTCTACTGCGCGCACGCCTTCCACGGGCTGACCACCGGCGCGCTCTCCGTCAACGGCGAGGACGGATTCCGGGACGGTTTCGCACCGCTGCTTCCCGACACCGCGGTGCCGCTCGGCGATCTGGACGCGCTGCGCCGGGAGTTGCGGAAGGGCGACGTCGCCGGGCTCATCGTCGAGCCCATCCAGGGCAAGGGCGTGCACGAGGCGCCGCCCGGATACCTGCGCGAGGCCCAGGAGCTGCTGCACCGGCACAAGGCGCTGCTGATCGCCGACGAGGTGCAGACCGGCCTCGGCAGGACCGGCGACTTCTACGCGTACCAGCACGAGGAGGGTGTCGAGCCCGACCTCGTCTGCGTGGCCAAGGCGCTGTCGGGCGGCTATGTGCCGGTCGGCGCGACCCTCGGCAAGGACTGGATCTTCAAGAAGGTCTACTCGTCGATGGACCGGGTGCTCGTGCACTCGGCGAGCTTCGGCTCCAACGCGCAGGCCATGGCGGCCGGTCTCGCCGTCCTCTCCGTCCTTGAGGACGAGAAGGTCGTCGAGAACGCCCGGGTCACGGGCGAGCTGCTCAAGACCCGGCTTGCCGCGCTCGTGGACCGCTACGAGCTGCTGAGCGAGGTGCGTGGCCGCGGACTGATGATCGGCATCGAGTTCGGCCGCCCCAAGTCGCTGAAGCTGCGCGGACGCTGGACGATGCTGCAGGCCGCCCGCAAGGGACTCTTCGCGCAGATGGTCGTCGTACCGCTGCTGCAGAAGCACCGCATCCTGACCCAGGTCTCCGGGGACCACCTGGAGGTCATCAAGCTGATCCCGCCGCTGACCGTGGGGGAGCGGGAGGTGGACCGGTTCGTGGCGGCCTTCACGGCGGTGATGGACGACGCGCACAGTGGTGGCGGCCTGATGTGGGACTTCGGCAGGACGTTGGTGAAGCAGGCGGTCGCGAACCGCTGAGAGCCGGGCGCCACCCGCCGGAGCCGACGAATTTTGCCTCCCGGGCAAGAAATTTGCCCGGGGGGCAAAGCTCTGGCTCAATCAGGGTATGAGCCCTGCCGAGCCCACGGAGCCCGATCCCGGGGCGGCCGCCGAGCCGTCACCGGCGGCCGACGCGCTGCCCGCCGTGGCGCCCCAGCTGCGCGAACTGCGCCGCCGCGCCTCTCTCACCCTGGAGGCCGCCGCCCGTACCGCCGGGCTCTCGCCCGCCCATCTGTCCCGCCTGGAGACCGGGCAGCGCCAGCCCTCGCTGCCGATGCTGCTCACGCTCGCACGTGTCTACGGTACGACGGTCTCGGAGCTGCTCGGCGAGACGGTCGCCGACCGGGACGCGGTGGTCCGCGCCTCGGACATGGAGCCGACCCGGGCCGGTGGCTGGACCTACTGGCAGGCGGGCGCCCCGGGACGCGGCATGCAGGCGCTGCGCGTGCACGTGCCGCACGGGGCGCAGGGCGACATCGTGCGCGTCCACCCCGGTGAGGAGTGGCTGTACGTCCTGAAGGGACGCCTTCGGCTGCGTCTGGGGGACACGGCGCACACCCTCGGACCGGGGGACAGCGCGCACTTCGACTCGCTGACCCCGCACCGGATCGCCGCCGCCGACCGGGACGGCGCCGATCTCCTCTTCGTCCACACCTTGCTGCAGAGCCCCGCCACCGCGCTGTGCCTCGGCGGCCCCACTCAGGGAGACCCGACATGACGGAACCGGAACAGCAGGAACCCCTCCGGCCCAGGCGGCCCGACCCCAGCACCATGGAGGAGAAGTTCCCCAGGGCGCTCTGGGTCCGCCTGATCATCTACGTCGCGGTGGGCCACATCTTCGCGGCCTTCATCTACCTGCTGTTCGAGCTGGGCGCGCAGAACCAGTAGGGGCCGCCCGCTCAGTCGAGCAGACGCTCGCGAAGGCGCTCGCGGGTCCCGGCGCTCAGCTTCAGGCCCTCGGCGAAGTAGGTGTCGACATCGCCCCAGGTCTCCTCGATCGTCTCGTACGCCGCCGCCAGGTACTCGGACCGGGCGTCGAAGAGGGGGTCGAGGAGCTCCACGATCTCGGGCGCCATCGCGTCCGGGGAGCTGTCGCTGCGCTGGACCTTGTAGCGGCGGTGCGACGCGCTCGACTCGAGGTAGTCCGCCTCGATGGCGTCGCGCTCGACGCCCACGGCGAGCAGCGTCACGGCTATGGAGAGGCCCGCGCGGTCCTTGCCCGCCGCGCAGTGCATCAGGGCGGGCACGCTGTCCTCGGCGAGCGCGTGCAGCACCTTGCTGTGCTCGGCGGTGCGCTCCTTGATGATCGCGCGGTAGGCGCTCATCATCCGCTCCGCGGCCCTGCCGCCGGCGAGGATCGAGCGCAGCTGGTCGAGGTCGCCGTCGCGCACCATCTTCCAGAACTCGGCGCCGTCGGCCGGGTCGGTCAGCGGCAGATTCACGTTGCGTACGCCGGGCAGCGCGATGTCGGGGCCTTCGAGCCGCTGGTCGGCGGCGTTGCGGAAGTCGAAGACCGTGTGCAGGCCCAGGGACGTGAGGAACGCGGCGTCGGCCGCGGTGGCGTGCGCCAGGTGACCGCTGCGGAACAGCACGCCCGCGCGTACGCGCCGGCCGTCCACCGTCGGCAGCCCGCCCACATCGCGGAAGTTGCGCACTCCGGCGAGCTCGGGCTCTGCCGACTCTGCCAGCTCTGTCGGCGGGACCTGCTGCGTCACGGGCTCTCCTCGGGCTCTGCGGGCCGGCGCGGCTCGCCGGTGAATGCGTCTTCGACGATACGACATCGGTACCTGGGGCAATCACCCTCCGTACGGCTCTCCCGTGAACCCGCGCGAGCGGGCCCAAGGGTGCTCCGTGGGCCGGGGCACCCCTTGCCCTGGAGTGCGCTCCAGGTCGTACAGTCGCGGCACCCAACAGCACATCGGCCGAGGAGAGTTGCATGCGCCATCGCGTTCTGGGCGGGACCGGCATCGAGGTCAGCCCCTACTGCCTGGGCACGATGATGTTCGGCTACATCGGCAACGCCGATCACGACGACTGCGTCCGGATCATGCACGCCGCGCTGGACGCGGGGATCAACTTCGTGGACACCGCCGACATGTACTCGGCCGGGGAGTCGGAGACGATCGTCGGCAAGGGTCTCAAGGGCCGCCGCGACGACGTGGTGCTCGCGACCAAGGTCCATTTCCCCATGGGGGACGGCCCGAACCGGGGCGGCAACTCCCGGCGCTGGATCATCCGCGAGGTGGAGGAGAGCCTGCGGCGGCTCGGCACGGACTGGATCGACCTCTACCAGGTGCACCGGCCGGACCACACGACCGACATAGAGGAGACCCTCTCCGCCCTGACCGACCTGGTGCGCCAGGGCAAGATCCGGGCGTTCGGCTGCTCGACGTTCCCCGCGGACGAGATCGTCGAGGCGCACCACGTGGCGATGGGCAGAGGGCTGCAGCGGTTCAGGACCGAGCAGCCGCCGTACTCGCTGCTCGCCCGGGGGATCGAGAGCCGTCTGCTGCCGGTCGCGGAGCGACTGGGGATGGGCGTGCTGACCTGGAGCCCGCTGGCCTCGGGTTTCCTGACCGGCCGCTACCGCAAGGGCCGGGACCTCGATCTGAGCAGCGGACGCCCCACCCTGTTCCCGGACCGCTTCGACCCCGCCGCGCCGCGTACGGCCGCGAAGCTGGAGGCCGTGGAGCGGCTCATGGCGGTTGCCGAGGACGTGGGCTGTTCGCTGCCGGAGCTGGCGGTCGCCTTCCCGCTGGCCCATCCCGCCGTCACGTCGGTGATCATCGGCCCGCGCACGATGGAGCAGTTGCAGAACACGCTGGGGGGCGCGTCCGTGGTGCTCGACGACGCGGCCCTCGACCGGATCGACGAGATCGTGCCGCCCGGAACGGATGTCTACGCTCCGGACGGTGTGTGGTCCCCGCCGTCCCTCACCACACCGGCGCTCCGGCGCCGCACGGCCGACGCCAGGTCCGCCGCCTGAGGACCGGGGTGGTGTTCCCCTGGCCGACCTCTCGAAGCGAGCTGTTCAGCCGGTCGCGCCGAGGGGCTCGCCGGTCTCCAGGAGCGACTTGAGGCTGGACAGGATGGGCGGCCAGCCCTGGCTGCACATGGAGTGCAGGGTGCCTGCCGGGTCGAAGTCCTGCGTGACGGTCAGTTTGACCTGGTCGCCCTGCGGCTCCAGGTCGAAGGCGACCGTCGAACGGCGCTCGCTCGCCAGCCGCGCGCGCAGCTCCTCGTCGATGCCGTTCGCCTCCGCCCACTGCTTGCTGAAGGTGTGCCAGGTGTAGGCCAGCCTGCGGTGCGGTTCGTAGGCGAGAACGACCTGCTCGGGGTCCTCGGTGGTGGCCCCGGTCTCGGTCCAGGTCATCGGGGATCCCTCGGCCCAGTCGGTCGTGAAGCTCACGCCCCAGTACCGACGGGTGAACGCCGGGTCGGTCAGCGCCTGCCAGAGCCGCTCGGGGGTGGTGCGGATGTACGTCGTGTACACGAACGTCCTGCTGTCCATGGGGGGTTGCTCCAATGCTCTCTTCAGGTCCGCGAGGGCGTGCACCCGGCCGCGGTCGAACTGACTGATCCATCGCTCGGCGATGGCGTTGATCGGAGCGGCGTTCAGGTAGTGCAGCTTCTCCCGCCCCTGCCGCACCGTGGTCACCAGCTCGGCGGCCTCCAGCACGGCCAGATGCTTGCTCACCGACTGACGGGCCATGTCCAGGCCCTCGCACAGCTCGCGCAGGGTCTGGCCGTTGCGGTCCCGCAACCGGTCGAGCAGCCGCCGCCGGCTCGGATCGGCCAGCGCCTTGAACGCCGCGTCCACTCGTCGTCACCCCCAGTCAGGCAGCCGTAAGGCTGCATATCCATGATTGGCAGCCGAGCGGCTGCATGTCAAGGCGGGGGCTCACCGCGGCGGCGGACGGCGAAAGGTGGGTCTTGCACTTATTCCGAGTTGGACGAATCTTGACCGGTGGCTTATCTCACGCACCGTCAACCCCTCCCTACGGTGGCGTAGGTCACTTAGGGAGGTGAAGGATGTTACTCCGTGAGCGCAGAGTCGACATCCTTCATCCATCACCCCAACAACAACGGCGTTTTCAACTCCTACGCAGCGGTCGGCGACAGCTTCACCGAAGGCGTGGGTGACCCGGGACCCGACGGAACCTTCGTCGGCTGGGCCGACCGCCTCGCCGTCCTGCTGGACGACCGGGTGCCCGAGCACACCTTCCGGTACGCCAACCTCGCCGTCCGCGGCAAGCTCCTCGACCAGATCGTCGAGGACCAGCTGCCGCGCGCCAAGGAACTCGCCCCAGACCTGGTGACGTTCTGTGCCGGGGGCAACGACATCATCCGGCCCGGCACCGACCCGGACGAGGTCGCCGAGCGGTTCGAGCGGGCCGTCGCCGACCTCTCGTCGGCGGTCGGCACGGTCATGGTGACCACCGGCTTCGACACCCGTGGCGTAGCGGTGCTCAAGCATCTGCGCGGCAAGATCGCCACGTACAACATGCACGTCCGCGCCATCGCCGACCGGTATGGCTGCCCGGTGCTCGACCTGTGGTCGCTGAGGACCGTGCAGGACCGCCGTGCCTGGGACGGCGACCGGCTGCACCTCTCCGCCGAGGGGCACACGCGCGTGGCGCTGCGCGCCGCTCAGGTGCTTGGCCTCGACGTGCCCGCCGATCCCGACCAGGCGTGGCCGCCGCTGCCGCCGCGCGGCGCTCTGGACCTGCGGCGCGACGACATCCACTGGGCCCGCGAGTACCTGGTGCCGTGGATCGGGCGGCGCATCCGGGGCGAGAGCTCCGGGGACCACGTGGAGGCGAAGGGCTTTCGCAACCCGCACACCATCAAGATGCAGATAGAGGCCGCTTCCTAAGCGGGAGCCGGTGCTCCACATGAGTGAGCGACTCCGCGGACATCCGCACGTCCATACGTCGAAGGCGCCCTTCCCGGGCGCCTTCGACGTATGCGGTCCTGGCGGCCCGCGCCCTGGCGCCCTACCGACCGCCCGCGCAGGACTCGCCGGGGAGCGGTGGACATAATGGAAAGGCCTATCCACCCCCCTCAGGAGGTCCCGTGTCCCGGTCCCTGATCCCCGGGTTCCGCTCGCTGCGGTCCGCTGCCTTCGGTGCGGATCCCGCCGGCGCCCGGCTGGCCCGGATCCGCAGATCGCCGAATTTCTCCGTCGCCGAGGGAACCTTCCAGAATCCCGTGGCCGCCCGGACCAGGCCGTCCGGATCGTCCCTGGAGTTCGCGAAGATCTACTTCCGCAGGGAGGAGCGGCTGCGCCGCGGTCCGGCCGGTACGGTCCCCGTGCACCCCACGACCCTCGCCGACCTCGCCAAGCCGCCCTCCGACGGCCTGCGGGTCACCTGGATGGGTCACTCCAGCGTTCTGGTGGAGATCGACGGGCGGCGGGTGCTCTTCGACCCGGTGTGGGGCGAGCGGTGCTCACCGTATTCCTTCGCGGGTCCCAAGCGGCTGCACCCGGTGCCGGTGCCGCTGGCGGCCCTCGGCCCCGTCGACGCCGTGGTGATCTCGCACGACCACTACGACCACCTGGACATGCCCACGATCAAGGCCCTGGCACGCACCGGAACGGTCTTCGCGGTGCCGCTCGGCGTCGGCGCCCACCTGGAGCGGTGGGGCGTGCCGCAGGACCGGCTCCGCGAGCTGGACTGGAACGAGACGGCGAAGGTGGCGGACCTGACCCTGACGGCCACGCCCGCACGGCACTTCTGCGGCCGCGGACTGCGCAATCCCCAGCACACTCTGTGGGCCTCCTGGGTGGTGGCGGGGCCCGAGCACCGCGTGTACCACAGCGGGGACACCGGCTACTTCCCCGGCTTCCGTGACATCGGCGCGGAGCACGGCCCGTTCGACGCCACGATGATCCAGATCGGCGCGTACTCGGAGTGGTGGCCGGACATCCACATGACGCCCGATGAGGGCATGCAGGCCCACCTGGACCTCCAGGGCGGCTCGCCGCGCGGCGTCATGCTGCCGATCCACTGGGCCACGTTCAACCTCGCCCCGCACGCCTGGTCGGAGCCCGGCGAAGGCACGGTCGCCGCGGCGCGCCGGGCGGGCGCCACGATCGCGCTGCCCTGCCCCGGCGAGCCCTTCGAGCCGGGCGCGGATTCCCATCCCGGCTCGCTGTGGTGGCGCGACGTCGCCGTCGTGCCGGACGGCGGCTGGCTCGGCGCGTCGACGCTGGTCGTACGCGCGGTCGCCTCGCCCAGGACGGACAACGGCGAGCACGAGACGACGTCCGTCGGGTAACCGCCCCGTCCCGCGGCGTCCCGGCCCCTGCGTGCCGCCCGTGCTCACGCGGCGCGAGCGCGGTGGCGGCGGACCGCGTCGCGGTTGGCGCAGGGCCGGCAGCAGTAGCGCCGGCGCCCCGTGCGCGAGGTGTCGGCGAAGATCGTGGTGCACTCGGTCACCGCGCACCGCCGCAGCCGGTGCATGCCCCGGCCCGCCAGATGCAGTGCCGTCCCGACGGAGAACAGCGAGAACAGCAGGTCGCCGAGCGGCTGCCGGGCGTCGCGGTAGTGCAGATGCCAGCCGCTGCCCGCGTGGTCGGTCAGCCGTGGGTAGGCGGCGGCCGACGCCAGCATGGCGTTGAGCAACTCGGCCCGCTCCTGTTCATCGGTGGCGTCGACGACCTTCTCCCAGGCGTCCAAGGTCTCCTGGGTCCGGGCCAAGTCGCCGGGTTCGATCGGCTGTTCCAGTGTCAGGCCCGCGGCGCGGCAGCGGTCCGCGAGCTCATCGACGCCGACCGGACGGCGGTTGGCGAGATCGGCGGCCAGATCCACGGCGCCCTCGCCGTAAGGGTTGAGGTGCATAAGGGCATTACAACAGGTCGGCCGCCACGCAACGCGCCGTGAACCGCGCCTGTGTACGAGATGAATCGGACCCCCGTGCGAGGTGTCATACCAGAGCGGGACGCACCCCCGCTGACTTTGTCAACTGCCCACCGCACATGATGCGTTGCCGACTACCGTGTGTGGCCGTCGGGCGACGCAGGGATCACGACGCAGGGCTGACGTGGCGACCTGCCGGCCGGCACGGCGCTGCCGCAAGCGCGCCGCAAAGAGGAACCGGCTCGACCGCCGGACCCTCGTCGCAACGTACCGAGGACGCAGATGTCTCACCTACGCGCACCGGCCGCCCGCACAGACCGCCGTGAGGGCGGACGGCACGGCAGGCCGGGCAGTCGTGCCGCCAACCTGCCCGAGACCCACATACGGCCGCAGCTCCTGCGCATCGCGGTGCTGCCGGCCGTCGCCGTGGGCCTGAGCGCCTGCGCGGCCGTGCTGTTCACCCTGCGCTCGACCGGCACCCGGCCGGGACCGGCCCTGCTCGGCGTGCTCACCGCCGCGGCCCTGGTCGGCCTCGCGGGCATCGCGACCGCCGTCGTCGCGGCGGAGCGCGCCGCGAAGTCCGTGCACGACCGGGTCGGCGCGCTGCGCCGCGCCACCGCACGAGGCCAGTCCGAACTGCAGGGCCTGGTCGATCAGTTGCGCCGCGGCGGCCGGCCGCCGGAGCCCGCGACCCCGCCGCGGACCCGTCCGGGCGGCGACGAGTTCGACCAGCTCGCCGACGAGCTGAGCCGCGCCCAGGACGTCGCCGTCGGCGCCGTCGTACAGGCCTCCCAGCTCTCCAGCCACGCGGGCAGCGAGCAGAAGGTCGAGGTCTTCGTCAATCTCGCCCGGCGCCTGCAGTCGCTCGTGCACCGCGAGATCTCCCTGCTCGACGAGTTGGAGAACGAGGTCGAGGACCCCGAGCTGCTCAAGGGCCTCTTCCACGTCGACCACCTCGCGACCCGCATCCGGCGGCACGCCGAGAACCTCGCCGTGCTCGGCGGCGCCGTCTCGCGCCGCCAGTGGAGCAATCCGGTCTCCATGACGGAGGTGATGCGCTCGGCGATCGCCGAGGTCGAGCAGTACTCGCGCGTCAAACTGGTGCCGCCCATCGACGGCACCCTGCGCGGCCACGCCGTCGCCGACGTCATCCACCTGCTGGCCGAACTGGTCGAGAACGCCACGGTGTTCTCCGCCCCGCACACCCAGGTCCTGCTGCGCGCCAACGCCGTGACCGCCGGACTCGCCGTCGAGGTCGAGGACCGCGGCCTCGGCATGCCCGCCGCCGAGCAGCACCGGATGAACCGGCTGCTCACCGACCCCGACCAGGTCAACGTCGCGCATCTGCTGCAGGACGGCCGCATCGGGCTCTACGTGGTCGCCGCCCTCGCCCGCAGGCACGGTGTCGCGGTGCGCCTGCAGACCAACATCTACGGCGGGGTCCAGGCCGTACTGATCCTGCCGCAGGAACTGCTGGGCGCCGAGCAGCAGCCGGAGCCGGCCGCCCGCCGCCCGGCGGCCGAGGAGGCGGCGCGGGACGCCCTCGACGGCGGCGCGGGGGACATCGGGGGCGCGGGGGAGCCGGGGAACGTACCGGATGACGTACGCGATCCGGCCCCGGCGTGGCCGACCACCGCACCCCAGGCGCCACCCGGCTCCGCCCCCGGCCCGCACGCGGACTCCGCCCCGCGCCCGGCCCCCACCGCCACGTCCCATCGGCCGCGTACCGCCAACGGCTCCTCACCCGCCCCCCTCCCCGTGCGCGGAGCCCGGCAGGACCGGGCCACGCCCGCCGACGCCGCCCCCGGCATCCGGCCCGAGGACCGGCAGGCCGTCGCCGAGCACACCGTCACACCGCCGACGCCCCTGAACGGCGCCGTACGCGGACGCGTCGGCAGGCCGCAGCTCCCCAAGCGGCGCGCCCAGGAACACATCGCACCCCAGCTGCGGGACTCCCCGGCGCCGCGGCCCGACAGCGGCGACGTCGGCCACGACCCGGGCCTGATGGCCGCGTTCCAGCGCGGCATCGGCCTCGCCCAGGCCCAGGACGCACGCGACCCCACCCCGCCCGGGCACGAGGCCGGCACGCCCCACGACGGGCGAGGAGCAGACGGCTGACCAGCACCGGCAGGCCCGGCCCCCCCACCACCTCTGCCCCCGCAGACCTACGTACGTTTGTACCCCAAGGAGTCGATCCACCATGGCGAGCGATGCGCCGACCGGCCATGTATCCGATCTCGACTGGCTGATGAGCGGCCTCGTGCAGCGCGTGCCGCACACCCACAGCGCCGTCCTGCTCTCCTCCGACGGACTCGTGAAGTCGGTGCACGGCCTCGACCCGGACAGCGCCGACCACATGGCGGCCCTGGCCTCGGGCCTCTACTCGCTCGGGCGCAGCGCGGGCATCCGCTTCGGCGACGGCGGGGACGTCCGCCAGGTCGTCGTGGAACTGGACTCCACCCTCCTGTTCGTCTCCACCGCGGGATCGGGCACCTGTCTGGCCGTGCTCGCGGGGCGCGAGGCCGACGCCGCCGTCCTCGGCTACGAGATGGCGATGCTGGTCAAGAGCGTGCGCCCGTACCTGATCACCGCTCCCCGGCAGCCCGCCGGCGAACCCACGCCGATGAGGCGCTGACCGTGGCGGCCCCGCACGACGGGCCCTGGCTCGACGACGCCGCCGGGCGGCTCATCCGCCCCTACACCGTCAGCAACGGACGGACCAGACCCACCAGCCAACTCGACCTGCTCTCCCTGGTGATGGCCACCGGCGCCACCCCGCTCGGCTACCTCGGACCCGAGCACGCCACCGCCCTCGGCCTCTGCGAGGCGCCCACCTCCGTCGCCGAGATCGCGGCCCAGCTGAAGCTGCCCGCGGTCGTCACCAAAGTGATCCTGAGCGATCTCCTCGACTGCGGGTCCCTCACCCAGAAGGCCCCGGACTTCTACCACAACCCCACCGACCGGTCCCTGTTGGAGGCAGTGCTCGATGGACTACGACGACAGCTCTGACCGCTTCCCCACCGCACTCAAAATCCTGATCGCGGGCGGCTTCGGGGTCGGCAAGACGACCTTCACGGGCGCGGTCAGCGAGATCG
Organism: Streptomyces sp. NPDC044106; assembly: GCF_056433985.1. Classification (NCBI taxonomy): domain Bacteria; kingdom Bacillati; phylum Actinomycetota; class Actinomycetes; order Kitasatosporales; family Streptomycetaceae; genus Streptomyces; species Streptomyces sp. NPDC044106. The sequence continues at coordinate 469,869 of NZ_JBWKFZ010000002.1, forward strand.
CGCCGCTGAGCACCGAGGAACTGCTCACCACGGTCAGTGAGGCCACCGACGACCTGTCGGGCGTGGAGAACAAGACCACGACCACCGTCGCCATGGACTTCGGCCGGATCACCCTCGATCCGGAGCACGTCCTCTACCTCTTCGGCACCCCGGGGCAGGAGCGGTTCTGGTTCATGTGGGACGAGCTCTCCGAAGGAGCCCTCGGCGCCGTGGTGCTCGCCGACACCCGGCGCCTGGAGGACTGCTTCGCCGCCGTGGACTTCTTCGAGCAGCGCGGCATGGGCTTCATCGTGGCGATCAACGAATTCGACGGCGCCCACCGCTACGAACCCGAGGAGGTACGGTCCGCCATCGACCTCGACCCGCAAGTGCCCGTCGTGCGCTGCGACGCACGGATCTCCAGTTCCGGCATCCAGACCCTCCTGATCCTGGTCAAGCACCTCCTCAACCATGCCCCGGCGCCGAGCTACGGAGCCCACACGTGACGTACGACCCGACCGGGCACCTGCTCCTCACCCCCGTCGACAAGGAGGCTCCCGCGCGGGTGCGGCGGCTGCGCGGGCTCGGCATCGGGCAGTACCCCGACCCGGCCTTCGACGTCTTCGCCGAGCGGCTCGCCGAGCTGACCGGCGCGCCCTGCTCGATGGTCAACTTCATCGACGAGGAGCGGCAGTTCTTCGCGGGCCTGCACGCTCCGCAGGGCGCGCGCCTCGGTACGGAACCGGTGCCCGAGGGCGGCGACGCGCGCCGCTACCTGGCCCGCGACCACGGGTACTGCCCGCACGTCGTGGTGCGCCGCAAGGCCCTCGTCCTGGAGGACGTCCGCGACTATCCGCGGTTCGCGGGCAACCCGGTGGTGGACGAGAGCGGCATCCGCTCGTACCTGGGCGCGCCCCTGATCGACCGTACGGGGATCGCCCTCGGCACGGTCTGCGTCGTGGACGTCGAGCCGCGCCGCTGGGGCACGGCGGGGCTCGACACGATCAAGCGGATGGCCGCGGAGCTGGTCGAGCAGATCCACCGGAGGGAGGCGGGCGGGATCTGAGGCGGGCCGCAGCGGACCCGGTGTTTGGAGCGGGTCAGAGGTCGAGTCCGGTTCCGTCGGGGAAGCGGACGCGGACACGGCCGGCGGCCACGTCGCAGGTGATGGACTCCCGCAGCGCCCGCGGACGGACCGCGTCCCGGGACAGGGCGACCAGGGTGACGTGGACACTCGCGCCGCCGGGGTGGGCCGCGGATGTCAGGTACGGAGTCGCGGAGTGCGGCCCGTACGCGTTCGCCGCCACCTCACGGGCCACGCCCGCCTCCTCGTCCCAGCCGTACAGGCCGACGACCGCGCTGGTCAGGCCGGTGACCGTGCGGGCGAGCGCCCAGCCGGGGCCCTGCTCGGCGTGCGGCCGCGTCTCGTCCGCCACCGCGTGGCCGCCTTCGCGGACGGTCGCTCCCTCGGGCGCCCGCACGCGGTGCACGCGGATCTCCCACGGCCCGTGCAGCGCGCTCGTCGTCTCGATGGGGAACTCCTCGCCACCGCCCGGGAACTGGGCGTCGTGTCGGGAGGCGGCCACCCGGCCGGCGCAGCTCAGCGGGTGGATGCGGCGGCGGCGCGAGGCCGTGCCGTCCGGGGCGAGCAGCGCCAGATGGCCGTCGACGGCGCGGCCCCACGCGCGCGGGGCGGTCTCCGGGGCGGTCGCCGTCGAGTAGCCGAACTTGGCGTAGTGCGGGTCGTCGTCGGCGGGGCCTTCGAGGGGGTTGTGGTCGCTGCCGTGGTTGACCAGGCGGACGATGCCGTCGTGCCGCGTGCCGTGCAGCAGCCAGCCGGGCTGCGGGAGCGCCGTGTACTGGTCGGACTCCTCCACAGGGAGCGGCAGTTCGCGCTCCGTCCACACCGGGTGGCCGGCGGGCAGCAGCAGGCCCAGGAACCCCTTGCTCGCCCAGTACGGCGAGGCGGGGCCCGAGTAGGCCTGGGTGGCCGGAAGGAACGTCCCGTACCAGCCGAGCGGCAGAAGCCCCCGCTCGTCGGGGACGCCGCGCTCCACGAAGTGCCGCGCGACACCGGAGGCGAGGCGCCGGGTCAGGCCCGGCGCGAGCGGGGTGCAGCCGGTGAGGGCGCCCATCCACACGGGCGCGGCGGCCGCGAAGCGGTACGTCAGGGAGCGGCCCTGGTGGACCGGGGCGCCGTCGCCGCCGAAGAAGTGCGGGTAGGTGGCGAGGAACCGGGCGAGGCGCTCGCGGTACACCTCGGCGCGACCGCCGTCCTCCTCGCCCGCCATCCGGGCCCACAGCAGTGGGTACAGGTGCATCGCCCAGCCGATGTAGTAGTCGAAGTTCCGTCCGTCGCCGTCGCTGTACCAGCCGTCGCCGCGGTACCAGTCCTCGATGCGGTCCAGGCCGCCCTCGATGTCCGGCCGGCTGTACGGCGCGCCCACCGAGGCGAGGAACTGCTCCGAGACCACCTGGAAGAGCCGCCAGTTGTTGTCCCAGGTCCGGCCGCCGACGAAGCCGGAGAACCAGTCGACGACCCGCTCCCGGACGCGGGCGTCGAGCTTGTCCCAGATCCAGGGGCGCGTCTCGTGCAGGGCGATGGCGACGGACGCGGCCTCCACCATCTGCTGGGAGCAGTCGGTGAGTTCGGGCCAGGCCTCGCCGCTCGCACGGTCGGTGCCGGAGGCCAGTCCTCGTGCGTAGCGTTCGACGAGGCGCGGGTCCACCTCGCCGCCCGCTCCGGCGATCCGGAAGGCGGCGAGCAGGAAGGACCGCGCGTACCCCTCAAGGCCGTCCGAGACGACCCCCGACCAACTGTTGCGGCCCGGCAGCCGGTACTGCGCGAAGCCCGGTGTCGCGTACGGGACCAGGGCCTCCAACTGCCGGTCGGCGAGCGCCTCCCAGTGGGCCCGGGTCCAGCCGGTGAGCGGGGAGCGGACGCGGTCGGTGGGTGGCAGGGGGAGGTGCGGTGCGGGCATGGGGGCGGCGGCTCCTCGATGGGCGAGTGGTTCCGCGACAGCATGTAAGCGCTTGCTGCGAGGCGCAAGAGGGTCTCCGGCTGGGCCGATCAAGGGCTTCATCGTGGTGCACATGCCTCGACAGCGGCCGGGGCGGCCGGATAGAGAAGGATCAAGCTCACCGTCACACCGGCTCAGACGTATCCGCAACACCGGTTCAGGTACACCCGCAACACCGGTTCAAGCACACCCGCAACACCGGCTCTAGCGAAGGAAGTTCCATGACCGACCTCCGTCTCGGCGTTCTCGGCTACGGACTGCGCGGTTCGCTCGCCCGTACCGCCCACCGGCCGGACGCGGGCTCACGCGTCACCGCGCTGGCCGACCACGACGCCGCGGCCCGGGCCGAGGCGGCCGTGGCCTTCCCCGGCGCGCTGATATCCAGCGGCCACCGCGAGGTCGTCGAGGACCCGGACGTCGACGCGATCCTCGTCCTCACCCCCGACCACACCCACGCGGCGCTCACCTGCGAGGCGCTGCGCGAAGGCAAGCCCGTCTTCGTGGAGAAGCCCCTGGAGGTCGGCGTCGAGGGGTGTGACGAGATCCTGCGGACCGCGTACGAGACGGGCACCCGGCTGTACGTCGGGCACAACATGCGCCACATGCCCGTGGTCCGCCTGATGCGCGACATCATCGAGCGCGGCGAGATCGGCGCGGTCAAGACGGTCTGGGTGCGCCACTTCGTCGGCTACGGCGGCGACTGGTACTTCAAGGACTGGCACGCCGAACGGCGCTACACCACCGGCCTGTTGCTGCAGAAGGCCGCCCACGACATCGACGTGCTCCACTGGCTCGCGGGCGGTTACACGCGCCAGGTGCAGGCCCTCGGCGACCTCATGGTCTACGGCGACAATCCGCACCGCCGTGCGCCGGGCGAGCCGAAGACCGAGGACTGGTACACCGAGGATGGCCACTGGCCGCCGCACACCCAGCGCGGCCTCAACCCCGTCATCGACGTCGAGGACGTCTCCCTGGTCAACATGCGTCTCGACAACGGCGTCCTCGCCGCCTACCAGCAGTGCCACTTCACCCCCGACTACTGGCGCAACTACACCGTCATCGGCGACGCGGGCCGCCTGGAGAACTTCGGCGACGGACCCGGCGCGACGGTCAAGGTGTGGAACGCCCGCCGCTCGGGCCACCGGGCGCAGGCGGACGCCGAGTACGCGGTGCCGGACGCCAGGGACGACGCGGGGCACGGCGGCGCGGATCCGCTGCTGATCGACGAGTTCGTACGTTTCGCACGTGAGGGAGGGCGCACCGACACCTCGCCGGTCGCGGCGCGCATGGCGGTGGCGGCGGGCGTACGGGCGACGCAGTCGCTGCGGGACGGTGGGACACCGCGCGAGGTGCCGGCGCTCACCCCGGAGCTCATCGCCTATTTCGAACGCGGTCAGACCCGTTGAACCACAGGGTCTGAAGGAAAGCTGCGGCGGCGCTTAAGAAATCCTCGATGGACCGGGGCGCCTCCGTAGGGAAGATTCCTGTGTCGTCGGGGGAAGAAGCGACGTACGACGGGAGCCGTGGCGTTGAAGGCGCTGGTCAAGGAGAAGGCGGAGCCGGGTCTCAGCCTCAAGGACGTACCGGAGCCGGTCATCGGCCACGGAGACGTGCTCATCAAGGTGCTCCGCACCGGGATCTGCGGCACCGACCTGCACATCAGGTCCTGGGACGGCTGGGCCCAGCAGACGATCACCGCGCCGCTGGTGCTCGGGCACGAGTTCGTCGGCGAGGTCGTGGAGACCGGCCGGGACGTCGCCGACATCACGGCGGGCGACCTGGTCAGCGGTGAGGGCCATCTGGTGTGCGGCAAGTGCCGCAACTGTCTGGCCGGGCGGCGCCACCTGTGCCGCGCCACGGTCGGCCTCGGCGTCGGACGGGACGGTGCCTTCGCGGAGTACGTCGCGCTGCCCGCGTCGAACGTGTGGGTGCACCGCGTCCCCGTGGACCTCGACGTGGCCGCGATCTTCGACCCGTTCGGCAATGCCGTGCACACCGCCCTCTCCTTCCCGCTGGTCGGCGAGGACGTACTGATCACGGGCGCGGGTCCGATCGGCCTGATGGCGGCCGCCGTCGCCCGTCACGCGGGCGCCCGCAACGTCGTGATCACCGACGTCAGCGAGGAGCGCCTGGCGCTGGCCCGCAAGGTCGGCGCCAGCCTCGCCCTCAACGTGGCGGACTCGTCGATCGCCGCGGGCCAGCGCGAGCTCGGCCTGCGCGAGGGCTTCGACGTCGGCCTGGAGATGTCCGGCAACCCGCACGCGATGCGCGACATGGTCGCCAACATGACCCACGGCGGCAAGATAGCCATGCTCGGCCTGCCCGCCGAGGACTTCGCCGTCGACTGGGCGCGGATCGTCACCTCGATGATCACCATCAAGGGCATCTACGGCCGCGAGATGTTCGAGACCTGGTACGCGATGTCGGTGCTGCTCGAAGGCGGCCTCGACCTGGCGCCCGTCATCACCGGCAGGTACGGCCACCGCGACTTCGAGGCCGCCTTCGACGACGCGGCGAGTGGCCGCGGCGGCAAGGTCATCCTCGACTGGACCGCCTGACGCCCGCTTCTCGGCCCGCTTCTCGGCCCTCTCCCGGCTCGACTCCTTAAGGAACCCCGCATGTTCGACTCCGTACGCGAAGACCTCCAGGCCACCCTCGACGAGATCCGCGCCGCCGGACTGCACAAGCCCGAGCGCGTCATCGGCACCCCGCAGTCCGCGACGGTCGCCGTCACCGCGGGCGGGCGCCCCGGCGAGGTCCTGAACTTCTGCGCGAACAACTACCTCGGCCTCGCCGACCACCCCGATGTCGTCGCGGCGGCGCACGAGGCCCTGGACCGCTGGGGCTACGGCATGGCGTCCGTCCGCTTCATCTGCGGTACGCAGGAGGTGCACAAGGAGCTTGAGGCGCGCCTCTCCGCGTTCCTCGGCCAGGAGGACACGATCCTCTACTCCTCGTGCTTCGACGCCAACGGAGGCGTCTTCGAGACGTTGCTCGGCGCCGAGGACGCGGTCATCTCCGACGCCCTCAACCACGCGTCGATCATCGACGGCATCCGTCTGTCGAAGGCGCGCCGCTTCCGCTACGCCAACCGCGACATGGCCGACCTGGAGCAGCAGCTCAAGGAGGCGTCCGGTGCCCGGCGCAAGCTGATCGTCACCGACGGCGTCTTCTCCATGGACGGCTACGTCGCCCCGCTGGCGGAGATCTGCGACCTCGCCGAGCGCTACGACGCCATGGTCATGGTCGACGACTCGCACGCCGTCGGCTTCGTGGGCCCCGGCGGCCGCGGCACCCCCGAGCTGCACGGCGTCATGGACCGCGTCGACATCATCACGGGCACCCTGGGCAAGGCCCTCGGCGGCGCCTCCGGAGGCTACGTCGCCGCCCGCGCCGAGATCGTCGCCCTGCTGCGCCAGCGCTCGCGCCCGTACCTCTTCTCGAACACGCTCGCCCCGGTGATCGCGGCGGCCTCCCTGAAGGTGCTCGACCTCCTGGAATCGGCCGGTGACCTGCGGGAACAGCTCGCCGCGAACACGGCCCTCTTCCGCTCGCGGATGACCGAGGAGGGCTTCGACGTCCTGCCCGGCGACCACGCCATCGCCCCGGTCATGATCGGCGACGCGGCGGTTGCCGGACGGATGGCCGAGCTGCTCCTGGAGCGCGGCGTGTACGTGATCGGCTTCTCCTACCCGGTCGTGCCGCAGGGCAAGGCGCGCATCCGCGTCCAGCTGTCGGCCGCGCACTCGACCGAGGACGTGAACCGCGCGGTCGACGCGTTCGTCGCGGCGCGCGCGGAGCTGGCGGAGGCGGGCGAGGCCTGACGCCTGCGGCCCCGCGCCGGTCACCGGCGCGGGGCCGGTGGTGCGCCCGGGGCCGCAGGTTTGGGAGAATCGACAACATGATCGAAGCGCGGCGGCTGCACATCCTCCGTGCGGTGGCCGACCACCGCACGGTCACGGCCGCTGCCGCCGCGCTCTACCTCACCCCGTCCGCCGTGTCCCAGCAGCTCACCGCCCTGGAACAGGAGACGGGCCACCGCCTGGTCGAGCGCTCCGCGCGCGGTGTGCGCCTGACGGCGGCCGGCGAGATCCTGCTCACGCACACCAACGCCGTCCTGGCCCAGCTGGAGCGCGCCGAGGCCGAGCTCGCCGCGTACAGCTCCGGCGAGGCGGGGACCGTCACCGTCGCCGCCTTCGCCACCGGCATCGGCCTGGTCGTCGCCCCCGCCCTGACCCGCCTCGCCGCCACCGCGCCCGGCATCCGGGTCCGCGTCCAGGACGCCGAGGGCGACGCGAGCCTGCCGATGGTCCTCGACCGGCAGGTGGACGTGGCCGTCGCCGTCGAGTACCGGGGCGCACCGGGCGCCGACGACCCCCGGCTCACCCGCGTCCCCCTCTACGCGGAGCCCTTCGACGCGGTCCTCCCGCTGGGCCATCGCCTCGCGGACGCGGAACGGGTGGCCCTCGCCGAACTCGCCAAGGACACCTGGATAGGCCCCTTCACCGGCAACCCCTGCCACGACGTGGTCGTCCTCGCCTGCGAACAGGCGGGCTTCCAGCCGCTGTTGGAGCACTGGTCGGACGACTTCCGGGCAGTGGTGGCGCTCGCCTCGGCCGGCGCGGGCGTCGCCCTGGTGCCGCGCTCGGCACTGCGCGGCATGGACGTGTCCGGCGCCGTGGTCCGCCCCGTGGAGGGCGCGGCCCCCACCCGCAGGGTGTTCGCGGCGGTGCGGTGCGGGGCGGAGGAACATCCACTGATCCGGCCGGTGCTCGAGGCGCTGGGCGAGGCGGCGGCCTGACCGGCCGGACCGATCAGGCCGTCTTCACGGAATTTCCGTCGATGACATGGTCGGCCCCGGTGATGCCGACGGCGAGGGGCGACGCCAAGTACGCGACGAGAGCGGCGACTTCGCACGGCTCCGCGAGCCTGCCGGTGACCATGCCCGCGATGGCCGGCAGCTCGGTCAGGAGCTGCTCCTGAGGCATGCCCAAGGACTCGGCGAGCCGCGCCCCGTAGCCGTCGGCGCCCTCCCACATCCGCGTGCGGACCGGGCCGGGCGAGACGGTGTTGACCCGCACGCCCGCCGGGCCGAACTCCTCGGCCAGCGCCTTGCCGAACGCGGTCAGCGCGGCCTTTGCGGTGCTGTACGTGACGGGGCCGGCGTGCGGGGTCCGCGCACTGGTGGAGGAGATGTTGACGACGGCGCCCCGGCAGGTCCTGAGGTGGGGCAGCGCGGCTCGTGTGGTGCGGATCGCGGCGAAGAAGTTCAGCTCGAACGCGTCGTACCACTGCTGGTCGGTGAGGGCGAGGAAGCCGCTCGTCCACCCCGCGTCCGCGTCGCCGCCGCCGACGTTGTTGACCAGCAGGTCGAGCCCGCCGAGGGCCGCCTCGGCCCGGGCCACCAGGCGGGCGGGTCCGTCGGCGGTGGCCAGGTCCACGGCGATACCGGTCGCGCCGGTGCCCGCAAGCTCCGGGGCGATCGTCCGGGCCGCGGCCACCACGCGCGCGCCCTCCTCCACCAGCCTGGAGACGGTGGCCAGGCCTATGCCCCGGCTCGCGCCGGTCACGAGGGCGGCCTTGCCGGTCAGCTGCAGATCCATGAACGTTCCTGTCCTCTGTCTCCGGTCGCCGGATATGACGACTTGACCCGAACTGGGCCCATACGTAGCGAAGTTGAAGCATCGTCACCCGTTGATCGTCCCTCCGTGGGTCTCAGTAGGATGACCGAATGACACATCGGGGGCGCACACTCAAGGTCACGGCCACGCTGGTGCTCACTGCACTCGCGCTGACCGGGTTCACGACGGGGCGGGGGCACGGCGGCAGCAGCCGGCACGGCAGCGGGGGTGGTGGCGGAGGCGGTTGCAGCAGTTCGAGTCAGGATCACGACAGTTCTTCGTCGAGCAGCTCCGGCGGCTACGGCGGCTCCGGGTCGTCCGGCTCCACGACGTCGGGCGGTTCGAGCCATGACGACGACGATGACTACGGCGACTCGTACGGGAGTGGCGGCCGCGGCAGGAGCACCACGGGCGGCGGTACCTACAACCGGCGGCCCGGCAGCCACTCGACCGCCTCCAGCTCCCCGGGCGGCGGGTCGAGGCACGACGCCAAGGCCACGCTGGTGAAATGCGCGACCAAGTCGGCCCCGTACGCGACCGTCAAGGTCACGAACGGCAACGCGAGGTCGGACCGCTTCTACGTCTCGGTCACCTTCGTGGACGCGGACGGGATCACCATCATCGAGCAGACCGAGAAGGTCAAGGTGCCCGGCAGGGGCAAGGCGACCGTCCGGGTGGAGATCGGTGGCGGCGGCCTCGCCGACTCGGTGGACCACTGCGAAGTCGACCCGCAGGCGCTGTCGGTCTCCGGCTGACCCGGTCCGGGTGTACCCGAGGGGCGTACCTGAGAGGCGGCTCACCGCGTGCGACTGAGAGACGCCTCACCTTTACCGCAATCCCATATCCGGGATACTGTGCCAGATATGGAGCACGAAGGAGTCGACGCGCGCCTCGCCGCCCGACTGGCCGAGCTGCGCGGCGAACGCGGCCTGTCCCTGGGTGAGTTGGCGGAACTCAGCGGCATCAGCCGCTCCACCCTGTCGCGCGCCGAGCGTGCGGAGATCAGCCCCACGGCGGCTCTCCTGAACCGGCTCTGCGCCGTCTACGAACGCACCATGTCGCAGCTCCTGAGCGAGGTGGAGGCGGAGCCCGCGCAGCTCGTGCCCGCCGTCGACCAGGCGGTCTGGGCCGACGACGAGGCGGGCTTCATGCGCTGGTCGGTCTCGCCGCCCCGCATCGGCATGCGCGGCGAGCTGGTCGAGGTCCGGCTGCAGCCCGGCGCCGACATAGCGTACGACCGGCCGCCCGTGCCCGGCCTCGAGCAGCACATCTGGGTGCTGGAAGGGTCCCTGGAGGTCACCGTGCAGGGAGAACCGCACACCCTGGCCATCGGCGACTGCCTGCGCTACCGCCTGTGGGGCGCGTCGCGGTTCCGCTGCCGCGGCGAGGAGGCCGTGCGGTACGCGCTCGTGGTCGTGAAGCCGTGACGGCCCCCTCCACCACACGCATCCGCATCGACCGGCTCGACACTGCCCGACTCCACGCCTGCGCCGACTCCTTGGGGGACCTGCTGGTCGCCACGGTGCGGAGCGGCGCCTCGCTCGGCTTCCTCGCCGACCTGGACCGTGCCACCGCCGCCGCCTGGTGGCGCGGGCTCGACGCGGCGGTCGGTGACGGACGGCTGGGCATCTGGGTGGCCCGCGACGCGGAAGGGCGTCCCGGACGCGTCGCGGGCACGGTCAGTGTCGCCTTCGTCGACAAGCCCAACGGCCGCCACCGCGCCGAGATCGTGAAGCTGATGGTCCATCCCGGTGCGCGCGGCCAGGGCTTCGCCCGCGCACTCCTGACCACTGCCGAGGAGGCGGCGGCAGCGGCGGGCGTGACCCTCCTCGTCCTCGACACCGAGACCGGCAGCCCCGCCGAATCCCTCTACGACAAGGCGGGCTGGACCCGGTCCGGGACCATCCCCGACTACGCGACGGACCCGGCGGGCAACCTCCACCCCACCACGCTCTTCCACAAGCGGCTCGGCGCCGGGCGGACGGACGCGGTACGGCGGTAGCGCAGCGGCGCAGTACGCGCTGCGCGACGCGGGGAGGGGGAGGCGGGCCCCCTCCGAGGTGCGAAATCGTCTCGGCTGCATGAGGTCCCGCGCGCGGGGGAGGCTGGCCGGAGGAAGGCCAGCCGTACGAACCACTCGCACGCAGCAGCCGTACGAGCCAGCCGTACGAACACCTCGCACCGCAGGGAGTCCGCCACGATGTCCGACCGAGACGACGCCACCACCCCCGCCACCGCCGTGTACACCGCGGGACTGCTCAACGCGGCGGACGGCGTGCCCGTCGCCACCTACACCTGGCTGCCGACCGACGGCAGGCCCCGCGCCTACGTCCAGATCGCGCACGGAGCCGCCGAGCACGCCCTGCGCTACGACCGCTTCGCCCGCCATCTGACCGCGCACGGCTACGGCGTGGTCGCCTCCGACCACCGGGGCCACGGCGCCACCGCGCAGGCCACGGGCGGCTACGGCGTCACCTCGGAGGGGACGGACCCGGACGGCGCCGACAGCTGGCGGGCGATCGTCGACGATCTCAAGGGCATCGGCGACCAGGTCCGCACGCTGCATCCCGGCGCGCCGTTCTTCCTGCTCGGGCACAGCCTGGGCTCGATGCTCGCACGGGACTACGCGCAGGAGTACGCCGACGGACTCGCGGGCGTGATCCTCTCGGGTGCGTTCCGCTCGCTGCCCGGCGCCGACACGGAGGGGGCGATCACCGCCCTGGAGCGCGAGGTCGCCGAACACGGCCGCGCCGCCCGGTCCTCGTACGTGCCCGACCTCTTCGCCTCCTTCAACGACCCGTACCCCCACCGCACCGGCTTCGAATGGCTCTCGCGGGACGAGGCGGAGGTGGACGCGTACGTCGCCGACGAGCGCTGCGGATTCGCCTTCTCGGCGGGGCTCTGCCTGGACTGGGTGCGTGCCGTACGGAAGATCAACGACCCGCGCAACATCGCCCGCGTCCCCGCCGATCTGCCGGTCCACGTCGCGGTGGGCGAGCAGGACCCCTGCAACCAGCGGATGACCCTGGTCCACGAACTCCTGGAGGATTTCCGTTACGCGGGCGTCGAGGACCTGACGTGGAAGGGGTACCCGGGCGCCCGTCACGAGATCCTCAACGAGACCAACCGCGACGAGGTCCAGGAGGATCTGACGTCCTGGCTGGACAAGCGGGTGTTGTGAGGCGGGCGGTCACTGTCAGTGGTGTTGGCTACGGTTCGGGGCATGTCGAAGTCCAGATCCCGTGCCGGTTCCCGCTCCGATTCCCGTGCCGGTTCCGATTCCCGTTCCCGCGTCACTTCCGACGACGTGCGCCGCATCGCCCTCGCCATGCCGGAGACGGCTGAGAAGATCGCTTGGGGCATGCCGACGTTCCGGGTGGCGGGAAAGATGTTCGTGACGGTTCCCGACGACGAGACGTCCTTCGCCGTGCGCTGTCCGAAGGTCGAACGCGAGGAACTGGTCCTCGCCGAGCCGGACAAGTTCTGGGTGGCCGCCCATGAGGCGGGTTCCGCCTGGGTGCGGGTGCGGCTCGAGGCGCTGGACACCGAGGAACTCACCGACATCCTGGCCGACTCCTGGCGCCAGGCGGCGCCGCCCGGACTCCTCGAAGCGCACCCGGAGCTGGGGGTCGTCCCCACGCAGTGACGGGCAGGGTGACGGGCACAGCGGCGGGCAGCCTCTGCCGGTCGCCCCGCCCCGCGCCGCTTGCTCTAAAAATCGAACATATGATCCCATCGAAGCATGCGTCACACCGCCATCCCCTACGACCTCATCCGTACCCAACGGGAGTGGACCCTCACGTACGAGAAGCTGGTTGCCCAGCCCGGCCGCACCGCGCTGCGCCGCCACCTGATCCGCCTGACCGCGCGGCTGCACTTCCATCCGAGACTGCGCGACCCGGCTGCCCGTACGGAGCTGCGCAGGCTCGCGCGCCGCTATGCGTCGGACTCATGACGCCCGCGATAGTCGTCCAGTACGCGTCCGTGGGCGGCGGCCGTCGCGTCACGGTGGGGTCCGTGCCCCTCGGTCTGGCCCATGACGACCGCGACCTGATCGAGTTCCTGCGACGGGCCGGCCTGGACGACGCGGAAGGCCTCGTCCTGGGAGACTCACCGCTCATCGAATGGCGTGGCGGCAGGGCCCACGAGTACGGGGCCGCCACGGGTGGCGGCAGCGCCGTCTGAGGCGGCGGGCGGCCCGGCCCCGGGAAAGGGGTGAGCGATCACCGGTCAGAGTGCGGTATTGTTTCGGTGCGCGTTCGGCCAGGGGAAACCCCAGGTCACACGGGCATCGGGACGTGGCGCAGCTTGGTAGCGCACTTGACTGGGGGTCAAGGGGTCGCAGGTTCAAATCCTGTCGTCCCGACTCGTAAGAGTCGCAGATCAGGGGCCGTTTCAGAGTAATCTGAAACGGCCCCTTGATCGTTTTCGGGGACCAGCTGGGGACCAGGCCCCTTGACCGTGTCAGCGGGTGACCACGATCGGGCTCGGCAGGGAGCGCGGGGCGCGCAGCGCGGTGAGGTGGGCCGAGAGAGCGGTACCCGCAGCGGTGATCTTGTGCACGTCGGGGTGCAGATACCTCTGGGTGGTGGTCAGCGAGCCGTGCCCGGCGATCTTGCGCAGGACGTGCACCTGAACTCCGGCATCGGCGAACCAGGTGAGTCCGGTGTGCCGGAGGCCATGGCGGCGCAAGTGCTCGTACCCGAGCTTGAGGACAACGTCGTCCCAGTGGGTGGCGTCACGCAGGACCGCAGTGGAGATACGGCCGCCCCGAGGTCCGGTGAACAAGCGAGCCCCAGGATCGGGGCCGGCGGCCAGAACGCGCTGGGCGACGAGCGGGCGGATCTCCTCGATGATCGGGACCTGGCGAGCCCGCTTGCCCTTGGTGCCCTTGTCGACGAGGCCACCGGGAGCGGGGGTGGTCTGGCGCCGGACGGTCCAGATCCAGTTCGTGGTGTCGATGTCCCCGACGCGGCAGCCGGACACCTCGCCGATGCGGGCGGCAGTACACGCGGCGAAGAGGACGACCTCTCCCCAACCGCGGTACTGGCCGTAGGAGGCAGCCACGAGTGCGTCAGCAAGCTCGACGAGCGTCTCCCAGTCGGGAAGGGCCAGCGCTCGCGGGTCGAGGAGCTCGTCCTCGGCCTGCTTGTCCACCTGATGGCGCTGCCCTGCGTCGATCGATGGGGGTGCGCGCGTCCCTGGCGGCCCCAGCGCCGTCGATACTCCCCGGATTCTCCTCAGGTAGTGCCGTCGCGGCGGGCGGTGGTGGCACGGAGGCTGGCGCATCGGAGGTGCTGCTCAAAAGCTGGTCCCGTAAGTGATCTTGCAGACCCGTGTGATCGGCAGGTAGCCACTGGGTGAGCCCGTCGCCTATCCGGCGAGGGCGAGATCATGCAGACGGGCCGATCCTCGAATTGCCCCCGAAAACCGCAAGACCCCGTCCGATCGACTCGATCGGACGGGATCTCAAGGACCGAACCCAAGGCATCTCCAGAACAGTCCCCGGACCGTGCGGGCACAGCTCGGACCATGAACCTGCCCTCGTCAGCGACGGCGTCAGCCACCCGGGTTGGGGACAAGGGCGTGCTCACGGGACAGGGAGCTGGGGGTGGTGTCGGCGTTCACGGCCAGCTTTCCGGTCGACCAGCGGACCATGACGTCGTCCTCGCGGGCGGTGCCGCCGCCGAAGGCGCCGACGGTGCTCAGGGTTGCCTGGCGCCAGGGGGAGCCCGCGGGGCGGAGCCGGTGTTCGGACCTCAGGGACTTGGCGGCGATGTTCTCGTAGACCGAGACCTCGCCGTCGGACCAGCGGACGAACAGATCCTGTCCGGAGGAGGAGTTGCCGAAGCTGCCTGCCGATATGTCCCGCGCGTGCGTCCAGGTCTTGTTCGGGGCAATGAGCTTCCGCTCGGTGTGCGTGCCCTTCGCGTCGACGCCGGGGTAGAGCGTGAGCTCGCCGTCCGACCAGCGGACCACCAGGTCGTCGGCTTTGCTGCCGGCTGACGTGAAGTGACCGGCTGTGATGGTCTTCGCGTTCTTCCAGAGGCTGTTCGGGCGCCGGAGCTGGATTTCGTTGCGGAGTTTGGTGTTCTCGTCGACGTCCTTGTAGAGGGTCAGTTCACCGTCGGACCACCGTACAAAGAGGTCGTACGCGGCGGAGCCCGTGAAGTCCCCGGCGGTGATCACCTCGGCGTGCTTCCAGGTGCCGTTGGGCCCGATCAGCCGGACCTGCTTGCCGAATCCGAACTTTCCGTTGCCGCGGTACAGGGTGACTTCGCCGTCGCTCCTGCGGACGACCAGGTCGCTGATTGCGTCGCGTACCGAGGCGGTATGGAACCGTCCGGCGGTCATGGCCTTTGCGCGCTGCCAGTTCCTGGCGTCGCCGAGGACGCTTGCTTCGTCCGGCGGCGCGTCGCCGACCGCCTGCCGGTAGAGGCGGAACACATCGTCGTCGAACTGCGAGGTGTAGGAGATGTGGTCGTAGAGCCCGCCGGTCTTGTAACCGCCGATGACCCCGACGAGGCTTCCGCGACGGCCGTCGAAGTTCTCCAGGAACGGGCCTCCGCTGACCCCCGTACGGAATCCGTCGCACTGGATCTCCATGAATCGGCCGTGGAACGCGGTCGTGTCATTGGTGCACTGCAACGGAGTCCTCTTGCCGCCGGGGTATCCGGCGACCGTCACCTTCTTGCGCGCCAGACGAGCGGAGTCCACCATCGTGAGCGTGTTCCCCCGGCCGGTCGCGTCCTCCAGGAGCTGGCCCCGGGCGTTCGGGCCGACGTGGAGGAAGGCGAAGTCCACGTCGTCGCTGGGCGTCGACTGCAGATAGCGGCCGTCGATCCAGATCTTGCCCGGCTGTACCGGGAAGACGCCGTACGGGGTTTCGCCGAGGGAAGCCTTTGAAGCGGCCGTCGTGAAACAGCGAGCCGAAGAGGCCGCCTGGCGGGCGGCGGAAGAGGCCCGGAAGAAGGCCGACGTAGAGGAGGAGGCCGCCGCAGCCGAGGATGACAGCTGGGTGCCCGGCTGGCTGAAGGGCGCTGCTCACACATTCGTCGACACTGCGGGAACCGTCGTCGATTACGGTACGTCGATCCTCTCCAACCCCGACGTCTGGGCGGGAGCCGGTGAAACGGCACTGGGTGTCGTGATGATGGTGGGCGGAGCGTCAGGCGACGTCGGCGGCGGGGCCCTGTGCATCACCGGAGTCGGCTGTCTCGCCGGAGCTCCGGCCATCGCGGCCAGCACGACGCTGGTGGTCGGCGGCGCGTTCACGTCCGCCGACGGCATCGGCCGCATCGACGAGGGCCTCAGAGCGGCACTGCGTGACGCTCAGAGCAAGGGGGGCGTCACCAGGAAGACGGACCCCGGCCCGGTGCGTGCTCCGACTGACCTCCCCGCATTCCCGGGAGCGAGCAAAGTCAGGCCCAAGACGCCCGTCCAGGGCGGTGGCGGTCTTCGCAAGCGGTGGAAGGACCCGAAGGGCAACATTTATGAATGGGACTCCCAGCATGGCACTGTCGAGAAGTACAGCAAGCGAGGCAAACATCTCGGCGAGTACGACCCCACCACGGGCGCCGAGACAAAGCCCGCGGACAAGTCACGAGAGGTAACCCCGTGAAGATTTTGATCACCGTCTACAGGAAGGACTCCGACTCTCCTGAGCGGGAGTTGGATGTCTCGGCAATTGGCCTGGAGACTGCAGCCGACGTGGTGGGCATCCCGGCCGACTGTCTCGTCGACGTGTACCCCCTTGAGGAGAGCCAGGCGGCCGCACTCGGTCGGCTTGCCGATGTGAGTCTCGACCTGGATTCCTACGAGTACTTCCTGGAGGCCGTCGAGGGCTGACCTGCGGCGCGGTCCCGCCGGAACAGCTCTCGGCGGGACCGCGCGCGGTTGTCGGAGATATGGCGATCAAGCAGGGAGCGGGGAGCAGGGAGCACAGAGGGGCGCGGTCACTGGGCGTGGGGGCGCAGCATCCCGCTGAGGTACGCACTCGTGGCCGAGGGAATGACCAAGGTGCCGCAGCCGCGCGAGCTCGCCGACTACGCGAAGGCTTTCGCCGGCCTCGCGTCGATGGCCATGTACGGCGACGTCGCCCGCACGGCCACCCGGGACACGATCGACGTGCTGGGTGACCCTCCGCAATAACTCGCAACTTCGTTGAGAGCGCGTCCTGTAGCTGCATAGCGTCGACGGCACCGACGGCACCGACGGCACCGACGGCACCGACGGCACCGACGGCGGCGAGGACGCCAGCGGTGACCGCCGGCCACCCGTACGAAGACGCGGGTAGCGGCCTACCGCACGCAGGAGTTCGCTGAGCTTGGAGCGAGACCAGCCCATGCTGCGTTCAAGCTGTTCGAGGGTGATGCCGCCGGCCTGCCTGCGTCGGGCCCTTCGGGCCGGGCGGCGGCGTCGGCATCGTCACCGTTGGGACTCCTCGCCCTCGTGCGGACTGACGACCGGACGACGGTCCTCGCCATGCTGGGTGTAGCCCTGCAGGACCTGCTGCACGCCGAAGGCGATGGACGGGACCACTTTCACGCGCCCGCTGTCTCGTGAGACATCTGAAGATCTGGAGAACCGGAGGAGCGGTGGCCCAGGCGCCGCAGGTCGGTGGCGCGGCTGCCGGCAGGTTCGAGATCTGCCCAGGCGTTGCGCTTTGCCCCTGCAGTCTCGCCCTGGAGTACGCGGTCCGCTCCGACCGGGCGGGTATCGGCGTCGATGTCGACCTGGTGGGCCGTGGAGTATCGATAGTGCGAGGAGCGGACCGAGGTGGTTGATGATCCGGGGAGTCTCCGCCACCAGCGAGGCATATCCTCCTCGACAAGGCGGGCCGCCCAACCCCGATACGCGGCATGAGCCGGCAGCTCACCGCATCTGCGACAACCGATGCGCAATCCGCAAGGCAAAATGAGCGGCATGAACGACGGAAACATCGGCTTCACGCTGCCGCGGGGGGCCACAGGCTTTTTCCGGCCGAAGGACGGCCCGCTCCCGGAGACTGACCTGCGGGCGTTTCGCGCCGTGCTGTATCCCGCTGCCCGCCTCGCCGGAGTCGCAGTAGGCGAGGTGGAGAAGCAGGCGTATCCCCGGACCTTCCACACAGCAACCGTCGTCGGACGCACAGGCGAGAGCATCGTCCTGTGTCACGCACATCATCCCTGGATCGCCTTCGCACAGGCACGCCAGGACTGAAACGGAGAGGAGTTCCTCGCGCCGCCGTCGTGGGCCCACGCCTTCACCGACGCGGGCTTCTCGGTCCTGAGCAGCGAGCAACTCGCCACACACCTCTCCGACGTGGACACCTCAGTGCTCACACAGGGCGAGTGGCGTGAGATCCGGTCCCACGGCATCACCACGTTGGGCGGGGTTCTCTTCAACGCATGGGACTGACGAGCAAGTAGAGCCGTCAACCGACAAGCGTACCCGTACGTTCTAGTAGTCCCGACGTCCTCGCATCTCAGAAGGGGTGTAACCGGACGACAAGCTCAGGGGGGCCAGGAGCCGGTCCGGACAGACGCTAGTCCTCGGGAGCTGACTCCCGGCGCGCGGTGCGGAGCATGCCGGGGAGATGGCAACATGATGAGGTCACCCCGGCATGGTGTTCTCCATGGGCTCTCGGCCCGGCCCGTTGGCGCGAAGCGGCTGGGAACAGGAAGAAGCTCGAACGCTGCTCCGCGATCTCGGTCAGGGTCCGCAGCTGCACCTCGCCGATGGTGATGGTGATGGTGATGGTGGAGCGGTCCACGCCGAACCAGCGGGCCAGCACGTCGTGTGTTCCGCGGCAAAGGCCGCAACAGCTTTGCCTGGACCGACTACCGCGACCTCATCGTGCGCGCCCACATCCAGCTCAGGGCCCCCATCGTCCTCATCTGGGACAACCTCAACACGCACCGGACCGCAGGGATGCGCCAGTACGCAGCCGACCACGACTGGCTCACCATCATCTATCTCCCCTCCTATGCACCGGACTTGAACCCGGCGGAGGGCGTCTGGTCATTGCTGCGGCGCGGCCGGCTGGCCAACGTCGCCTTCACGGACGACGACCACCTCGAACGCATCCTCCGCCGCGGTCTGCGGCACGTCCAACGCCACCCCGAACTCATCGACGGCTGCCTCACTGGCACCGGACTCAAGCTGACCCACCAACCGACGACAACACCCCGAAAAGGTCAGTAAGCCCAGGTCAGACCGTTCTGGTCCAGGCGCGTCGACCTGTTGCTGATGGTGCAGTCGAACAATGGAACTCACGGAATAGCCTGTTGAGGGGCAGCACGACGTTGTGTCCTCTCTCTAACTTCTTTGGCTGGCACGCGGCCGGCGCATTGGCTCCTCATGGAACCGTTCAAGTTTCAGCAGAGCAAGAAGACTTGGCAGGCAGGGGCGGCGCCGTCCCTTGTCCACGCCTACGTTCCCGTAGATCTCGGCGCCAACCCGGAGCTCGCCGACCTGCGGGGCGCACGCACCGCGACCAAGGACGATCCGCTCACCCGCGTCGGGGACGAGTGGTTCCACATCACGCTCTACCAGCTGGGCGGCAAGCTCGCCGCCGAGGTCACGCCGGCCGAACGGCAGGCCCTGAAGAACGAGCTGGCCAAGCAGACGGCAGCGTCTCCCCCTTCACCGTTACCGTGGGCAGTCCTCTGGTGTACGGGGGTGGTCGCGTACCTCCATCCGGACGACCGCTCGCCGCCCTCCACCGTGCCGTCCGTGAGGCCATCCGTACGGTCCGGGGCGACGACGCGGTGCGCTGCCCATGGGGGCTTCAGTACCTCACGATCTCGTACGCGAACCCTTGGGAGTTGCATCAGACGAGCGAGAACGCCCGCTGACGTCCGGCGGGCTGAGCGGCGATCTTCAGCTGCCGCCGCCCAGCGGGATCGTCGCAACGTGGTCCCACGTGATTGTCTTGGCCTGCGCGTCCGCGGTGACGTCCACGAGGTGAACGGCGTCCA
The DNA here is from genome assembly GCF_056433985.1 of Streptomyces sp. NPDC044106. Classification (NCBI taxonomy): domain Bacteria; kingdom Bacillati; phylum Actinomycetota; class Actinomycetes; order Kitasatosporales; family Streptomycetaceae; genus Streptomyces; species Streptomyces sp. NPDC044106. The sequence continues at coordinate 489,450 of NZ_JBWKFZ010000002.1, forward strand.
CCCGCATCGGGGCGTGTCCCGGGCGTACTCCGTTGCGCAGCTTCCTCTGGACCTGGTCGAAGCCGCATTCCTCGGCCGCGTATCCGAGCGTGAGGTGCGGGACCTTGGTGGGGTAGCCCGTCGCGTGGGGCCCGCGCACCGTCTGGATCGCGTCGCGGACGGTGGTGTGGAGGTCGTTGAGGGGCTCATCGGGATGGACGTCGGCGATCACTCCGGTTGCGTACGACTCAAGCGATCCGATGATGATGTCGAACGGTTCGGCGTCCGCGAGGCGCTTGCCCAGCTCCGCTACGAGGGCGTCGCGTTCGGCCGGCGTGATCTCCGCTCCTACGCGGTCGGTGATCTGGTCGACGGTGATGTGGAGCCAGCGGTCCTCTACGCACGTGACCGGAAAGTCCTGCAATGCCGTTCGTCCCCGGCTGTAGGTCCGCAATCGGAATTTCCCGTTCCGTTGCGGTGAGCTGGGACTTCCCGGTCGTCTCACTAGAAGGGCACGGCCGATTCGTCTCACGGCCTTGTCCCTTGAACGCTGTAGCCGCTGCTACGACCGAGTTCGTCTACGCATCCCGAGCGTTGGCAGGTCACCACACGGTTCGTACGCTGCGCCGACGAGGCTCCCACCGCCGTCCTGCTGGACTGACAGCGGCCAGTGGACTGGCCACTCACACTGGACTCACAGACCGTGCTGGCCCTCGTGCCCATTGACCGAAGGGTGATTTCGACTTCCAGACGGTGATGATCGGCCTGATCAGCTTCCAGGCTTCATCCGACAGGCCGCTCGGGCAGGGCTCGCGTTCCATCCGCACCCGCTCCGCGCTCCCCTGGGGGTACTGGGATCGGCTGGGATCCGACCGGGGTGCCGAACTCACCTGTTCACACCTGACCTGGGCAACGAATGCTCGGTTCCTCTCACTCACTGGGGTGGTTTGTTCACTGAAGTCGCGTTCGGTTCTCTTGGGCGGCTGTCGCCTGGGGCAGTGCTCTGTCGTCACTGCGGAGGAATGGGGATGTCGAATTGAGGCTGTGGACGATGCCCGAGGCAGGCCGCTGGCCCGCCGAGTTGATTCCGGCGGAGGTTGCGCAGGCGCGTGGGCGGCTGATGTGGTCGTTGTCGGCGAGGGTGGGGGCGGACGGCGCGGTCCGCGACGGGTGCCGCAGCCGTGTCCTGGAGTCGGTACTGGCGCTGCGGCTGCTGGAACGTACTGGCCACGATGTTGAGGCTGCCGATGCCTTGCGCGGCTTCCTGCGTGCGCAGGCGTCGGCGACGGGGGTGGAGCGGGTGCTGCTCGCTGCGGCTTTGGCGCGGAGGGGGATCGCCGTCGGCGATCTGTTCGTCGGGGAGGTGCTCGCAGCCGCCCCGGGCTTCACAGCGGTACGCAAGCGCGCGTTGCTGCATGCCCTTGCGGCCATGATTGATGAAACGTTCTTGCCGGAGTGGGACGAGGCGGCCTTCGGGTTGCCGGGGCTGCACAGCTGGGCTGCCATCCAGGTCACGGCCGTGAAGGTGGTTCTGGCCGGTGCGATGGGACACGCGGGTCGGGTCGGCGATGAAGACGTGCGGCTGCTGTTGGACACGCAGCGCCGTCCGCACGTGTGGGAGGGCAACGTCCTCATCCATCTGTCGGTGCTGCACGCGCTGTCCCGGCTTCCCGGCACCGGTGCGGTTGTTGCGGAGGGAGTGCGCCGGTTGTTGGCGCACCAGCGACCCGATGGCGGGCTGCCGTTCGTGACGGACACCGACACCTGGTGCACTGCGACCGCCGGGGTGGCGCTGGCGACCGCAGGGGCCCCGCAGGAGGTGCTGAACCGGCTGGCCGCCTACCTGGTACAGCGTCAGCAGCCTGCGGGCGGTTGGTCCTTCACCGATGTGTCGTGTCAGACGGACGTGGACGACACCTCGGTGGCCGTGCAGTTCCTGCACCTGGCCGACGACACGCGTTACCGGGAACAGATCGACAGCGGGCTGCGGTCGCTGGTGGCGGTGGCCGGGGCGGACGGCGGCTTTCCCACCTATGTGGCGGGCGCACCGTCCGAGGCGTGCATGACTGCGGCGGTCGTGGACGCCCTCACCGTGCGCCCGGCACCGTACGGGCAGTTGATCACCGGTGGCCTGCGCTATCTGGCGGAAGAGCAGCGGGACGACGGGGCGTTCCCCGCCGACTGGAGCAGCAGTCGGCTGCACACGGTCTTCCGGGTGCTGCTGGCCGCCTCCCGTCCCGGGTACGAGCCGTCGCCTCAGACGCGGCGCATGGTGGAACGGAGCAGGCGACTGGTGGTCTCCCAGCAGAACGGGGACGGGGGCTGGGGGCAGCAGGAGGGCGAGCCCAGTGATGTCATCAGTACCGCGTACGGGCTGATCGCCGTATGTGGGCAGGACGATCCGGAGCCCGCGATCGCGGCCGCGTCGTTCCTGGCCGCCGCGCAGGGCGAGGGTGGATTGGTGGGGGTGCGGCCGGATTCGATCGGGCCCCGGCCGTTCGTGTTCACCGTTCCTGTCCTGGGGGACATCTTCACCTTGCTCGCTCTGGGGCACCTGGCGGGCCGGACAGCGCCTGCCCTGTCGGGAGCCGAAGGCCACTTGGTGGATGCCCGGTGAGCGGGCCGGTTCCCCGCCATGTGGGGATTGTCCCGGACGGCAATCGGCGGTGGGCCCGTCTGCACGGGGTGCCGATGCTGGAGGGCTACCGGTGCGGTGCGGCCAAGACGGTCGAGGTGCTGCAGTGGTGCGAGCGGGCCGGGGTGGAGACGGTCACGGTGTGGGCCCTGTCGCTGGACAACGCCGCGAAGCGGCAGGAGCTGCCGGTCATGGTCGATGCGATCGGTGAACTCACGCACGCTCTCACCGGCCACGACGGGTGGGGCCTGAATGTGCTCGGTTCGCCCGCGCACCTCGAAGACCTGGGACTCTCGGCGCTCTCCGGCCGTACCCGCCGCGACCGCGGCACGGCCGGTCCGGCGGGCGGGCTGCGGGTCAACCTGGCGGTGGCGTACGACGGCCGTGAGGAGATCATGGCCGCCGTTCGCGCGCTGCTGGACGAGGGCGGAGCCGGGGCCCTCGCAGGTGAGGCGGTCGGTAGACAACTGGAGCGCTGGGGGCAGCCCGAGTGCGATCTGATCCTGCGCGCGTCCGGCGAACAGCGCCTGTCCGGCTTCCTGCTGTGGCAGAGCGTCCCCGCCGAGCTGTACTTCACTCCGCAGCTGTGGCCGGACTTCGACAAGGCGTCCTTTGACGCCGCACTCGCCTCCTTCGCCGGACGGGACCGGAGGTTCGGCGCGTGAACCACCCGCGCACGGAAACTAACACCGGCCTCGCCGCCTACGCGCACCGCCACCTCCTCAGACTGTCCCCACCCACCGCCCGGCACCCCGCGAGCGAGGAACTGGAGGACGACGTACGGTCCTGGGCGGTGCATGCCGGACTCTGCGCGGACGGCGGCCAGGCGCTGAAGCGTCGGCGCATCGGCCATCTCGTGGGCTGCTGCATGCCCGAGGCGCCCACGCCGGTGGCCCGCCTCACCACCCGCTATCTGGCCTGGGTGTTCCACTTCGACGACACGGTCGCCGAACACCCCGACCGGCTGACCGAGCACCTGGCGTGGGACCTTCCCGGCCTCCTCCTGTCCGGCCGTACGCACCCCGATGTGCCGCCCTGCCTCCACCTCACATCCCTGGCCGCCGTCCGCTCGGACATCACCGCCACCGCAGGACGCGGCGGGCGAGAGCTGCTGCCGCAGCTCGCCGAGGGGCTCCGCCACTACTTGAACAGCTGCGCGAGCGAAGGCCCCTGGCGCACCTCGGGGAAGACGCCCACGCTCGATGCCTACCTGCGCGGGCGCACCCACACTGCCGGTGGCCACCCCCTGTACCTGCACCGGCTGGCACCGGGGATGCCACCGCCCAGCGAGCCGCTGCCCGCCGCCCTGAGTGGCCTTGCCGAACTCGCCTTCCTCATCGGCGGCTTGGCCAACGACCTCCTCGGGCACGCCACCGAACACGAGCAGGGCGACCCCGTCAACGCCGTCACCGTCCTGGCCCACGAATACGGGCTGACCCTGCCCGATGCCTACCGGGCCACGGTCGTCCTCCACGCCGGGCACAAGCACCGCTTCGACACCGACCACGCCCGCCTCCGGGCCGACTCCACGCTCACCGAGTCCCAGCAACACCTGGCCCGCGCGATCGCGGGCTGGATCGACGGCAGCGCCGCAGCGATCGAACCCTACCTCCAGCACCTGCTCCGCACCCGTCCCTGAAGGAGCGCACCATTCCCACCACACCCAGCACAGCCCGCGTCATCGTCGTCGGCGCCGGTATCGCCGGCCTCACCGCCGCATGGCGCCTCCACCAGGCCGGTCTCACCGTCCGCGTCCTGGAACGCGACAGCGTCCCCGGCGGACGCATGCAGACCCTCGACCATGACGGCTTCCGCATCGAGACCGGTGCCAGCATCCTCGGCCGCAACTACACCGGCATGCTCCGCCTCATCGACGAGCTCGGCCTCGCCCACCAGTACGGCCCCTCCAACACCCTGTGCGGCTTCGAACGCGACACCACCGTCCACCGCCTGCGCACCGACTCCAGGGCCGACCTGCTCAGCACCCGGCTCCTCGGCACACGCACGAAGGCCGCCCTCCTCAGAGCCCTGCCGACGTTCCTCGCCCACCGGCGCCGGCTCGACTGGGACACCATGGACCAGAACACCTACCTCGACACCCTCAGCGCCACCCAATACGCCCAGCGCCGACTCACCCAGGAAGCCATCGACCACCTCGTCGAGCCCCTCTTCGGCGGTGGCATCGTCCTTGCCTCCCCCGACCACCTGGCCGCCGCCGACATGCTCTTCTACACCGCCAAACTCCTCGTCCCGCACTTCAACAGCCCCCAAGGGGCCGGACTGCTCACCCGAACCCTGGCTCAGCGTGTGCCCGTGGAGATGAACGCACACGTCACCCAGGCCCAACCCCACTCAAACGGAGACGGCGTCACGGTCACCTGGAGGTCCGCCGGGCAAGGCGAGCACACCGAACACGCCGACGTCGTGGTGGTCGCCGTACCCGCCCCACAAGCCCCCGGACTACTGCCCACCCTCGACGCACAGGACCGCCACTACCTGACTTCCGTCCCCTACTCCCGCGCGCTTGTCATCTCGCTCGGCCTCGAACGCCCGCCCCGGGAGGAGGCGTTCGCGCTCTTCTTGTCCCAACAGGCCCACCCCGCCCTGGTCGGCATCGAACTCCACCACAACAAGATCCCCGGACGCGTGGACGACGGCCGCGGCCTCATCACCCTCCACCCCCGCCAGGAATTCACCGACCGCTGGTGGAACGCCGACGACACCACCATCACCAAGCAAGCGATCGCCGCCGCCGCAACCGTCTTCCCCGAGATCGACGATACCGTCCTGACCAGTCACATCACCCGCCGCGACCCCGCCCTCGTCGTCCGCCCACCCGGCGGCTACGCCGCCCTGCGCGCCTTCAACGCCCGTCACCGCACCCGGGATCCCCGCATCCAGCTTGCCGGCGACTACTTCGGCCCCTCCAGCACCTACGGTGCCCTCCGCTCCGGCGAACACGCCGCCACCCGCACCCTCCAACACCTCGCCACCAAGCGATGAACCTCAAAGGCGGTCGCGCCCATAGCAGCGAGGGGCAGGTCCTCGGCGTCTGCCCATGGGACGAGCAACAGTTCGCCCACCCCATCGGCTACGCACAGTGCACATTCGCGTGTCCACGCCCTACTGACGCCGGCAGGATGAGATCAAACCCCAGATGCAGGGCAAACGTCATCAATCAGCGCGCGACGCAGTGAGAATCCGACAGCTTCGATGCGACAGGGCAGAGTTCTACTCATCGCAACGTCCTTTGGGCCGGACAAGGGCCACGGCCAATGAGAAAGGGACGTCAGAAATACGAACCTACACCGGCGGAGGAGCTCGACCTCGATGGACTGGTCTTCGACCTGCACGGCAACAAACTCAGCCGCCGCCAGACCGCCCAGCAACTGTACGAGGCCCTGGAACGTGCCGGCCAGGAGCCCCCGCCTCGCCCTGACGACCTGCGTAGAAACCTTGACGGCCATCGCAAGCAGGCTCTGCAGCACGTCCAGGAGTTCCATCAGCCTCTGGCGCCGTGGGAGGTCACCCCACACCAGCTGATCACCCATCTGATGAGCAGCCCACCCGACCAGCACACCCGGCTGCGATTGCGCGGCAGCAACCTGCACCGCCTCCATGGAGCGCAGCTGCATCAGATTGAAAAGGACCTACGCGCTCTCGTCGCCAAGAACGGCCTCCAGGTACGACGCGGAACCTCACCTTGGTCTCACCTGCCCGTCCGCTCCGACAGCGAACTGCACTCTGTCGTGGCCAGCCTGGATGAGCTCACCGGCCGTGCCTTGACCGATGCGCGGCGCACAGTCGAGAAGCTGGTGGATGCCGCGGGGCTGCGCCGAGCCGACGACGTCGAAGGATGGCAAGCCCTTCTCACGCTGCTGCACGATGTCACCGCTACTCTCACTCGTTTCGAGGCAGCGATCTTTGTCTCCGATCTGGACGACTTGGTCGCCGCGACAGCTGACCGCGCATGGCGTAAGGAGCACGCCTGTAAAATCGGTTGGTGGCAGCGCCGCAAGCTGACAGCAAGAGCGCGCGGACTCGCTAAGGACGGCTGTCGCGCCCGCCCTCTGCTGCACGCGGCACTCACGGACGCTGCCGAGCAGAAAGCTCGCTGGCAGGCGCAGGCCACGGTCGGCGAAAGCAGCCCTTGGGCTGTACCTGGACTCTCGTCCGCCGTCGCCTCATTTGCCGAAGTGCGCAACCAGCTGGCCGCGATAGCCCTGTGCGTGCGCCGGGACGGATGGGAAAGGACCACATCCGACGAGGTCGACCGGGTCATCCAGCGACTCGACCAGGACCGAGACACCCTATTGCGGATGCCCGAGCTCAACCAGCTCAGCGACCATCCGGAAGCGGCCGGCCTTGGCACTTTCCTGGACGAGCTCGCCGACACAGACGTCACCCCTGACGTCGCTGTCGCAACCCTGCGCCATCTCTGGTGGGCCTCCGTCCTCGACGAGGCCCGCATGCACAACCCCTACCTGCGGTCCTTCACCGGAACCGAGCACGACCACACGATCCAACAGTTCCAACTCCTCGACCGCACCCACCGCGACCTCAACCCTGCACGCGTTCGCTACGAGGTCGCCACCCGCCTGAGAAAGGCCCGCGACGCCCACCCCGACCAGAGCACTCTCGTGCGCACTCAGGCACACCGCAAATCCCGGCACCTCGTCCTGCGCAGGCTCGTCGGGAAAGCCCCAGACGTCCTGATGGCCGCCAAACCCTGCTGGGCCATGTCCCCACTCGTCGTCAGCCGCGTGCTTCCCGCCACCCGCCTCTTCGACGTCGTCATCTTCGACGAAGCCAGTCAAGTCCTCCCGCACGACGCCATCACATCCATCATGCGCGCGCGACAGGTCATCGTCGCCGGAGATCCGCACCAACTGCCCCCGACAACCTTCTTCCAGCGGCTCCTCAGCGGCACAGACGAGCGCACCGATGACGCCGACTCAGACGATGCGGCACCCGATGCCTTCGAATCTCTCCTGGACATGCTCTGCAGCCGCCTGCCTGTCCACACCCTCAAATGGCACTACCGCAGCCGCGACGAACGCCTCATCGCCTTCGTCAACCACACCATCTACAACGACTCCCTCGTCACCTTTCCGGGCACCACCCAGACCAGCCCACTGCGCATGGAGATCGTCGACGCGCAAGTCCGCCCCGACCACGGCCCTGAAATGCTGCGTGCCTTCCTGGAGTACTGCTCCCACGGGGGAGACCTCCAGCGCACCGGCAGCGCACGCACCGACTGGAACCTCAACGGTTTCGAACAGCAGATCCTCGCCGCCCTCGAAGCCGCCCGTGTCCCGGTCACACCGCAATGGGGCGTGTCCGGCTACCGCATCGACTTCGCGCTTGGCCACCCCGACCGGCCCGGCCAGATGATTCTTGCCGTCGAAACGGACGGCGACCGCTACCACCGAGCACCCAGCGCCCGCGACCGCGATCGCCTACGCCAGGAACATCTGCAGGGGCTCGGATGGCGCTTCCACCGAATCTGGGCCTCAAGTTGGTTCGCCAACCCACACACCGAACTGTCGTCCCGACGGAAACGTCGCAGGTAGGGGTCATCTTCGGATGGCCCCTACTTCGTGTTCGGGAGCAACAGGATTCCGCCGGCATGGGAACCCCACATCAGGCGGTCCAGCGGCCCTCGTGCGGATATGGGGTCTCCGGGACCGGGCGGCCCAGGAAGGCGGCCAGACGGGCGTAGGGGGCCGGGGAGGACGGATCGAGGATCAGCAGGGAGTCCGGACGGTTGGCGAACAGAGCGCGGACCTCGGCCAGATGACGGCGGTGGACGTACCGGAACCGGCCCTCGTCGAACGTGTGGCAGCCGTAGACCGCAGCCCGCAGGAAGAGCTGCAGCGAGACGTAGCGCTCCCCGTACTCGGTCTTGCGGTGTAGTGGACGGCTCCAGTGGCGGGCGCAGGAGCGCAGCCACAGGTCCTCGTCGCGGACGGTGAGGACGAATTTCGCGCCTGGCCACGCCCGGTCGAGCTGGGCGACGTAGGGGACGGTCGTGATGTCGGTGATCCCGTCGTGGCGGGTGAGCAGCGGGAAGCGCGCGTCACCGCGCAACAGCGTCCGGTACGTGTCCTCGTCCGCCGGGTAGTGGACGACGTCGTACCCCAAGACGTGCAGGGCGGCGGTCAGTGACTGGGTGCCGGTGCGCGAGAGGCCGATGCCGAAGATTTTGCGGCTGGGGGACTCCCCGGGGCTCATTGGCGGCCTCGCAGCGCATGCCGCAGGCCGGCGGGCGTCAGCCGGGAGCGCAGCGGGGCCAGCGGGGCGAGGGGGGTGCTGAGCAGCCGCTGGTCGAGGTAGGGGACCCACCCGGTGGCCCGCAAGGGGTAGCGGGGAGGCCCGGCCGAGAAGCGTTTGGTCAGGACGAACCGGGTGGCGTCGGTGGTGTTGGGCTGCGAGGCATGCAGGTGGTCTCCGGCGAACAGGAGGATGTCGCCGGGCTCGAGGGCGAGATCGACCGGATCGCCCGTGTGCTGCCCGGGAAGCAGGGTGTGGCCGTCGTGGCGGAGGGGGCGGCGGAAGGCGTCCGGATAGAGGATCAGGCCGTTGCCGCGCTGTACGGGGGTGATGGCCATCCAGAGATTGACGGAGTTCAGGGCTGTGTTGAACCAGGAATCGACGTGGGCGTCGCGGGGCGTCAGGAAGCCCTCGCGCGAGGCGAATTCGGAGCGATCGGTGACCGTACCGAGCGGCGGCATGATGCGGACGCCGAGGTGCTCGCTGAGGTAGGGGCGGGTATCGCGCGGGGTGATGGCGGCCGTCACGTCGTGCAGGACGCGTCGCCCCAGCGGGCGCAGCCGGGTTTCCAGGTCGGTACGGATCGCCTCGATCGCGCGGGTGTCGGCGTGCCGGTGCAGCTCGTCCAGGGGCGCCTGCACGGCCGTGCTGTCCGGCAGCCGGTGGGCCGTGGCCGCGCGGGCGAGCCGTTCGATGTCGGGCAGATGGCCGAGGTGGCGGAGCCCACCGGCGAGGACGACGAGGTCCCCGGCGAGCACCCGCCGCAGTGCGACGGGGAATCCGGCAGGAGTGGGCTCCACCCTGTGCAGCGCGGCGGACCGGACGGCGGTGGGTCCCGGAGGGCGGGAGGAAGGCGGGATCACCGGTCGTCTCCTGTCCGCGCGCCACCGCGCTTGTCCGACGGGTGGACGGGTGGTGCGCCCACCGGGACGGCGGTCCGGCCCGGCGCCGGGGCGAAGGCCGGGTCGGCAGCCCGTGCCATGGCCGCCAGACCTTCCATGAACTCGACGCGGGGCCGGAATCCGAAGGCGGCGCGGGCCCGGCCGATGTCGGCGCCGGTGTGCCGGGCATCGCCCGGGACGGCCGGGTGACGGGACAACAGCACCGGTCCGACGAGGCGTTCGAAGGCGGCGACGGCCATGTTCATGGAGACCGGGCTGCCGCCGCCGATGTTGGCGACGCCGGTGAACGGACTGCGGGCCGCGGCGCGCATCGCGGCCACGACATCGGAGACGTACGTGAAGTCGCGGGTCTGCTCGCCGTCGCCGTAGAGCCGGAACGCAGGCCCTCCGCTCGCCGCGGAGAGCAGGCGGGCCAGCGCCATGTCGGGCCGCTGCCGCGGCCCGTAGACCGTGAACAGGCGCAGCGCGACCGTGGGCAGCCCGTGCACCGTGCGGTACAGCTCGCAGAGATGCTCGCCGGCGAGCTTGGTGACTCCGTACGGGGAGACCGGCCGCGGGTGCGCGGTCTCCGGGGTGGGGCGGCCGAGCGCGTCTCCGTAGACGGAGGAGCTGGACGCGTACACGAACTTGGCGGGCGGGTGGGCGCGCGCGGCCTCCAGCAGGCGCTGCGTGGCGAGCACGTTGCGGCTGCTGTAGAGGGCGAAGTGTTCTCCCCAGGACGGCCGGACACCCGGCTGGCCCGCCAGGTGGTACACGACGTCCGCACCGGCGAGAAGCCCGGCCGGGTCGGTGCCGAGCAGGTCTGCTCGGCGGAAGGTGAAGCGGAGGTTGTTCAGGGCGGTTCGCAGATTGCGGCGCTTGACCGCCGGGTCGTAGTGATCGGTGAGGGAGTCGACGCCCACGACCTCGTCACCGGCCGCCAGCAGGTGCTCGCACAGATGGGATCCGATGAAACCGGCCGCGCCGGTGACCAGCGCGCGCATCAGCGCCTCCCCGGACGGGCGGCCGGGACGGCGGCCGGGCGCGGCCCGGTGAACGGGGCCAGCACGCGGTCGGCGCGGTGCCGCCAGGTGTACGTGGTCAGCAACTGGCGGCGGGCCTCCGCCCCCAGAGCCGCCCGGAGGGCCGGGTCGGCGGCGAGCCGGCGGATCGCCCGTTCCCACGCGTCGATGTCGTCGGGTGGCACGAGGAGGCAGTTGACGCCGTCGGCCATGATCTCGCGCAGCACGGGCAGGTCGGAGGAGACCACGGGCAGCCCGTGGGACATGTACTCGAACAGCTTCATGGGCGAGACCCAGCGGCTGATGTCCCCGACGCCCTGCGCGCAGGCCACGCGCTGCTGGTAGGGGGCCAGCACGATGTCGAACGCCCGGTAGTACGGGTGGAGTCCGGCGGGCGGACGGTGGCCGTGGAAGTACAGGTGGGGCTGGTCGGTGCGTTGTCTCCAGTGCTCCAGGTCGGCCTCGGTGCCGCCGACGACGTGGAAGTCGGCCTCCGGCATCCGGCCGGCGAGCGCCAGGATGATGTCGGTGCCCCGGCCCGGGTACAGATGGCCGACGTAACCGATCCTGAGCGCGCCCGGCCGCCCGGGGAGATCAGTTGCCGGTCCGGGCGGGGGCGGGTCGGCGCAGTCGGACGCGGTGACCTGTACCGGTCCGCCGGCGGCGCGCAGCGCGGGGAAGGCGCGCGCGTAGTCGTCGGCGAGCGCCTGCGAGACGAACACGACACCGCGCAAGGACCGGCCGCGCAGCAGCAGACGTTCGACCGTCCGTTCCCGGCGGCTGTCCCACAGCAGGTGCGTTTCGTAGACGCTTGGCGCCAGGCCGCCGGCGGCCACGAGTGCGCGCAGGTCGCGGCCGTACACCGCGTCGGGCACACCGTCGCGGCGGATCGCGCGGCGCACCTGCCAGGCGCGCAGCCAGGGGCCGAGCAGCGGCGGCCAGGGCATCGGGAAGGTCCGCACGGGGAAACGGTTGCGGGTGCCGTAGTAGGCGTGGACGTCGTCGGAGGTCATCTCGCCGCGCAGGGCGTAGAGGCGCACGTCGTGCCCGGCGTCGGCCAGCGCGTCGCACATGCGCATGACGTGGACGCCGTTGGCGTAGACCGACGGGATGCTGCCGGAGTGCAGGTAGGCGATGCGCATGCGGCGGTCCTCCGGGCGGTGGGTGGCGGTGGCGGTGTCACGGGCGGCTGGGTCCTGCGGGCTTGGAGGCGCGCAGCGAGAACGACAGAGGTATCGCCGGGAGCGTGCCGGGCAGCCTCCACCAGCCGTCCGGGTCGCGTTCCATGAACGGCAGCGGGCGCCAGCCCACGAAAGGCCATTCGTGCAGGAAGTCCACCCGCAGCCCGGCGTCGGCGAGGGCGGTGATCAGGTCGCCCATGGTGTGCCCCCAGACGTACTCGACGTCCGGGATGCGGGCCTCGGGTACGGAGGTGGGGCTGCGGTACTCGAAGGCCAGGGGAGCGGGCTCGCCGAAGTAGGAGTAGCGAAGGCGCAGTTCGGGGCCCTCGACGGCGGTGTCGAGCATCCAGGCGGACGGGTGGAACTCGAAGAGGTAGAGGAAGCCGCCGGGTGCGAGGAAGCGCGCGACGACATGGGCCCAGGTCCGCAGATCGGGGAGCCAGCCCAGGACCCCGTTGGAGGTGTAGACGATGTCGTAGCTGCCGGTGAGGACGTCCGGCAGGGTGAGGACGTCAGCTTCGACGAAGCGGGCGTCCGGAGCGACGTCGGCGGCCAGGCCGGTGGCGATCTCCACGGCGCGGGAGGAGAAGTCCACCCCGGTGACGCGGGCGCCGAGCCGGGCCCAGGACAGGGTGTCGAGGCCGACGTGGCACTGCAGATGGAGCAGGGATTTGCCCTCGACGGGGCCCACCTCGTCCCGCTCCAGCGGCCGCATCCGGTTGCCGCCCGCACGGAAACCGTCGAGGTCGTAGTCGTCGGAGGCGGCCTTGAGCGGGGTCCACTGCTGCCAGAGCCGGTGGTTGTCCGCGATGTAGCGTCCGGGGTCGCGCGACGCGCTCGCGGCGGTCATGCGGGCAGTTCGTACACGGAGACGTGGTGGGTACAGGAATCGGTCAGGGGCCGCCCCGACCAGCCGCCGGTACGCCGTACCAGCCGCAGGCCCGCCAGCTCCGCCAGCAGGTCGAGCTCTCCGGGGGAGAAGTAGCGGAAGGAGACGCGTACGTGGCGCATCCTGCCGTCGTCGAGCACCGCGTAGTCGGAGGTGTACTGCTGGCGGGCGGGGTGCAGCGTGCGGGTGCGGAGCACGAAGCCCCCACCAGGGGTGTCCACCGGCTGTGTGCCGCTGCCGAGGGTGGCGAGCGCCTCGGGCAGATGCGCGTCGAGCACGAGGCGTCCGCCGGGCCTCAGCCGCCGGGCGGTGGAGGCGAGGCAGCGGCGCTGGGCCTCCTGGGTGTCGAGTTCGGCGAAGGTGCCCCCGGCCGCGTAGACGAGCGCGTACCGCCCGGTGTCCGCGGGGTCCGGGGGCGCGGCGAAGTCGCCGAGCGTCACCCTGATCGCGCCGCCGCCGGGCTTGGCGTGCAGCTGGGCGGTCATCTCGGGGGAGGCGTCGAGCCCTTCGACGGTCAGACCCAGCGCGGCCAGTGGCAGGACCACCCGCCCGGTGCCGCTGCCCAGTTCGAGCAGGGGGCCGGGCGGCCCCTCCTTGGCGAGGGCCGCCAGGAAGCCGACGGTGGAGTCAGTGGTCGACGCGGCGAACCAGTCGTCGTACCGGTCGGCGAACATTGCGGCGTATGAGGGCTGTGCCGAAGTGTCGTGCGGGAGCGCGGACATGAGGTCCTCCCGGTGCAGGAGTGGACGGGGCACGGAGCGGTGGACGCGGTCGGCCGGAGCACGGCGTAGCTGTCGCGTACGGGCCGCCGGGGTGATCAGCCGAACGGGTGCGGAAGTACGCCGGGGACGGGGCGGGCCGGCAGGGGCGAGGCTCCTGGGGCGATCAGCCGCACGACGGTCAGTCCCTCGTCCGCCGGAGGACCCGCGCAGCGGTCGACGGCGATCACCTCGCGCCCGGTGTGCGCAGCCAGCAGCGCGACCGGATCCGGGTTTCGGGCGGGCCGCGAGGCCGGGGCAGGAGGGGCGCGGAGGGTGGTGGCCGGTCCGGCCCAGTGCGTCAGCGCGTCCTGGGCGTGGAACGTCCACAGGGCGTGGTCCAGCCCGGTGCGCGGGTCCCCGGTGCGTGACAGACGGTCCCAGGCGCGGACAGCGACCGGTGCGCTCATGCTCCAGCGGACCATCAGCGCCTCCCAGCAGGCCCGAGCCACCGTCTCCTGAAGGTCGTGGGCGGGGCCGCAGCGGGCTCCGAACGTCTGACGTGTGCGATCCGGCCCGTGCACACAGACGGCGACGGCCTCGGCTCCCGCTGGGGCGGGGAGGGCGAGCGCGGTGGCCTCCAGGCCCTCGCGGCAGAGCAGGACACGCAGTTCGCTCGCACCGGGCGGCAGCGCGTCTGGGGCGTCGAACGGCACGGGCGGGTGGCGGAGCGGGTCGTACCAGCTGCGGCGTACCAGGTCGCGCTCCAGGATCTCCCAGGCGGCGTGCGCTGCCGCCGCGTCCGGGTCCCGGTGCGCGGCGACGCCGGTCGACCCGGCCCGGTGGGTGGCCGCGCAGCCCGGCGGCGGGCGGTGCTGGAGGAACGCGGCGCCCGCGGGTACCCAGATGTCCTCACCGGAGCCTGCTGCCCGGCCCCGGCACCAGAGCTGCCGCACCTCGCGCGCCGGGATACCGCGGCCGGCCCCGTGGACAGGACCGGTGGCGGGATCCGCGGGATCGGCGGCGGGGAGGCCGTCGCGGCGCAGCGCGAACCAGTCGCAGGTTCGGACCTGCCCGACGCCCGCAGCCGGCGGCCGTGCGCGGCCCGCTCCGGCTTCCGCCTCGGTCTCGGCTTCAGCGGCCCGTCCGGCGAGCACGTTGCCCATGCGTTCCATCAGTTCGCCGCGGGCGCGCCGCCCGACATCGGCGGCGGTCGTGCCCGCGGCGCTGCCGATCAGGACAGAGGTGCCGCCCCCTGCGCCGGTCGCGTCGAAGGCCCTTGACCGGGCGGCGACGCGGGCCAGCAGCGCGCCCGGGGTGTGCGGCCACGGAGCGAAGACCTCCGGGGCCCAGGCCGTCGGTGCAAAGACGCTCACGCACGGCCTCCCGACAGCCGCCCCGTACGCGCTTCTTCCCGCGCGGCCTCCGCCGCCAGCAGGCCTGCCGCCTCGGCGCGCACGGCCTCACCTGCGGGGCTGAGGGCGGTGCGGTGGCGGCCGAGCGTGTCGACGCCCTGGAACGCCTTCTCCAGCAGCCGGGCCCGGCGCTCGGCCACGGCCTCCCGCTGCGGGTCCGACAGCGGCGCCTCCTGGTGGATCAGCCGGTACAGGACCGTCTGACGGACCAGGACGACCGTCTGCTGGAAGAGCCCGGTCAGCGGCCGGGGATCCGGCCGCAGCGGGGTCATGACGGAGGTGCCGGGCCCCGTGGCGGACACGAGGAACGGGGTACTGAAGGCAGCGGCGTTGCACCGGGTGTGGGTGCCTTCGTGGACCAGGGCGTCGGCCAGCCTGACCCAGCGGGGCAGGCCGGTGCGCCCCACGGTCAGCCGGGTCGCGTTGACGAACACGGCGCCGTGCGTGGTGAAGTCGGTGAAACCGTCGATGGCGCGCCCGGCCAGCAGGACGATCTGCCGTACACCTTCGTGCAGTTCGGCCAGCATCGCCGGCCACACCTCATCCAGCCGCTCGGCGGTCTCGGCCAGCACGGCGGCCTGCTCGGGCTCCCAGGCCCGGACGGTGGTGCCCGGCCCCTCCGTACCCGTCTTCGCTTCCCGCGCCTGCGGGAGCGAGGCGAGTGCCCGGCCGACCGCCGCGACGAGGTGGGGGGCCGGGTCGGCGAGATCGACCGCCCAGCGGCCGGCGGCCATACGGGGCGGGGGAACGGCTGCCAGATTCTCGCCGACCGAGGCCGTGCGCTCCGGTGGTGCGGTGGTCAGCGGCGGCGGTTCCGCGCCGGCCCGATGGGCGGCGGCCTTGCGGGCAGGGTGCCGGGGCGGTGCGGCCCCGCCCGCTCCCGTCCTGCGCAGCACCGCGTCGGTGGCGTGCCAGAGGGCGTCCTCGGCGCGGCGGGCGGCCACGGCGTCAGGGGTCACAAGCACGTTCCGGCCTCCGTCGTTGTTCGGTCGCGGAGGTGCGTGGCGGACGAACCACCACGCACCCTGTGCTGCTACGCGGACGGGTCGGGCGCCTCAGTCCTCGCTGGGGATGTCGATCATCAGGCCGAACTCCGGAAGTTCCTCGGTGACCTGCTCGATCTCCGGCTGCTCCATGGGATCACTCCTTAGATGGGTTCATCCGTGACGAATGGACGGCTCTCACCGCCGGTCGGACATGGGGTTACCCAACGGACGCCACGTCGAATAAGGGGCTTCGGGAAGCCGCCGCAAAAGCGCCATCGCCGAAAATTCCAGGCTTTCGAGCCACCATGCAGAAAAGCACCGAAGTTCGTCCGGAAAGAATTGCTCCCTGAGGTGGATGTGACAGGGGTGCGCGGGTGAGGAATGTGTCGGGTGCCGTGATGAACCGCCTCCACGCATCTCGCCGGACGAAGCTGTCCTGATCGTCACCACGGCGGTCCGTAGCGGGCGCCCTGCGGGAGGAGGGGCAGTCCTGGGCGGCTTGGACCGATGTCCTCCCGGCCGTACGCGGACCTGTTGTCACCGGCTGGGGAGCCGGAGACAATGCCGGGCTGTGACCCCTGACAACGCGGCGCCTGCACACCGGAGTTCTCCGACAGTTGATGCGGACGGGGAGGTCTACGTCGTCTCGTTCCCCAAATGCGGCCGTACCTGGCTGCGGGTCCTGCTGGCCCGCGCCATTTCGGAAGCGCATCGCCTTCCGATGGAGCTGTGCCGGGACCTGGACCTGACACATTTCACCGCGGCCGACCCCGGTGTTCCCCGGATCGTCTTCTGGCACGACGACCAGGTGGCGTGGCGGGCACCCGGCGAATTGTCGTCGGACAAGGGGTTCTACCGGGACCGAAAGGTCGTACTGCTGGTCCGGGACATCCGGGACGTGGCCGTGTCCCACTATTTCCAGCGGACGCGGCGGGAGGGAAACCCCTACACCGGAACCCTCGATGAATTCCTGTCCGAGGACGTCGGAAGCGTACGCACCTGCCTGGAGTTCTGGAACATCTGGCAGGCCCAGCAACGCACACCGGCCGCCTTCATGATCTCTTCCTACGAGCGCCTGAGCGCGGACACCACCGGCGAACTCGCCCGCATCCTGGAGTTCTGCGGCCTGCCCGGGGCCACGGAACCCACGACGTTGCGGGTGGCGGCGGAGTACGCCCGATTCGACGCGATGCGGGCCATGGAACGCGACGACACACTGCGCTCGGAGAAGCTGCGGCAGTCCGTCCCCGGCGACCCGGAGTCGTACAAGACACGGCGCGGTGTCGTCGGCGGATTCCGGGAGTATCTGGACGAGGAGCAGGTCGCCGTCATCGACGCGCTGGTCCAGGACATGCTGGACCCGCCATGGCAATCCATGGCACGGGCCGCGGACGGTCGGCCACGTTCCCGGTCGGCCGAGGAGAGACAACCGAACTGACCTGGCTACCTGTGAGTGCCGGACCCAGGACGGCGGCCCGCTGGTGGGAGGGGAGTCCGGCGACGGCTTGGAGGACCGGGAGCCGAGCTCGAGGGCGGCACCGTGTGCGGCGGCCGCTCATGGTGCCGGCCCGCTCCCGGGGCCGCCCGCCCTGGCGGCGAGTCGGCCCTGAGGAGACGTCGGCGGATGAGAACGCGCTCAGTCGAAGACGACCGAGCGCACCTTCAGCCGCTCCGAAGCGCCGCCGGTGTGCGGGCGGAGCTTGAAGAACGCGCCCTGGCAGCCGGGCTCGCTGAAGACCGTGGCCCAGGCGTCGGTGCGGTTCTTCGGGGAGTGGCCGGGCTGGGGGTTGTCCTGGCCGACGCCGGGAAGGGTGAGGCACTGCTCGTTGGGCGGGTTGGTGAGGAAGCCGGTGACGTCATAGCCCTCGCCGGTGACGTAGTCGTAGCGGAACTGGCCGGTTGCGGCGGAGGCGGAAGCGGGGTTCACGGCCAGGAGCAGGGCGGCGCCGAGAACGGCTGTGAAGGCGGAGCGAAAACGCATCGAGAGGTCTTTCTGCCGGGTGGGAACGGAACATGCCGTGGCCCTATTGCCCGCTCAGCGCCAACGGCACCGGTGTTTCACCCGTATGGACAGTGAGGAAACGAGTCTGCATTGCCCCGAAAGGCTCCGGAGCCCGCCGCGGGGTCAATTCAGCTGTACCGACGCGGATTTGTAGGCGACCAGCGGCTTCGACGTCCGGCGGCTGGTCCAGCCGCAGCACCATCACGGCTACGGACTTCGGCAGCACCCTGTCCGAGTGGGCGGATGTCGGTGTCTCCGAGGGCCAGCACGTCGTCCGGTAGAGCGCGCGCGGCCCGGGCGACATCGGCGAACGCGCTGCAGAGATCGGTGCCGTGGTGGCTCCACACCCAGCCGGTGGGGGTATCGATCTGACATCGCCTGCCGTCCCACGGTGTCTGGTTGGCCGACGCCCACGCGCCGGTACCCGCAGCAGTGCCCCGCAGCCAGACCAGAGATGTGGCCGCGGCGAAGAGAGCACCCCATTGGCCGCCTGGCGTGGGCGCCGTCGGGACTCGTGAGCATCTCGGTCCGGCCGCAGCAGGTCGCCGATGCCCCGATTGGCGCCGTCGGACGCCGTGTTGCTCCCGGTGTGGTCGTAGACGTCCACGAAGTCGGTGCCGTCATCCACGGCGGCCTTCCGCACGACGTCCTCCAGGCGCTTCTGCACCTGGTCCAACCTGCTGGAACCGGTCGTCCAGCTACGCCTTTCCGTCCTCCGACTCCGGGTTCAGGCCGCCTCGGTCATTGCGGGGGCCGGGAGCGGGCGGGTTCCGGCCGCGCGGCGGGCCGTCGGGCCCATGGCCCAGGATGCGGCCAGGAAGAGAGCGCCGAGGAGGAGCCAGCCCATGGTCCCCACGCCCATCAGCAGAGTGGTGAGCGCGAGCGGGCCGACGGTGCGGGCGACGGTGACGCCGGTGCCGAAGAAGCCCTGGTACTCGCCGATCCGGTCGGGCGGGGCCAGGTCGAAGCCGAGCTGCCAGGAGCCCGCGGACTGGAGCATTTCCCCGGCGACCAGCAGTACTGATCCCGCGAGCAGGGCGGCGACGGCCGCCCAGGTCGGCGTTCCCGCGGAGAGGGCGAAGACCGCGCAGGTGAGGAGCATGAGGGCGCCGGAGCGGCGGAGGGCCTTGACCGCGCTGGGTGTGCTGGTGACGGAGCGGGCGGTGCGGACCTGGAAGAACATGACCGCGACGGTATTGAGGACGAAGAGCGCGGAGACCAGCCAGGCGGGGGCGGTGGTGCGCTCGGTGATCCACAGCGGCAGGCCGAGGCTGAGCAGGGGCATCCGCAGCAGCAGCACCGTGTTGAGGAGGGTGAGGGCGGCGTACGGGCGATCGCGCAGCACCGCGAGCTTGGCACCCTTCGGCGCGGGGGGAGGGGCCACCGTCGGCAGTCGCAGCAGGACGAGAGCGCAAAGCAGGAAACTCACCGCGTCGAGTGCGAAAACGGCCAGGTAGGCGCTGCGGGTACCGGCGGAGAGAGCGAGGCCGCCGAGGGCCGCGCCGATGGTGAGGCCCGCGTTGAGAGTGGACTGGAGGTGGGCGAGCGTGCCGGTGCGTTCTTCCCTGGCGATCAGGCCGGCGAGGAGTGCCTGTCTGGCGGCGGCCAGGCCGGACTGCGCAGTGGCGTAGAGACAGGCGGCCAGGAGGAACGGCAGGAAGTCCCGTACGACGAGGAACGCGGCGACGGAGGCACTGGTCGCGAGGGCGAGCAGCGCGGCCGTACCGCGCGAGCCCCTGCGGTCCGCGAGGCGCCCGAGCGGCACTCCGACGATCGAGCCGACGGCCCAGGCCACCGCGAGGCCGAGTCCGATCCTGGCGGGGGCGAGGCCGACGACCTGGGTGAAGTAGAGCGCGGAGGTCACGTAGAACGCGCCGTCGCCGACGGAGTTGCTCAACTGGGCCAGGGCGAGAGTGCGTGGGGGCCCCGCGGGCGGTAGCAGCTTCATCATGTCCCTAACAGGAGTTGCTTCGGGGCGATCGGATCGCAGGGGGCGGTGGTCAGGAGACGAGGGTGACCTCGCCGTCGCGGAAAGCACGGTAGAGCACTCCTTCGCGGTCGTAGCGCTCGACGACGCGCTCGATCTGCTCGCTCTCGGGGATCGGCGAGCGGTAGTGGGGAACGAAGGTGTAGTCCAGGAGGCCGAGACCTTCCCAGAGCACCGGCCGGTCGTAGGCGGTGACGGTGTCGGCGGGGTCGTCCACCAGTTCGAGGCCGCGCAGGCTGGGTGACAGGACGCAGGCGCCGGCGCTCCATCCGGCGTAGACGAGGGCGTCGCGATGCAGCAGGTCGGGCAGGATCCGGTCGGCGCCGCTGAGGGCCATCGCCAGCCGCAGGACGAACGGATTGCCGCCGTGGACCCAGACGACGCCGAAGCCGGACAGCCGCTCGGCGAGCGTGTCCGAGTCGCCGAAGTGGTCCCGCAGATCCACCTCGGTCGTCAGGTAGCCGCGCTCGCGCAGCATCGCGATCTCCCGGCCGGTGGCCTGCTGCCTCTGCGGGGTGGGGAGGGCGTCCAGCGCGTTGCCGATGACAGCTGCGTTCCGGGCGCCTTTGGCGAGGTCGTCAAGGAGTTCGGGGGCGTCCCCCATTTTCCAGGAGGAAAGAAACAAACGCATGGTCCTGCTCTCGGGACATGGGTTGCGGGGCAAGGGACTTCGGAACTCCGGGCTCCGTCGTGACAAGCGGGCGCGAGTGCCGTGTGCGGCCTGGCCCGTTCAGGCTCCTACGGGCCCGATGCGCCAACAAGCTGGCATAGTGCAACGGTCGTTAAGGTGGGTTCAACGTTCGGAGGAGCGCGTGCTGGAGCGGCTTGAGCTGGAGGCCTTCCTGACGCTGGCCGAGGAGTTGCACTTCGGCCGCACGGCCGAACGCCTGCACGTGAGCACCGCCCGGATCAGCCAGACCATCAAGAAGCTGGAACGGCACATCGGCACACCGCTGTTCGAGCGCAACAGCCGCCATGTCAGCCTCACCGAGGCCGGCCGACTGCTGCACGCAGACGTGCGCCCGGCCTACGACCAGATCGAGGCCGGGGTGGAGAAGGCGATCAACGCCGCGCGCGGCATCGACCGCGTTCTCCGGGTCGGGTTCCTCGGCGCCGCCGCAGGACAGCTCATGGCACAGGCCGCTCGGCTCTTCGACCAGGGCCGGCCCGGCTGGCGGGCCCGGTTGAGGGAGATGCAGATCGTCGACGGCCTCCGGCGCTTGCGGGCAGGCGATGTCGACCTGCTGGTCGTGAGCCTGCCGCACCACGAACCCGACATGGTCACCGGGCCGGTCCTGTTCTCCGAACCCCGGGTGCTGGGGGTGTCGTCCGGCCACCCGCTCGCCCGCCGTGACAGCGTTTCGCTGGAAGACCTGGCCGCGGTCAAGATGCTGCAGGTGGCCGAGGCCTTTCCCGACTACTGGCGCGCAGACCGCACACCCCGCCTGACGCCCGCGGGCCGCCCCATCGCACCGGGCCCCCAGTTCGAGACGCTCCAGGAGGCCCTGGCGCTGATCGACGCCGACGAAGGAGCTTTCGTCATGGGCGCCCAGGTGTCACGGTTCTACGCGCGCCCCGGCGTCACCTATCTGCCGCTGAGCGATGCGCCGCCCCTGGAATGGGCGCCCACCTGGCTCGTCACCAACACCGCACCGGAGATCCACGCCTTCAACCGGGCCGCCCAGCACGTAGCCGTTCGACTTCGCACCTGTCTGCCCGCGCGCAGCTAGGTGACCCACGCATGCGGAGGGTCGGGCTCCTCAACTAGCCCGTATAACGCCCCAGTTGACGGAGTATCACGTTCACGTGCACAGTGCCCGTGACCCCTTGCAGGCGCATTGCCCCCACTCCGCACGCGGGCCACAATGAGCGTCCCGGACCACGCAAGGAGTTGCGCGTGAGCGATCCGCCCATCGTGTTCCCGGACGTGGAACGCCTCGTCGTCGACCATCTCAAGAGCCGCCCCGAGCTGGCCGGGGTCATCGTCGACAACCGCACGCCCCCCGGTTTCGACGGTACCCAGAAGGCCGTCCTGGTGTCCCGGGCGGGCGGCGCGTGGGTCGACGACCAGCACCTCGACCAGCCCCTGATCGACCTGGAGGTCTACGGCCCCGACAAGCCGGCCGCGCACACGGTGGCCACCGCGGCCCGTACGGCACTGCTGACCGTGCGCGGCACCACGTACGGCGGTGCCCGAGTCACCGATGCCGTCGAGGCGGACGGGCCGCGCTGGCTGCCCGACTACAACCGGCAGGCGGCCAGCCGCTACCTGTCCACCACCCGGCTCTCGATCCGCCCGGCCTGACGGAGCCCGTAGCCCGTTGCCCGTGCGCGTGCGAGGTCGGCCCGACCTGAGCAGCTCGAAGGAGTCCGCATGCCCGGAATGAACCCGAACGAGATCCGCGTCGCCGGCACGGGGCGCATCCTCACCGCCCCGGTCGGGACGCGGCCGCCCGTCGATCTGACCGGAGACTGGGTCGCCCCCTGGCGCGACCTGGGCTACACCAGCACCGACGGCATCCGCTTCAACAAGAAGGACAAGATCGACCCGGTGGACACCTGGCAGTCGGTCAGCCCGGCCCGCTTCGTCTACTCCGACCGGGACCTCACCGTGAAGTTCGCCCTTCTCCAGCTCAACGAGGACACCCTGCCGTTCTTCTTCGGCGGCGACGCGGTCAAGGAGACCGCGGAGGGCTCCAAGCTCTACACGTACCAGGTGGCGTCCGAGCCCAAGAAGGACGAGCGGATGCTCGGCGTGGAGTTCGCGGACGGCGACGCCATCAAGTACCGCTTCACCATCGCGCGCGGCCAGGTCACCGAGACCGAGGAAGTCCAGCTCACCCGTACCGCGTCGGTCAAGCTCGGCATCACCTTCACCGCGCTCTCGGTGGACAACGCCGCGCCGCTCGCGACCTGGCTGATGAACGACCCCGCGTTCGCGAAGTAGCGGCGGCGGTCACCCGGCCGGCCCACCACTCATCGACCCAGGAGCCCCATGTCCGCGCCTTTCAATGTCAACGCCGCCCGCGCCCAGCGGCTCGAAACGCTGGGCCTGAACTGGGAGTTCGAGGTGGACGGAGAGACCTTCTCACTCCCCACCGAAATCCCGCGCCGCTCCGCCCAGGCCCTCTCCTCCCTGGACGACAACGACCTGGACGGGCTGCTCGCCCTGCTGCTCGGCGACGAGCAGTACAAGCGGTTCGCCGAGCACGACGTCAGCGTTCAGGACGTGGCCGCCGTCCTGAACGCCTACGGCGAGGCGACAGGGCTGAGCGTGGGGGAAGGCTGAGCCTCGGCGCGCTCGTGGAGGAGCACGCCGAGGCGCTGGAGGCGGATCTGTTGCGCCATTACGGCGTCGACCTGCTCGGCTGGTACCGCGGCGAGCTGTCGTCCCGGCGGCTCGCCGTGCTGGTGCGGCACCTGCCGCGGGACAGCGCGTTCCGCCTCGCGCACGAGGGCGAGGCGGCGCAGTGGTCACTGACCGACCACCTGCTCGCCGCGGTGGTCGACCATCTGGCCATCGCCAACTGGATGTTCGCCTCGGTCAACCGGGACGAGGACGAGCCTGCACCGGAGGCGCCGCAGCCGGTGCCTCGGCCGGGTGTCCAGCCCGACGATTCACCTCCTTCCGCGGCACCCAGCGCAACCGAGCTGGCCCGCTTCTTCGGCTGACCCCGCGCCTGGAGAGGGACCATGTCCGAGACAGAAGTACCGAAGTGGCTCAAGGAATGGTTGGGCAAGTTCCTGGCCGACTGGCGCAAGACGGGCCTCACCGGCGTCAGTACCGAAGTCAATGGGCTCAAAGCCGAGGTCACGGCCTTGACCGGGTCGGTCAAAGGGCTGGAGGCCTCGGCCACGTGGGCCAAGACCGAGCTCACCGGCGCCTCCGCCGGCTTCAAGATCTTCAACGCCGAGCGTTCCCTCTTCGACATGGAGCGGATGAGCGAGGAACGCAAGGAGCGCCAGGAGCAGGGCCGGCTCGCTGCCGCGCGCATGCGGCCCGAAGACCTCAGACAGTCCATCAACGCGCTGGAACGACAGGTCGGCCGCCAGGTCGCCGAACTCAAGAACCGCACCACTCTGCTCCGTAGATCCCTCACCCAGAGCACCATGAGAGCCCGCCAGGACCGGCATACGGTCGTCGAGGTCAAGTCGACGGCCGAACGGGCGCTGCGCACAGCGCGAGACGGCGTGCGCAAAGCGGAGGCCGCACTGCGGCGACAGCGTGCCGCGCCGCGTGCCCCCGCCGGGCGTGGGCCGCAGCCCGCACCGCGCATGGACGCGCGAAACATCCAGCAGACCGCGCGCGCCCTCCGGGAACTGGAGCGTCGGGTCGACGGACTCGCTCGCGCATTGAGCTGATACCACCCGCAAGGGCCGGAACACCGCAAGGAGGCACCCCATGTCACTCGTCCAAGCCCTCAACCGCTCCGCCGCCGGATTCCGTGGTCTGCGGACGGGCGCGGGGCAGGCCGAGTCCGGGGTCGGCAAGCTGCGGGCGACCGTGCAGCAGGCGGACCGGGCCGTCGGCCGGATCAAGAGCGGGCTCGACCGCACGGCGAGTTCCTTCCGCGGGGTCAGGACGCAGGCGGACGCCGCCGCCCGCAGCGCCCGGCAGGCCGACCGGGCCATGGACGGAGCCGGGAAGTCGGCGACCCGCGGCGGCGGGCTCATGGGACGGATGAAGTCGGGCCTCCAGGGCGTCAGCACCGCGCAGCGCGGCCTGAACACCGCCATGAAGGCGAACGTCTTCGGCGCGATCATGGCGCTGCTGCTCCCACTGATCACCAAGCTCATCGACATGGCGATGCAGTCCAAGACCGTGCAGCGCATCGTGCAGACGGCGTTCCGGATCATCGGGCAGGTGATCGGCACGACGATGCGTGCGGCACGGCAGGTCGTGCAGGCCACCTGGAACGGCATCAAGGTCACCTTCCAGGTCGTCCTGAGGGTGATCTGGACCGTCGTGAAGACGTACTTCACGATCTACAAGACCATCATCATGACCGTGATCCACGCGATCCTCGCGGTGATCAGACCGGCGCTGGGCTTCCTCCGCGAGCGCATCCCGGCCGCGTTCCGTGCCGTACGCGACGGCCTGCACCGGGCCTGGAACGGCCTGGCGAACTTCACCAAAGGCGTCTTCAACAGCGTCCTCGGCGCCGTGAAGGGGCCCATCAACGCGGTGATCGGCCTGGTCAACAACGCCATCCGCGCGCTGAACCGGGTGAAGGTGTCCATCCCGGGCTGGGTGCCCGGGGTCGGCGGCAAGACCTTCGGCGTCAACCTCCCGACCATTCCCACCCTGGCGCAGGGCGGCATCGTGCTGCCCCGTGCCGGCGGCACGCTCGCCCTGCTCGGTGAGGCCGGGCAGGCCGAGGCCGTGCTGCCCTTGAACAGGCTGGAGGCGCTGCTCGCGCGGAGGCCCCGGCCGGGTGGGGGACCGGTCCGTGCGCTGGGGCCGCAGCAGCGCGGCGGTGTGGTGATCGAGAACTACTACGAGGCACGCGGCGGCAGCGCCCGCCAGACCGCCGAGGACCTGATGTTCCTGATGAAGGCCAGGGGCTGAGGCCCCGATGAAGGCCAGGCGCGAGGGGGTGGTGAGCGGATGAACGACGCAGGGACGCGGTACGGATCCGGCGCGCCCGGCGCGGCGGAGGCCGCCGCCGGGCCCGGGACGCTGATCGACAGGGACGGGCAGGTGCAGTGGGCGGGGCTCCTGCTCGGTCCAGGCACCGCCTACTGGGTCGCGGCCGAGGGCCTCACCGGCTGGGAGGAACTGCCGGGCCTGGAGTCGTCCGACGCCAACCGCCCGACCGGGCACGGCGGCTGGCCGGGCACCCAGTGGGCCCAGCCCCGCACCATCACCGCGCAGCTGTGGCTCGCCCCGGACCCGGACGGCGGCCCCGAAGCGGCCCTGGACGCCCTGCGCGCGCTGCGCTCCGCCACCGGGATACGGGACGAGGAGGAGTGGCTCGCGGTGCGCCTGTACGGCGAGACGCTGGCCGTGAGGGCGCGCGTCACCCAGCGCGTCGTGCCCACGGACCGGCAGTTCCTCGCCGGCCGCCTGGCCAAGGTGACGCTCCAGTGGAAGGCCATGGACCCACGGCGGTACGAGAGCGTCGCGCGCCGGGTCGAGATCGGGCTCCCGCGCCGGGAGCCGGGCCTGACCTGGCCGTTGACGTGGCCCTTGAACTGGGGCACCCCGGGGTCCGTCGGCGAGGCGACGGCGGAGAACGCGGGGAGCGCCCCCGCCCACCCGCTGATCACCTTCACCGGGCCGTGTGCCGGTCCGCGCCTGGCCAACCACGACAGCGGCACCTGGCTGGAGTACGACCTGTCCCTGTTGCTCGGCGACGTGCTGGAGGTCGACACCGCCGAAGGCTCCGTGCTGTTCAACGGGACGGCCTCGCGCCGCCACACCGCGGTCGTCGGCAGCGTCCCCGAGGAGCTGTTCACCCTGGCCCCCGGCGCGTCCCGGCTGTCCTTCCGGGCCGAGTCCGGCGACGCGGAGCGGGCGTCGGCCACCGTCGCCTGGCGGTCGGCCGAGTGGTGAGCCCGTACCGCGGGGCCCGGCCCGTGTCCCGAGCGCGGGACGGCGCCCACCCCACCGACCGGCAATCCGCGCGACTTTGGAGAGTTCCATGACGACACGTTCCGCATGGCACCTGCCCACCGGACAGACCCGGGAGGACACCCGGCTCGCCATGAGCCTCGGGATGGCGTCCTCCGGCCCGCTGACCGCCCGCGGCGGCTGTGCCGTGGGCGGCCTCCAGCTGACCGGCAGCGCGGCCAGCAGCATGCAGGCCCGCCTCTCCCCGGGCCGCCTCTGGGTGCCCGGCGGCTCCGCGGCGGCCCAGGGCGGCTACCCGGTCACCGTGGACGCCGACACGCAGCTCACCTTCGCCGACGGCCATGCCACACTGCCGCGCATCGACGCGCTCGTGGTGCGGGTGTACGACGCGGACTACGACGCCTCGGGGCGCTACGAGGCCGTCCTGGAGATCGTCCAGGGCACCCCCGCGAGCGCGCCGGTGCCGCCCGCGCTGCCGAAGAGCGCCGAGCTGCTGTACGAGGTGTCGGTCGGTGCGGGCGCCTCCGCCACGCGGGGCATCACCTGGGCGACGGCGGTCGCCGACCGGCGCCGCTACACCGCGGCACTCGGCGGCATCCTGCCCGCCGGGGGCGGACACGGCGCCCAGGGCACGTACGCGGGGCAGTACCGGGACGCGGGCGGGCGGCTGGAGCGCTGGGACGGCGGCCAGTGGCAGCAGTACATCCCCGACGCCATGCTCAAACGCAGCTCGGCCCTGGGGTACACCAGTTCCACGGCGTACACCGAGACCCTCACCGACGCGGGCCCGCTCACCGCCGAGTTCACCGCACCCTCCTCGACCTGGGTGCACATATCGGTCGGGGCGCGCATCGCGGGTGAGGGAGGCGGCGGCTACTTCTCGGTGAACGTCCGGCCGCGGGCGGGCGGCGCACTCCTCGTCACCGCCTCCGACGACGCGGCCGCCGTCTACACCGGGGCGGGCTCGGCCTCCGTGTTCACCAACTTTCCCCTGGGGCGCCTCACCCCGGGGGTGGTGTACACCGCGACCGCCGCCCACAAGGCCGGGTCCCCCAAGGCCTGGTTCGACAGCCGTTTCATCCGCATCGATCCGGTCGCCTGACGCATGGACAGCCCCTACGTCGCGTACTTCACCGACCTGTGCACGGGCACCCCCATCGACGCCCTCCCCATGCAGGGCCTGGAGTTCGACGACTACATCGGCAAGCCGGGCTCGCTCAGCGCCACCCTGCCGGTGCCCAACCGGCGGATGGCACGGCGGGTCAGGGAGCTCGTGGAGGGCCGTACCGCCGTCTACCTCGAACGTGGCGACCAGGTGTGCTGGGGCGGCATCGTCTGGACGCTCACCCCGGCCATGGACGAGCAGGGCATGGTCACCGTCGCGCTCCAGGCCGCCACCTTCGACTCGTACGCCGGCCACCGCCACCTCCGGCGGAACCTCACGTACACCGATACCGACGACCTCACCATCGTGCGCGGCCTGTGGGAGCACATCCAGAGCATGCCCGGCGGTGACATCGGCGTCGGCTTCGCGCCCGCGCCACGGGGCACACCGCGCACGGTGACGTACCGCGACGGCGACGAGACGACGGTGGAGGAGGCGATCGCCCAACTGGCGTCGATGGAACCGGGTTTCGAGTACCTGGTGAGCGTGTACCGCGACCCGGTGACCGGGCAGCGCGCCAAGCGGCTGCTGTTCGGCGTCCCGCGCATCCAGGTCGGCGAGGGCACCACCGTCCTGGACCTGCCGGGCGACATCCTCACGTACTCCTTCCCCCGCGACGCCACCCGCGGCGGCACCACCGCGCGCGCCCGCGGCGGCACCCCCGAGGGCCAGGACCGCCCCGTCATCTCGGACGAACAGGTGGCGCACGCGCTGATCAGCGCAGGCTTCCCGCGCCTTGACACCACGTCCGACCACAGCAACGTCACCGCCAAGGCGACACTCGACGCCCTGGCCCACACCGAACTCGGCGCGCTCGGCGGCCCGGTCGTGATCCCCGCCGTCCGGGTCCGCCTCGACGCGGACACCACGCCCTCGCTCCTCGGGACGACCGTGCGGCTGCGCATCCACGACGTGTGGTTCAGCGAGGGCCTCGACGCGACGTACCGCGTCATCGGAGTCAAGGTCACCGCCCCCGAGCGGGGCCGCACCGAAACGGCGGAACTCTACCTGGAAGGCATGGAGGGCCCCTGATGCCGAATCTTCCCGAGGACATCCTGGACCGCATCAAGAACTTGGAGCGGCAGGTGCGGCAGCTGACCACGTACGTCAACACGCGTGCGGCGGCGGCCCCCGCGAGGCCTGCGGGGAGCGTCAGCGACGAGGAGGCGGACGAAGGCGGGGACGCCGGTGGGAAGGGACAGGCCCACTGAGCCGCGTCGTCGCCTCCTGTGCGGGAGCGGTCGCGCTCCGACCGTTGTCACCGGACCCGGGGCGCCGGACCATGTGAGACACCCCCGGAAACGCGAGCCCGGGGTGGGGTGGGGGAGTCGTGACCGAGATCAGGGCCGCTGAACCGCCGGACGACAGCAGCACGGGCCAGGGCTTCGAGAAGATCCAGGTCGAGGTGCGCCCCGACCCACAGCAAGCCGGGAACCTGTCGTCACGTCAGATGGTCGAGCGGTTCCAGGTGCGGGCCGGGGAACTGGGCGCGTCCATCGGGTCCATGGCCGAACGCATTCGCGCATCCCTTGAGCAGCACCTCGCCGGCGGCTCCGCCTCCGACTGGGAGCTCGGCGAGGTCAGCCTGCAGTTCTCCGTCAGCCTGGAGGCGGAGACCGGCGTGCTGATCTCGAAGGTCTCCAGCGGTGCCACCTTCCAGGTGTCGCTCACCTGGTCCCGCGGCCCCGGAGAGCCATGAGCCGGCCGGCGGTCGGGGAGGTCGTCGGCGCGGGCGGCTCCCTCGGCACGGCCTTCGCCGTCGACGCGGGCACCCTGGTCACCTGCTGGCACTGCCTCATCGACGCCAAGGGAGAGCTCCTCCAGGAGGAGTTCTCCGTACGGCTGGGACCGGACGTCACCCTGCTCGCGAGGTACAGCGACCACGACCCCGTCCTCGACGTGGCACTCCTCACCCTGGACAAGGGGAGTCCGCTGCCCGGCAGATGGCATCCCCTTTCCCTCGGGACGGCGGCGGACGCACCCAAAGGGACACCCGTGGAAGCGCTCGGCTGGGCCTTGTACAGTCCCTCGACGTCCGATCCGCAGACCATGCCGGCCAAGATCGCTGTGGAGAGTACCGCGATCCTCGACGGCCGGCGGGTCATGCAGCTCTTCTCCGGGGAGGTGGGGTTCGGGCTGCGGCCCCGTGGCTTCAGCGGCGGGCCGGTCCTCGCGGATACCGTGAGCGGTCAGGTGGCCGTCGGCGTCGTGCGCTGGATGCAGGAGGACGAGGCGGACTCCTCGCGCGCGGTGGGCGGCACCGTCTACGCCTCTCTCGCCGAGGACATCGTCCGCCGCTGGCCCCGGCTGGCACGCACCGTTCAGCCGCTGGAGGAGCTCGCCGGTGATCCGGGCGCTCCTGGGTACCCTCTCGTCGCCAACTTCCTCGACACCCACCTCAACGGCCCCGGCGGCAGGCTCCCGTTCGCGGGCCGTCGGGACGAACTCACGGCCCTCGACTCCTGGCTCGCCGACTCCGACGCTCCTGCCTACTACCTGGTCACCGGCAACGCGGGCACCGGCAAGAGCACCCTGCTCACCCGCTGGGCCGAGGACGTGGTCAAGCGGGCGGACCCGACGGTGCACACCGTGTTCTTCCCGGTCAGCCTGCGCAGCGACACCGCTGGGGCAGGCTCGGTCTGCGAAGCCCTGGCGCACCGGATCGCCCGCGTGCACGAACACCGGCAGGACCACGGCACGAGTCCGCGGGACGCCCTGGCCGCTCTCCTCGCCCGCGCCGCTCCCCACGGAACGACTCTGCTGGTCGTGATCGACGCCCTGGACGAGGTCGACGGCTGGCTGTCCGGCCGGCCGTACCCGCTGCTCCTGCCACGCCGGCCGGGCCGCGACGTCCGCATCCTGCTCTCCGCCCGCCGCACCCGCCAACTCCCCACGGCCGAGCACTGGTTCGACGCCATCGATGTCCGCCCCGACGGCGCTTCGGCCCTGCTGACCGCGTTGGGCGACGACGCGGTCGCCGAACTTCTCCGGCAGGCCGTGTCCGACCGTGAAGGGACGAGCGCCGAGGCCCTCGACCGCGCGGCGCCGCACCTCCTGCGGCTGACCGGGGGAGACCCGGTGACCACGGCCCTGTACCTCCAGGACCTGCGCCGGCGGCCGGACCAGGACCTGGAACAGTGGATCTCGCGGCTGCGCACCACCCGACCGGGCCTGGAGGGTTTCCTGGACCGCTGGTGGCGGGAGCAGAACCTGCTCTGGGGCCAGAAGGAGCCCGGTCTCGTCGACGACGCGGGGTGCCTGTTCAGTGTCCTGGCGCTCGCTCACGGCCCTGTGACGCTGGGGGAACTGCGGCTGCTGGCCGGCAAGGTGCTCGACAGGAAGGTGAGCGGGGACCGGCTGGCGGCGGCGCTGACCCTTCTCGACCGTTTCACCCTGCCCGGCTCCGGGGAAGCGTCCGTCGCTCTCGCCCACCCCCTCCTGGCCGGTCTGCGGACACGGCAGCTGCGGGACAACGACGAGCTGGACGAGTACCGGGACGCGTACACCGGCTGGGGGCGGCAGACTCTCGACGCGCTCCGCTCGGGTGACCTCGCGCCCACCCGAGTACCGGGCTACCTCGCCCGCCACCTCGCCCAGCACCTGCTACCGGCGTCCGAGTCCGATTCCGAGTCCGACACCGAGTCGTACGGAGACGACGCGACCGAGTACCTCTCCGACGCCCTGCGGCTTGTCCATCCCCGATGGCGGCAGGTGCGGGAGGAGACCGCGGACGACGTCGACGGCTACCGCAGGGACGTGGCGCGGGTCGCCGCGGCCGTCCGCGGCGCCAACCAGCGGGCCTTCTCCGCGGACCGGAGTCTGCCGCGCCTGCCCGAACAGGTCATGTGTGCCGCGGCCCTCGCCGGTGAACGTACCGCCCTCTCCGACGAGATGACCCCGGGACTCGCCGCCCAGCTCGTGCGCCACGACCTCTGGCGGCCCGGCCGGGCCCTGGCGTATCTCGAAGGCTTCGCGGAACTGTGGAGCCACACCTGTCTGATGGGCATCGCGCACCTGGCCCCCTTCATGCGGGACGAGGACCTGCCGCGGCTGTACCGGCTCCTTGAGCGTTGGCCCCACAGCGGCGAGACGGAAGACCTCGCCCGCGCCACAGCCGCCTACGCACACCGCCTCCTGGAACTCGGTCGCCCGGAGGAAGCCCTGGCGGTGGCCGACTGGCTGGCCGAACACCCTCCCGAGCCGCCGCCTCCTGCGCTGGATCCTCATGCGCCCGGCGGCCCGGCCACACCCGACGAACACCCGGACCGCGCCTTCGTCCGCCTCTGGACCCAGGCCGAACTGATTCGGCTGCTGCCGGAACCGCTGGCCCGCACCGTACTCACCGCCGTCCTGCGGAACACCACGCCCACCGGGTACCCCGACCGCGCCGCCCGCCATCTGACCCGGTGCGTCACCAGGCAACAGGCCGAGCAACTCTGGCCGCCCACACCGTACGAGGCCCTCCCGGAGTGGGTCAGAGCCGCCCGCAGTCAGCCCGGTCTCGACAGGTACGCCGACGAACCCGGTGGCTCCTACGGGCCGGGACAGGTGCTGGCCGCGAGCCTCGACCAGTGGAACGACAGCACCTTGCCCTTCGTCCCCTCCCCGTGGTGGGTGCCCCCTGTGGGAGTAAACGGCAAGGCATACGTGGCAGTCGCCCGCTGGCTCGGAGACAGGGTGCACGAGCGGGTCCTCTGCCGACTGTCCACCGGGGACGACCAGGGCGGCGCCTTCGCGCGACGCAACCAGGTGCCGGTCGCCTTCGCATACGACTACGACGGACTGATGAGCGGCGTCCCCGCGCGCTACGCGTCCTGGGTGGCCGAGCAGATCACCCGCCGCATGACGGACGACGATCGCACGCCGGCGCTCATCCAGCTGCTTCCCTCCCTGGAGGGAGAGGACCGGCGGACGCGGGCGGACGAAGTCTTCGACACCCTGCCGTACCGCTTCAGCGACCCCCGGCCACGCTGGCCTCCCAGGGTCAACCACTTCGACATCGCCCGCGTCCACGCCCCCGCGTTCGCCGGTTACACCGACCGCATCCTGGACCTGATCGAGGCAGGGACCCTCGACGCGGACAACGGCTGGATCGAGGGTCTCGCCCCCGAGCTGACGCGGGACCAGACCGAGCGCGCGCTGGCCATCACCTCGCCCGACCCCGCGGACCGCGAGAGTTGTCCACCACGCCGATACCTCCTGCCCCGGCTGGCCTCCTTCGGCCGACAGGAGGCGGCTCGTGCACTGGACCTCGTATACGAGCAGTCCGACCCCAAGGCCCTGCCCGGTGAGCTGCGTCAGCTCATGGAACGCCACCTGCCCGACACCGTCCATCAGCCGAACGGCCGAGCCGCGTACGGAGAAGTCTGGTGGGAGCAGCGGGAGATCGATCTGCCGGGCGTCATACCGGTGTACGACAGCGGAGTGCGGCGCTACCCGATGCGGCCGGGCCCGCCCCGGGACCCGGCCGCCGACGGAGGCGCCAACAGAGCAGAGGTACTGCTCGACCGTGCCTTTGACCGCGCCTGCGTTCTGACGGAGGGGGGCGTGCCGCAACTCCTCGAAGAGGCGAAGGAGTCGGCGGCGGACCCCTGGAAGCGTCTTACCCTGCTGGCGGCCGGAACGCATCTCCCGCCGGGAGACGGCTACGACACCGTCCTCAGAGAGATCACGTCGAGCCTGCGCGCGCTGCGGCAGAAGACCCTGAGTGCCGCGGCCTCGGCTCGGGACGTCGGCTTTCCCGAGCGATGCCCTTGGCTGGTCCGGGGCACGGACTCCTGGACGCCCTTCTTCGCCAGGCTGCTGGCGCCACGCGCCCGTCCCGCGGTCAAGGAACTGCTTTTCGACGGCGGGTTCCTCGACGGTGTCGAGCGCACGCATTACGGCATCCATCACGACGAAGAGCACCAGCGCATCGATGACTGGGCGTACCGCCTCCAGCCGCTGACACCGCTTCTGGACCTCGCCGAACTGGACGCGCTTTCGGCCACCGAGGACCGCATCCTCTCCACCACCACACGCATGTCACTCCGAGCAGCCCTGGCCGGCTGCTACGCGGCACTGGGCGCCCACGAGGACGCGTTCGATCTGGCCTACGAGGTCGGCGGGCCCACCGATCTCCTGCGGTGGCACGCACTGGCCGACATCGCCGTCGTCATCCCGGCCGAGCAGATCCCGCGGTGGACGGCGGCAGTCCACGACACCATCAGGGAGCCGAAGCGCCGCGGCCCGCTCTGGTCGGTGATTCAGGACCGCTGGCCGGAGCTGGGACGCGACGGCCTGTGGCGGCTGTTCGACCAGTGGACGAGCGAACTCCGCCTCGACAGCACGCTGGGCGTCTACGCGGACACTCTCGCCTATCGTTACGCGATGGCCCGCCTGGGCGGCGACGACGAACCGCGCCGCATGCTCGACCTGATCGACCAGGGCGCCTAGGACGGGGCATGTGCCTCGTACTGGGCGGCCTGAGCGGTGAACATGCCTCGGTAGATGCCTTCGGGCCGGGCCATGAGCTGCTGGTGGGTGCCTTCTTCCGCCACCCGGCCCCGGTCGAGGACGTAGATGCGGTCGGCGTTGGCCGTGGCCGCGAGGCGGTGGGTCACGAGGACGACCGCGTGGCCTTCCCGAGCGAGGGTCCACAGGCTGTCGAACGCGGCGATCTCCGCGTGCGGGTCGAGGGCCGAGGTCGGTTCGTCGACCAGGAGGAAGGGAGCGCCCCGGTACAGGCTTCGGGCCGTGCCGAGCTTCTGCCACTGCCCGCCCGAGAGCTGCACGCCCCGCTCGTACCCCTTGTAGACGATCGAGTCCCAGCCGTGGTGCAGGCCCTCGATCATGTCGCGTACGCCCGCGGACGAAGCGGCTGACCTCACCCGGTCCATATCGCGGACCCGGTCACCCGCTCCGATCGCCACGTTCGCGGCGGCGGTCATCTCCCACCGGGGGAAGTCCTGTGCGAGCAGCCCCACCAGGGAGAAGACCTCGGCCCTGTCGGCGTCGCCGAGCTCGACCCGGTCGCTGCCCTCGGCATCCTCCCACCACACGTTCCCGCCCGCGGGCAGCAGCAGCCCGGAAAGGACCTTGGTCAGGGTGGTCTTGCCGGAGCCGTTCGCACCCACCAGCGCGGTCACCTCGCCACGGGGGACCCGCAGGCTGACGTCGCACAACGCGGGGGAGTCGGCCCCCGGGTAGGTGTACGACACGTCCTGCACGCGGACCCGGTGGACGCGGGACGGCAGGGCGGCGCCCCTGGCGGGGATGGCATTCTCGGCGGCCAGGGTGATGGCGTCCTCGGTGTCGGTGAGGAACAGCAGCTCCTCGTAGAGCCGGTTGACCTGCTGGACCAGGGAGGTCAGCCGGGCGGTCGAGGCGCGGATCGCGAGGACCGCGGTGCCGCCCACGGCGAGCGGCAGCGAGCCGTCGGCCAGCAGCCACCACAGCACCCCGTAGCAGCCGAGCGACGCGACGCCCGCGAACCCGCCCGCGACCAGGTCGGTGGAGGCCTGCGCGCGAGCCAGGCGCCGCTGCTCCGCCTCGGTCTGGCGGGACATCTCCTCGTAGCTGGAGAGCAGCTTGGCGCCGGCGGCGTGCACGCGGATCTCTCCCTGCGCGTGCGGGCGGGTCAGGAAGCCAAGGAGCGAGGCGATGGCCCGCCGGTGGTCGATCCAGTGCAGCTTGGAGACGTACTCGCGGCGTGCGCAGCGGACCGCGCCCCATCCCTTGGGCAGGGCGATGACGAGCAGCATCGGCAGCAGCAGCCAGTGCAGCGACGCCAGGACGACCGCGGCCGCCACCATCGCGATCAGGACGTTGCCGACGCCGACCGAAAGGCGCAGCATGCTGCGGGCCGAGTCCGTGCCGAACCGGCCCGCCTCAAGCACCCGCTGGACCTCGGGGCGCTCGGTCGCCTCCAGCTCGACGCGGGTGACGGCCGTGTAGTACCGCGCAGAGACGGCACGCTCCACTTGTGGCTCAAGCCGCCCCGACATCGCCGTCGACCACGCCGTCAGCAGTGCCGCGAGTACCGCGGTCGCCGCCAGCGCCGCCAGGGCGGGCAGCGCTTCGCGCAGCTTGTCCGCCGTCGGGCCCTGCGCGAACAGGTCCGTGAGCACGCTGTTGACCGCGACAAGGCCCCATGCCGCGCTCACCCCGAGGCCGAGCTGGGCGGCGACCACCGCCGCCATCGCCCGCCGGTCCGTCTCCCAGCCGGTGCGGAGCACCAGGGCGACCATGCGGGGCAGCGCGGCGGCCATGTGCCTGAACGAGAGCCTGGTCAGCGGGCTCGCGTGGCGCACGAAGGACTGGTCGTAGCGCAACCGGCCCCCGTACAGCTCGCGCTCCGCGTTCGAGATGGAGTCCTTCGCCGGTGATCTCTTCGCGTTGTTCGTGCTCCGCGTGCTCGTCGTGCTCTCTGTGTGCTGCGTGCTCTGCGTGCTCTGCGTGCTCTTCCGGTTCTGCGGGGCGGCGCGGCGTGGGCCGGTGGGTGTCAACGTCGCTCCTTCCTGACGGCTTGCCGACGGCCGACGGTCGTGGCGGCTCTGTCGGTTTCAACGATCCCGTCACGTTTTCGAACACGTGTCTTTCGGCCGACTTGCGGAACGCGGTTTCCCGCGGTCGGCGGAAGGTGCGGGATGCATGGGCCCTTTGCCCCCAACGGGACCCGCCCGCAGGGGACATGGCCGAAACGCCGTCAGTACGCCCGGCCGGCCTCCGGCTCGTGGTCCGCTCGGCCGGCCGGCGCGATGGCGGTCCTGGAGGTGACGTTCAACTTCCGCATGATGCGCGCCACATGGTGCTCGACGGTCCTCGTCGACAGGACCAGGCTCTCGGCGATCTCGCGGTTCGCGCGGCCCTGGACGACCAGGTGGGCCACCTCCCGCTCGCGCGGGGAAAGCTGGTCGCCGTAGCCGAGGCGGCCGCGGCGGTGGGTGGTGACGATGTCGTGGCGGCGCAGCAGCCGTTGGCAGCGGGCCACGTCCCAGCGTGCGCCCAGTTCCCGATAGGTCTGGCTCACCTCCTGGATCACGTCGGCCGCCGCTTCGCCGTGCAGGTCGAGCAGGCACCGTCCGCGGGCCTCCGCCGCCCGCGCGGCGTCGAAGGGGCGGCCGAGCGCACGCCACTGCGCCTCCGCGTCGCCGAGCAGCCCGACCGCGTCGTTCGGCCGGTCGTCGGCCCCGGCGAGCAGCGCCCGGCACATGGTCAGGGCGGCGCGCGCGGCGGGTGCGTCCCGCCGCTCCGTCCCCGCGGCGAAGTCGGCGACGAGCCGCCGGGCCCGCGCGGTCTGCCCACTGCCGTGCAGGGCCTCCACCGCGGTGGGCGACACCTCTCCCGCCCACACCCAACCGCCCGTGCGCTCAAGGCGGTTCAGGGTCTCCTCCCCGCAGCACGGACCGGCGCACGCACGCGTCCACGGCCGCTTCGGCGTCCTCGGGGGTGACTCCGGCCACCTCGGCGAGCACGGTGACGGGCACCGCACGGTCGAGTACCGCCGCTGCCTCCACGACGCGCAGGGCGTCCTCGCCCCTCCGGTGACAGCGCCTCGCAGACGATGAGCGGCACCTCCATGGCCTCCCCGCACGCCGCGGGCGCGGCCGCCCTGCTGCTCGCCGCCAACCCGACGTGGTCCCCGGCCCAGGTCCGCGACAAGCTGGTCGCGGACGCCACGTCCGGCAAGGTCACCGACGCCCGCACCGGCTCCCCGAACAAGCTCCTGCACACCGGCGCGGGCGACGGCACGCCGCCCACCGGCAAGAAGTTCGAGAACACCGACGACTACCCGATCCGCGACAACGCCACCGTGGAATCCTCCCTGCCGGTCACCGGCATCGCCGGCAGGGCCCCGGCCGACCTCGCCGTGTCAGTGGACATCCGCCACACCTACCGCGGTGATCTCAGGATCGAGCTCGTCGCCCCTGACGGCACCGCCCACCTCCTGAAGGACTACGACAGCGATGACAGCGACGACGACGTCAGGACCACCTACCGCGTCGACGCCTCCGGTGAGAACGCCGACGGCACCTGGAAGCTGCGCGTGACCGACAACTGGACCAACGACACCGGCACCATCAACGCCTGGGCCCTGCAGTTCTGACCCGCCCAACGCATCGAGGGGCGCCGACCCGTACGCACGGGTCGGCGCCCGGCGGCGTGCTCAGCGCCTCGGCGGCAGCCGGTGCAGGGTCACGTCGCGCAGCGCGGCGTCCGAGACGGTCAGGGTGAGGAAGGTGCAGTACGGCTGGCGCCTGCGGTCCGTGGGCGAGCCCGGGTTGAGGAGCCGGAGGCCGCCGGGGGCCTCGGTGTCCCACGGAATGTGGCTGTGCCCGAACACGAGCACGTCGAGATCCGGGAAGCGCTCGGCGCACCGGCGCTCGCGTCCGGCCGCCGCGCCGGTCTCGTGGACGACACCGAACCGCAGCCCCGCGAGGTCGGCCCGCTCGACCTCGGCGAGGCGGCGGCGCAGCGCCGGGCCGTCGTTGTTGCCGTACACGCCGATCAGCCGCCGCGACCTGGACTCGAACAGGTCCAGGGTGGCCTCGTCGATCCAGTCCCCGGCATGGATCACTACGTCCGCCCGGTCGATCCCCGCGAGCAGGGCGTCGGGGAGGCGCTTGGCGCGCGCGGGCACGTGGGTGTCGGAGGTCAGCAACAACCGCATGGGCCGAGCTTAGAGCCTGTCTTTGAACCCCCGCCTGCGCCCCGGCGCCCGGCACAGGCTCTTAGGCGGTGGTGTGCGTGAGTTCCTGGCTCAGGTGGCCGGTGAGCTGTGCGGGCGTGGGGTTCTCGACGATGGCCACCATCGCGATCTCCATGCCGGTCAGCGTCATCAGCGTCTTGGTGAGTTCGAGAGCGGTGAGGGAGTTGAGGCCGTTCTCGAGGAAGTTGCTGTCGTCGTCGAGGGTGGTGTTGAGGAGCGTGGCGGCCTGGGTGCGGATGGTGTCGGTGAGGAGCCGCTCGCGCTCCTCGGGGGTGGCCGCGGCGAGCTGCTTCTCCAGCTCGGTGGCGTCCTGGCCGGGGGTGTTGCCGGTGCTGGTCATGAATGCTCCTGTGTGAGTGGGTTGGTGGCGTGTCACACCGAAGGGTGCGCGGTGTGGTCGTGCAGCCAGTAACGCGTGGCCTGGAAGGGGTACGTCGGGAGGTCGACGGGCCGGGGGTGGGGCGTGCGCCGGACGAGTGGGGTCCAGTCGACGGCGCCGCCCTTGACGTACATCTCGGCGAGCGCGCTGAGCAGGGTGTGGGGGGAGTGGTCGCCGAGGCGGAGAAGTGTGGGGGCGTCGGGGTCGGGGGGTGTGGCGGTGGGGGGTGTGGTGAGGTGGTGGTGCCAGTAGGCGGGCGTGGTGACAGGGGCGCCGTTCGGGGCGGTGCTCGTGAGGGTGAGCGTGGGGGGCTGGAACGTCAGCTGTTGCAGTACGGGGTCGTAGGCATCCGGCGTGGGAGGCCGGGTGCCGTCGGCGGTGGCCGTGGCGTGGGCGGCGGCCAGGCGGCACGCGTCATCCAGGCCGAGGACGCCGGCGGCGTAGGCGGCAGCGATGTGGCCGACGCCGTCCCCGGTGAGCGTGTGCGGGTGGACCCCGGCGTCGAGGAGTAGACGGGCGAGCGCGGCCTGGACCGCGAAGCGCAGGGGCCCGGCGGGCAGGGGGCTGGCCAGATGCGTGCCGAGGAGGCCGCGGGCCTCGTCGAAGGCGGTCGCGAACGCGGGGAAGGCCGCGTACAGGTCGGCGCCCGCTTCGGCGTCGGGCGACGGGCCGCCGTCGAAGTGCCAGACGGCCTTCTCGGGGGCTGTGGGACTGTCGTCGGGGGAGGTGCGGACCAGGGCCGGGTGGTCGTCGCCCGCCGCCAGCGCGCGCGTGGCGGCGAGGAGTTCGGCGGGGTCCGCGCCGGTGAGGACCGCGCGGTGCTCCATGGGGCTGCGGGTGCCGGCCAGCGCGTACGCGACCTCGGCGGGCGAGGGCGTGGGGTCGGCGGCGGACAGGTGGGTGACGAGGGCGTCGGCCTGCGCCCGGAGCGCTTGGGGGGTGCGTGCGGAGAGGGGCCAGACCACCGGCGGACGCGCGGGGGCAGCGGGGTCGGTGGGCGCGTCCTGAGCCGGTTCCGCGGGGGCCGGAGGCTCTTCCAGGATGAGGTGGGCGTTCGTGCCGGACGTGGCGAACGCGGAGATGCCGACCCGCCGTGGCTCCGTGCGGCGGGGCCAGTCGACCGCCTCGGTGAGCAGCTGGACCCCGCCCTTCTTCCAGGCCGCGAGGGGCGTGG
Source organism: Streptomyces sp. NPDC044106 (assembly GCF_056433985.1). Taxonomy (NCBI): domain Bacteria; kingdom Bacillati; phylum Actinomycetota; class Actinomycetes; order Kitasatosporales; family Streptomycetaceae; genus Streptomyces; species Streptomyces sp. NPDC044106. The sequence continues at coordinate 529,380 of NZ_JBWKFZ010000002.1, forward strand.
GACGGTCCACGTGGAGGGTCGGGGGCAGCGTGCCGTGCCGCAGGGCCTGCACCATCTTGATGACCGCGGCGCTGCCGGCGGCACCTTGCGTGTGGCCCGTGTTGGATTTGACGGAGCCGAGCCACAGCGGCCGGTCGGCGGTCCTGTCCGCACCATAGGTGGCCAGGAGGGCCTGCACCTCGATGGCGTCGCCGATGGGCGTGCCCGTGCCGTGCGCCTCGACGGCGTCGACCTGGTCGGGGGCGAGCCGGGCGTCGGCGAGGGCGGCGCGGATCACCTGCTGCTGGGAGGGGCCGTTGGGGGCGGCGAGGCCGTAGCCTGCACCGTCCTGGTTGACGGCGGAGCCGCGGATGACGGCCAGCACGGGGTGGCCGTTCCGCTGCGCGTCGCCGAGCCGCTCCAGGAGGACGAGGCCGACCCCTTCGCCCAGGCCCATGCCGTCCGCCGCCGCGGCGAACGGCTTGCAACGGCCGTCCGGCGCAAGGGACTTCTGGTGGGCGAACGCGTGGAACGTGTGCGGCGTCGACATCACCGTGCCGCCACCGGCGAGCGCGAGGGAGCACTCCCCGCGGCGCAGCGCCTGACAGGCCAGGTGGATGGCGACCAGCGACGACGAGCAGGCCGTGTCCACGCTGATCGCGGGGCCTTCAAGGCCGAGGGCGTAGGCGATCCGCCCGGAGACGAGGCTGCCGGACGTGCCGCCGCCGAGGTAGGGGAGCAGCTCATCGGGCGCGGTCTCCAGGCGCGTCGCGTAGTCGTGCCCGGTGGCGCCGACGTAGCAGCCGGTGAGGGAGGAGCGCAGGGTGTGCGGGGCGATGCGGGCGCGCTCGACGGTCTCCCAGGCGAGGTGCAGCATCAGGCGCTGCAGCGGTTCGGTGGCCACGGCCTCCGTCGCGCCGATGCCGAAGAAGCCCGCGTCGAATCCGGCCGCGTCGTCGAGGAAGCCGCCGAGTTCCGCGTACGGGGGTTCCTCGGGGAGCTCCCAGGCGCGGTCGTCGGGGAAACCGGTGACGGCGTCGCGCCCCTCGGAGACGAGGTCCCACAAGTCGTCGGGGGTGCGGGTCTTGCCGGGCAGACGGCAGGCCATGGAGACGACGGCGATCGGTTCGTGGCGCGCGGCCCTCAGCTCGCGCAGCTGCTGCCGCGCCTGGTGCAGTTCGGCGGTCGTCCACTTGAGGTATTCGACGAGCTTCTCTTCATTCGCCACGGGAATGGTCAGCCTTCCTGTTCTCGCGCGTGAAGCCTCAGGTGGGAGCCTCAAGGAGCCTCAAGGAGACCGAGTACGGGGCGGGCGGGCGTGCACCGCACCCTGTCGCTGCCAGGGTTGCCGCGGCTGCTTAAGCGGGTCTAACCCCCGTCTTGCCGCCGGGCCGCGGCGCTCCCGCGGGCGCGTCCAGCTCGCGTGCCAGTCGCAGGAGGTCGGCCGCGATCTCGTCGGGCGCCCCGGCGTGCAGGTCGTGGTCGGAGCCGGGGTACCAGCGCACGGTCACCCGGTCCAGGGCCGCTTCGGCGGCGGCCACCCACGCCCGTACCTGGTCGGAGAGTTGAGGGATGGCCGGGATGATGGGCAGCAGTCGGACCGGGACGGCGATCCTCGGGTACCAGTCGGCGGGGGCCTCCCGCTGCAGGCTCTCCACGATCGACATGACCTGCTCGGCGGTGAGGCGGGGGACGAGCATTCCGTCCGGCCCGATCCGGTAGTCCGCGAGGCGCGCCTCGACGGAGGCCGGCGACCAGTTGGGGTGGGTGGCCTTCAGGTAGGCGCGCATGTCGGCCGCGCTGGTGGTGCCCTGCTGCGCCCGGCGGACCACGTCGGCGGTGCGTTCCCAGAAGGCCCGCATCACCGGCCCGTCGAACTCGTACCAGCCGCCGTCGATCAGGACCAGACCGGACACCAGGTCGGGCCGCCCGGCCGCGAGGCGCAGCGCCAGGTGCGCGCCCCAGGAGTGGCCGGCCACCAGGGCGCCGGACAGGCCGAGGGCGGTGACCGCCGCTATCAGGTCCGCGACGACCGCCGCGTTCTCGTAGCCGTCCGGCGGCGCGTCCGAGTCGCCGTGGCCGCGGTGGTCGACGGCGTAGACCGGGTGTCCTGCAGCGGCCACGCGTCCGGCGACCTCGTCCCACATACGGGCGTTCGAGAGCATGCCGTGCAGCAGCAGGTACGGGCGGCCCACGGCTCCCTTACCCGCTGCGGGCAGGTGCCGGACGTTGAGGGTGACGGTCTTCGAGACGGGGACGCGGAGGTTCTTCACGGGCGGGCCCTCTCAGGGGCGCTGCGCGGTCGCGAAGATGTACCCGAGCTCGGGCATCTTGCCGAGGGCGGCCTGGTTGTGCAGGAAGAGTTCGTAGCCCTCGACGCCGATGATGTCGACGTACTCCTCCCGGTGGGCGCGGATCCACTCGACGTATCCGTCGTAGGTCTTGTTGGTCTCGCGGGTGATGTCGGTCAGTTCCAGGACCGTCCAGCCGGCCGCGCGGAAGATGTCGGGGTAGTCCCCGATGTCGGTGAGCGCGGCGTAGATGGTGGTGTCGCTGACGGTGGCGGTGCGCGGCTTGCCGGGGTCGGGGTTGAGATAGACCATGTCGGCGATGGGCATCCGCGCGCCGGGCTTCACGACGCGCAGCGCCTCGGTGAGGACCTGCTGCTTGTCGGGCATGTGCAGCATGGACTCCAGGGCCCAGCAGTGGTCGAAGGACCCGTCGTCGAACGGCAGGTTCATGGCGTCGACCTGCTCGAACCTGACGCGGTCGGCGAGGCCGGCCTCGCGCGCCCGGCGGTTGCCGCGCTCGACCTGGCGGGCGCTCACCGAGATGCCGACCACCTCGACGTCGCGGGCGCGGGCCAGCTGCATGGCCGGGGTGCCGTTGCCGCAGCCGATGTCGAGGACGCGGTCGCCGGGGCCGGGGTCGAGACGCCGGATCATCTCGTCCGTCATCTGGACCATGGCCTGGTCGAACGTGGCTTCCTGGGCGCCGCCGTCGAACCAGTAGCCGTAGTGCAGGTTGCCGTCTCCGAGCTGGGTCATCAGATCGAAGACCTTGTGGTCGTAGTAGTGGCCGATGTCGCTGGGCTCGGGGGCGACGGTCTTGTTCACCGTCGGGGGCTTCTTGGTCGTCGCGTTCTTCGTCACGGCCTCAGCGTCACGGCGCGCCGCGGGCGGTCACAACCCCAGCCCTGCCCCTCAACAGCCCCTAAGGGCACTCCGCGACCACCCCTACTGGGGGCCCGCGCGTCTTGACGGCTCCCTTAGAGCCTGTGTCATATCCCCGGCCGGGTGGTCGCCGCCTGGCACGCACGCTCGCCGCGTTGCCGAAAAGCCCTAGTAGCTCCGCTACGAGGGCTTCCCGGCGCCTTGCGATCGCACGCACCAGACGACGCCCACTGATCCGACCGGGGATATGACACAGGCTCTTACGGAACGGGTGGTACCGCGCCGAAAAAAATGAGAGTAGGCTCCGACTAAAGATTGAGCTCTCTTTAGGAGGTCGACTCTCGTGTCAGATCTGGGTGCGCGGCGGTGGTGGGCCGTCGGGGCTCTCGTGCTCGCGTCGATGGTTGTGGGCTTCGATGTGACGATCCTCAGCCTGGCGCTGCCGGCCATGGCCGACGATCTGGGTGCGAACAACGTCGAACTGCAGTGGTTCGTCACGTCGTACACGCTGGTGTTCGCGGCCGGAATGATCCCCGCGGGCATGCTCGGTGACCGCTTCGGGCGCAAGAAGGTCCTGCTCACGGCGCTGGTGATCTTCGGCATCAGCTCGCTCGCCTGCGCCTACGCCACGTCCTCGGGCACGTTCATCGGCGCGCGTGCGGTCCTCGGCCTCGGCGCCGCGCTGATCATGCCGACCACGCTGTCGCTGCTGCCGGTGATGTTCTCCGACGAGGAGCGGCCCAAGGCGATCGGAGCGGTGGCGGGCGCGGCCATGCTGGCCTATCCGCTCGGCCCCATCCTGGGCGGCTACCTCCTCAACCACTTCTGGTGGGGCTCGGTCTTCCTGATCAACGTGCCGGTGGTGATCCTCGCCTTCCTCGCGGTGTCCGCCTGGCTGCCGGAGTCCAAGGCCAAGGAGGCCAAGCCGTTCGACATCGGTGGCCTGGTCTTCTCCAGCGTGGGTCTCGCCGCGATGACGTACGGCGTCATCCAGGGCGGCGAGAAGGGCTGGACCGACGTCACCACGCTCGTGCCGACCCTCGGCGGCGCGCTCGCCATCGTGGTCTTCGTCTTCTGGGAGAAGAGGACGGCCGACCCGCTGGTCGACCTCTCGCTGTTCCGCTCGGCCCGGTTCACCTCGGGCACCATGCTCGGCACGGTGATCAACTTCACCATGTTCGGTGTGCTGTTCACCATGCCGCAGTACTACCAGGCGGTCCTCGGCACCGACGCGATGGGCAGCGGCTTCCGGCTGCTGCCGATGGTCGGCGGCCTGCTCGTGGGCGTGACCGTCGCCAACAAGGTCGCCAAGGGGCTCGGCCCGAAGACCTCGGTCGGCATCGGCTTCGCCCTGCTGGCCGCCGCGCTGTTCTACGGCGCCACCACCGCGACCGACAGCGGCACCGGCCTGGCCGCCGCATGGACGGCGGCGTACGGTCTCGGCCTCGGCATCGCCCTGCCCACCGCCATGGACGCGGCCCTCGGCGCCCTCTCGGAGGACTCCGCAGGCGTCGGATCCGGCGTCAACCAGTCGATCCGCACCCTCGGCGGCAGCTTCGGCGCGGCCATCCTCGGCTCCGTCCTCAACTCCGGCTACCGCGGCAAGCTCGACCTCGACGGCGTGCCCGAACAAGCCCACGGCGCGGTCAAGGACTCCGTCTTCGGCGGTCTGGCGGTCGCCAAGGCGATCAAGTCCAACGGGCTCGCCGACTCGGTGCGCGCCGCGTACGTCCACGCCCTCGACGTCGTCCTCGTGGTGTCCGGAGCCCTCGGCCTGCTCGGCGTGCTGCTCGCAGTGGTGTGGCTGCCCCGCCATGTTGGTCAGAGCACCGCCCAGCCCGCAGAATCTGAGCATGAAGCCGCAGACGCAGTCTGACCAGGGCAAAACTGTGCCTGGACTGAGAGAACGCAAGAAGGCCAGAACGAAGGCCGCGATTCAGCGGGAGGCGGTGCGCTTGTTCAGGGAACAGGGCTACTCCGCCACGACCATCGAGCAGATCGCCGAAGCCGCCGAGGTCGCCCCCAGCACCGTCTTCCGCTACTTCGCGACCAAGCAGGACCTGGTCTTCTCTCACGACTACGACCTGCCCTTCGCGATGATGTTCCAGGCCCAGTCGCCCGACCTGTCACCGATCCAGGCCGAACGGCAAGCCATCCGATCGATACTGGAGGACATCCCCGAACAGGAACTGGCGCTCCAGCGCGAGCGGTTCGTCCTGATCCTCTCCGAGCCGGAGCTCTGGGGCGCCAGTCTGGGAAACATCAGCCAGACCATGGAGCTCATGGGCGAGCAGGTGGCCAAACGGGCCGGACGCGATCCGCGCGACCCCGCGGTGCGCGCCTACACCGGGGCCGTCTTCGGAGTGATGCTGCAGATCTCCATGGACTGGGCCAACGACCCGGAGATGGACTTCGCGACCACGCTGGACGAGGCGCTCCACTGCCTGGAGAACCTGCGGCCCTGACGTGGCGTGGAGGGGCGGAACACCTCCCCGCCCCTCGACCGACGTCGTACGCGGCGGGCCTCGGCAGCCGCGTACGACCCCCGCGCCTCTCACATCCCCCGCAGGGGCGCGGGGCCCACAGGGGGAGAGGCGACCGCGCGCGGCCACGGTCCCCCCGGCTGCCGCGTACGGTCCAACCTGGCGTGCTCCGACTTCCCTCGGCGGAGCACGCCAGGGGCCCGTCCGCCCCTACACGGCCTGTGTCATGCCCCCGGCCCCGCCACCAGCGCGGCCGCGATGACGTCGGCCACCCGCTCCTGGCAGCCGTCGAGGTAGAAGTGGCCGCCGGGCAGCACCCGCAGATCGAACCCCGCCGCGGTGCGCTCCCGCCAGGCCGCGGCCTCCTCCGGGGTGGTCCGCCCATCGGCGTCACCGATCAGCGCCGTGATCGGGCAGGCGAGACGCCCGGGTCCTGGCGCCTCGTAGGTGCCCACGGCCCGGTAGTCGGCCCGCAGCGCGGGAAGGATCAGTTCCTGCAGCTCAGGACTGGCGAAGAACCGCTCGTCGGTGCCGCCCATCGCCCGCAGGTGGGCCAGGAGGTCCGCGTCCCCGAACTGCCTGGCCCCACCGGCGGGCCGGTAGGGCCGCGCGATCCCTCCGGAGGCGAACAGGTGCACCGGCAGGCCGGGACCCGCCGGACCCCGCAGACGCCGCGCCACCTCGAACGCCACGATGGCGCCCAGGCTGTGACCGAACAGGGCGAACGGCTTCCCGTCCGCGGGCAGATGGGCCACCACGCCGTCGGCCAGCTCGGCCACCGACTCCAGGCACGGCTCCGCATGCCGGTCCTGGCGCCCCGGATACTGCACGGACAGCACCTCGATGCCGGGTGCGAGCAGCCCGGAGAGCCCGAAGTAGTAGCTCGCGGAACCGCCCGCGAACGGAAAACACACCAGCCTCACCGGTGCCGCCGCGGCGTCGTGGTAGCGGCGCAGCCACACCCCGGACCCGGTCTTCTGCGGTACCCGCGCCGTGCCCCTGTCCATCGCACTCCCTCTCGTCCCGCTCCGCCGCGGACACTCCGACACGACGTCGCCGGTGCCGCTCGACCCCGATGCTGGCCGCACGCCATAGCGCGCCTCTAAAGCGGCGGGTGGCTAGCCGGGGTTTGGTTCGCCTTTAGAGAGCCCGCCCACGATGAGCCCGGTACTCGAAGCGATCTCCGATTTCGGACCGGGAGCGCCGTTGATGTCTTGTGGCAGCCAGTTGTTCCCAGCGCGACCGCAGCTGACGTGATGGCCACGCCCTCGGCGCCTTCGGCGGCTTCGGCGTCGTCGTCCTACCCGGCCGACGCGAGTCGTCGCCCCGTGTCCGAGCCGGTCGCGGTCGTCGGGATGGCCTGCCGGCTGCCCGGAGCCGATGGCCCGGACGCGTTCTGGGAGCTGTTGCGCGAGGGGCGCAGCGCGGTGCGCGCCGCACCGCCCGAACACCGGCGAGCCGACTCCGGCCTGCACGGGCCCGGCGGCTACCTGGACCGGATCGACGGATTCGACGCGGCGTTCTTCCACATCGGCCCGCGCGAAGCCGTGACGATGGACCCCCAGCAGCGGCTGCTCCTCGAACTGAGCTGGGAGGCCCTTGAGGACGCGGGCATCCCGCCGTCCACCCTGGCGCACAGCCGCACCGGAGTCTTCGTCGGCGCCCTCTGGGACGACTACACGCACGTCCTGGACCACGCGCACACCCTGAAGGGCGGCACCGAAGACACCGTCTCCCGGCACACCATGACCGGCGTCCACCGCAGCATCCTGGCCAACCGCATCTCGTACACGTACCACCTGGCGGGGCCGAGCCTGACCGTCGACACCGCGCAGTCCTCCTCGCTCGTCGCCGTGCACCTGGCCTGCGAGAGCCTCCGCGGCGGCGAGAGCGAGGTCGCCTTCGCGGGCGGTGTCAACCTCATCTGCTCCCCGCACAGCACCGAGCTGGCGGCGGCCCGCTTCGGCGGTCTCTCCGCCACCGGCCGCTGCCACACCTTCGACGCCCGCGCCGACGGTTTCGTACGCGGTGAGGGCGGCGGACTCGTGGTGCTCAAGCCGCTCGCGGCGGCCCGGCGCGACGGCGACACGGTCTACTGCGTGATCCGGGGGAGCGCCGTCAACAGCGACGGCGCGACCGACGGCCTCACCCTGCCCAGCGGACAGGCGCAGCGGGACGTGGTGCGGCTGGCCTGCCGACGGGCCGGGGTGACGCCGGACCAGGTCCAGTACGTCGAACTGCACGGCACCGGCACGCCTGTCGGGGACCCGATCGAGGCAGCCGCGCTCGGCGCCGCCCTCGGCCGGGACCCGGCGCGCACCGCACCGCTGGCGGTCGGCTCCACCAAGACGAACGTCGGCCACCTCGAAGCCGCCGCCGGCATCGTCGGCCTGCTCAAGACGGCGCTGAGCATCCACCACGGGCAGCTCGCGCCGAGCCTGAACTTCACCACCCCGAACCCGGCCATACCCCTGAGCGACCTCGGCCTGACCGTCCAGCGGCGAACGGGCGACTGGCCGCGCCCCGGACTCCCCCTGATCGCCGGGGTGTCCTCGTTCGGCATGGGCGGCACGAACAGCCACGTCGTGCTGGCCGCGGAGCCGGTCGAGACGTCTGCCTCGGAACATGCCGTGCGGCCCGACGCGTCGGCCTCGCAGCAGGGCAGGGCCTCGACAGGGACCGGCACGCCACCCATTCCCTGGCCGGTCACCGCGCACAGCGCCCCCGCGCTGCGCGCCCAGGCCGGAAGACTGCGCGCACACCTGGCCGACAGCCCCGCCGCCCCCGACGCCGCGCACATCGGCCACGCGCTCGCCACCACCCGCGCGTCCCTCACCCACCGCGCGGTCCTGCTCGGGAGCGGCACCACCGACCTGCTCGACTCCCTGACCGCACTGGCCGAGGGCGCGGACACCGCCGCCGTGGTGCGCGGCGAGGCGCACGACGACGGCAGGACGGCCTTCCTCTTCAGCGGACAGGGCTCCCAACAACCGGGCATGGGAAGGCAGTTGTACGCCGCGTACCCCGTGTTCGCCGCTGCCCTGGACGAGGCCTTCGCGGCGCTGGACGTCCATCTGGACCGCCCGCTGCGCGACATCGTCTTCGGCGAGGGAAGCGAACACCGGGCGCTCCTCGATCGGACCGCCTACACCCAGCCCGCGCTGTTCGCGATCGAGACGAGCCTGTACCGCCTGGCCATCTCCTTCGGGCTGCGACCCGACTACGTCCTTGGCCACTCGGTCGGCGAGATCACCGCCGCGCACGTGGCCGGTGTCCTCTCGCTGCCGGACGCGAGCGCTCTGGTGGCCGCCCGCGGCCGCCTCATGCAGGCCGTACGCGCGCCCGGCGCGATGGCCGCGTGGCAGGCGAGCCCGGACGAAGCGGCCGAACTCCTCACCGGCCATGAGCGGCGAGCCACCGTCGCCGCCGTCAACGGCCCCGACGCCGTGGTGATCTCCGGCGACCGCGACACCGTCGACGAGCTGACCGCCGCCTGGCGCGGACGGGGACGCAAGGCACACCGCCTGCACGTCAGCCACGCCTTTCACTCGCCGCACATGGACTGCGTCCTCGACGAGCTGCGCGCCGTCGCCGCGGGCCTGACCTTCCACGCACCGGCCATCCCGGTCGTCTCCAACGTCACCGGCGAGCCCGTGACCGGCACCGAGCACGCCGATCCCGAGTACTGGGCGCGGCACGCGCGCGAGCCCGTGCGCTTCCTGTCCGGTGTGCGCGCGCTGTGCGAACGCGGTGTCACCACCTTCGTCGAACTCGGCCCCGACGCACCGCTGTCCGCGATGGCCCGCGCCTGCTTCTCCCCGTCCACGGGGCCGGGCGGCCCGCGCCCCGCGACGGTGGCCGCGTGCCGCCGGGGCCGCGACGAGACGGTCACGTTCATGACGGCCCTGGCCCAGGCGTACGTGCGCGGCTGCGACATCGACTTCACCGCCGCGTACGACAGCGACGCGGTACGCGCCGGGCGCCGCCCGAGCCTGCCCACCTACGCCTTCCAGCGGGAGCGGCACTGGCCGGACACCGGCACGGGGCCGAGCGCCGTGGGCGCGGCGGTGGAGGGCCTGGTACGGGGGGAGGCGCGGGCGGACGCGACGGACAGCCGACGGGTCGCTCCCTGCGAACGGGCGATGGCGGACGCGGGGGCCGACGAGCGGCCCGGACTCGCCGGCCGGCTGACCGCACTCACCGCCGCCGACCAGGAACGCACCCTCATCGGCCTGGTCGCCAGGCACGTGGCAGCGGTACTCGGGTCCGCCTCGGGCGCGATCGGTACCGCCCGTACCTTCAAACAGCTGGGCTTCGACTCGATGGCCGCCGCGGAGCTGAGCGAACGGCTCGGCACGGCGACCGGCCTGCCGCTGCACGCGACCCTCACCTTCGACCACCCGACCCCCTCGGCCGTGGCCGCCCACCTGCGCGCCCGGCTCATCGGGGCAGCCGACCCCGGCACCGCACCGCCCACCCGCACGGACGAGCCCGGCACGGACGGCGACCCGATCGCCATCGTCGCCATGAGCTGCCGCTACCCGGGCGGCGCCGTCACCCCGGAAGCCCTGTGGCGGCTGGTCGCCGAAGGTACCGACGCGACCGGCGAGTTCCCCACCGACCGCGGCTGGGACCTGGACCGGCTCTTCCACCCCGACGCCACACGGTCGGGCACCAGCTCCACGCGACGGGGCGGATTCCTGTACGACGCTGCCGACTTCGACGCCGAGTTCTTCGACATCAGCCCGCGCGAGGCGCTCGCCGTCGACCCGCAGCAACGGCTGCTCCTCGAATGCGCCTGGGAGGCGTTCGAACGCGCGGGCCTGACCCCGCAGGCGCTCAAGGGAAGCCCCACCGGCGTCTTCGTCGGAATGACGGGCCAGGACTACGGCCCCCGGCTGCACGAACCGTCCCTGTCCACCGACGGCTACCTCCTGACCGGCAGTACCCCCAGCGTGGCCTCGGGCCGCCTCTCGTTCAGCTTCGGCCTCGAAGGGCCCGCCCTGACGGTCGACACCGCGTGCTCGTCGTCGCTGGTCACGCTCCATCTCGCGGCCCAGGCGCTGCGGCGCGGCGAGTGCGATCTGGCGCTGGCCGGGGGCGCCACCGTCCTCGCCACGCCGGGGATGTTCACGGAGTTCTCGCGCCAGCGGGGCCTGTCACCCGACGGCCGCTGCAAGCCGTTCGCCGAGAGCGCCGACGGTACCGGCTGGGGCGAGGGCGTGGGCCTCGTCCTCCTCGAACGCCTCTCGGCGGCGCGGCGCAAGGGCCACGACGTCCTCGCGGTGATCCGTGGCTCAGCGGTCAATCAGGACGGCGCGAGCAACGGCCTGACCGCCCCCAACGGCCCCTCCCAGCAGCGCGTCATCCGTGCCGCGCTCGCGGACGCACGGCTCGCGACGGACGACGTCGACGTGGTGGAGGCGCATGGCACCGGCACCACGCTGGGCGACCCGATCGAGGCGCAGGCGCTCCTCGCGACGTACGGCCAAGGTCGCTCCGCGGAACGGCCGTTGTGGCTCGGCTCGGTGAAGTCCAACATCGGTCACACGCAGGCCGCGGCCGGCGTCGCGGGCGTCATCAAGATGGTGATGGCGCTGCGCCATGAGCAGCTGCCCGCCACCCTGCACGTCGACGAACCGAGCGCGCACGTGGACTGGTCGACGGGCACGGTCCGGCTGCTCACCGAGCCGGTCGCCTGGCCGCGCGGCGACCGTCCGCGCCGCGCGGGGATCTCCTCCTTCGGCATCTCAGGTACGAACGCGCACCTCGTCCTGGAAGAGGCGCGCGGCGGGAAGGGCGCGGCGGCGGCCGAGCGGGCGTCACAGGGGCCCGGCGGCGAGTCGGCGGACGGCGCCGTGCTGCCGTGGGTGGTCTCCGGCCGCACCGAGGCGGCACTGCGTGAACAGGCCCTCAGGCTGACCGAGTTCGTGTCCGGTCGGGAGGGTGTGGGGGCGGCGGAGGTCGGCCGGTCGCTGATCACGACGCGGGCGGTCTTCGAGCACCGGGCCGTGGTGGTGGGCAGGGGCCGGGAGGCGTTGACGGCCGGTCTCGGGGAGTTGGCGGCGGGGGAGACGCCGGGAAGCGTGGTGACCGGGCTTGCGCGTGATGTGGGCCCGGGGCCGGTGTTGGTGTTTCCCGGCCAGGGGTCGCAGTGGGCGGGCATGGGCGCCCAACTCCTCAACGAGTCACCGGTGTTCGCGGAGCGGATCGCCGAGTGTGAGCAGGCGCTGTCCGCGTACGTCGACTGGTCCCTGACCGGCGTGCTGCGCGGGGACGGGAGCGAGCTGTCCCGGGTAGAGGTCGTCCAGCCGGTGCTGTGGGCGGTGATGGTGTCGCTGGCCGCTGTGTGGGCGGACCACGGCGTCAAACCTGCCGCCGTGGTCGGGCACTCGCAGGGCGAGATCGCGGCGGCCGTCGTCGCCGGGGCACTCACCCTGGCTGACGGCGCCAAGATCGTGGCGCTGCGCAGCCGGGCGCTGCGGCAGCTTTCGGGCAAGGGTGCCATGGCCTCCCTCGGGGTGGGCCGGGACCGGGCCACCGAACTCATCGAGGGGTACGCGGGCGTAGGCATCGCCGCCGTCAACGGACCTTCGTCCACGGTCATTTCGGGCCCCCCGGAGCAGGTGGCCGCCGTCGTCGCCGACGCCGAGGCGCGCGAACTGCGGGGCCGCGTCATCGACGTGGACTACGCCTCGCACAGCCCGCAGGTCGACGCCATCACGGACGAACTGACCCGCGTCCTGGCTGACGTCCGCCCCGCCCAGGCCCCGACCCCGGTGGCGTTCTACTCGGCCGTGACCGGGACCCGCGTCGACACCACGAGCCTCGACGCCGACTACTGGGTCACCAACCTGCGGCAACCGGTCCGGTTCGCCGACGCCGTCGGCGCACTCCTCGACGACGGGCACCGGGTCTTCATCGAGTCCAGCAGCCACCCTGTCCTCACCCTGGGTCTGCAGGAGACCTTCGAGGAGGCCGAGGTCACCGCGGTCACCGTACCGACGCTGCGGCGCGAGGACGGCGGCCTGACGCGCCTGGCCCTCTCGCTGGCGCAGGCGTTCGGCGCCGGATGCGCGGTCCGGTGGGAGAACTGGTTCCCCGTCGGTGGTGCGTCCGCGCCGGGTGACCCCTCGGCCGTCGAGGACGCGGCTCCCCTGCGACCGCAATTGCCCACGTACGCCTTCCAGCGGCGCCGCTACTGGCTGAACGCCCCCACGGGTACGCAGGACGCGGCCGGGCTGGGTCTCGCCGCGGTCGGACACCCGCTCCTGGGCGCGACCGCGGACCTCGCCGACGGTGGCGTACGCCTGCTCACCGGCCGTATCGGTCGCCAAAGCCATCCGTGGCTCGCCCAGCACACGCTCTTCGGCACCGCCGTCGTCCCCGCGTCCGTCCTCGCGGAATGGGCGCTGCGCGCCGCCGACGAGGCGGGTTGCGCGGGCGTCGACGACCTCACGTTCCAGGCTCCGCTGACGCTGCCCGAGACCGGGGGCGTACAGGTGCAGATCGTGGTGGGTTCGGCCGATGTACGGGGCGGGCACCGGGAGTTGCACGTGTACGCCCGCCCGGAGGACGAGGCGAGGCCCGACGGGAGGGGTGCGGCCTGGACCTGTCACGCCAGTGGGCGGCTGGCCGTCACCGCGTTGCGCAGGGCGGCGGATCCGGAATCGCCGGATGTTGTGGGTGCGCCGGACGCCATGGGTGCGTCGGACGCGGTGTGGCCGCCGTCCGGTGCCGAGCCCCTCGGCCTGAGCGAGTTCTACGAGCGCGCCGCCGAGGCAGGTGTCGGCTACGGCCCGGTGTTCAGGGGGCTGCATGCCCTGTGGCGGCGGGGCGCGGAGCTGTTCGCCGAGGTGGCCCTGCCCCGAGATGCCCAGGACGCGGGCGGATTCGGCATCCACCCCGCGCTCCTCGACGCCGCACTGCACCCCGCGCTCCTCGATGCCGTGCTCCTCGGCGAGCCGTCGGCCAAGGACGGTCGGGTGTGGTTGCCCTTCGCCCTGACCGGAGTGTCCCTGTGGGCCACCGGCGCCACCTCCGTACGCGTCCGGCTCACCCCGCTGGACGACGGACAGGACGGGCGGGCGGCGCAGGACGGGCGGACCTGGCGGATCCGGGTGAGTGATCCGACCGGTGCCGAGGTACTGACGTGCGAAGGGCTGGACCTCGTGGCGGCGAGCTCCCGGGAGCTGCGGGCCGCGGGAGGCCATCTGCCTGATCTGTACGCCGTGCAGTGGACCCCGTGGCCCGCGCTGTCCGCGCACACATCCGCACCCACGTCGGTGGCCGATGGCTCGGCCTGGGCATGGCTCGGAGAGGACGGGTACCGGGACCTGGACGCTCTGGGCGCGGCCCTCGACGCCGGGACGCCGGTGCCGTCGGTCGTCCTCGCCACCGCTCCCGCCGTATCCGCCGTATCCGCTGACACTTCCGGTACCGCGGGCGGCGAGGCGGACGCCGGTCTGGCCGCGGTGCGACGAACCGGCACACTAGTGGCACGCTGGCTCGCCGACGTGCGTCTGGCCGATACCCCGCTGGTGCTGATCACGCGGGGCGCGGTCGCCACGGGTGACGGGTGCGTTCCCGCTCCGGCAGCCGCCGCGGTACGAGGGGTGATCGAGGACGCCCAGGTCAGGCACCCGGGACGGGTGTTCCTCATCGACATGGGTACCGACGCGGGAACGGGCACGAGCGCCGGGACCGGGGCAGGCGAACCCGCTCTGGCCCATGCCGTGACCGCCGCTCTTGCCGTGAACGAGCCCCAACTAGCCGTACGCGCAGGCCAAGTTCTCGCCCCCCGCCTCACCTTGCTCGGGAACGCGGACGCCGGGGACGGAGTGCGGGCCCTCGACCCGGACGGCACCGTGCTGCTCGTCGGATCGGCGGGCGCGGCGGTGACTGCCCTCGCCGAACACCTCGTACGCACCGGACAGTGCACGCATCTGCTCCTCCTCTCCGATCTTTCCGATGAGGGTGAACTGGAGCCAACGGCAGCGGGGTTACGGGAGGCGGGCGCCACCGTACGACTCGTCGCCGCCGACCCGACGGACCCGGCCGCCATGGCCCAGGCCGTCGCAGCCGTCGACGAGGAGCACCCCCTCACGGGAGTCATCCACGTCACCGGCGCCGATGTCGGCACCGAAACCGGCACCGCCGACGGCAGCGAGGCCGCCGTCGCCGAGACATGGGCGGCGAGCGCCGGCGTCACGGCCGCCCTGCACGACGCGACCGCCCACCAGCCACTGGCCCTCTTCGCAGTCCTGTCCCCGGCGGGCGAGGCCTTGGGCATCCCCAGGACGGCCGCCACCGCGGGCGCCGACGCCTTCCGCGAGGCCACCGCCCTGCGACACCACACCCAGACCACATCGGGCCTGGCGCTGACCTACGGACCGCCCACCGCGCCGAGGCCCGGCGTCAAGGGCACGGCCCCCGAACAACTGCCCGCCCTGCTCGACGCCGCCCGCGGACACGGCGGCCGTCCCCTCCTCGGCGTCCGGATCGTCGCCCGCGCCCTGGCGACGGCGGAGCAGGCCGACGCCCTGCCCGCGCCCTTGCGCGCCCTGGCCGCGGCCCAGGCTTCGACCCGCCGTACCGCCGCCGCCGACCGCAGGCCGCCCACGGACTGGTCCGCCCGCCTGGCAGGCCTGTCCACCGCGGAACAGCTCCGCCGGCTCGTCGACGCCGTACGGGGCCACGCCGCAGCGGTCCTCGGCCGCACCGACCCGGAGGCGCTGCGCGGCGACGCCACCTTCAAGCAGCTCGGCCTGGACTCGCTCACCGCAGTCGAACTGCGCAACCGGCTCGTGGAGGACACCGGCCTGCGCCTGCCCACCGCGCTCGTGTTCCGCTATCCGACGCCGACGGCCATCGCCGGGCATCTGCGCGAGCGGCTCACCGGTGGGAGCGGGACGCCCGTAGCCGAGACGCCCGTAGCCGAGTCGACCGCAGCCGAGTCGACCGCCCAGACGCTCGCCGGGCCGACCGGCGCCAGCGCCGGTGCGGGCGCTGTCACCGGTGACGCACTGAGCGACCTGACCCGCTTGGAGAACACCCTGACGGCGCTCGCCGCCCAGCTGTCGGACGGAGAGACGGGCGAGGTCACCACACGGCTTGAGGCGCTCCTCACCCGGTGGAAGAGCGCGAACGCCGCCGAGGGCGAGGACGACAGCGCGGCCGACCGGCTCAAGGCCGCCTCCGCCGATCAGATCTTCGACTTCATCGACAACGAGCTTGGTGTCGGGCCCGACACCTCGCGCGCGACCCCCACTCCGAAGGCCGGGTGACCCCACATGGCGACTGAAGAGCAACTGGTCGAGTATCTGCGCAGGGTGACCACCGAGCTGCACGACACCCGCCGCCGCCTCGCACAGGAGGAGGACCGCCGACAGGAGCCGGTGGCCGTGGTCGGCATGGCCTGCCGGTTCCCGGGCGGAGTGGCCTCGCCGGAGGACCTCTGGGACCTGGTGGCCGCAGGCAAGGACGCCATCGAGGACTTCCCCACCGACCGGGGCTGGGACCTGGAGGCCCTGTACCACCCGGACCCGGCCCACTACGGCACCAGCTATGTGCGCCACGGCGGTTTCGTGGACGACGCGTGCTCCTTCGACGCCGACTTCTTCGGCATCAGCCCGCGCGAGGCGCTGGCCATGGACCCGCAGCAGAGGCTGATGCTGGAGACGTCCTGGGAACTCTTCGAGCGCTCCGGCATCGACCCCGTCTCCCTCAAGGGCAGCCGCACCGGCGTCTACGCCGGAGTGTCCAGCGAGGACTACATGTCCCAACTCCCGCGCATTCCGGAGGGGTTCGAAGGGCATGCCACCACCGGCAGCCTCACCAGCGTGATCTCGGGGCGAGTGGCCTACAACTACGGCCTGGAAGGCCCCGCGGTCACCGTCGACACGGCCTGCTCCGCCTCCCTCGTCGCGATCCACCTGGCGAGCCAGGCACTGCGCCAGCGCGAGTGCGACCTGGCCCTCGCGGGCGGTGTGCTCGTGCTGTCGAGCCCTCTGATGTTCACCGAGTTCTGCCGTCAGCGCGGTCTGGCGCCCGACGGCCGCTGCAAGCCGTTCGCCGCGGCGGCCGACGGCACCGGATTCTCCGAGGGCATCGGCCTCATCCTCCTGGAACGCCTCTCCGACGCCCGCCGCAACGGCCACAACGTTCTGGCCGTCGTCCGGGGTTCGGCCGTCAACCAGGACGGCGCGAGCAACGGCCTGACGGCACCCAACGACGCCGCCCAGGAACAGGTGATCCGCGCCGCCCTCGACCATGCCCGCCTCGCCCCCGCCGAAGTGGATGCCGTCGAGGCGCACGGCACCGGCACCAAGCTGGGCGACCCCATCGAGGCCGGCGCCCTGCTCGCAACCTACGGCCGACACCGTGACCGTCCCCTCCTGCTCGGCTCCCTCAAGTCCAACATCGGCCACACGCACGCCACCGCCGGTGTCGCCGGTGTCATCAAGACCGTCATGGCCATCCGCAACGGCCTGGTGCCCGCCACCCTCCACGTGGAGGAACTGAGCCCGCACGTCGGCTGGGACGCGGGAGCCGTCGAGGTCGTCACCGAACCCACCACGTGGCCCGACACCGGCCGCCCCCGGCGCGCCGGGGTGTCCGCGTTCGGCATCTCGGGCACGAACGCCCACCTGATCCTTGAGCAGGCACCCGAGGAGACACCCGAAGAACCGCAGCGGCGGGCTCCTGAGGCCCCTGAGCACGCGCCGGGCGCGGTGGTGCCGTGGGTGGTCTCCGGGCGGGGCGGCTCGGACGCGCTGCGTGAACAGGCACGGCGGCTTGGCGAGTTCGTCGCGGGCGACCCGGAAGCGCTGCCTGTGGAGGTCGGGTGGTCCCTGGCCACGACGCGGTCGGTGTTCGAGCACCGGGCTGTGGTGGTGGGCCGGGGTCGGGAGGCGTTGACGGCGGGTCTTGGGGCGCTGGCGGCGGGTGAGGCGTCGCAGGATGTGGTGTCGGGGGCTGTGGGGGATGTGGGTCCGGGTCCGGTGTTGGTGTTTCCGGGGCAGGGGTCGCAGTGGGTGGGGATGGGGGCTCAACTGCTGGACGATTCCCCGGTGTTCGCGGCTCGAATCGCGGAGTGTGAGCGGGCGCTGTCCGCGTATGTGGACTGGTCGCTGACGGAGGTGCTGCGCGGGGACGGCAGTGAGCTGTCCCGCGTTGAGGTCGTTCAGCCGGTGTTGTGGGCGGTGATGGTGTCGCTGGCCGCGGTGTGGGCCGATTGTGGGGTCGTACCGGCTGCTGTGGTGGGGCATTCGCAGGGGGAGATGGCGGCTGCGTGTGTGGCCGGGGCGCTGTCGTTGGAGGATGCGGCGCGGATCGTCGCCGTCCGCAGTGAGGCGCTGAGGCAGTTGCAGGGGCACGGGGACATGGCCTCGCTGGGGGTGAGCGCGGAGGAAGCGGCTGAGCTGATCGGCGACGACCGGCCCGGCGTGTGCGTCGCCGCCGTCAACGGTCCCTCGTCCACCGTCATTTCGGGCCCGCCCGGGCATGTGGCCGCTGTCGTGGCGGATGCCGAGGCACGTGGTCTGCGCGCCCGGGTCATCGACGTCGGGTATGCCTCCCACGGTCCCCAGATCGACCAGCTCCACGACCTGCTCACCGAGCGTCTCTCCGACATCCGGCCCTCCCGTACGGACGTGGCGTTCTACTCCACGGTGACGGCGGAACGGCTTGCCGATACCACTGCCCTCGACACGAACTACTGGGTCACCAACCTCCGCCGGCCTGTCCGCTTCGCCGACACCATCGAGACGCTGTTGGCCGACGGCTACCGGCTCTTCATCGAAGCCAGCCCCCACCCCGTCCTCAACCTCGGCATGGAGGAGACCATCGAGAAGGCGGACGTCTCCGCCACCGTCGTCCCCACCCTCCGCCGCGACCACGGCGACACCACCCAGCTCACCCGCGCCGCCGCACACGCCTTCACCGCCGGCGCCGACATCGACTGGCGGCGCTGGTTCCCGGCCGACCCCACCCCCCGTACCGTCGACCTCCCCACCTACGCATTCCAACGTCGGCGCTACTGGCTGGCCGACGCCGCGACGCGTAACGCCGGACGGGACCGGAGCGGTTCCGGTCACGCGCAGTTGCGCACCTCGGTCGCTCTCGCCGATGGGGGAGTGGTGCTCAACGGCCGGGTCTCCGCGGAGCGCGGTGGCTGGCTCGGCGGGCACGTGGTGGCCGGGACGGCACTGGTGCCGGGCGCGGCGTTGGTGGAGTGGGTGCTGTGGGCCGCTGATGAAGCGGGCTGTGCCACGTTGGAGGAGCTGACGCTGCGGGCGCCGCTGGTACTGCCCGAGACCGGCGGCCTCCAGGTGCAGGTGGCCGTGGGGGTGGCCGACGAGCACGGCCGACGTGACGTAAGCGTGTACTCGCGCCTTGAGCGAGACGCCTCGGCCGCGTGGGTGTGCCACGCCGTCGGGGAGCTCGGGCGCGAGGCGGCGGAGCGGCCCTTCCGGCAGGCCGGGCAGGCCGGGCAGTGGCCCCCGGCGGGCGCCGAGCCGGTGGACGTGAGCGGCTTCTACGAGGGGGTCGCCGCGGCCGGGTACGAGTACGGCCCGGCTTTCCGTGGGCTGCGGACGCTGTGGCGGCACGGCCAGGACCTGGTGGCGGAAGTGGAGTTGCCTGAGCAGGCCGGGTCGGCAGCCGGTTTCGGTGTCCACCCTGCGTTGCTGGACGCCGCCCTGCATCCGCTGCTCGCGCGGCGCGGGCAGGGCGGGGATGCCGGAGCCGACGTACTGCTGCCGTTCACGTGGAGCGGTGTGTCACTGTGGGCCACCGAGGCCACCACTGTGCGGGTGCGGCTCGCCGGGCTGCGCGGCGGCGGCGAGGAGACGGTGTCGCTGACGGTGACCGATCCCGCCGGTGGCCCCGTGCTGGACGTGGCGGAGCTGCGGCTGCGCTCCACCAGCGCCCAGCAGGTGCGGGCCACGGCGGGGCCCGGCACGGACGGGCTCTACGAACTGCGGTGGACGCCGCTTCCCGTACCGGCCGCTGAGGATGACGGTGCGCGGGACATGTCCGGGTATGTTGTGCTCCGCGAACTGGACGGTACCGGCCGGGCGTTGAGTGGCCTGGACCGTTGCCGGGACGTGCGTACTCTCGGCGCTCTCCCCGACTCCGCCCCCTCGCCATCCCTGGTCCTCGCTCCCGTGGACACCGCCGGTGAGGACGGGCTCGACGTGGTGGGGCGGGTGCTGAGTGTCGTCCAGGAGTTCCTGGCCACGCCGAGTCTGGATCAGGCGCACCTGGTCTTCGTGACGCGGGGCGCGGTGGACGCGTCCGGTTCCGTGCATGCGGAGGACCCCATGGGTGGCTCGGTGGAACCCATGGACTCGGTGGAGGCGGATCCCATCGGCTCCGTGGCCCCGGCGGGTGCGGCCGTATGGGGCCTGGTGCGCAGCGCGCAGTCGGAGCACCCGGACCGGCTCATACTGCTCGACACCGCCGGACCGTTCGCTACTGCCGGACCACTCGACACCGCAGGGCCACTCGACGCTCCGGGTGCGCCCGACGGCCCCCACCCCTCCCTCCTGGCGGCGGTCCAACACGCCATCAACACCCGTGAACCCCAACTGGCTCTGCGCGGCCCCCGCGTACTCGTACCCCGCTGGGCCCGCGCCGACAGCCCCGCCGAGCTGGCGCCGCTGCCCGGAGCGAGGGCCTGGCGCCTGGTCGCCGGAGTGTCCGGGACGCTGGACGCGGTCGTGGCGGAGGCCTGTGACGAGGTGCTGCGCCCGTTGGAGCAGGGGCAGGTGCGGATCGCTGTGCACGCGGCAGGGATCAACTTCCGTGACGTACTGATCGCGCTGGGCATGTACCCGGACCAGGGCGCGCTGCCCGGCACCGAGGCGTCCGGTGTCGTGACGGAGGTCGGGCCCGGCGTGACGCGTCTGTCGGTCGGCGACCGTGTGATGGGCATGCTGGACGGCGCTTTCGGCCCGTGGGCCGTCGCCGACGCGCGCATGCTTGCCCCTGTCCCGGCCGGCTGGGACGTGCGTCGGGCTGCCGCTGCCCCCGCCGCGTTCCTGACGGCCTGGTACGGCCTCGTGGAGCTTGCGGGCTTGCGGCCGGGGGAGCGTGTGCTGATCCATGCCGGTACGGGCGGTGTGGGGATGGCGGCGGTGCGGATCGCCCGTCACCTGGGCGCGGAAGTCTTCGCCACCGCCAGTCCCGGCAAGCACGCCGCGCTCGAAGCGATGGGCATCGACGCCGAACATCGGGCCTCCTCGCGGGATCTCGCCTTCGAGGACGCCGTCCGGCGGGCCACGGGCGGGCGTGGCGTGGATGTCGTACTCAACAGCCTCACCGGCGAGTTCATCGATGCTTCCCTGCGGTTGCTCGGCGACGGCGGCCGGTTCGTGGAGATGGGCAAGAGCGATCTCCGTGAGCCCGAATTCATCGGGTCGGTACACCCCGGGGTGGCCTACAGGGCCTTCGACCTGGTCGCCGACGCCGGGCCCGAGCGGCTCGGGCAGATGCTCGACCGGCTCGGTGAACTCTTCGCCTCCGGTGCGCTGGAGCCGCTGCCGGTCACCGGGTGGCCCCTGGGGCGGGCGAGGGAGGCGTTCCGGTTCATGAGCCAGGCCAAGCACACCGGCAAGCTGGTCCTCGACGTACCCGCGCGGCTCGACCCCGAGGGCACCGTCCTCATCACCGGCGGCACCGGGACCATCGGCGCCACCGTGGCCGAACACCTGGCGCGTACCGGCGAGAGCAAGCACCTGCTGATCGCCGGCCGCCGTGGACCCGCCGCCGATGGAGCGAACGAACTGGGGAAGCGACTCGCCGAGTTGGGCGCCGAGGCCACCTTCGTCGCGGCCGACTTGAGCGAGCCCGGCACGGTCGCGTCGCTGATCGCGGGAATCGATCCGGCGCATCCGCTGACCGGTGTCGTACACGCCGCGGGCGTACTCGACAACGCCCTGATCGGATCGCAGAGCCCCGAAAGCCTTGCCCGCGTGTGGGCGGCCAAGGCCGCCGCCGCACAGCAACTGCACGAGGCGACAAGGGATATGAGGCTCGGGCTCTTCGTGATGTTCTCCTCCTTCGCCTCCACCTTGGGCACCCCTGGGCAGGCCAACTACGCGGCTGCCAACGCCTACTGCGACGCATTGGCGGTACACCGCCGGGCGCAGGGGCGCCCTGGACTGTCCGTGGCGTGGGGGCTGTGGGAGACCACCAGTGGCCTGACCGGGACACTGTCCGCCGCCGACCGGGCCCGCATCGACCGGTACGGCATCAAGCCGACCAGCGCCGCCCGCGGCTGCGCCCTGCTGGCCGCCGCGCGCGCCCACGGGCGCCCCGACCTCCTCGCCATGGACCTGGACACCCGCGTACCGGCCGGCTCCGGCGCGACTCCCGACGCCGTTCCCGCCGTGCTCCGCGCCCTCGCGGCCACGGGGACACCGGCTGCCGCCCGCCCCACCGCGGCGGCGACCGCGGCCGCCGGGGCGGAGGACTGGGGGAGCAGGCTCGCCGCCCTCACCCCGGACGGGCGACGGGAACTCCTCACCGGCCTGGTGCGCACCCACGCGGCAGGAGTGCTCGGTCACGCCGATCCCGAGTCGGTGCAGGTGGACACGCCGTTCAAGGAGCTCGGTCTCGACTCCCTGACCGCCGTCGAACTCCGCAACCGGCTCGCCGCCGCGACCGGCCTGAAGCTGCCCGCGGCCCTGGTCTTCGACTACCCGCAAGCCCACCTGCTCGCCGCCCACCTCGCTGAACGCCTCACCCCCGACGGGGCGCGGGCCCAGGCCGGTGACGCCACCGCCCAGGTCCTGCAAGAGGTGGCACGGGTCGAGCACACCCTGTCGGCCGCCCTCGCGCAGGGCCTGGACCAGGCGGCGGTCGCAGCCCGCCTGGAGGCGCTGCTCGCGCACTTCACAGCGGCGACGGCGACGGCGACAGCGACGACGGCGACGGCAACCGCATCAGGTGCATCAGGCGCATCAGCTGCATCGGCCACATCAGCTACGGCGACCGGCGCGGGCGGTGACGACGCGGCGGACCAGCTGGAGACGGCCACCGCCGAGCAGGTACTGGACTTCATCGACAACGAACTCGGGGTGTGAGCCGCATGGCGGCGGCGCACCCCGCGATCACGGGCGGGGAGCTAAAGCGCACATGGTGAGCGAAGAGAAGCTGGTCGACTACCTCAAGCGTGTCTCCGCGGACCTGCACGCCACCCGACAGCGGCTGCGCGAGGCCGAGGAGCGCGACCAGGAACCGGTGGCCGTCGTGGAGACGGCCTGCCGCTACCCCGGCGGCATCCGCACCCCCGAGGACCTGTGGGACCTGGTCTCCGCGGGCGGCCACGCGCTGGGCCCCTTCCCCGACAACCGGGGCTGGGACCTGGAGCGGCTCTTCCACCCCGACCCCGACCACCCGGGGACGAGCTACGCCCGCGAGGGCGGGTTCCTCCACGACGCCGACCTCTTCGACCCGGAGTTCTTCGGCATCAGCCCGCGCGAGGCCGCCGTACTCGACCCGCAGCAGCGGCTGCTCCTGGAGTGCGCCTGGGAGGCCCTGGAGCGTGCGGGCATCGACCCGCGGTCCCTGCGGGGGAGCCGCACCGGCGTGTACGCGGGGGCCGCGCTGCCCGGCTTCGGCACCCCGCACATCGACCCGGCGGCCGAGGGCCACCTCGTCACCGGCAGCGCCCCCAGCGTCCTCTCGGGCCGACTCGCCTACACCTTCGGCCTTGAAGGCCCGGCGGTGACCATTGACACCGCCTGCTCGTCGTCGCTGGTCGCCGTGCACCTGGCCGCCCACGCGCTGCGCCGCCGGGAGTGCGACCTGGCGCTCGCGGGAGGCGTCACGGTCATGACCAACCCGTACGTGTTCACCGAGTTCTCCCGCCAGCGGGGCCTGGCCGCCGACGGCCGCTGCAAGCCCTTCGCGGCCGCCGCCGACGGCACCGCCTTCTCCGAGGGCGCCGGACTCCTCGTACTGGAACGCCTCTGCGACGCCCGCCGCGCGGGCCACCGGGTGCTCGCCGTCATCCGCGGCTCCGCCGTCAACCAGGACGGCGCCAGCAACGGCCTGACCGCCCCCAACGGCCCCGCCCAGCAGCGGGTCATCCGCGCCGCCCTCGCCGGGGCGCGGCTCTCGCCCGCGGAGGTCGACGCGGTCGAGGCGCACGGCACCGGCACCCGGCTCGGCGACCCCATCGAGGCCGACGCGCTCCTCGCCACGTACGGGCAGGAACGGCACGGGAGCCGGCCGCTGTGGCTCGGCTCGGTCAAGTCCAACATCGGCCACACCCAGGGCGCGGCGGGCGCCGCGGGCCTGATCAAGATGGTCCAGGCACTGCGGCACCAGACGCTGCCCGCGACGTTGTACGCCGACGAGCCCACCCCGCACGCCGACTGGGAGTCGGGCGCGGTACGCCTGCTCACCGAACCGGTCGACTGGCCGCAGGGGGACGGCCGGGTCCGCAGGGCGGGCATCTCCTCCTTCGGCATCTCCGGCACCAACGCCCACCTCATCCTCGAAGAGGCACCTCCGACCGGCGCCGAACCGACAGCCGCCGAGAGCGCCCCCGATGAAGGCGCCGCGCCACGGCCCGTCACCCGGCTGCTGAACGCCGAACTCCCGCAGACCGTCGAACGCCCGCAGACTGCGGAACTCCCGCAGACCGCCGAACGGCGGCCGCTGCCCTGGCTGCTCTCCGCCCGCACCCCCGCCGCACTGCGCGCCCAGGCCGACGCGCTGGCCGGGTACCTCACCGCCCGGCCCGAAAGCCCCGCGCCCGACATCGGCGCGACACTGCTGCGCCGCACCCTGTTCGAGCACCGCGCCGTGGTGCTCGGCGACGACCACGACGCGTGTGCCGCAGCGCTGGCAGCCCTCGCCGCGGGCCGCTCCCACCCCGCCCTCACCCGCGCCGCGGGCCCGGCGAGGCCCGGCGGCACCGCCTTCCTGTTCACCGGTCAGGGCAGCCAACGCACCGGCATGGGCGCTCAGTTGTACGCGGACTTCGACGTCTTCGCCGATGCCTTGGACGAGATCTGCGCCCACCTGGACCCGCTGCTCGACCAGCCGCTGAAGCCCGTCCTGTTCGCCGCAGCCGACACCGCGCAGGCGGCGGCGCTGCACGGGACCGGGGTGACCCAAGCCGCCCTGTTCGCCCTCGAAGTCGCCCTGTACCGCCTGGTCACCTCCTTCGGTATCAAGCCCACTCAGCTGACCGGGCACTCCGTGGGCGAGATCGCCGCCGCACACGTGGCCGGAGTGTTCTCCCTGCCGGACGCCTGCAAACTGGTCGCGGCGCGCGGTCGCCTCATGCAGGCCCTGCCCCCCGGCGGCGCCATGCTCGCCGTCCAGGCGGCCGAGGACGACGTGCTCCCGCTGCTCGAAGGGAAGGAGGAGCGTCTCTCCCTCGCCGCAGTCAACGGCCCCACCGCCGTCGTCGTCTCGGGCGAGGCCACCGCCGTCACGGAGCTCGAACGGGCCCTGCGGGGGCGGGGACCAAAGGACGGTGAACGGAAGACCGGCGGAGTGAAGACCAAGCGCCTCAACGTCAGCCACGCCTTCCACTCGCCGCTCATCGAGCCGATGCTCGACGACTTCCGGCGCGTGGTCCGCACGCTGACTCTCCACCCACCGACGCTGCCCGTCGTCTCCAACCTCACCGGCCGACTCGCCGACGCGGAACTCCTGACCGACCCCGAGTACTGGGTGCGGCACGTCCGCCGCCCCGTGCGCTTCTTCGACGGGCTGGTCACGCTCGACGGCCAGAACGTCGTGCGGTACGTGGAGTTGGGGCCCGACCCCGTCCTCGCCACCATGGTCCAGGACTGCCTCCCGGGCCGGGCGGTTCCGGCGGACGACACCGACACGGGCACCGGCACCGACGCCGCCGAGGAGGCCGCGCCAGTCGTGACCGCCGTCCTGCGCGCCGGACACGACGAGACACGCACGCTCCTGAGCGCCGTCGCCGCGCTGCACACCGACGGCCACACCGCCGACTTCACCTCCCTCGTCCCGGCCGGGGCCGCGCAACTGCCGCTCCCCACCTACCGCTTCCAGCGTCGGCGCTACTGGCGTACGACTCCCGACGTCGCCGCACCCGCCCGCGCCGCCGACCTCCACGAAACCGGCCACCCGCTCCTGCCCGCCGTCATCCGGCAGGCAGACGGCGGCCTCCTGCTCGCGGGACGCCTGTCCCTGCGTACGCACCCGTGGCTCGCCGACCACACCATCGCGGGCGGCGTACCGCTGCCCGCCACCGCCTTCGTCGAACTCGCCCTGCTCGCGGGGCGGTACGCCGACTGCGACACCGTCGACGATCTGACCCTGGAAAGCCCGCTGCTGCTCGACGAGGCGGGCGCCGGTACTGGTATCGGTACTGGTCCTGATATCGGTACCGCTCCCGGTGTCGGTACCGCTTCCGGCGCCGTTCACATACAGGTCGCCCTCACCGCCCCGGACGCGTCCGGTCGCCGTACCCTCACCGTCCACACCCGCCCAGCCGACGACAACACCGGCACCGACAGGGGAAGTGGAAGCGGAGCCGGGGCCGATACCGATGCCGACGACGGCGGCGACAGCGCGGGACACCACAGCTGGCGCCGCCACGCCACCGGCGTCCTCGCAGCGGGCCCGGCCACCGAACCGTCCGCGCCCGATGCCGCGCCCTGGCCGCCCGCCGAAGCCACCGCTCTGGACGTCGACGCGCTGTACGACCGCCTCGACGCGCAGGGCTACCACTACGGGCCCGCCTTCCGCGCCGTCCACGCCGCCTGGCGGCACGGCGACGACCTGTACGCCGACGTCCGCCTCGCTGACGAACAGCGCGCCGAAGCCGACGCGTTCGGCCTGCACCCCGCCCTGCTCGACGCCGCCCTGCACGCCGTCGACGAGCTCTACCACGACGGTGAGGGGGAGGCGGAGGCCCCGGTCCGGCTGCCGTTCTCCTTCAGCGACATACGCCAGCACGCCACCGGCGCCACCCGCCTGCTGGCCCGCCTCAGCCCCCGCGGCGACGACCAGCTGCGGCTGACGCTGACGGACCCCGAGGGCGCCCCGGTCGCCACCATCGACGCCCTGCGGCTGCGCCTGATCCCCGCCGACCGCTGGCGCGCCGCCCGCCCCACCACGACCTCACCCCTGTACCACCTGGACTGGCAGCAACTCCCGCTGGCGGACGAGGCGTTCACCGGCAGAACCTGGGCCGTACTCGGCTCCGACGACACGGGAATCGGCCCCGCCGCCCACCACCCGGACCTGTCCGCCCTGACGGCCGCCGTCGCGAACGGCGAACCCGAGCCGGATCTCGTCTTCGCTCCCTTCCCCGCAGAGGTCGACGGCACGACGGCCACCCCCACCCGTGAGGGGGGCGTGGCAGGCGTCCCCACCCAGCTACGGGCCCACGCCCTGCGCGCCCTGGAGCTGCTGCGCGACTGGCTCGCCGCGGACAGCCTCACCGCCGCCCGGCTCGTCATCCTCACCAGCGGTGCCGTCACCGCCCGCACCGGCGACGGCCCCGCCGACCTGACCACCGCGCCCCTCTGGGGGCTGGTCCGCGCCGCCCAGGCCGAGCAGCCGGACCGCGTCCTGCTGGTGGACATCGACCAGGATGCCGCGTCACGCCGCGCGCTGCCGTCCGCCCTGGCTGCCGCGGTCAGCCACGCCGAGCCGGAACTCGCCCTCCGCGCGGGCACCGCACTCGTGCCGCGCCTCGCCGTCACCCCGCCCCGCCCCGACACCTCTGCCCCGCCCATCGCCTCCGAGGGCACCGTCCTCATCACCGGCGGCACCGGCGGGCTCGGCCGGGCCGTCGCCCGGCACCTGGCCACCGCACACGGCGCCCGCCACCTGCTCCTCGCCGGCCGCCGGGGCGAAGCCGCCGAAGGCGTCGCGGAGCTGCGCGCCGAGCTCGCCGACCTCGGTGACGGCGTCGACGTGCGCGCCGCGGCCTGCGACATCACCGACCCCGACGCGCTGACCGGACTCCTCTCCGACATTCCCGCCGCGCATCCGCTCACCGCCGTCGTCCACGCCGCGGGAGTCATCGACGACAGCCTCATCGCGGCGATGACGCCCGACCGGCTCGACACCGTCCTCGCACCGAAGGCCGACGCGGCCTGGCACCTGCACGAACTCACCCGCGACATGAACCTCGCGGCCTTCGTCCTCTTCTCCTCCGGCGCCTCCGTCATCGGCAACGCAGGCCAGGCCAACTACGCCGCCGCCAACGCCTTCCTCAACACCCTCGCCGAGCACCGGCGCGCCCGCGGCCTGGCCGCCACCTCGGTCGCCTGGGGCCTGTGGGAGTCGGCGTCCGGAGGCATGGCCGCCCGGCTCGCCGAGGCCGACCGCGCCCGCATCCTCCGTACCGGAGTGCGCGGCCTCGACGACGGCCGGGCCTTCGCCCTCTTCGACGCGGCTCTCCGCTCCCCGCACCCCACGGTCCTCGCCACCCGCTTCGACCGGGCCGTGCTGCGCGGCCAGGCCGCCGCCCGCACCCTGCAGCCCGCCCTGCGCGGCCTGGTACGAGCCCCGCGCCCCACCGCCGCCACCGCCGCCACCGCCGAAGAGAGCGCGCCCACCTCATGGAGCGCCCGGCTCGCCCGCCTGACCGACGCCGACCGCGACCGCGCACTCAGCGAACTCATCCGCGAGCACATCGCGACCGTCCTGGCCCACCCTTCCCCGCACGCCATCGAACTGGGCCGCGCATTCCAGGAGTTGGGCTTCGACTCGCTCACCGCCCTGGAACTGCGCAACCGCCTCTCCACCGCCACCGGCATCCGGCTCCCGGCCACCCTCATCTTCGACCACCCCAGCCCCAACGCCCTCGTACGCCACCTGCGCAGCCTCCTGCCCGACGGCGACCGGCACACGGCCCCGGCCGCCCTCGCGCCGACGGCACGCACCACGGCCACCGACGACGACCCCATCGCCATCGTCGGCATGGCCTGCCGCTACCCGGGCGGCGTGACCTCCCCCGAAGAGCTGTGGCAGCTCGTGGCGAGTGGCACCGACGCCGTCGGCCCGTTCCCCGAGGACCGCGGCTGGGACACGGACACACTGTTCGACCCCGACCCCGACCGGGTCGGCCACAGCTACACCCGCGAAGGCGGCTTCCTCTACGACGCCGCCCGGTTCGACGCAGGGTTCTTCGGCATCAGCCCGCGCGAGGCAGCGGCCACCGACCCGCAGCAGCGACTGCTGCTCGAAACCGCCTGGCAGGCCTTCGAACACGCGGGCATCGACCCGGCCGCCCTGCGGGGCACCTCCTGCGGCGTCATCACCGGGATCATGTACGACGACTACGGCTCCCGCTTCCTCGCCCGCAAACCGGACGGCTTCGAGGGCCGCATCATGACCGGCAGCACACCGAGCGTCGCCTCCGGCCGGATCGCCTACACCTTCGGCCTGGAAGGCCCCGCCATCACGGTGGACACCGCCTGCTCCTCCTCACTGGTCGCGATGCACCTGGCGGCCCAGTCGCTGCGGCAGGGAGAATGCGACCTGGCGCTCGCCGGCGGCGCGACCGTCATGGCGACCCCGAACACCTTCGTCGAGTTCTCGCGCCAGCGCGGCCTGGCCCCCGACGGCCGCTGCAAGCCGTTCGCCGCCGCGGCCGACGGCACGGGCTGGGGCGAGGGCGCCGGACTCGTCGTCCTGGAACGCCTCTCCGACGCCCGCCACAACGGCCACAAGGTTTTGGCCCTGCTGCGCGGCTCGGCGGTCAACCAGGACGGCGCCAGCAACGGCATGACGGCCCCGAACGGCCCCTCCCAGGAACGCGTCATCCGCGCCGCCCTGTCCGGCGCGGGCCACGCCCCCGAAGACATCGACGCGGTGGAGGCGCACGGCACCGGCACGACGCTGGGCGACCCGATCGAGGCGCAGGCGCTCCTTGCGACGTACGGCCAAGAGCGCGATGCGGAACGGCCGTTGTGGCTCGGTTCGATCAAGTCGAACATCGGCCATACGCAGGCTGCGGCGGGCGTCGCCGGTGTCATCAAGATGGTGATGGCGCTGCGCCACGAGCAATTGCCCACCACCCTGCACGCCGACGAGCCGAGCCCCCACGTGGAGTGGCAAGGAGGCGGAGTACGCCTGCTGACCGAACCGGTCCCGTGGTCGCGCGGCGAACGTGCGCGCCGCGCCGGGGTGTCGTCCTTCGGTATCTCGGGGACGAACGCGCATCTGATCCTGGAGGAAGCGCCGGAGGATGCGCCGGAGGAGACGGTTCCCGAGGTGTCGCAGGAGGCGCCCGGGGCTGTGGTGCCGTGGGTGGTGTCCGGACGTGGCGAGGCCGCATTGCGGGAACAGGCGCGTCGGCTGAGCGAGTTCCTGGCGACTGCGGATTCACTGAGCACCTCGGCGGCAGCGTCGGCGGAAGTCGGCTGGTCGCTGGTCAAGACGCGGTCGGTGTTCGAGAACCGGGCTGTGGTGGTGGGCCGGGAGCGTGCGGAGCTTGTGGCGGGGTTGCGTTCGCTGGCTGCGGGTGAGCCGTCGGCGCATGTGGTCGAAGGGGCTGTGCGGGGGGCTTCCGGTGCCGGTCCGGTGTTGGTGTTTCCGGGGCAGGGGTCGCAGTGGGTGGGGATGGGGGCTCGGCTGCTGGATGAGTCGCCTGTGTTCGCGGGTCGGATTGCTGAGTGTGAGCGGGCGTTGTCGGCGTATGTGGACTGGTCGTTGACGGAGGTGCTGCGGGGGGACGGGAGTGAGCTGTCCCGGGTTGAGGTGGTGCAGCCGGTGTTGTGGGCGGTGATGGTGTCGCTGGCGGCCGTGTGGGCGGACTGCGGCATCAAGCCCGCTGCTGTGATCGGTCACTCGCAGGGCGAGATGGCCGCCGCATGTGTGGCCGGTGCGCTGTCGTTGGAGGATGCGGCGCGGATCGTTGCTGTACGCAGTGAGGCGCTGAGGCAGTTGCAGGGGCACGGGGACATGGCCTCGCTGGGGGTGAGTGCGGAGGAAGCGGCTGAGTTGATCGGCGACGACCGGCCCGGCGTGTGCGTCGCCGCCGTCAATGGGCCCTCGTCTACGGTGATTTCCGGCCCGCCCGAGCATGTGGCCGCTGTCGTGGCGGATGCCGAGGCACGTGGCCTGCGCGCCCGGGTCATCGACGTCGGGTATGCCTCCCACGGCCCTCAGATCGACCAGCTCCACGACCTGCTCACCGAGCGTCTCGCCGACATCCGGCCCTCCCGTACGGACGTGGCGTTCTACTCCACGGTGACCGCGGAACGGCTTGCCGACACCACTGCCCTCGACACCGCCTACTGGGTCACCAACCTTCGCCGGCCCGTCCGCTTCGCCGACACCATCGAGACGCTGTTGGCCGACGGCTACCGGCTCTTCATCGAGGCCAGCCCCCACCCCGTCCTCAACCTCGGTATGGAGGAGACCATCGAGCAGGCGGATGTCTCCGCCACCGTCGTCCCCACCCTTCGCCGCGACCACGGCGACACCACCCAGCTCACCCGCGCCGCCGCACACGCCTTCACCGCAGGCGCCCACATCGACTGGCGGCGCTGGTTCCCGGCCGACCCCACCCCCCGTACCGTCGACCTCCCCACCTACGCCTTCCAGCACCAGCACTACTGGCTGGAGGAACCCACCGCAGGCACGGGTGACGCCGCAGGCCTCGGGATGTCCTCCGTCGGTCATCCGTTGCTGGGCGCCTGCGTGGAGCTCGCCGAGTCCGACTCGTACGTGCTCACCGGGCGGCTCACGCCCAAGGCGCCCTCATGGCTGGCCGAACACGTGGTGGCCGGAACGGCCCTCGTGCCCGGTGCGGCGATGGTCGAGTGGGCGCTGCGAGCGGCGGACGAGGCGGGCTGCGCCACCCTGGACGAGCTGCTGCTCCAGGCGCCCCTGATACTCCCCGACTCCGGCGGGCTACAGATCCAGGTGACCGTGGGGGCGGCGGACGAGGACGGCCGACGTGACGTACACGTGTACTCGCGACTGGACCGAGCGGATGGCGGCTCCGCTTGGCTGTGCCATGCCGTTGGCGCGGTGAGCCCTGAACCTGTGCCTGCGGAGCCGCAGGTGGCAGGCGAGTGGCCGCCGTCCGGTGCCGAAGCGGTGGACGTCGCGGACTTCTACGCGCGGGCCTCGGAGGCCGGATACGCGTACGGACCGGCGTTCCAAGGGCTGCGGGCGCTGTGGCGGCACGGCTCTGATCTGCTCGCCGAGGTTGAGCTGCCCGAACAGGCGGGCACACGCGACGGGTTCGGGATTCACCCCGCCCTGCTCGACGCCGCCCTGCACCCGCTCATGCTCCTCGACCGGCCCGGCGACGGACAGATGTGGCTGCCGTTCGCGTGGCGCGGGGTGTCCCTGAGTGCGGACGGTGCGACCCACGTCCGTGTCCGGCTCAGCCCGCAGGGGGATGCGGCCGAGCGGGAGCTGCGGGTCGAGATCGCCGACGGTACCGGCGCGCCCGTTCTGAGGGCCGACGCGCTGACACTGCGCGCGGCCGACCCCCGGCAACTGGCGTCCGCCGTCAACACCGGTGTCGACGGGCTCTACACCGTGGAGTGGACGCCGCTCCCCGCGCCGCGGGCCGCCGCGCCGGACGGCGGCGGCTGGGTCGGGCTGACGAACGGAGCCGGTCCGGCCGACGTGGTGCCGACGGGTGGCGGCGACGTGCCCTGGGCGGTGCTCGCTCCCGTCGAGGCCTCCGCCGGTGACGGTGGCATGCCGGTCGTCGAGCGGGTCCTCGCGCTGGTGCAGGAGTTCCTGGCCGTGCCGGAGCTGGCGGACTCGCGGCTCCTCGTGGTGACGCGGGGCGCGGTGGCCACCCATGGCGATGCGGACGTGGATGCCTCCGCCGCGGCCGTGTGGGGCCTGGTGCGCACCGCGCAGTCGGAGAACCCGGGCAGGTTGGCCCTGCTCGACGTCGAGCCCGGTGCCGCGGTGGGCGGCTTGGACCGCCTGGACGGCCTGGATGGCTTGGGCGGCGGCGAGCTGCCGCAAACCCTGCTGCGTCAAGCCGTCGAAGACCTCGACGAGCCCCAACTCGCCCTACGCAGCGGCTCCGTGCTCGTCCCCAGGATGATGCCCGCGGGCGCGCCCGAAGAGCTGGTCCCCCCGGCCGGCGCCTCCGTCTGGCGTCTCGGCACCTCGGGCACCGCCACCCTGGAGAACCTGTCGGTCATCGACGCCCCGGAGGCGCTCGCACCGTTGGAGGCCGGTCAGGTGCGGATCGCCGTACGGGCGGCGGGCATGAACTTCCGCGACGTGCTGATCGCGTTGGGCATGTACCCCGACAAGGGCACCTTCGCCGGGAGCGAGGGCGCGGGCCATGTGACGGAGGTCGGGCCCGGCGTGACCCATCTGTCGGTCGGTGACCGTGTGATGGGCCTCTTCGAGGGCGCGTTCGCCCCGCTGGCGGTCGCGGATGCCCGGATGGTCGTCCCGGTGCCGGAGGGCTGGAGTCTGCGGGAGGCGGCAGCGGTGCCCGTGGCGTTCCTGACGGCCTGGTACGGGCTGGTCGACCTCGGGCGCCTCCAAGCGGGTGAGTCGCTGCTCATCCACGCCGGTACCGGCGGCGTGGGCATGGCCGCCGTCCAGATCGCCCGCCATCTGGGCGCCGAGGTGTACGCCACCGCGAGCCCCGGCAAGCACGGTGTGCTCGACGGCATGGGCATCGACACGGCCCACCGCGCGTCGTCCCGCGATCTCGGCTTCGAGCAGGTCCTGCGGGAGGCAACGGGCGGGCGGGGCGTGGACGTCGTACTCAACAGCCTGGCGGGGGAGTTCACCGACGCCTCGCTGCGCCTGCTCGCCGAGGGCGGACGCATGGTCGACATGGGCAAGACCGACAAACGGGACCCCGACCGGGTCGCGGCCGACCACGCGGGCGCCTGGTACCGGGCCTTCGACCTCGTGCCGCACGCCGGACCCGAACGGATCGGGGTGATGCTGGCGGAGCTGGGAGAGCTGTTCGCCTCCGGCGCTCTGGCCCCGCCGCCGGTCACGTCCTGGCCGCTGGGGCGGGCGCGGGACGCCTTCCGGTTCATGAGTCAGGCCAAGCACACCGGCAAGCTGGTGCTGGAGATCCCGCCCGCTCTCGACCCGGACGGCACGGTGCTCATCACCGGAGGTACCGGTGTCCTCGCTGCCGCCGTGGCCGAGCACCTGGTCACGCGGTGGGGCGTACGGCATCTGCTGCTGGCCGGAAGGCGTGGACCCGAGGCGCCCGGAAGCTCTGAACTGGCGGTGCGGCTAAGGGGGTTGGGCGCCGAGGTGAGCGTAGTCGCGGCCGATGTCAGTGACGCGGATGTCGTGGCGGAGCTCGTCGGCAGGACGGACCCGGCGCACCCGCTGACCGGAGTGATCCATGCCGCCGGCGTCCTGGACGACGCGGTCGTCACCGCGCAGACCCCCGACCGGCTCGCCCGGGTGTGGGCCGCGAAGGCGGCCGCGACGCGCCATCTGCACGAGGCGACACGCGGGATGCGGCTCGGCCTGTTCGTGGTGTTCTCCTCGGCAGCCGCGACCCTCGGCAGCCCTGGCCAGGCCAACTACGCGGCCGCCAACGCCTACGCCGAGGCCCTCGTCCAGCGCCGCCGGGCCGAGGGACTGACCGGCCTCTCCATCGGCTGGGGCCTGTGGCGGACCGCGAGCGGCATGACCGGGCATCTGGGCGAGACCGACCTGGCACGCATGAAACGCACCGGGTTCACCCCGCTGACCACCGAGCGCGCACTGGCGCTGCTCGACGCCGCCCGCGCCCACGGCCGGCCGAACGTCGTCGTGTTGGACCTCGACGCGCGAGCCGTCGCCGCGCAGCCCACCGATGCCCGGCCCGTCCTCCTGCGCGCCATCGCCGCCACGGTTCCGGGCGGCCGGAGCGCCCGGCGGACCGCGGCGGCGGGCGCTCCGGCCGCCGCGGCGGCCGGTCTCGCCACCCGGCTCGCCGGACTGCCGCCCGCCGAACGGCGCCGACTGCTGCTCGACCTCGTCCGGACACACGTCGCAGGCGTCCTCGGGCACACCGACCACGACGCCGTCCGCCCGGACACCTCGTTCAAGGAGCTCGGCTTCGACTCCCTGACCGCCGTGGAACTGCGCAACCGGCTGGCCGCGGCGACCGGCCTCAAGCTGCCCGCGGCGCTCGTCTTCGACTACCCGGAGTCCGCCACACTCGTCGAACACCTCCTTGAGCGCCTGTCGCCCGACGGCGCCCCGCCGCCCCTCAAGGACGCCGCGGACCCCGTACTCAACGAACTCGGCAGGATCGAGTCCACCCTGGACGCCCTCGGTCAGGCCCTCGACGACGACGCGCGCGGCCGGGTCACCAGGCGCCTCAACACCTTGCTGGCGAAGGTGAACGGCGCGGGGGCCGGTGCCGCGGCCGGAGCGGCGGGCGTGGCGGGCCTGGAGGCACTCGACGACGTCTCCGACGACGAGATGTTCGAGTTCATCGACCGCGAACTATGACCTGCCGACCTGCCGCTTGAACTACCGCCCTACCGCCCTACCGCTCTACCGCCCTACCGACCGAGAGCAGCGACCCTCTGCCCCCCAACCTTCCCCCACCCCCGGTGCCCTTCACTGATGGAGAAGTGACGTTCGATGGCGAGTAACGAAGAAAAGCTTCGTCAGTACCTGAAGCGGGTCACCGTGGACCTGGGCCAGGCCCGTCAGCGCCTACGCGAGGTGGAGGAGCGTTCCCAGGAGCCGATCGCCATCGTCTCCATGGCGTGCCGCTTCCCCGGCGACACCCGTACGCCCGAGGCCCTGTGGGACCTGGTGGCCGAGGGCGGTGATGCCATCGGCGACTTCCCCGCCAACCGGGGCTGGGACCTGGAGGGCCTCTACCACCCGGACCCCGACCACCCCGGCACCAGCTACGTGCGGCGCGGCGGGTTCCTGCACGACGCCCCCGCCTTCGACGCCTCCTTCTTCGGGATCAGCCCGCGCGAGGCGCTGGCCATGGACCCGCAGCAGCGGGTGCTGATGGAGACCGCCTGGCAGCTCCTCGAACGGGCCGGCATCGACCCGGCGGACCTGAAGCTCACCGCCACCGGCGTCTACGTAGGGGCCGGAGTGCTCGGCTTCGGCGGCGCGCAGCCCGACAGGACGGTGGAGGGCCATCTGCTGACCGGCAACGCGCTCAGCGTCCTCTCCGGCCGCATCTCCTTCACCCTCGGCCTGGAGGGCCCGTCGGTGAGTGTCGACACGGCGTGCTCCTCGTCGCTGGTCGCGATGCACCTGGCGGCCCAGGCGCTGCGCATGGGCGAGTGCGAGTTGGCGCTGGCCGGTGGCGTGACCGTGATGTCGACGCCCGGCGCGTTCACCGAGTTCTCGCGGCAGGGCGCGCTGTCGCCCGACGGCCGTTCCAAGGCGTTCGCGGCCTCGGCCGACGGTACGGGCTTCTCCGAGGGCGCCGGTCTGCTCCTGCTGGAGCGGCTCTCCGACGCGCGCCGCAACGGCCACGAGGTCCTGGCCGTGATACGTGGCTCGGCCGTCAACCAGGACGGTGC
Organism: Streptomyces sp. NPDC044106; assembly: GCF_056433985.1. NCBI lineage: Bacteria > Bacillati > Actinomycetota > Actinomycetes > Kitasatosporales > Streptomycetaceae > Streptomyces > Streptomyces sp. NPDC044106. The sequence continues at coordinate 565,488 of NZ_JBWKFZ010000002.1, forward strand.
GAGCAACGGTCTCACCGCGCCCAACGGCCCCTCGCAGGAACGCGTCATCCGGGCGGCCCTCGCCAACGCGGGCCTGGGCGCCGCCGAGGTCGACGCGGTCGAGGCGCACGGCACCGGCACCAGGCTCGGCGACCCCATCGAGGCCGGCGCCCTGCTCGCCACCTACGGCCGTGACCGGGACGAGGACCGGCCGCTCTGGCTCGGCTCGGTCAAGTCGAACATCGGTCACCCGCAGGGCGCCGCGGGCGTCGCGGGCGTCATCAAGATGGTGATGGCGCTGCGGCGCGAACTGCTGCCCGCCACGTTGTACGTCGACGAGCCCACCCCGCACGTCGACTGGTCCGCGGGCTCCGTCAGGCTCCTGAGCGAACCGGTGCCGTGGCCGCGCGGCGAACGCCCGCGCCGCGCGGGCGTGTCCGCCTTCGGCATGTCGGGGACGAACGCCCACGTTATCCTGGAGGAGGCGCCCGAGGCGCCCACGGAGCTCAAGGAACCTACGGAGCCCGGTGAGGCTCAGGGGACGACGCCCCAGGGGGCCACCGAGCGGCCCACGACCGCTGGACCGGTGGCCGACACGGTGGTGCCCTGGGTGGTCTCTGCGCGCGGCGAGGACGCGCTGCGGGCACAGGCCGCCCGGCTGGCCGAGCACGTGGAGACGGACCTGCGATCGGCATCGCCCGTCGAGGTGGGCTGGTCCCTCACCACCACACGATCGGTGTTCGAGAACCGGGCCGTCGTCATCGGCGCGGACCGCACGGAACTCCTCGCCGGCCTGCGGTCGCTGGCGGCGGGCGAGGTGTCACCGGACGTGGTGTCGGGCACGGCGGGCGCGAAGGGCCCGGGACCTGTCCTCGTGTTCCCGGGACAGGGCGGCCAGTGGGTGGGCATGGGAGTCCACCTACTCGACCAGTCACCCGTGTTCGCGTCCCGTATCGCCGAGTGCGAGCAGGCACTCTCCGCGTACGTCGACTGGTCCCTGACCGACGTGCTGCGCGCGGACGGCACGGAACTGTCCCGGATCGACGTCATCCAGCCGGTGCTGTGGGCCGTCATGGTCGCGCTCGCCGACGTCTGGGCCGACCAGGGCATCGAGCCCGCCGCGGTCGTCGGCCACTCACAGGGCGAGATAGCCGCCGCATGCGTCGTCGGCGCGATCTCCCTGGAGGAGGCCGCGCGTATCGTCGCGGTCCGCAGCATCCTGCTGCGACAGCTGTCCGGACACGGCGGCATGGCGTCCCTCGGCATGAGCCAGGAGCAGGCCGCCGAACTGATCGACGGCCACCCGGGCGTCGTCGTCGCCGCCGTCAACGGCCCCTCGTCCACCGTCATTTCGGGCCCGCCCGAGGGTATCGAGGCCGTCGTCGCCGACGCCAAGGAACGTGGCCTGCGCGCCCGCGCCGTCGCCTCCGACGTCGCAGGGCACGGACCGCAGCTGGACGCGATCATGGACCAGCTCACCGAGGGCCTCGCCGGCATCGACCCCACCCCCACCGACATCGCCTTCTACTCCACCGTCACCGGCGGACACCTCCCCGACACCACCGCCCTGGACTCCGCGTACTGGGTGCGGAACGTGCGTCGAACGGTACGTTTCGCCGACACGGTCGACGCGCTGCTTGCGGATGGGTACCGCCTGTTCATCGAGGTCAGCCCGCACCCCGTCCTCAACCTGGCGACGGAGGCGCTCATCGAACGGGCGGACGTCTCCGCCACCGTTGTCCCCACGCTCCGGCGCGATCACGGCGACGCCACCCAGCTCGCCCGCGCCGCCGCCCAGGCGTTCACGGCGGGCGCCGACGTCGACTGGCGCCGCTGGTTCCCGGCCGACCCCGCTCCTCGTACCGTCGACCTGCCCACCTACGCCTTCCAGCGTCAGGACTTCTGGATCGCCCCCGCCGCCGGAAAGGCGGGCGACCCCGCCGGGCTCGGCCTCGCCGCGTCGGGACACCCGCTCCTCGGTGCCTCCGTCGGCCTCGCCGGCGGTGACGTACACCTGCTGAGCGGCCGTCTCTCCCGGCAGTCGGCGTCCTGGCTGGACGACCACGCCGTGGTGGGCCAGGCACTGGTCCCCGGCGCCGCACAGGTGGAGTGGGTGCTGCGCGCTGCCGACGAGGCGGGCTGCCCCGCCCTGGAGGAGCTGACGCTGCAGACGCCGCTCGTCCTGCCCGACTCCGGGGGCCTGCGGATCCAGGTCGTCGTGGAAGCGGCCGACGCCCACGGCCGCCGCGACGTCCACGTGTTCTCCCGCCCCGATGACGACGACGCCTTCGCGTCGTCGCACCCTTGGACCTGCCACGCCACCGGCGTGCTCGGCCCCGAGCCGGCGGACGCCGCGGCCGAGGCCCTGGACGGCCCCTGGCCCCCCGCCGGCGCCGAACCGGCCGACCTCGACGACCTCTACGCGCGGGCCGACCGGACCGGATACGGCTACGGGCCCGCGTTCCGGGGCGTGCGCGCCCTGTGGCGGCACGGCAACGACGTCCTGGCCGAGGTGGCGCTGCCCAAGGAGGCCGGCGAACCGGACGGCTTCGGCATCCACCCGGCCCTCTTCGACGCGGTTCTGCAGCCCGCGGCCCTGCTGCTCCCCGCCGCCGAAGCCGGACACGTCTGGCTGCCGTTCGCCTGGAACGACGTGGCCCTGCACGCTGTGCGGGCCACCACGGTCCGGGTACGGCTCACCCTGCTCGGCGACCGGATCGACCAAGGCCTGCGGATCACCGTGGCCGACGCCGTGGGCGCACCGGTGCTCACGGTGCGGGATCTGCGTTCCCGCCCCACGGACACCGGCCGCCTCGCCGCGGCGGGGGCTCGTGACCGGCACGGACTGTTCGACCTGGAGTGGACGCCGGTCGCGGCAGCAGCCGGGGGCGTCACTGGCAACGCCCCCGAGAACGCCCCTGACACCGCGCCCGAGAACACCGACTGGGTGACCCTCGGCGAGGACGTCGCGAGCCTGCCCGCCCTGCTGGCGTCCGTCGAAGCCGGCGCTCCGGTGCCGTCGCTGGTGGCCGCCCCCGTCACGCCCGACTCCGGCGACGACGGCCTGGCCCTCGCCACCCGAGTCCTCGACCTGGTCCGGACGTGGCTCGCCGCACCTCTCACCGACTCCCCCCTCGTGCTGGTGACACGGGGCGCGGTGGCCTTCGAGGGTGACGGCGGGGGCGACGGCACGGACGGCGATGGTGGGGCGGACGTGGATGTGGACGTGGCGGCCGCGGCAACGTGGGGCCTGGTCCGCAGTGCCCAGTCCGAGCACCCCGACCGCTTCACGCTGGTCGACCTGGGCCCGGACGACACGCTCGCCGCGGCCATAATGGCGGCGCGCCTGGACGAGCCCCAACTCGCCGTGCACGAGGGTGAGGTACGAGTCCCGCGGCTCATCCGAGCCGAACCCCGAATGACACCAGCCGCCGAGCCTGGCGCGTCCAACGGCTCCGGCACGTCCGGCGGGTCGGCGGACATCGACCCGCGGGGGACGATCCTCATCACCGGCGGCACCGGAGTACTGGGCCGACTGGTCGCCGAACACCTCGTACGCAAGTGCGGGGCTCGCCACCTGCTCCTCGCGAGCCGACGGGGCGACGCGGCACCCGGGAGCGCGGAACTCGTGTCGCAGCTGGCCGAGTTGGGCGCCACCGTGACCATCGCGACGGCCGACGTCAGCGACGTGGAGTCGGTCGCCCAGCTGGTCGCGTCCGTCGACCCGGCGCATCCGCTGACCGGGGTGGTCCACGCCGCCGGTGTCCTGGACGACGCCGTGGTCACTGCCCAGACCCCCGAGAGCCTCGCGCGGGTGTGGGCAGCGAAGGCGACCGCCGCGCGCCATCTGCACGAGGCGACACGCGAGACGCCCCTCGCCCTGTTCGTGGTGTTCTCCTCGGCGGCGGCCTCGCTCGGCAGTCCCGGACAGGCCAACTACGCCGCCGCCAACGCGTACTGCGACGCCCTCGTCCAGCACCGCAGGGCCCAGGGCCTCGCGGGCCTCTCCATCGCCTGGGGCCTGTGGCAGGCGACCAGCGGCATGACGGGCGAGCTGAGCCGGACGGACCTGGCACGCATGAAGCGCACCGGTTTTGCCGCGCTCACCGACGAAGGCGGCCTGGCGTTGTTCGACGCCGCCCGGGCCCACGACCGCGCGTACGTGGTCGCGGCCGACCTCGACCCGCGCGCCGTGACCGACGGCCTCTCCCCGCTCCTGCGCACCCTCACCGACACCGCCATCGGCACCCGGCGGCGCGTGGCCTCGGAGGGCCTCGCCGACGGGGCCCTCGCGGGGCGCCTGGCGGGCCTCGACGCGGAGGGCCGCCTGCAACTCCTCACCGATGTCGTACGCGAGTACGTCGCGGCCGTGCTCGGCCACGGGTCGGCGGCCCAGGTGAAGGTCGACGTCGCCTTCAAGGACCTGGGCTTCGACTCGCTGACGGCAGTCGAACTGCGCAACCGGCTGTCGGCCGCTTGCGGCGAACGGCTCCCCGCCACACTCGTCTTCGACCACCCCACCCCCCAGGCCCTCGCCGCCCACCTGGCGCACCGCCTGGCAGGCGCCTCGGCCTCCGCACCCGCATCGGCGTCCGCCCCCGTCGTCCTACGCTCACGCCGGGCGACGGCGGACACGGACGACCCGATCGCGATCGTCGCCATGACCTGCCGATTCCCCGGCGGTGTCACCTCCGCCGAGGACCTGTGGAGCCTGCTCGACGCCCGCACGGACGCGATGGGCGCCTTCCCCACCGACCGCGGCTGGGACCTGGAACGGCTCTTCCACCCCGACCCGGACCACCCCGGCACCAGCTACGCCGACGAGGGCGGTTTCCTGCCGGACGCGGGGGATTTTGACGCCGCGTTCTTCGGGATCAATCGGCGTGAGGCGTTGGCGATGGATCCGCAGCAGCGTTTGCTGCTGGAGGCGTCGTGGGAGGTGTTCGAGCGTGCGGGTATCGATCCGACGACGCTCAAGGGCAGCCTGACCGGCACATACGTCGGTCTGATGAACCACGACTACGCCAAGTCCTTCCCCGAGGCCGACCCTCAACTGGAGGGCTACGCCTACCTGGCGAGCACCGGCAGCATGGTGTCCGGCCGGGTCGCCTACACCTTCGGCTTGGAAGGCCCGGCGGTGACGGTCGACACGGCGTGCTCCTCGTCCCTCGTCTCCATCCACCTCGCGGCACAGGCACTGCGCCAGGGCGAATGCGACCTGGCCCTCGCGGGCGGTGTCTCCGTCGTGGCCGACCCGGACATGTTCGCGGGCTTCTCGCGCCAGCGCGGTCTGTCACCCGACGGCCGCTGCAAGCCGTACGCGGCCGCCGCCGACGGAGTCGGCTTCTCCGAGGGAGTCGGAGTACTCCTCCTCGAACGACTCTCGGACGCGCGCCGTAACGGCCACCAAGTCCTGGCGGTGGTGCGGGGTTCGGCGGTGAATCAGGACGGTGCGAGTAATGGTTTGACGGCGCCGAATGGTCCGTCGCAGGAGCGGGTGATTCGACAGGCGTTGGCCAGTGGTGGGCTGGTGGCTGCTGATGTGGATGTGGTGGAGGGTCACGGTACGGGGACGACGTTGGGTGATCCGATCGAGGCGCAGG